>CAXXIN010000008.1:0-20000 GCA_963665275.2 Negativicutes bacterium
GCAGCGAGAATACCGCATCGCCAATGTACGCCAATATCAACGCCGGCAATTGGCCCGGATCTTCATAACCGGGCCCGGCTAAAAGACGATTGCAGCTTTCAGTCAGATCCCTCTTCAGCTTCGCCTGAAAGTCAATAAATTTCAAGCGCGTTTCCACCGGGCACCTTGCGGAGAATCTTCAACCAGAATTCCGGCGGCCTGAAGGCTTTTTCTGATGGAATCAGCCATTGCCCAGTCTTTGTTCTCGCGTGCAGAACGTCGTAATTCCAACAATATTTTCATTAAGGATTCAACCATAGCCTCATCCTGGCCGACGCTTTCTGGAATATCCTCCATTGAAAGGCCCAATGCTTCCAGCATATCGGACAAAGCCGCAGTTGCTGTGCTGATACCGTCCCTATCGGGGTTCGCATCGCCGCGTAAAGCGGCTTGGCATGAGGCATTCAGTGTTTTGGCCAGTGCGAACAAACTGCTAAGTGCCAGTGCGGTATTGAAATCATCATCCATCGCTTCTTCATATTCCAACCGTGCGGTAGCCACAGCTTCGGCGAGTTCTATCGACGGCTCTCCTCCATCCTGCACAGGCATTTGTTTTAGAAGTTGCTTAGCCCCCTGCACGGCGCTTACCAACCGCGTCAGTGCTTTCTCCGCTTCTGTAAGCCGTTCGTCGCTGAAATCCAGCGGACTGCGGTAATGTGTTGAAAGGATAAAGAAACGCAACACCACCGGTCGGAAATGCTCGAGAATATCCTTGACCAGAAAGAAATTCCCGAGAGATTTGCTCATCTTTTCCGAATTTACGGTGACAAACCCATTATGGACCCAGTAATGCACGAAGGGAGCGCAACTGGTATAGGCTTCCGACTGTGCCACTTCATTTTCATGATGCGGAAAAATCAGATCGCTTCCGCCGCCGTGAAAATCAAAACCGCATCCTAAATATTTGTACGACATGGCACTGCATTCAATGTGCCATCCAGGGCGCCCAAGTCCCCAGGGACTTTCCCACGAGGGTTCTCCGGGTTTGGCGCTTTTCCATAAAGCAAAGTCCATAGGATGTCGTTTGCGGTCATCCCACTTTCGACCCGCGCACACAGCCATTCATATCATCAAGGCTGCGTCCGCTCAGGCGCCCATAAGTTGCAAAATCCTGCACACTGAAATAAACGTCACCGTCCATCTCATAGGCATGCCCTTTGTCGATCAACTTACCCACCATTTCGATTATTTCCGTCATATGTTCCGATACGCGCGGATACAAGTCCACCCGCCGAATATTCAGGCTGTCCATTACGTCGAAGTAGGATTTGATGTACCGGTCTGCCAGCTCATGCCAGGTGATGCCTTCCTTCGCTGCAGCATAGATGATCTAGTCATCGACATCCCGTGAAATTCTGGATATGCTGGACCTGCAGCCCCTGCCGCTCGAAATATCGGTGGATGACATCCCATATGATGAAAGGGCGGGCATTCCCGATGTGCGGATGATTATAGGGAGTGACACCGCAGACATAGATTTTGACCTTACCCGGCTCAGCCGGAATAAAGGGTTCCTTTTCTTTGGTCAGTGTGTTATATACTTTCAAGTTCACAGCTCGCCCTCCTGCGCAAAAAATCGAACGTCAGAAAACTTCTGTTGAAACCCAGGATCACTTATATTTATTGTACCAGTTTCATCGAATGCCGTATGCGGGCCATCGTCCGTTCAATCCCCAACAGAGGAATCAGGGAGGCCAGCTCGGGCCCATGCATCTGTCCAGTCAATGCCACCCGCACCGGCATGAATACTTTCTTGCCACCCAGCTTCAGCTCTTTGCCAATCGCTTTGAGCATGGCCTGTACTTGCTCGCCGGTGATGCTTTCCATCGCTGCCAGCTTCGCCAAAAACTCATCCATCACCCGAACAACGTCCGGATCCTTCAATATCTGAGCTGTTTCATCGTTTTCCATAGCCACGTCATCATGAAAGAAAACCGCCGCATGCTCTGGAATCTGTGCTGCGAAGCTGACGTAGTCACGAACGGCTCCCACCACCTGCTTGACCCACTCCAAGCGTTCAGCATTTAGTTCTTCACTGATCAATCCCGTTGCTTTCAGATGCGGCAACGCCATTTCGGTCAGCGTATCCAGATCCAGTTTTTTTAAATAATGGGAATTAATCCAGTTCAATTTATCGATGTCAAATACCGCAGGATTTTTGGCGACATGATCCAGGGAAAAAAGTTCAATCAACTCCGCGCTTGTAAAAATTTCTTGTTCACCAGGAGGAGACCAGCCAAGCAAGGCTAGAAAATTGACCACAGCCTCAGGCAGATAGCCTAGCGCCTTATACTGTTCAACGGAGGTCGCCCCATGGCGCTTGCTCATCTTGCTGCGATCCTTGCCCAGGATCAGCGATATGTGGCCAAATTCAGGCAAAGGCAGACCCAGTGCTTCATAAATCAGAATCTGGCGCGGAGTATTCGACAAGTGCTCTTCGGCCCGGATGACATGGGTAATCTGCATCAAGGCATCGTCGAGCACTACGGCGTAATTATATACAGGCAGTCCATCTGATTTGACGATAACATAATCACCGATTCCGTTAGAGTCAAAGGTGACCGTGTCCCGCACAGCATCATGAAATGAAATCATTTGATTTTCCGGCACCCGGAACCGGATAGTCGGTCTGCGCCCCTCGGCGATTAGTTTTTGTTCCTCTTCCGCACTGAGATTCCGGCATTTCCCCATATATTGAGGCATCAGGCCTTTGACCATCAGCGCCTGCCGTTCGGCTTCAAGCTCTACATCAGTACAGTAACAACGGTACGCCTTGCCGCTTTCCAACAATTTAGCCGTATACTCGGCATAAATGGGCAATCGTTCCGTCTGTCGGTAGGGACCGTGTTCTCCGCCCACATCAATCCCTTCATCCCAGTCAATCCCCAACCAACGCAGCGCCGCCTTGATGTTTTCCTCGGACTCTCGGCTCGAACGCTCAAGATCGGTATCCTCAATCCTCAAAATAAGTTTTCCGCCGTAACGGCGGGCCAACAGCCAATTAAAGAGGGCCGATCGCGCACCTCCGATATGAAACGGACCGGTGGGACTCGGCGCGAACCGGACTCGCATTTTTTCCATAGACATTTCTATCACCCAACCCTTTCGGAGCTTCTCACTATATCGATCCAATCATGACAACAGCCTGGGCGGCTATGCCCTCCTGGCGACCAACAAAACCCAGTTTTTCGGTCGTAGTTGCCTTCACATTGACTTGGTTTATCTGCACGCCCAAATTTTCGGCGATAAGAGTGTTCATTCGACCAATGTAGGGCGCCATTTTCGGTTCCTGCGCTTCAATAATCGCATCTACATTATGGATGCAAAACCCGGACTCCGCAACTTTATCCCGCACTTCTCGCAACAAAACCAGGCTGGAAATCCCCCTGTAACGGGGATCGTTATCTGGAAAATGGCGTCCGATGTCACCTAGACCCGCCGCACCTAAGAGAGCGTCTGAAATGGCATGCAACAAAACATCAGCATCTGAATGACCTTCCAATCCAAATGAATGCGGCACGCAAACCCCGCCCAGCATGAGAGGCCTGCCTGTCACAAATCGATGAACGTCGTAGCCGATTCCCGCTCTCTGCATGCTCTGTGCTCTTCCTCCCGTAGCCACCGCCTCAGCTAAAGATACGTCCTCCGGCGTGGTTACCTTAAAATTCAAATAGGATCCGTGTACCAATTTCACACTGCCGCCGGTCCACTCGACCAGCGCCGCGTCGTCGGTTGCCAGGACTCCTTCAGCTGCAGCCTGCTCATGTGCTCTTCGCAGGACCTCGCGCCTAAAAACCTGGGGGGTCTGTATCTGCCAAAGGTTGCTGCGATCTAAGGTTTCTTGGACAACAGCCGACGCATCGGCCCGTTTAATGGTATCTTTAACCGGCACAGCAACCACAGCAGCGCCATGTTCAGTAGCAGCTGCTATTGACTGCCGCACAGTCTCCATCGTCACGAAAGGACGGGCGCCGTCATGAACCAGCACAAGATCTGAGGCTTCATCAACCAGACAGAGCGCATTACGAACTGAATGCTGACGCTCCGAGCCGCCGCGAACTATCTGCCAGGGCACATTTCGAACCGTTTCCCGCAGAAGTGACGACACACGTTCCTCATTGGACTGTGAGACTGTTACAAGTAGCCGACTCAAACCCGGCAACGAGTTAAACAGTTGAATCGAATGCCATAACAACGGCTGGCCGTCAATCAGCACAAATTGCTTATCGATTCCTTCGCCCATACGCGTTGAATTGCCAGCAGCCGCTATGATGACCGCAACTGTAGGAGACTGAACTGACATTCAATGGTATCCCCCTTAAATCAGTGACTTGGCGCAGCCATCTTCACGTACAAGGAAAAATTCGCCGTTCTCGACAGCGATGACCCCTTCCATCAGAAAACGGCGATACTTATTAAAAATATGCGCTCCGAAGACTCCTTACGACTGCTTGGCCTTTGCCCAGGAGTCACGCAAAGACACGATCCGGTTAAACACAGGAAAACCCGGACGAGACTCCAAATCGGCGCAGAAATAACCCTGCCGCAGGAACTGATAATGGCTGCCAACAGGCGTGCCCGCCAATCCCGGTTCCATCATCGCCTGCTTCAAAACCACAAGCGAATTCGGGTTCAATGCGGACTGCCCGGCTTCCCCGTTGATATCGCCAGCTGTACCGTCTTTATACAGGTGGTCATACAAACGGATCTCGACCGGAAGAGCATGCTCAGCCGCAACCCAGTGCAACGTCCCTTTCACCTTCCTGCCGCTGGTGGCGCCGCCACTTTTGGATTCCGGGTCATAGGTACAGCGAACCTCTGTGACTTCACCGGTCAGGTCGTCTTTGATCACTTGTTCACACTTAATGATGTAGGCGTACTTCAGCCTCACTTCACGCCCGGGCGCCAAGCGGAAAAATTTTCCGGGCGGCTGTTCCATGAAGTCGTCTTGTTCAATATACAAAACGCGCGAAAACGGCATTGTCCGCGAGCCCATCTCGGGGTTTTCCGGGTTGTTTTCGGCCGTAAGCTCTTCAACCACGCCTGCCGGATAATTTTCGACAACCACTTTCAACGGCCGAAGCACGACCATGGCTCGGGCTGCCTTGACGTTCAGGTCTTCACGAATGCAATGCTCCAGCATTTCCAAATCTACGAGGCTATTGCTCTTGGCCACGCCAATCCGTTCGCAGAAATCCCGGATCGCTTCCGGCGTGTATCCACGTCGCCGCAATCCCGAAATCGTCGGCATTCTCGGATCATCCCACCCGCTCACCAGCTTCTGCTCAACCAGTTCGCGCAGCTTTCGCTTGCTCATTACTGTGTGGGTCAAGTTCAGTCGGGCAAATTCAATCTGTTGTGGCCGGTAGATGTCAAGCATCTCCACGCACCAGTCATACAACGGTCGATGATCTTCGAACTCCAGCGTGCAAATGGAGTGGGTGATTCGCTCAATAGCGTCCGAAACCGGATGGGCATAATCATACATGGGATAGATGCACCAGGCGTCACCTGTCCGATGATGCGTCGCCCGCAGAATCCGATACAAAACCGGGTCACGCATGGTAATGTTGGGTGACGCCATGTCGATCTTCGCACGCAAAGTGCGCGTCCCGTCAGGGAACTCTCCTGCTCTCATACGTCGGAACAGATCCAGGCTCTCCGCCGCAGTACGTTCCCGAAAAGGGCTGTTGCGCCCCGGTTCAGTTAAAGTTCCACGATATTCCCTTATCTGTTGGGCATTCAGGTCGCAAACATATGCTTTTCCCATCTGAATGAGTTTTTCGGCATATTCATACAATTGAGGAAAATAATCCGACGCGTAAAACATCCGGTCACCCCAATCGAATCCAAGCCACTTGACATCTTCCTGAATCGAATCGACATATTCCACATCTTCTTTACTGGGATTCGTGTCATCAAAGCGAAGATTGCACAGGCCTCCGTTTTCAGCGGCAATCCCGAAATTCAAACAAATGGACTTCGCATGTCCAATATGAAGATACCCGTTAGGCTCGGGCGGAAACCGGGTCTGCACACGCCCCCCATGCCTGCCAGTTTTCGCATCTTCATTGATGATATTCTGAATAAAATTGGATGGCAGCGTAACTGTTGGTGAATCCATGCGAACTCTCCTTCAACCGATTTATTTCAACTTGGCAAATATCATCCGTCCAGCGGCTGTCTGCAGAACCGAAGTCACCAATACATCAATGGTATCGCCCAGATGTTTCCTACCATTGTCAACAACAATCATGGTGCCATCATCCAGGTAGGCTACACCCTGACCGGATTCTTTACCATCCTTGACTACATGAACCACCATTTCTTCGCCAGGCAGTACCACCGGTTTTACGGCGTTTGCCAGTTCGTTAATGTTCATGACCGTCACACCCTGCAACTCGGCAACTTTGTTCAGGTTATAATCGTTCGTGAGAATTTTTCCCTTGATTAGTTGTCCGAGGCGGACCAGTTTTGCATCGACCTCCGCCACATCGTCGAAGTTGCGGTTGTCAATCTGTACGAAAACACCCATTTCCTTTTGAATTCTGTTCAATATATCCAAACCCCGTCGTCCCCGGTTTCGTTTGAGCAAATCAGAGGAATCCGCAATATGCTGAAGCTCCTCCAAAACAAACCCCGGTATCAAGAGGGTCCCCTCGATAAATCCGCTTTTGCAGATATCGGCAATCCGACCGTCAATGATTACACTGGTATCCAGAATCTTGAAGTGGCCCGGCTGCGTCGTCGCCTTTTCTTTGTTACGATCTTTTCCGCCGCCCAAAAAGGCCGGCAACGACAACGAAGCCAACTCTTCTCTCTTGCGAATCGCTACATTGATCCCCGTGAACCCCAGAATTACACTGAGAAAAATAGGGATGTAACTCCCGACCAAGGGAACCGGTATAAATGCCGCGCCTAATAAATTAGCTATAATAAGACCAATGCCCAACCCTAATAAACCTGCCAGAACTTCATTCAAAGGCATCTTCAGCAACTTGGTTTCCATCCAGAAAGAATAGCGCCGAACGAAACCTGTCAACCAGGGCGACAATAAGTATCCGACCAAAGACCCGGTCAACCCACCGACCAGATAGAAAAAAACCGTTCCTACTGTAACGCCAAAAACCCCTACCAGTGCGAAATCCGGCAACATCCCTTGCGGCAGTGAAAGCAAAACTCTATCGGCGGTCAACAGACCCCCAATCCCCGCCAGCACAGTGATCAGTATTCTCAGTACTTTCTCAATCATTCCCTCACCTCCCCTCGTTAAAATATTTGTATTTAATATATTATATAAGACCTGCGCAGTTCCCACAAGATTTCTTCGGTAGCGACGCTTCAAACTCCACAAAAAAAAAGGGCGTTACCCGCCCACCGGAAGTTCCGCAAAAACCGAATCAAGCCGCTCCGCAATCGCTTCTGCGTCTTTTCTCAATACCAGCACCAATTCGCTGACCAGTATCTGACGCGCCGTGTCAAGCAAGCGACGTTCTCCGGTAGAAAGTTTTTTTGCCCTATCCTGGATGGTCAGATTGCGAACAACCTCTGCCACCTCGTGAATGTTTCCGCTTTTTATTTTTGCCAGATTGATATTAAAGCGGCGATTCCAATTCACACAAGCTTGAGTCGGAGCCATGCGCAATGTGCAAAACACATTGTCAACTTCCGTCTCGCAGATCACTTCCCGCAATCCCACATGTTCAACATTGTCAAGAGGAATCATCACACGCATACCGCCACAAGGCATCGTCAGAATAAAATATTCCCGACGTTCACCCATGACCTCGTGTTCTTCGACTGCTTCAATGACACCTGCGCCATGCATTGGGTAAACCACTCTGTCTCCAACAGTAAGCATTTTGCACCTCCGAACGGAAAACCGATCTTTAAAATCATGTTGCACTCATATAGACATGAAGTGATTATATCATACAAAGATGTTTTTTGTCAAAATCGGTATTGTAACATGTACCCTGTATCCATGTCAATAAAGTTTTCCTCTTCACGAGTTGTGCTTGACAATGCTTAGACCCCCTTTATATAATGAATTTAGAGTGAGGTGCTATAACAATTGCAGGAAAAATCGTGCGCAGATTTCCAGATGGCTGTCGAAGATTATCTAATTCGCCACAGAAGCATTCTTGACGTCCTAACCAAGCACCAGGAAGCTGCGTCCCGGGTTAACCGCGCCGTAGCCAAAGCGGTGACCGAATGCGGCTGCATTTCAATCGTAGCAGAGCGGCAAAAAATCCCTGCCGATGCAGAGTTTAGCAATTTAAAGTCTTTTATGTCTTCCCATTTGTCCGGCGAACTTTGTGAAAACTGCCGTGACGTTTTAATTAACGAGATGGGGCATTCTCTATTTTATCTTACTGCTTTGTGCAATCTTACCGGGTTGGACCTTCAGTCCGTTTTGCAGCATGAAACCAAAAACGTCCGTACCCTTGGGATATTTAACTTATCGTAAGTAGAATCAGCCAAGAAGGACGCCGTCAATGACGGCGTCCTTCTTGTTTTTTACGACCATGCTCTATCAAATACCGTTGTCAAAAATCGTCTGCTCGCGCAGCCTCTTGATTCCCTGCCGAATGGCACGGGCCCTCGCCTCGCCAATGCCGTCAACTTTGTCCAGCTCAGCCGGCGTGGCGCTATATATCCGGCTCACGGTTTTGAAATGGGCAACAATATTCTCCACAACCAGGGGCGGCAGGCGGGGAATTTGGCGTAAAATGCGGAATCCTCGCGGGATCACGGGCACGTCCAACGTGCTGGGTGTAATTCCATATCCCAACAAACGCCCCACCCCATAACGGTCGAGTCCCTCTTCGGGCATGTGGCGCAACTGTTCGAAAATCTCCTCATGCGTCTTCAAATCTGGAACGACGCAATAATCCTGTATTAAGTCCCATACACCGACGTTGTTCGGCATAATCTCTTCCATCTGCATGTTGACCAGGCGGCCTTCGCTGCCGAGTTCGATGATATTCTGTTCTATTTCATTGGCAATGCGGCTCACTCGCTCCCCTCTTACCAGCACATCAACCACTTCGCCCAGCGTTACCAGTTCATCCAGCTCCAGTACATTGAGGCTGGAAAGGCTTTTTTGCAGAGCCTGATTATATCGTTCGAGCGTGTGCAGCGCCTGGTTGGCACGAGCCAGAATGAAAGTGATATCTTTTAGCGTATACCGAAGATCGCCCAGGTACATGGTGATAATATTACGGCGATGGGAAATCGCCACGACCAACGCACCGGTTTGCTTGGCGGCGCGCTCGGCAGTGCGGTGCCGCGTCCCTGTTTCAGACGTGGGAATACCCGGTTCAGGTATCAGCTGAGCATTGGCATACAATATTTTTTTACCGTCGCCCGATAGAACCAAGGCTCCATCCATTTTAGCCAGTTCATAAAAATTAGAAGGACTGTACTCAGCATTGAGTTCAAACCCGCAGTCAACGATGCGCAGGGACTCCGGCGAGTCATCCATCAAAACCAGTGCGCCCATTTTGGCGCGAAGAATATTTTCCAGCCCCTCCCTTAAGGCAGTCCCCGGCGCCATTTTTCTTAGCATTTTCACAAATCGGGCGTCCCATAGTTTTGCTTCCGGCGCCTTCATCGTCGTCATTGCAGCCCCACCTCCATCGCTTGCGACAGGTTTTTTACACCAACCAGTTCAACTCTGACAGGTTCCTTCTTCAACTCAGCGAGGTTTCCCCAGGGCACAATCACTTTGCTCAACCCCAGATTAGCGGCTTCTCTGACTCGTTGGGCCACCCGGGGAACCATCCTGATTTCACCTGTCAGGCCGACCTCTCCGATCGCCACAACAGCTTGATCGACAGCACGATCCCTGAAGCTTGAAGCCACAGCCAAAACCACCGCCAGATCAGCGGCTGGTTCACCCAGGCGGAATCCGCCCACGGCATTTAGATAAACATCCTGGTTTCCCAACATCATTCCCTGTCGCTTTTCCAGAACCGCCAACAGCAACGCTAGTCGGTTCGCATCGAACCCGGCCGTCGTCCGCCGGGGCAATCCGAAACATGTCGTGGACACCAATGCCTGAATTTCAATCAGCAACGGCCTAACGCCTTCCATACAGGCAGTAATTGCCGAGCCGGAGGCCCGTTCACCTCTTTCGGCAAGCAAAAATTGGGAAGGATTACTCACCTCAACGAGGCCCTCCCTTTCCATCGAAAAAATGCCGCTCTCCAGGATTGAGCCGAAGCGATTTTTCATGGCGCGCAGCACACGGAACGCGTAGTTCCGTTCCCCTTCAAAATAAAGCACGGTATCTACCATATGCTCTAACAATCTCGGGCCTGCGATGCTCCCGTCCTTTGTCACATGTCCCACAATGAGTACAGGAACGCCGCTCTCCTTGGCAAACCGCAGCAAACGCCCTGTAGATTCACGGACCTGGCTGACACTGCCGGTCGCGCCTGGAACTCCGGGATAGAACATCGTCTGTATTGAATCGATGACCATCATGGCGGGATGCATCTTCGCGGCTTCATTCAAAATCATTTCCAGATTTGACTCGGCCAAAACCCACATTTTTTCTTCCACGGCGCCAGTCCGCCGGGCTCTCATCCCTGTCTGCGCTGCAGACTCTTCACCTGAAACATAGAGAACGTTCCCATAGCGATGTGAAAATTGAGAGGCAGCCGATAACAGCAATGTCGATTTCCCAATTCCAGGGTCGCCCCCGACGAGCACCAACGAGCCAGCCACTATTCCGCCGCCAAGAACACGGTCCATTTCACCGATTCCAGTTGGTTGCCGCAGATCATCGGCTTCCGAAAATTCCTTGATCAAACGCGGTTTAGCGCCACTGGACGCCCCTGCGTTCCCCGTCGGTGTCGCCTGAATAGTTTCTTCCACCATCGTGTTCCATTGACTGCAGTTTGGACACCGGCCCAACCATTTGGGAGAATCAAAACCGCATTCACGGCACAAAAAAATCGATTTCTGCTTTGCCACCACGGGACTCCTCTCGTCTGGTAACCGTACCGAACCGGTTCCATAGAAAAACACTCGCTGTTAACGAGTGTTTTCGCCATTTGATCTCCATTTTCCTTCCGTTTATATTTTTCGTTTCAGCAAAAGGTCTCCATCCGGCATCGATTCAACCAAAATGCTGTCGCCAGCCGTGATATCGCGCCGCAGCACCATATCCGTCACTTCATCTTCGACTAGTCGCTGAATCGCACGGCGCAAAGGCCGCGCACCATATGCCGGGTCCAGTCCTTTTGCCAAGATTGCCGTTTTGGCGGAATCTGTGACTTCAAGGGTTATCTGGCCCTCTTTTAATCGCTTGGAAACTTCGGCCAGCATAATGTCGATGATCTGTTTCAATTGATCGTCACTCAGGCTTGAGAATACGATTACTTCGTCTATCCGGTTGAGGAATTCCGGCCTGAACGTTTTTTTGGCTTCTTCCATTACCCGGTTCTTTGCTGCTTTAAAAGCGGTTCGATCCGAGGCAGACTCTGTCGAAAATCCGAGTGGCGCACCATCCTGTCGAAAATGGCGGGATCCGACATTCGAGGTCATGATGATGACCGTATTGCGGAAGTCTACTGTGCGCCCTTGACTGTCTGTCAAGCGTCCGTCTTCGAGAACCTGCAGCAGAATGTTGAAGACATCATAATGCGCCTTCTCAATTTCATCCAGTAAGATTACTGCATACGGTTTGCGGCGAACAATATCCGTGAGTTGTCCGCCTTCCTCGTAACCGACATATCCGGGCGGAGCTCCGACCAAGCGGGATACCGAATGTTTTTCCATATATTCCGACATATCCAGACGAACCATGGCCGTCTCATCATCGAATAAGGCTTCTGCCAGCGCTCTGGCTAGCTCGGTTTTCCCCACACCGGTTGGCCCGAGAAAGACAAAGGAACCAATGGGGCGTTTGGGATCTTTCAGTCCGGCCCTTGCTCGCCGAACCGCTTTTGAAACCGCCTGAACTGCGTCATCTTGTCCTACGACCCGTTCATGCAGTATGGCTTCCAAGCGAAGCAAGCGTTCCGAGTCTTCCGCCGCGAGCTTTTTCACCGGAATTCCGGTCCAATTCGCAACAATGTGCGCTATATCATCCGTTGTGACCAGAATTGTTTCACTGCCGGACCGCTTCCATTCCCGCTGTTTGTTTTCCAATTCTTCGCGTAGGCGCTGTTCATCATCGCGAAGGCGGGCTGCTCTTTCAAACTCCTGAGCCGAAATAGCCGCCTCTTTCTCAGTGCGCAAGGCTGACAATCGCTGTTCGATATCCTTGACATCAGGCGGTGGTGAAAAAGTCTGGAGCCGAACACGGGATGCCGCTTCATCCATTACATCGATGGCCTTGTCAGGCAGGAATCGGTCCGAAATGTATCTTTTAGAAAGTTTTACAGCAGCCCGGATGGACTCATCAGGAATTTTAACCCGATGAAAAGCCTCATAACGGTCGCGCAAACCCATCAGTATGCTGACAGCATCTTCTTCCGAAGGTTCACCCACCATCACGGGCTGGAATCGTCGTTCCAGCGCAGCATCTTTTTCGATATGTTTCTTGAACTCGTTGAGGGTGGTAGCCCCGATTGCCTGCAATTCGCCTCTGGCCAACGCAGGCTTCAGGATATTGGCGGCATCAATAGCGCCTTCTGCCGCACCCGCTCCGACCAAGGTGTGCATCTCGTCGATAAACAGAATAGTGTTGCGTGATTGACGGATTTCATGCAAAACCTTTTTCAAACGCTCTTCAAACTCACCGCGATACTTGGTTCCCGCCACTACTGACGCCAAGTCTAATGAAAAAATTCGTTTGTCCTTCAGAGTCTCAGGAACCTTGCCAGCCACAATCCTTTGGGCGAGGCCTTCCGCGACAGCCGTCTTGCCGACGCCCGGTTCCCCAATAAGCACCGGGTTATTCTTGGTGCGCCGGCTGAGAATCTGAATCACCCGTTCAATTTCCTTATCGCGGCCAATCACCGGATCACTCTGCCCCTCGCTTGCCATTTTGTTGAGATCGCGCCCAAACTCGTCCAGCATCGACGCAGATTCATGGCTCGAATAAGGATGAGCAACAGTCTTTCCCGGCGCCGCCGTTCCTGATGCGGCAACCCCGCCAAGCAGTTCGACGATCCGTTGGCGGAGCATCTCAATATTATCAATACCCAAACTATGCATAACTTGAGCGGCGATTCCTTCGCCTTCTCGCATCAGCCCCAATAAGATGTGTTCGGTTCCGACATAATTGTGCCCCATTTGCTGTGCTTCATCCACTGCCAGTTCAAGGGCTTTCTTTGCCCGAGGCGTATAGTTGATTTCCTGTTTTTCCGCCGTGGCGCGATTCAATTTTTCAACAATTTGAGAGCGCATCGCGCTCAAATTAATATTAAGCGAAGTCAAAGACCTGGAGGCCACGCTGTCAGCGTCTCCCACAAGGCCCAACAACAGATGTTCTGTGCCGATGTGATCACTTTCCAATTTCAAAGCTTCCTGCTGCGCCTGAACCAATACCTTTCTGGCTCTTTCTGTAAAACGATTAAACAACGTCATCACCCTCCTTGATCCGTTCACGGATCAAATTTGCACGCAAGCGATTTCGCTCACATTTTTCCATTCTTTCAACATGGGCCCTACTGGTAACCACGCAGGATCGCGAGCCAATGATCAATTCTGTAAATATTTCCGGAGCCAACCTCCCGATGATACCCATGTCAATTCCCAGTCGGACCGCAGACAACAACCCCAGCGCCTCCTGACCTGAGATACTGCGGGCATGACGCAGTGTCCCATACGCCCGCCAGACGCGATCTGCCAGTTCTTCGCCCGAATCGCTCATCAGCATCCGTCGGGCTGATCGCTCCTGTTCCACGACCTGTCTGGCAAGCCCCAGAACATTATTCACGATTTCCGTTTCATTGAACCCCAGTGTTTGTTGGTTTGAAACTTGAAACACGTTGCCGAACGCCTCTGTTCCTTCCCCGTAAAAGCCTCGAACGGCCATTCCCAGCTGGGTCGATACATCGATAATCCGATGCATCTGCCCTAGAAGGACAAGCGCCGGCAAGTGCATCATCACCGAGGCCCGCAGCCCTGTTCCCAAATTTGTCGGGCAGGAAGTCAGATACCCAAGATCTTCATTAAAAGCATACCCCAGGCGAGCCTCCAGCAAATTGTCTGTTTCATCCGCCATCTTCCAGGCTGACCGCAGATTTAGACCAGCTGTAAGGCTTTGAATACGAAAATGGTCTTCTTCATTTACCATGATGCAGACAGCAGTATCATCGCGAATGATCAATGATCGATTCGCCGGATCCTGCATATGTTTCAGGCTGGTCAGATGTTTTTCCACCAAGATACGGCGTTCCTGCTCGGTCAAAACAGCCATGTCAATCATCTCATATTGATGACTGCCATCTGAATCGATTAGGTCCTGCACTGAAAAGGATGCTCGGTTACCAACCTGCTTCAACTGATCGGCATCAGCCTGTCCTGGAAATGGTACTCCATTTAGATTACGGGCTAGGCGAATTCGACTCGACAAAACAATATCGCCTTCAGGACCCGTCTTTTTCATCCAGAGCGGTACGCTACCGTCAAACAGCGTCTTACCGTTACGCCCCATCAGGCTCTGCCCCCTCTGTTTGCATTTCTATTTCAAGCAACCTAATGTTGTCGCGGATCTTAGCTGCACTTTCATAATCTTCACGCTGTACACTGCGTTCCAAGTCCTGTCTCAAGCCTTTCACTTTCAGACGCAACCTGACTGTATTGCCAGCCTTGAGGGGAACCTTCCCGGTGTGGCAACTTGTGCCGTGTACCCGCCGAAGTATCGATTCCAGTTGCTCGTGGAAAATCACATAGCAAACGCTGCAGCCAATCTTACCTGACCGGCTGAAATCGGCAAAATCCATGCCACAATTCGGGCAATTGAGCTCAGGTTCTGTTGACTCATCCAATTCTTGACTAAACATAGCCTTAACCAAGTCATTCACAGAAAAGTGAATGCCGCTGGAAAAACAAGCCTCCCCGGCAGACGATGCACAACTTTCACAAAGATGCTTCTCTGTTTTTACACCATCCAAAACTTTTATCATGTGAACACATGCGGCATTACTACCACATTCGTCGCAAAGCATACGCTTATCCCCCTATGAGAAATTCGACAAAGTCGAAAAAATAGCCCGCAAGCTCTGCACCCGCTCTTCAGGTTCCATCCGCTCCTGCATAAGTTGAAGAAATTGCATCACCATCGCGGCTTCACGCTGAGTCATCAGCCCGCTGCCTCGAAGTTCTTCAACCAACGTATCCACCTCAGTTTCAGTCTGCTCCGCAACGATTCGGCTTACGGCCGTTTCGAAAACCGCATGATGCATCGGAGTTCTGGCAATCCTGATAAAGCCTCCAGAACCCCGCCTGCTTTCAACCACGAACCCACGAGTAACAGTAAATCGAGTATTAACGACATAACTGATCTGGGACGGAGCGCAATCCAATTCCTGCGCCAGATCATTGCGGTTGACAACAACAGAGTTATCCTCCCTGCCTGACAAACGTAGCAATATGAATTTTTCGATATAATCCGCCAGGTTTCCCATAACTCTTCTCCCTGTATATGTTGCTCACTAACCTACTTCTATTTTATTTGACTTTTCGACTTTTAGCAAGTCCCGGTTACTGAACTTCGAGCACCAGGAATTTTAGATAGCTGGTTTCCGGCGCAGCCGGGATAGACGGGTGGTCCTTGGCCTGCGTCATGTAAGCCACTTCCCGGACAGTCCGTTTCGCGTCATAAGCAGCCTCAGCCACAACTGAATGAAATAAGTTGCGGTCCATGTGAAAGGAACAGGAACAGGTCACGAGAAAGCCTCCCGGCTTGATCATTTTGAGTCCACGCAGATTGATTTCTTTGTATCCGCGTGCCGCCCCTTCCACTGACGCCTTACTTTTGGTAAACGCGGGCGGGTCGAGAATCACTGTGTCGTACTGCCGCCCGGCATCCGAATAAGAGCGCAGCAAGTCGAACGCATTTGCTTCCATGAATTCGCAGCGATCCTCCAACTTGTTGAGTGCGGCATTGCGTGTGGCAAGTGCGACTGCTGAAGACGAGATGTCGATGCCGGTAACATGTTTGGCTCCATATGCAGCAGCGTGAATGGAAAATGAACCACTGAAGCAAAAACAATCGAGCACCTCGCCTCCTGCGACGAACTTGGATAGAATACGTCGGTTTTCGCGTTGGTCATAAAAGAATCCAGTTTTTTGGCCATTTTCAATATCCGCCTGGAACAACAGGCCATTTTCCCGCACAGTCAGCAGTGTGTCACCCTGCCCCTTCAAAAATCCTTTTTGCAGCGGCAGCCCTTCAATCGTACGAACCGAAGCGTCATTCCGCTCGTAAATCATCTCAGGCTTCAGCAACTCATCAAGCACAGAGACGATCAATTCTTTGTGAAGATCCATCCCCAGAGCAAGTGTCTGAATCACCAGGCAGGAGCCAAATTTATCGACAACTAGTCCAGGCAAAAAGTCTGCTTCGCTAAAAATCAGCCGACAATATTCAGGTTCTTCTAAAAATCGCTGTCGGTATTTCCATGCCTGAGCAATCCGCTTTACGAAAAAATCACGATTGATGATTTCCTCCTCGCGAGACAACAGACGAATGGTGATCTGTGACCGTGGGTTTATATATCCTCGGCCCAGGTATTGTTGTCGACAATTGAACACATCCACAATGTCGCCGGCCACAAACTTCCCCTTCACGTAGTCGATTTCACTCTGATATACCCATGGATGTCCACTTTCGCTCCCGTGCTTTCCATGTCTTTTTAGCATCACTTTAGGTATCATCGTCTGCATTTGAGTACCTCCATCATTTCCACTATCTGTTCTCGTGATAAAGTAAGAGGGCCTGTCCGGCCCCCTACCAAGTTAAAGTATCTATTGGTTCAACATCTTCAGTGCAAAGTCTCGGCCAAATTCATAACAGCGTTGCGACTCTTCCTTCGTTGGCGACCACTTGAGGGTAAGTGCTGGAAGACCCTGGATTACGCCTGCTGCCTTAAGCGCTGTCTCGATGTCTGCCTGAGCGCCACCCGCCCATCCATAGGCTCCGAAAGCCGCTCCTGTTTTATTCTGCGGTTTCAAGCCCTTCAAATAATAAAGGAAACCTGCCATGGTAGCCAGCATACCATTGTTTTGGGTTGAAGACCCGATAATGAGTCCGCGTGCCTGCAACAACTCCGTTGCCAACTCACTCTTGTCAGATTCAGACATTCGGTAGAGCTTCGTTTTGATGCCTCCCGCCGTCAGCCCTTCAAGAATTTTGCGTGCCATTGCCTCTGTACTGCCCCACATAGTATCATAAACCAACAGCACTAGCGGTTCTGTTTCGCCTGCACCCCAGGTCTTGTACAACGCAACGACTTCAGGCACATGCGTTCGCCAAATTATTCCATGGCTTGGCGCAATCATTCGAATTGGCAACGCCGCCAAACTATCAATCGCCTTAAGCACCAGTTTGCCGAATGGCATCAAAATGTTCGCATAATACTTTTTCGCCTCATAATACACTTCCGACATCTCATTTTCGTCATCAAACTTGAAATTTGTTGAATAGTGCTGGCCAAAGGCATCATTAGAGAAGAGTATCTGTTCCTCCTCAAGGTATGTCGCCATTGAATCCGGCCAGTGCAGCATGGGCAATGGAACAAACCGAAGCGTATGACGGCCAAGACTGATTTTGTCCCCGTTTTTCACGACCTGAAAATCATATTCCCTGCCGTAATATTTGACAGTTTCACTCCGGCCCTGCTCAGTCAGGAAGACTTTTGCCTGTGGGGCCATGTCCATGACCGCCGTTAGCGACCCGCTATGATCAGGCTCTACGTGGTTAACAATCACGTAATCGATCTTCGACGGATCGATAATTTCACTGATTCGTTCCAACAGTTCTTTGGCGAAAGGTGCTTTAACCGTATCAATCAGACAAACTTTTTCATCAACAATTAGATAAGAATTGTAGGTAACCCCTCGCGGCGTTTTATAGCCGTGAAAATCGCGGGTAATCCAATCAACTACCCCAACTTGGTAAATTCCTTTGGCCAGCTCTGCGTTATGCATTGACAAAACGGTCTCCCCCTTTATACTCAAGTAATATATCGCCAGTCCAATGGGCGGCAATTATAACCACACTTAAAATTCTACCTTTAGCCGGACCTTTCTGCAAGCCATCACCAGTCAAATATTCGCGCTGCAATTGCGCGTCCGCTTCCGGCAAAGTATAATAAGACATTAAGAACTGTATTGAATGACAGTCTTGATACCGATTCTTTGAGAGAGGTGACAAATTTGGCTGCCATTGGCCGACACACGACCGCAGACTTTTACGGCTGCCGCCGGGAAGTGCTCAACGATATGGATCAACTTCAAAAAATATTATCCTTGGCTATCCATGCCGCGGATCTCAGGATGCTCAGCATACAAACTTATCAATTTTCTCCGGAAGGGATCACGGTCCTCGCATTATTGACCGATGGTCATCTTGGAATTCATACCTATCCGGAAGTAGGGTTCGCTGCTATCGACATCTTCACTTGTGACAGCAGTAGTATGCCTGAAAAGGCGCTGGCAGTCATCAAGTGTGAATTAGTTCCGGAGAAAACCAAGAATACGCTAATAAAAAGAGGCGATTTCGGATCGGAACGCGATATGAAGCCTCGAACGAAAACGAATT
Organism: Negativicutes bacterium; assembly: GCA_963665275.2. Classification (GTDB taxonomy): domain Bacteria; phylum Bacillota; class Negativicutes; order UBA1444; family UBA1444; genus UBA1444. The sequence goes on from CAXXIN010000008.1 coordinate 18,767, forward strand.
CCGGGCCCATAAGAAAGGTCAGGGATACAGGAAGCAAAGTTCTCAAGTTTTTATCCAACAAATAACCACTTGCTCTGCTGTCTTTTGTTCAGTTTATCACAATGAATAACTATAATCCACGATTGAAGACTTTCCGGAATGCGCGCGGGAGAGTTTATTAGGGAACTTAGGCTTATTGAAATCACATGCAAACTGATTCCGTACTGAAGCAAAAGTTGAGGCACTTCAATTTCCGCCCCGTCTTCGCTCACGCCGAAGGTCATGTGCCCAAACATGTTCCCTGTTGCTCTGCAAAATCTGTTGCGTAGAAAGGCAGACTAATTCTCCGTTTTAAATATAGAAAGGTCGGCGAATTCGCCGACCTTTCTATATTTAAAATACTACAACCTTTGAAAGCAAAAGACCCACTTGCAAAAACGACAAAGTATCAGCTGCAACTGAATGCCCACTTCCAGCAGTGCAGGATTTCATAGAAAACAATCAATTCTTAGCATCTGTGTCTTTATGCCGATTGGTCCTTTCAACAGGAAAGCGCAATACCACAGATTTGGCAGGTTTCTTGATTTCAGGCGATATTTTCCATACATCTGTAACCCCGGTCCAGGAACTAGCTTGCAAAATTCCATCAACAAACAGATCTGCCTGAATCATGTTTTGATATTTTTCATTACGCAAAAAGTCGATCAGGAGTGAGGCTTCCGCCAAATGTTCTGGCGCATTTTCGCTTTCTATCACGACAAACCCATAATCCAGGAAATCCTCCCAGTCGTCGCATTCCGCGTCACAGTTAAAATTCAGAATTTCCGAAAGTTCGGTCATAATTTCCGGTTGATCGCACTCTTCAATACTCAGGCACTCGACTACCACCATAATTTTACCATGGGATAGCGGCGCAACAAGTTCTTCAAACGTAATAATATGATGTTTCAACCTATTCCTGCTCCTTTCAAAACAAACTCTGTAATTACTCTTGTTCATTATCCTGCTGAATCCTGCCTCCTGTCAACGCAACGAAGAAAGTCCGCATCGCTGCGGACTTGTTGTTCATTGGTGACCCCGGCGTGATTCGAACACGCGACCTACGGATTCGAAGTCCGGCGCTCTATCCAGCTGAGCTACGGGGCCATGCTTATACCTATTCGTCACTAAATGACAATTTCCTCCTCGGACGACAAATCGCCGAGGCTTCTGAAGAATACTGGAGAACAAAACCCTTCTGCCTTAAGCAGAAGGG
>CAXXIN010000008.1:22500-66784 GCA_963665275.2 Negativicutes bacterium
CGTAACTCGCCGGTTCATTCTTCAATAGGCACACCGTCGCACCTTCACGTGCTTCGATTGCTTGTAGACATACGGTTTCAGGTACTATTTCACTCCCCTTCCGGGGTGCTTTTCACCTTTCCCTCACGGTACTATACGCTATCGGTCGCCAAGAAGTATTTTGCCTTGGAGGGTGGTCCCCCCTGCTTCCCACGGGGTTTCACGTGTCCCGCGGTACTCTGGATCACGGCCCGCTTGCTCTGCCTTTCGCCTACAGGGCTATTACCTGCTATGGCGGATCTTTCCAGATCCTTCGACTAGGCCTGGCTCACATTCTGCCGGTCCTCAACCCCGGTCGAGTTGCCTCAACCGGTTTGGGCTCTTCCCCGTTCGCTCGCCGCTACTCAGGGAATCTCAATTGATTACTTCTCCTCCGGGTACTTAGATGTTTCAGTTCCCCGGGTTCCCTTCCTACCTCTAAGGATAGGATAACAGAGCATTACCTCTGCTGGGTTGCCCCATTCGGACATCTACGGATCAAAGCCTGCTTGCGGCTCCCCGTAGCTTTTCGCAGCTTGCTGCGTCCTTCATCGGCTCTTGGCGCCAAGGCATCCACCGTATGCCCTTATTACCTTGACTTCATCTTTTGATCCACCCTCGGCAGGATAGATCAAAAGCTCACTTTTCTTCGCTTTACTTATTGCCTCTTCTTATGCAGTTGTCAAGGTGCATCTGAGTGGAACAAAAAAATAAGATGGTGGAGACAAGGAGGATCGAACTCCTGACCTCCTGCTTGCAAGGCAGGCGCTCTCCCAGCTGAGCTATGCCCCCATAAGTTGGTGGGCCTAGATGGACTCGAACCATCGACCTCACGCTTATCAGGCGTGCGCTCTAACCAGCTGAGCTATAGGCCCGCTTTGTGCCCTATTTTTAGTTCCCTCAAAACTGAACAAAGAGTGGATACGGCCGAGATAAGTCTCGCGTTTATCCGTGAGCTGCATCTTAGCGTGGTGTGGCAGTGTCATCTGCCGGGTCTCCATAGAAAGGAGGTGATCCAGCCGCACCTTCCGATACGGCTACCTTGTTACGACTTCACCCCAATCATCGGCCCCACCTTCGACGGCTGGCTCCTTGCGGTTACCCCACCGGCTTCGGGTGTTGCAGACTTTCGTGGTGTGACGGGCGGTGTGTACAAGGCCCGGGAACGTATTCACCGCAGCCTGCTGATCTGCGATTACTAGCGATTCCGACTTCACGCAGGCGGGTTGCAGCCTGCGATCCGAACTGAGAGTGCCTTTGTGGGATTAGCTCCCCCTCGCGGGATTGCAGCCCTCTGTTTGCACCCATTGTAGTACGTGTGTAGCCCAGGACATAAGGGGCATGATGACTTGACGTCATCCCCGCCTTCCTCCGCCTTGTCGGCGGCAGTCTCCTGTGAGTCCCCGTCTTTCACGCTGGTAACACAGGATAAGGGTTGCGCTCGTTGCGGGACTTAACCCAACATCTCACGACACGAGCTGACGACAGCCATGCACCACCTGTCTCACTGTCCCCCGAAGGGGCCGACCTAATCTCTTAGGTATTCAGTGGATGTCAAACCCTGGTAAGGTTCTTCGCGTTGCGTCGAATTAAACCACATACTCCACCGCTTGTGCGGGCCCCCGTCAATTCCTTTGAGTTTCAACCTTGCGGCCGTACTCCCCAGGCGGGGTACTTATTGCGTTAGCGCCGGCACGGGAGGAGTTGACACCCCCCACACCTAGTACCCATCGTTTACGGCTAGGACTACCGGGGTATCTAATCCCGTTCGCTCCCCTAGCTTTCGCGCCTCAGTGTCAGACATCGTCCAGAAAGCCGCCTTCGCCACTGGTGTTCCTCCCCATATCTACGCATTTCACCGCTACACGGGGAATTCCGCTTTCCTCTCCGATACTCAAGAATCCCAGTTTCCATCCCATCACGGAGTTAAGCTCCGAACTTTCAGAACAGACTTAAGATCCCACCTGCGCGCGCTTTACGCCCAATAATTCCGGACAACGCTTGCCACCTACGTATTACCGCGGCTGCTGGCACGTAGTTAGCCGTGGCTTCCTTCTTGGGTACCGTCACTTCACACCCATTTCCTGATGTGATCGTTCGTCCCCAATGACAGAGCTTTACGACCCAAGGGCCTTCATCACTCACGCGGCGTCGCTCCGTCAGACTTTCGTCCATTGCGGAAGATTCCCCACTGCTGCCTCCCGTAGGAGTCTGGGCCGTGTCTCAGTCCCAGTGTGGCCGTTCATCCTCTCAGACCGGCTACTGATCGTCGCCTTGGTGGGCCATTACCCCTCCAACTAGCTAATCAGACGCAGACCCGTCTTATAACGGAGCCTTACAGCTCCTTTCCTCTTCAGACCATGTGATCCGAAGAGCTTATGCGGTATTAGCACTCCTTTCGAAGTGTTGTCCCCCATTACAAGGTTGGTTGTCTACGCGTTACTCACCCGTTCGCCACTAGAAAGTTATTGCTAACTTCCCCGTTCGACTTGCATGTGTTAGGCGCGCCGCCAGCGTTCGTCCTGAGCCAGGATCAAACTCTCCATAAATAATTTATGAAAGAGCTGATTGCTCATTCAAACTTGGCTTCTTATTTTCGCCCTGCTTTCACAGGGCCCACGCTATTTCTTGCTCTCTTTGTTCAGTTTTCAAGGAACTCGCTGTCTCTCGACGGCTTGTATATATTAACACGAGGTAAAAGCCTTGTCAAGCGCCAATCATAATGTTTTTCGAACGACCGGGAAGTCCCTAAAACATAGGGTTCATCTCATATTATCGGATCCGATAATCGCTTCAGTCAAAAAATGTAGTCGGATTTTCTTTTTTCAAGGCAGATGTATAATCACCAGTAACAAGCTGTGAGAACTCTTGCCGCAAACGTGCCATCAATAGAAATGGAGCCAATCAATCGATCAGCCCCATCATTTTGCCGTACCTATTTCTTATTCAGCTTATCCATTTATCCGTCAGAAGGATCTCGATGCCGCATGTGCGGGAAAAGAATAACGTCACGGATGGAATAACTGTCGGTCAGGAACATCGCCAGGCGGTCGATGCCTATCCCCAAACCGCCAGTGGGAGGCATCCCATACTCTAGCGCAGTCACAAAATCTTCATCCATCATATGGGCTTCCGAATCACCCGATTCGCGCTGTGCTACTTGCCCTAGAAAGCGCTCGCGTTGATCGATAGGATCATTCAGCTCAGAAAAACCGTTTGCAATCTCACGACCGAAAATAAAGCCTTCAAAACGGTCCGTAAAATCAGGATCATCCTTGCAGCGTTTGGCCAACGGTGAAATTTCAGTTGGATAGCGTACTATAAAAGTCGGTTGAACCAAGTGTTCCTCCGCCTTTTCTTCAAAAATGACATTCAGGATCCCGCCGATCCCATGTCCCGGTTCATAGTGAACACCGATAGAATCAGCAGCTTTTCGAGCCTCTTCCAACGTGTGGATAGTAGAGAAATCGATGCCCGAATACTGTTTTACCGCCTCTGACATGCTGATGCGACGCCAAGGAGGCGTAAGGTCAATTGCTTGGCCTTGATAAGTAATTTGTGTAGTGCCCAACACTTCTTGCGCCACTGAGGCGATGACTTCTTCCGTCAGCTTCATGACAGCATCGTAATCAGCGAAAGCCTGGTAAAGTTCAAGCAACGTAAATTCCGGGTTGTGTTTGATTGAGATCCCTTCGTTCCGGAAGACACGGTTGAGTTCATAAATCTTTTCAAAACCGCCCACAATCAGGCGTTTAAGATATAATTCCGGCGCAATCCGCATGTAAAGCTTCATATCCAAAGCATTGTGGTGAGTAACAAACGGTTTCGCTGCAGCACCGCCGGCAATCGCATGCATCATTGGCGTTTCCACTTCCAAGAATCCACGCGAATCCAACGTACGGCGCAGCGACTGAATCATCCGGCTGCGAACCAAAAAAGCCCGTTGAACTTCGGGGTTTACAATGAGATCCAAATACCGCTGGCGATATCTTATCTCCACATCTTTCAGTCCATGCCATTTTTCCGGCAAAGGCCTCAATGCTTTTGTCAAAAACTCAACTACAGCAACTTTGATGCTGATTTCGCCGGTGCGCGTCCGAAATACATCCCCCTCGGCTCCGATGATGTCCCCCATGTCGAATTGGTGGACGAGATCGTACGACTCATCGCCCAGCACGTCCTGCCGTAAATATAGTTGAATCTGTCCGCTCATGTCTCTCAGGTTAGCAAATCCGGCTTTGCCATGACCACGAATCGCCATGATCCTCCCGGCCACACGTACTCTTTTCCCCTCGAGTTCTTCAAAGTTATCGAGAATTTCCTGTGCATGATGGGTCGATTCGTAATGGCGACCAAAGGGCTCAATCCCTTTATCAATAATAGCGGCAAGCTTATCCCGTCTCGCTTGCATCAGCTCATTGAGTTCTTCGCCTGTTTGCTCTGCAGGCTGAATATTTATATCAGTCATAGTAGACCCCTCTTACCTTTAGTTCATCTGAATGTTTACGACTTTGAATTTCATCCGGCCGGCCGGAGCTACCACCTCAACCACCTGCCCGACCTTCTGACCCAAAACGGCGCACCCGACAGGCGATTCGTTCGAAATTCTGGCTTCGCTGGGGTCAGCCTCAGCGGATCCGACTATGGTGTAAACCATTTCGCGTCCATGATTGGCAGCTTTGCCCTTGCCCTCTTTTACTTCCTTGAGAGTAACGGTGCATCCCAGCCCCACTGTTCCTGTGTCTGATTCACAGGTTTCAATCAGTTTGGCGCTGCGCAGCATCTTTTCCAGCGACTGAAGCTCGCCTTCAATGAAGGCCTGTTCGTTTTTCGCATCTTCATACTCGGCATTTTCACTGATGTCGCCAAATTCGATGGCTTGCTTGATTCTCTCGGCGACTTCCTGGCGCCGGACCGACTTGAGATGTTCGAGTTTCTGTTCCAGCTTTTTTAACCCATCAGTTGTCAGGATTGTCTCTTTTTCAGCCATCACGAAGTCTCCTTTACGTATGTCTCTTATTATTATTCACAGCACCGGGCTTCAATATGAAAAAACGTCAAGCATTTCACTTGACTGCTACTTTTCTTCAACAATTATAGGCACAATCTCACTGTTTGTCAATTTCACAAATAGGACACTCAGCTTTCAATGCCTGCAAAAACTCATTAGGACTTACGAGGCGGGCTTCCCGCCCTGGAAGAAATGAGGGGTCCGCAATCCGCCACAGTGTTACCAACACTTCTGAACAGACCAGTGTTTCCATCCGGTTTTGTACAAACCCATCCAACGCCAACTGCCCGGCATAGCGTCCAAACAATTCCTGCACGCCGATGGCCGCACACGTTCTGTATCCATACGGAATATTGAGCGCAGCCCATTGCCGTGAAAGAGAAAGCATTTTGTCATAAGCAGCCTCTGAAACTTGCTTCGTTACAAACAGACTCGGTATCCATTCATCATATTTTTGCCCGGACTGGAGAATGAGTCCCTTGCCAGCCAAGGCTTCCACCAAGATATCATCGGTATCAAATTTTATTGCGACATGTGACCAGCGCGATTTCGTGACCCTGGTAACCATTGAATCCATCCAACTCTCGCCTGTGGCAAAAACAAAAGTGATTTGCCTCATTACCAAGGTTCCAGCGGGAATCGGGCCAGTATTTTTTTGCATAGGTCCTGACTGAGCAACGAATCGTCGTGCCGCATTCCTTTCTTAAGTCCCTGCAACGCACGAATTCCTGGTTCTGTAGTCAACCCCAGCTCACCGGTCAGCCGGGACATCACAGTTCGCCGCGCCCGTTGGACAGCCAACCCGCCGGCATCGCCACTCTCTGCAAGTTGTTCAGACAGCTCCTGAAACATATAAAAATTGGCCAAATTCGTCATAGGATTACCGCAGGAACCGGCCTGAGTATTTCCCAAAACTTCCGGCAATGCGTAACGCATGCTCTTTTCCACGGACCATGTCAATTCTTCTGTTTCAGCACGCATGGATTCCTGTAACGTACGCGCTGTGCAAAGGCCATAGGTCCTGAGCGACCGGATCATTGCATGTTCGACAGTATGGGCGGATTCAAGGCTGACCAGCCCTCGCAAATTTCCGGTCATGCTAACGGCGGAATCCCTTTCAATATCAGTCCCATATAATGTTACTGGAATATCCCCCAGACTACGGAATTCGGTAAATCCCCCCTGCGGCGCCCAACCGGCGCCGGATACGACCGGGTAAGCGTCGCGCATTCTGCGAAAATCCTGTAGTTCAAGCCCCTGAACCCGTACAAACCCCTGATCGGTTGTCAGGGTTTCCCAGCGAGCATGCGCGACGCCTTCGAGCATTATGGAAATAAACGAAATCGGTTCATTTCCAGGCACTTCGAAGAATTGACGTCGAATATCCACCACTTTTGCCACCACACCGATGCGATAAAGCGACCCATCCAACGGAAGTACAGGGCAAACAAAAACATTTTCCCCAGTCTCAACTTGAGGCTGCAGTCCTGGCGCTCTTTCCACGAAGCCCCCCAGGGACCTTCCGCCGCCTGGGCGGGGCAGCATCCCATTGGCCACCGGAATCAGCAGTGCAGACACAGACCTTCCCCTTTCATATATGCATCCAGAATTTTATTGAAATCGCCGCGATCCATCGCTTGATTAAAGCATGTGCGAAGCTCGGCTGATTTGGGGTATCCCTTGACATAGCATACTGCATGGCGCCGCATTTCACGTATGGCAATATGCGCTCCCTTCAGCTCTGTCAGCATGTCCAGATGCCGAAGCAACGTGGATGCACGTTCAGCAAAGGTGGGATTGTCCATCGTTTTACCGGTCTTGAGAAAGGCAGTAATTTGTTGAAAAATCCATATATTTCCGCATGCAGCCCGTCCCACCATCACCCCATCGCAGCCGGTTTCCCGAAGAAGCCGCTCGGCATCCTGCACGGTGCGGACATCGCCGTTTCCAATAACCGGAACACGAACCGCCTGTTTCACTTTGCGGATAATATCCCAATCAGCACTGCCAGCATAAAACTGTTCGCGGGTCCTGCCATGCACAGCAATTGCACTGACGCCAGCCTGCTCGGCAATTTTTGCGATTTCGACAGCGTTAATGGAACAGGCATCCCATCCTGCGCGAATTTTCACCGTTATTGGTATATCGACAGCAGCCACCATTTCCTTCAATATCATAAATGCCCTGTCTGGAGTACGAAGCAGGGCCGCTCCTTCTCCATTTCTAACGATTTTATGAGTGGGGCAGCCCATATTGAAGTCAATGATGTCAGCCCCGGCTTCCGCAACCCGTCGAGCGGCTTCCGCCAACTCAGCCGGTACCGAGCCAAAAAGTTGGATCGCAATTGGGCGTTCCCGTGGATCGATTTTGATCAGATCTTTCGTGCGGCAGTTTTCATAGAGCAACCCTTTTGCACTCACCATTTCAGAAACGACTAGGCCGCAGCCCATTTCCTTTGCCAGAAGCCGAAAAGCCAAATCCGTCACACCAGCCATTGGAGCCAAAACGGACGGGTTGTCGATCCGAACCTTACCGATTTCGTTCATAAACGATCCGAAGTCCCTCCAAGGTGATAAACGGTTCCACCACTTCAATCGTGGAAGATTCCTGTGCGATAAGGTTCGCCAGCCCGCCGGTCGCGATGACTTTGGCCTCGCCGCCGATCTCTTGCTTCATACGCCGCACCACCTCGTCCACCTGACCCACAAACCCGATGATGATGCCTGCCTGCATACTGGCGACCGTGTTACGGCATATAACATTCTTGGGTTTGACGAGCTCGATGCGCGGAAGCTTTGCTGCCCTTTGGAAAAGAGCTTCCGTTGATATCCCTATTCCAGGAGCAATGGCGCCTCCCAAATAATCACCGTTTTCTGCTATTGCACAAAAGGTGGTGGCCGTCCCAAAGTCCACGATAATTAAAGGGCCGCCATATTTCTCATAGGCTCCGATTGCGTTGACGATACGGTCAGCGCCGACGTCTCTGGGGTTTTCGTAGTGAATGCGGATTCCCGTCTTGATTCCCGGTCCCACGATCAAGGGCTCCCCTCCGAAATATCGAACGCACATGCGTTGGAGCGGAACAATCAGCGGCGGAACAACCGACGAAATGATAACTGCGCTGATTTGTTTCATATCCACATTCATGTGCTGGAATAAATTGTGAATCAGGATTCCATATTCATCGGACGTGCGCTGTCGGTCCGTTGAAATACGCCAATGGCATAACAGTTCTTTCTCCTGATAGATCCCCAGCACAATATTTGTGTTTCCGACGTCCACTACGAACAACAATGAAAACGCCTCCCCATGCATATTATAAATCTTCAGTCCGCTGTCAAGGGACGGATTGAAACATCGCCTGCCAGCACTCGCTCCACGCCCTGCGTCGTTTCGACCAACAGAGCTCCTTCTGCATCAATGTCAATGGCTTTTCCAACAAAAGACTTATCCAGACCGATCACGTTGACCATGCGGCCGAGAGTAATGGATTCCTGCCGCCAAGCATCCAGCACCGCCGCGAACCCCGTCGCTTTTACCTGTAAATACAGTGACTCCAATTGTTCCAGAACTTTGATAAACAGGTCGATTCGAGAAACCGGGGCCCCGGTTTCTATTGAAACGGATGTGGCGATATTTTTCAAATCCGGTGGAATCTCACTCACTCCGAAATTCACGTTGATACCCATACCAATTACAATGTGATTGATTGCATCCATTTCGGCATTCATTTCAGTCAGGATTCCAACCAGTTTTCGTCCATTGCACAAGATATCATTAGGCCACTTGATGCCGCAGGGAATTCCGGCAATTTCGCGGATAGCACGATTCAGAGCCACGGCAGCCATTAGCGTACACTTTGGCGCTTCCTGCGGCGGAAACGGGGGGCGCAAAACAAGCGAAAACCATATTCCTTTTGCCACTGGCGAAAACCACCCGCGCGAAAGGCGGCCTCTCCCACCTAGCTGAGTCTCCGTAATGACCACGGTCCCCTCTGGGCAGCCGGCAGTCGCCAGTTTTTTTGCTTCATCGTTCGTGGAGCTGATCTCGGAAAAATAATAAAGTTCACGTCCGAAAATATGTGTTGTAATGCGAGGACAAACTTCCTCCGGTCTTAGCAGGTCGGGCAATTGCTTCAACCGATGACCCTGACTGGCTGTCGACTCAATATCATACCCTTCCAGACGCAATTTGGCGATCTGTTTGCTGACGGCAGCCCGCGAAATGTTGAGCTGTCTGCCTAATTCTTCACCAGAAACAAACTGCCCTGTCTGACTGCGGAGCATTGCTAAAATTGTGCTGCGATTCATGGCGCCATCTCCCCGCTTACCTGATTCGCGACTTATTTCCTGATTTCGCCGTGTATTTCCTCATTCTTCATTTCGGAAATACGGTTGTCGGCATCGAGAAAAGCCACCGTTGGTTTCCAATCCCGCGCCTCCCGGTCATCAAGCATCGCGTACGTGATGATAATCACCTTATCGCCAGGTTGTACCAACCGGGCCGCCGCTCCATTGAGGCAGATGACCCCCGAACCGCGGGGACCAGGTATCGCATAGGTCTCCAGACGTTCCCCATTATTGATATCAACTACCTGAACTTTTTCATTGACCAGAATATCAGCAGCGTTCATGAGGTCTTCGTCAATCGTTATGCTTCCGACATAGTCCAGGCATGCCTGAGTTACCGTTGCCCGATGCAGTTTCGATTTGAATACCGTGCGGAACATGCTATTTTCCCTCCCAGATCAAATTATCGATCAAACGTGTTTTGCCGAATCTGACGGCCAAGGCGATTAGCGCCGGTCCAGAAATTTGTTGCAACGGCTCAAGCACTGTCGGATCCACAATAGAAATATATTCTACCCTAGCCAACGGTTCCCGGCTAATTAAGTCGTTCATAACCGCCAAAATCTGTCCTGAATCCTTTTCTCCAGCTTGCAGAAGCTCCTGCGCCCGCACCAAAGTTCTGGACAATACCAACGCGGCCTGTCGTTCATCCGGACTCAGATATTGATTTCGGGATGAAAGCGCCAGTCCGTCGGATTCGCGTACGATCGGAACCGCCACGATTTTTACGTTCATGTTCAAATCATCGACCATTCGTCTAATTACCGTCACTTGTTGGGCATCTTTCTGCCCGAAATAGCCAACATCCGCCTCTGTGATGTTCAAGAGTTTGGCAACAACCGTGGAAACGCCGCGAAAATGACCGGGGCGCGAAGCACCACACAACTTCGTCGTGATTTGTTCCACATCCACAAAGGTCAGGGTACGTCCATTTCCCGCAGGATACATCTCGTCAACGGAGGGTGCGAACAGTACATCTATCCCTGTCGTCTCCGCCATTGCACTGTCACGTTTCAGATCGCGCGGATAAACAGCGTAATCCTCCTGGGGGCCGAATTGCAGTGGGTTAACAAATATGGTGGCGATGACGACGTCCTGCTCCGCGCGGGCCTTTCGCATCAAAGTCAGATGACCTTCATGGAGGTACCCCATTGTAGGCACCACACCGATGGTCTGTCCGGCAGCACGGGCCGAACGGATAATTGTTTTGAGTTCTGCGACACAGGTTATAATCTGCATGGAGAAACACCTCTTCATTTCGCCGCAAATAAACAATGCGCCTTCCCGCAAGCAGGAAGGCGCACATCACAACAAACACAGACTTTGCGTCCCCCGTCTCGGTCGCTCAGGATCCAAGCGGTCTTTGGGAAAACAGTATTGTTTTTTGCGGGCTTTTTTGTGCAGCTCTCTGAGGATGCCGCCATAGTTCGCCATAATACTAGCACTTTGCAAAAAACGAGTCAATGTGTTTATGTATTTTCAACCGATATTTTTCTGTTTTTCCATCGTCTTAGCCAAAAACGCGGGCATATTCGCAACAATGAATCGTTCATGTCGGCATTTACCGACCGTTTCCACGTCGTCAACCGCCACAATGTCAAAGACAAGTCTTTTACCTGTGACTTCCACGAGCTCAGCACGCGCCGTGACCGTCAATCCAATGGGAGTAGCCGCCGTATGGTTCATCTCCACCCGCGTTCCCACGCTGCCTTCCCCCGGCAACAAGGTTTGACGAATAGCATCAATGGCCGCCTGTTCCATCAGCGCCACCAGCATGGGCGTTGCATAAACTTTAGCTCCGGCATTGCCGAATACTTCAGCGGTGTTCGCATCAGTTACAACGATTTTCGCTTCGCCGGTCAGACCCGGCCTCAATCCCTCAGGCATTGCCGCCACTCGTATCCGGCAGATTATAAACCACCTTTGGACCTGGCTCGGCATCAGGCGCAGGAATAGCATTCGTTGGCGCAGTCAACAGTTCGGTCGGCTCTTCTTCCGCCGGTTTCTCGGTAATCCGGCCATCCCGCATCAATTGTTCGAGTTCGAATGCCTCCAGCGTTTCCTTCTCGATTAGTGCCGCTGCAATCAAATGCAACTTATCGAGGTGTTCCCTCAGCATCTCTTCCGTCTTTTCATAAGCGTCTTCGATCAGCCGCCGAACTTCCTTGTCGATAGAATAGGCGACTTCCTCGCTGTAATTTCGGTCCCTGGAGATATCACGACCCAGGAAAACCTGCGTATCCTGGCGGCGACCGAAGGTGATCGGCCCCAAAACTTCGCTCATGCCAAACTCGCAGATCATCTTGCGGGCCAACTCAGTCGCACGCTCAAGGTCGTTCTGCGCCCCGGTCGATATTTCTTCCAGAACCACCGCCTCAGCCACCCGGCCGCCAAGCAGAGTCCTGAGCTGGTCTTTCAGTTCTGAACGTGTCGCATAGTTGCGGTCCTCTTTCGGCAGCATCAACGTATACCCACCGGCCCGACCACGCGGGATAATCGAGACTTTGTGAACGGGGTCAGCATTCGGCATTACCATGGCGATCAATGCATGCCCGGCCTCATGGTAAGCAGTAAGTTTTTTGTCCTTCTCGCTGATAACCTTGCTTTTGCGTTCTGGTCCAGCCACTACTCGCTCGACGGATTCCTCAAGTTCATTCATACCGATACGCTTCTTATTCCGCCTGGCAGACAAGAGCGCTGCTTCATTAACCAGGTTACTGAGGTCCGCGCCAGTGAATCCGGGCGTTCGGCGGGCCAACACTTCAAGGTCGGCTTCTTTATCGACAGGTTTTCCCTTGGTGTGCACTTTCAAAATTGCCTGACGGCCTTTGACATCGGGTTTATCGACGACGATATGACGGTCGAACCGACCTGGCCTGAGCAGTGCGGGGTCGAGGATGTCCGGTCGGTTGGTCGCCGCAATGATAATGATGCCCTCGTTGACGCCGAAACCATCCATTTCCACCAGCAACTGGTTCAGCGTCTGCTCGCGTTCATCATGGCCGCCACCGAGACCGGCGCCGCGTTGACGACCCACTGCATCGATCTCATCAATAAACACGATGCAGGGAGCGCTCTTCTTGGCCTGCTCGAAAAGATCGCGTACACGGGAGGCGCCAACGCCCACGAACATCTCCACAAAATCGGACCCACTGATGGAGAAAAACGGCACGCCAGCTTCGCCGGCAACCGCTCTAGCCAACAAGGTTTTCCCTGTTCCGGGAGGCCCAAAGAGCAATACGCCTTTGGGAATCCTGGCGCCTAAATCATTAAATTTTTTGGGGTGCTTCAGGAATTCAACAACTTCTTCCAGTTCTTCTTTTGCTTCCTCCGCCCCTGCCACATCATCGAAGGTCACCTTGATCTTTTCCTCGTTATGCAGTTTGGCGCGGCTCTTGCCGAAAGACATGACCTTGCTTCCGCCGCCCTGAGTCTGTTGCATAATAAAGAACCAAACCCCTATTAGCAACAGCATCGGCAACAACGACGAAAAGAGCGTCGTCCACCACGGCGGTTGAGGGGGCTGTTCGGCTTTGATATCAATCTTCTTTTCGCGCAGGATGTTAATCAGCGCAGGATCATTGGGGGTGACCAGCGTAAACTCCTGGCCATCCTTCAGTTTGCCGCGGATCGTATTGTCCACGATGGTGACGCGTTCGACTTTCTGGTCTTCAACCTGCTTTAAGAAAGCTGAGTATGAGACTTCAGTCTTGGTCGTCGTCTTGGACGAATAATAGTCGATGATGGATATCGCAATGATGATGATCAGCAGGTAAAAACCCACATTCCGAAAAAACTTGTTCAAAGAGGCCTCCTATTGTCAGCTCAAGTCGGCTGCCATTGATATGATTCGTAGGGGATAATTATATCACAAAACATACCTGTGGAAAAGAGTTGTCCCAGAGGCTTCCGGCTCAGTCTTTTTCATAGATTTCAGGTTTCAGAATACCAATGAACGGTAGGTTTCTGTACTTACCTGCGTAATCCAGGCCATATCCAACAACGAAGTGATCAGGGATGATAAAGCCATTGTAATCGACCTGCACATCGACCTTGCGCCTGTCAGGTTTGCTGAGCAACGTGCATATTCTTACACTTGCCGGTTTCCGCGACTTCAGGTTATCTACCAGATAATTCAGGGTCAGTCCAGAATCAATGATGTCTTCAACAATCAGAATATGCCGACCCTGCACTACTTCATCCAAATCTTTAATAATCCGCACCACGCCGCTGGAACTCGTGGACAATCCGTAACTGCTGATAGCCATAAAATCAATATCGATTGGCCGCTTGATCGCACGGGCCAAGTCGGACATGAAAATGACTGCACCCCGCAGCACTCCGATCATTAGAATATCCTGGCCTGCATAATCATTGGTGATTTGTTGGCCTAGCTCCCGAACGCGCGCGCCAATTTCTTCCGAAGTAATAAGAATTCTTTCTACATCTTTTAACATACCTATTGCCTCCTGTCAGTGTGAACTATCAAACTTGATTCTTTCGATCAGTATATACTTTGTGGTTCCCGGCAAAATTCGTCCCCTTTGCTCCCTGCGCCAACCCACAACCCAGATAATTCCGGTGGCATCGCATAAGATCGGCACCGCATCGCGCCCCTCGACCGGAATCTTCAAGTCAATCAGCAACTTTTTTAGTTTGCGTGCTCCCGGTGCACCCATTGGCTGAAACAGATCTCCTGGACGACGCTGCCGCAGCGTTAGTGGAAGTTGCAATGCCGCGAGATCAAATGCCACTTTGTCAGGTCCAAGATCGCTGGTCTGCGGCAATGCGCCCGTATGCACGGAGCAGCGAAAAACGGCTCCAAACTCCTCCACCGTCGTTTCGCCCGGGCAAGCCAACTTCACGGCAATGGCAACGCTCTGCGAACGACAGGCTTCAACGGAATCGGCCGCAGCCCGCCTTTCAATAAAACAATCCTTATAACTTTTACGGGCTTGCAATTCACCTGGCAGGTCAATGCGATGAGCGCCACGGTCCTGTTGAAACAGCTGACGCAGTTGCTCCACATGCAAAAAAGATATCCCCTTGAGGTTGCCGCGGACTTTTTCCAGCAAGTTTAACAGCAGTTCCCGTTGAACAGCCACATGCAGCCGCGAAAACACATCCGCATCGAATCGATATCCCGCATTCTCCCGCACAGCCCACTGCGGCGCCAAACGCTCCACATAACTGCTCAGAAACGCATGATCGTCTGCTAAAATTTCCGCCGTCCGGCATAACGTTTCCGTCAGCGCCGGATTATACCGCTGTCGCAGCAAAGGCATCAGCTCATGACGTACCCGGTTGCGTTTGAATTCGATGTTGGAATTCGTGGCATCGGTTCTGGGTTGCAAATTTCGCGCACGACAATAAAGGTCTATCTCTGCACGTGTCACACAAAGCAAGGGCCGAACAATTCCTCCCTGCCTGGGTCGCATCGCGCGCAGCCCCCGCTCACCGCTGCCGCGAAGCAAATTCAGCAGCACAGTTTCGGCCTGATCGTCGCGGTGATGCCCCGTTGCAACCAGAGCTTCACCAATTTCGGCTGCCGCCTGCTGCAGAAAACGATACCGCAGCAGACGGGAAACTTCTTCTACCGATCCGCCCCGGCGACGTACTTCACTCTTCACGTCGGCTCCACCGCTTTGAAAAGGCAACTTGCGGCTCTCACAAAATTGCCGCACGAACTCCGCATCCTGGGCGGATTCTTCACCCCGCAACCCATGATCAAAATGAGCGATGAACAGATTAAATTGTAAATCCTGGCGCAGACCGTCGAGCAAATCAACGAGCGCCAGAGAGTCCGGCCCGCCCGAGCAGGCAGCCACTATATTCGCACCCTGCGGCAACAGGGCATGCTTCATCGCCCACTCGCGAACCCTGCTCCGGATCATCTCAATCCTCCACCTAGTGTTTTCGGCGCCGGACGTCTTTTTCCTGCGACTCCTACACCCCTCTGCGAAAACGAAGCCTTCAACTCATACCCGTTTATAATATATTCAAATTCAACTTGGCGCAAGCACGAAAGCATCAAATTTCCTAATGCTTCATTCCGTCAGGAACAGACCCACCATGATTCGGTTAACCCACTTAATGCTTACGGAAAGCGGCGTCAAAACGCCCTTATAATACATCCACTCCAGTGAAAAGATGAAGAAATAGCCTATCAGCAAATCCTGCACCCAGCCGCGCCGCATCCGCGTCATACCGAGGAGCCTTTGTTGCGACTGTTCTCGTATCGTACTCATCAAGTCAATCATCTGGGCAATTGTCCCCGTGTCAACATTGGCATCACCAACCGCCGATTCTCGCCATGAATTGTTTTTTCCCGCTTGCTGCATTTTTCTGACCAGTTCTGTTAGCGGGCGCAAATATTGATGATCGCGTTCTTCCAGCGAAACCAGGGTCGCCAGGTCTTCTTTCGACTTGTTCCACTTCAAATACAAGGGCAGCATGGTAATTCGCAAAAAAAAGTAGGACAGCAACATAACACACAGATTATAGATCTGGGTCAGCACCCAGATATGCAATCCTGTAGCGTCCTGCGGTATTAGCTTAAACGCACCGCTCAGCACCGGCAAAGTAACATGCACCAGAACGAACGCATAAGCGCCCAACAAAATCCAGGAAAACACAACCGCGAGACGGCTCCAGGCACTTGGGTGAACTTCCCCGTTTCCACCGGACATTGCAAGTCCGAATCCGCTCTGCAGTTCCGCCGGTCGGCGAAACGTGTAGAAAACCACTGAATCTTTTTGGATGCGGACACCGAGCACGCTGATGTTCCCAAGCAGAGGCGACTGCTTCTCCGGCCAGTCAACATATAGACGAATCGTCCGCTTCACGCGCAATACAAACTGAAGTGATTCATAGGCCCAGGACCCTTTCCACCACAGGATCGCATAGATCAAGCGCGTCAGCACAAACTCCAGAAAACACCGGAGATATCGATTGCGCCATTTCTCCACGGACAACCCGCGAATTTGAAAATCAATCGACGAAACACGTTGGTCATGCCAAAGATCCATGATCAAAAACACCAGGGATACCTCGCCAAGCACCGGAACCTGCAGGCGAATTTCCACCATGCCATCCCCTGTGGCTTTCACCGACTCAAACCAGGATTGGCGGCATCCCAGCCAGTTATTGTGTTTAAGGATCTCAGTAATTTCGACGCTGGAAAACTCATATTCTCCACGCCGGATCCGCTCCAATATAGCCCGGGCCCGGGACGCAGCCGCATGATAATTCGGGCGGGGAGATACGGTGTGTTTTGCAGGCAGATGATCGACGGCGCGGAGAATTTCGCCAAACGCTTTGCCCCATCCTTTAAACAATTTCAACTGCATCCCCCCTTTGCCGTTCTCAGCGACGTATATATTTTACCATTGATAGCAAAAAACGGAACAGCACCTGCCGTTCCGTTCCCCTTGTTTTTTCAAAGGCTGCCGCAAGGAAGCTGATCCTGCGGTGGTACCTGAATTTTGCGCAAAGTATTAAGCCGCACCGACCGCTGTCCATTGGATGGCTGCTTCGCGCCTGTAGAATAGGCCAGGGCTCCGGGCCCATTATAGATCAATTCCGGGTCCCCTGCTTCAGACAATTTCATCACAACCAAATGCTGCGGAACCTGATCGCTACGCAACACAACGCTTTCGCCTTGCGCCGATTTGATCTGAACCAGCACCGCGTTATCACGGGTACGCGCGTTGTGGATCTTACTGGATGCCGGCAAGAGCTCAAGGTCAAAGCGCTGGGCCGCCAGCACCTCGCATAAGCTTTCGACGATGTGCCCATCGGGGATGAAGCTCCTTTTAGGAAAAAGCTTGTCCAGTTCTGATGTCAGGGAATAAAATTGGCGGACCAGATGACCGACATTTGGGTTGGACAAAGCAACCTCAACTCCTTCAATGGGTACAGTAAGACATTAATAATGTTTGACAAAAATCGCATTTTCCCTCTGGACTATGGTCCTATTTATTAAATTTTTCAATCCTGGATTCGCCACCTCATTCACGCCTGCCAATACTCTTCCGAGGGGAGTTCCATGATAGTCAACGGACCGCCCCAAGCAGCGCCCGTATCCAAAAAAATCTTGTGTTTCCTGATGACTGGTTTGGAAGAATCCTCTATATCCGGGAACAATTCGTAGCGGGCAAGATACTGGGTCGGCGTATGCCCCGTCACCACACAATGGGAATCTTCATATCCCAGAATATAGGGTTCCCTGATCCAGATCAGATCATGAAGGGATTGACGAGCGGGGGGGATTCCCGGTTGGAAGCCTGCATGCACGAACCGGTAGTCGCTTTCTTCATGCCAACTGGGTAGCTTGCTCAAAAACTCCAGGTGGTCATCCAGCAACCCGGATCGATCCCGATAACTCGCAAGAGTAATTTCCCCACCGTTAGCGTACCACTGTTCAAGGGCATCCGCAGATAACGGTCCGCCTTTTCGATGTTTCAGCGCCTTTTGCATCATGTCCTCATGGTTCCCATACAACGCCACAACTCCCATTTCCACGAGCCGCATAACTTCTGCTACAACCCGGTTCGATTCGGGGCCCCGATCAACATAGTCCCCCAGTAAAATGAGCCTGTCTTTGGTCGGATCATAGTGGGACAGTTCCAAAACCTTGAGCATCTTGCCGAACTGTCCGTGAATATCTCCCATAACCAAAAGCCGCCGGTCTTCTCCCAACGATTCCGCCGCCTTCCCGAACGTAGCCGACCTCTTTTCTCTATCTTGATTTCGACACGTCGATGGCCCGCTCCTCCCCATGCGAAGAAAAGACTTGGTCGCTGCCCGCACCGCTTACGACAGCGACGTGCTGCAGGATAAACAAACACCCCCGATCTCTTCAGATCGGGGGTGTTTGCGGAATAGTTTTTTTACTCAATTTGCTGGTGCTGCTGCTCCTGCAGGAGTCAGCGCATTTGTGACCGCTTGGAACTGTGCCAGAACTTGTGGTCCGAGGAGAATGAGACCGCCCATGCCGACGATGGCAACCAGAGCCAAAATCAAACCATACTCAACCATACCCTGACCTTTTCTGTTTTCTAGAACCATTTTAAGCATTGTGAACATTGCGAACATTGTGAAACCCTCCCTCATTTTTTTTGTTTATCGCCGCTTTGCGTTGCTTGCTTTCTGGCCTTATTGTAGCAAGCTAGAGAGAGGGTTCCAACGTACATAAGTCTTATTCATCGTAGGCATCCGGTCCTATTTTTCAACCGGGAACAAGGCCCCATGCGTTCTAGCTCAGGTTCCCAGCGGCAGGGTAACCATCACCCGCGTCCCCCGCCCGGGCGTAGACTTAATCGCCAATTTTCCTTCCAGCAGCTGCACCCGTTCCTGCATGCCCAGGATACCATAGTGCCCGGCGATTCGCTCCCCTTCGACAAAATCGAAGCCTTTGCCGTCATCTTCAATAATCGCCGTCACACCCGCTGGCGCAAACTCGAGTCTGACACGCACGCTGGATGCCTGAGCATGTTTCAAAACATTGCTCAAGGCTTCCTGAACCACCCGAAACATGCAGATCTCAACGTGGGGTTCGAGGCGTCTTTCTTTACCTGTTACTGCAATCTCGGTAAAAAGACCGTGTTGTTCGCGAAAAACGTCCAATATGCCGCGGATGGTCGGCGCAAGTCCCAGATCATCCAGCGCCATCGGACGCAAATCAAAGATGATTTTGCGGATTTCAGTCAGCGTGCTGCGGATATGTTCCCGCAATGCCTTCAGCTCAGTCTTGGCGCGCTCGGAATCCGTATCAATCAGACGCTCACAGACCTCGGCCCGAAAAACGATGTTGGCGACCGCCTGAGCCGGTCCGTCGTGAATATCACGGGCAAGGCGACGACGCTCTTCTTCTTGGCTCCTGATGATTTGG
This sequence comes from Negativicutes bacterium, assembly GCA_963665275.2. Classification (GTDB taxonomy): domain Bacteria; phylum Bacillota; class Negativicutes; order UBA1444; family UBA1444; genus UBA1444. The sequence continues at coordinate 41,771 of CAXXIN010000008.1, forward strand.
GCTCCGATAAGTCGAGAATTTTGCATGGATTCCATCTGCGCAAAGGCTTCGGTCATCCGATTCCCGAGATAGTCCAGCACCACTCCGACCTGCGAAACCAGTTGTTCAGCCTTTTCCACCGTACCGCACAAATTACGGAGCCGGACCTCCATCTCATCCCGCTGACGCCGCAAGTTTTGTTCCTGCTCCCGGGTCACCGCGACGTCAATTTGGATCTTGCGGGCTGCTTCATAGGCCTGACGCACTTCCTCCTCGGTGCGAGTTTTGAAATCGCGGCTGACCTCCATCAGATGAATCCGAGCTTTGCGTTCGTCACGTTCCAATTCATCAACTTTACGAATGATCTCCGCCGTTTCGTTTTTCACCCGCTCCACATCACGCTTTACATTTTCCATTTCCTCACGCGCCATTTCGTATACGTCATAAATTTGACCACGACCGTCACGAATACTGGAAATGGTGTTTTTTACAATTTTATCAAGGGTCTTGATATCAATATCCTGTATCATACTTCAATATTCACAATGCGGCGGATAACAAAAATACCGATTACCTGACCCGCCAGCGCGACTCCCAGCATAATCTTGCCAATCGGGTGAACGAACAACACCCGAATATATTCAGGATTCATTACAAAAATTACCACCCCCAATACCAGTGGCAGCAAGCTGATAACGATCCCCGAAATCCGGCCCTGCGCGGTCAGAGTTCGGATTTCACCCCGGATGCGGACACGTTCCCGAATAGTCCTGGCGATATTGTCGAGCACTTCGGAGAGATTACCACCGACCTGACGTTGGATCAACACGGCGGTCAGCACCAAATCCAGATCTTCGGAGTTTATCCGCTTAGCCAGGTTTCCCAGCGCATTTTCCATGGTAACCCCCAAATTCATCTCCTTGACCGTGCGGGAAAACTCGGCAGAGATCGGGGGGCGCATTTCTTGAGCCACCATGTCAGCCGCCTGCATAAAACTATAACCGGTGCGAAGGGAATTGGCGATCAGAGTTAACGCGTCGCACAATTGACTATTGAACGCCTTCATGCGCTTCGTTGTTTTGACGTTTACCAATACAAAAGGGAAAACGAAGCCAATCGCGGCGCCAATAGCTGCCACGATTCCTTTTCCGCCGCCGACAAGAAACAGCAGCATCGCCAATAGCAATGCAGATCCGCCGCACAAAACGACGAATTCTCCGCTACGAAGCGGCAGTCCAGCTCTTAGCATGCGGTTTTCCATCGATATTGTCCATCGGGGCGACTCTACGTACCGCCCCACATTTCGCAATAATCCGCGCAATCCACCCCGCTCGCCGTCCTGATAACCCAAAGACACAGAAGCGACTGGGCCCGGCGCGCCCTGAACAAGCTGGTCCAACCGGTCGCCAACGACGCGCTTTTCAGCGGTGTTCAGCTGATAGCCCAGTAAAATCAGGGTTCCTAATATCAGAAAAACGCCAACAGATATCAGCAGAATCATGACGAGATCTCCTATCGGCCAAAAAATTTGAAACGCAGAGATGTTTTTTCGCCTGCATCCGCCGGTTCAGAGTCCGGTGGCGCAATAGCGGCAGCCAGCGACAAAATCCTCTGAGTCACGGAGGAGCCGGGACTTGCCAGTACAAAAGGGAACCCCTTGTTGATCGAGCTTACGACCGTCTTACCATCTGAAGGAATCGATACAGAAAAGTTTTTTTTCAAGGAAGCTTCGACTTCCTTCGTTTCAATGCCGCCTTCCGGATTATCCCGGTTCAATACCAACACCATTTTTTCTTCCTCATAACCGAAAGATTGCATGATTTCCATCGCAAGCTTGGTGTTTTTTACCGCTGGCAAGTCCAATGCCGCTACCAGCAGAACGTTATCCGCAGCATCAAGCGCTGCAATGGTGACCTCGCTGAAGGCAGAGGCCGTATCTATAATAATATAATCGTAAGTGTTACGCAGTTGCTTAACCACCGAGCCAAGCAAAGCCCCTGTGACACTCTCCGCTTGCTCCGGTCGCAGCGGAGCCGCCAAAACCTGTAACTGCTCGTTATATTTCGTCATATAGGCTGCCAGAACCTTCGCCTCCAGCGGCCCTTTTTCGGCGGCAACATCGGCAATGGTAGTGCGTGGAAAAACATTCAGCACCAGCGACACATCGCCGAACTGGATGTCCGCATCCACGATTGCGACCTTGACTTGTCGGCGGGCGGCTAATGCGACGGCCAGGTTGGCGGCGATGGTGGTTTTTCCAACCCCACCCTTGCCGGAAAAAACACTGATTACTTTCCCAGGAGCTCTCGCGCCTGATTTTACCCGCAGAGCCTCTCGAACCTTCCGGTCGCGATTGTATGCGTCCTTGACGGCGTTGATCAGTTCATCCCCAGTGAACGGTTTTGTCAGATAGTTTTTGGCGCCTGCCATCATGGCGCGGCGCAAATACTCCTGTTCCCCTTGCACGCTCATGATAATGATTGACGTTTCCGGGACATCCACGCTCAACCGTTCTGTCGCCGCTATCCCGTCCATGCCCGGCATGTTGATATCCATCAAAACGATGTCAGGGCGCAATTTCTTCGCTTGCGCCACTGCCTCTTCGCCGTTCCCGGCCTGTCCCACGGCCTCAATTTCGGGATGGAACTCCATAAGTTTATTTATATTTTCGCGCGTTGCTGCGACATCATCAACGATTAGAACTCGGATTTTTTCGCTCATCCGTCTTCCCCCCTGCAGGGTTCTGATTCAAGTGGTCCTGCAACTCCTGTGACATTGGCGGCACCAGCGCCTTGGGATCAACAATCGTCGGAGTCACCAGAATGATTAGCTCCGACTCGCCTCTAGTGAAGCTCGTACTGCGGAACAGCTGTCCAATGACAGGCAGATCCCCCAGCAGCGGAATTTTGGTCACATCCCGGGTCATATCATTTGCAATCAGTCCGCCGATCGCCATCGTCTGGCCCGAGGCCAGAGCAATGGAAGTCTCCGCCCTGCGCATCCTGATCGGCGGGATAACTACATTAGCGCCGAGCTGCACCTTGTTGACCGAGTTCCATTCCAGAGCACTTACTTCGGCCTTGATGTTGCTGGTGATGATTCCATCCAGACTGGCTTCCGCTGTAATTTCGAGTTTGATGCCATAATCTTTCCAATCGATGGCGATTTGGCCATTCTGGTTGCTGGTGGGTACAGGAATCTGCCCCCCTACCAGCATGCTCGCTTTATCCCCGCTAAGCGTCACCATGTTCGGTTGTGAAAGTAACTTGGCGTAACCATTTTGAATCAGCAGGTTCAACTGCGCGTTGATCGGAGCGTACGTCCCAAAATTTCCAAAGGTATTTGGCGCCAAGGGATTGACCTGGCTTTGTCCGGCATAAAAGACGCCAGGGGTCGCAGAGTTGCCATTGCTGTAATATTGCAGCCCCAAGGTTTGTGTCTTAGCCCTGTTAATTTCTACGATCTTTGCTTCGATCCGTATCTGAACAGGTCTGGCGATTTCCAGCAGGTTGACCACTTTTTCGCCATACGCCCCGGCGATTTTTTCCGCACGAACCCGCTGGTACTGATCGTTCACAGTCCCTTCCAGGATTACCGATTTATTGACTTTCACGACCCGAATGTCCGGGTATCCCAGAATTCGTTTAATTTCATTGGCGATGGCAGGATCATTAGCCGCAACCTCCACCTGGTAGGACTGCCTGCCCATACCGGACCAAACGATCAGGGTGGTGGTTCCTGTCTGCTTTCCCACCAGGATCAATTCCGAACTCGATACAACGACCACATCCGCCACATCGGGATTGGCAATCGCGGCTCTCTGAAGTCCATACAAAGTTACGGTTCTGGATTGGCCAGCGCCAACTGTCATTTTATTTTGTGTTTGTGATGGGGCTTCCGCTTCGGCCGCAATGGTTCCAAGCGGCGACATGCCAATGAAAAGACACAGAAGAATGCCAACCCGCAGCAATTTTTTCATGACGCTATCGCCTCCCTTACTCAATTTTGGTGCCCCGAATCACCATGATCCCAGGTACCGTCCTGGAATCAGAAGGTGGATGGGCGGATGGGGGCGTTGCGGCAGTGGCAGGTTTCGCCTGCTCTTTCCCCTGCTGCAGTGGCGACTTTTGTACCCCGACGAGATCTGTAGGCGTCACGGGTTGTTGGGCAATTATTTCGGTTTCCGGCAAAAACGGGCGCAACGAGAAGCGCAGTTTTCCTTTTTCTTCTGCCAGTGTCACCCGAGTTGCTTCGGACGGGGAAACGGCCAGTGTAACAGTTGCCAGCTTTACCACGGCTGCATCTTTGGGCGCGTCTTTTTTTGCGTCACGCTCCTGCGGAGCCTCAATATCACGATTTACAGCCAATACCAGTACGTTTTGCAACAGGATCTGGCTGACATTGTCTCCTACTATCTGTTGATCGAAAGTCACGATTGCATCCACAAAATCTCCAGCCTTCAGGAGCCCGGCTACTCCGGTCACGTCAGAAACTGCTACAGTAAGCGCCCGCTTGCCGGCAGGAATCACTCCGGTAAACCCGGCCTGTTTCCCGGCCGTGAGCAAGCGGCGTTCCAACACCTGCTCCCCGGCGATGATCGCTTCCCGTGTTACAACGCCCACGACCTTGGACATTTCTCGCACTGCCCCACCCTGGATATACTCCGACGGCAGCTGTGCTTCCTGGACCATTTCGGCAGTAATGCGGGTTTTGGGCGGGATATCTTTCCTGGCCGTTATAACGGTTGCCAAATCCGATGGTACTGGTTGTTTTGAGCTTTCGCGCAAATAATTATAGACGAGAGCTGAAGTTACGAGACTTAGGCCCAGTGCGATCCCCACCAGCCCCTTGCTCGACAATTTTACCACCGGATCTCCCCCTCAATGCCGCGTTCGTGGTTTCATTTTACAGGGCCCCCGCTGAAACCTCAATAGACCTGAAGTTTCTAATAGTCCATCTTCGGTCTCATTTTTCATAGGACCTCTGTCCCCTCTTCGATCCGGGGTTCGATCACAGCCACTTCTTAATCCGAAAGAATCGTACCATCCCGATCGTAATAGCAATCATCACTCCCCACAGTGCAAAATAACCATATTCCCATCGAAGTTCCGGCATATTCTTAAAATTCATTCCATACACACCTGCAATAAACGTAAGCGGGATGAACACGGTCGAAATGATAGTCAATACTTTCATGACCTCATTTAATCGGTAACTGATGCTGGAAAGATAAATGTCCAGCATTCCAGAGATAAGATCCCGATAGGTCTCCACGGTATCGATGACCTGAATGATATGGTCGTATGCATCTCTCAGATATGGACCGGTTTCCGGCGAACGCAAGTTGGAATCGCAGCGTTCAAAGGTACCGATGATCTCGCGTACTGGCCACACAGCCTTATGCAGATAAATCATCTGCCTTTTGAACGAGTGAATCTGTCTCAGCAAAGGAGGCCCCGGTTGTAAAACCAGTTCCTCATCCAAAAATTCAATCGCTTCGCCGAGGTCCTCCAGCACCACGAAAAATTGGTCTACGATCACATCCAGGAGGGCATATGCGAGATAGTCCGTCCCCTGCCCCCGCAGTCTGCCTTTTCCTGCCAAAAGTCTTTCCCGCAGCGGAGTGAACAACTGCCGTTCACTCTCCGTAAATGACAGGAGCCAATCCTTCCCGAGCAGCAAGCTCACCTGTTCAAACGCTATTTCATATTTATGATCCGTTTTCAAGTGATTATGGTTATTAGGATGGGCGCTCGTAGTGTCGGAGTTCTTTTGCAAAAAAGGAACCCTCATAACTAAAAACAGATAGTCGTCAGACTCCTCGAATTTAGGACGCTGCGTGGTATTCAAGATATCTTCGAGCACCAGCGGATGAATGGAAAATTGCTGTCCAATCTTTTCTATCGCATTTACGTCATGGATCCCGCAAACTTCAATCCAGGTGATCTTCCGCGAAGGCTGAAATGGCAAAAGATCTTCCCATTTCTCCAATTCGCGGCTTTCGGCGCTGCCGGCCTCGAAATCGGTTCGTCTTACTTGGGTCTTATCTGTATAGACAGTTCCGACGTGAGTCAAGGTTCCCGGTGGGAACCCTTTTTTTCCGGCATAAGAAGACGTCATTCGTTTCAGGAGCCTCACCTCATCCATCAGCAATAAGCCATTATTGATATTCTCAGAGTGTTTGACGCGGATGCAGCAAAGTCCTGCTCGCCTCGCATTTGATGATGTTGCAGGAACTCTCTTGAACATGTGGAATAATAAATCGATATGTATTAAACTGTGTGTAGGACCTACGCAAAAATCAAGTTCGACCTAAAAAAATGAAAAGAAGGGACTTTTCGTGGATATTATCAAAACGCTTTTAAAAGATGTTCCTTTCCCCAGGATGATCAAAATCAGTCAACAATTTCAGTCGGAGGAACTGGCGGATGTGCCGTCCGTTCTACGGGCCGAACTGTCCGCCTCGGGGCAACTCGACCGTATCAAACCCGGAATGCGGATTGCCATCGCTGTAGGTAGCCGAGGCGTGGCCCAAATTCCAGCGCTAGTGCGTACTACCGTTGAAGAAGTCAAAAAAAGAGGCGGTGTACCGTTCGTCTTCCCGGCTATGGGCAGTCACGGCGGTGCTACGGCCGAAGGGCAGGCAGATGTCCTGGCGCATTTGGGTATCACCGAACAAAGCATCGGATGTCCGATTGTTTCTTCCATGGAAGTGGTGGAAATTTCCCGCCTTCCGAATGGATTACCTGTCTACGTAGACAAAAATGCCTATAATTCGGATGGAATTGTGCTGATTAACCGGATTAAGCCTCATACGGCTTTTCGCGGTCCGAACGAAAGTGGCTTGGTCAAAATGATCGCGATCGGCCTCGGTAAGCAAAAAGGGGCCGAGACTTGTCATTCCTATGGTTTCAAGCACATGGCCGCGCACGTGCCCGCCATGGCCCGTCAAGCGATCGCTAAAGCTCCGATTCTTTTCGGCATCGGCACGGTGGAGAATGCGTATGACCATGTTGCCAAAATTGTCGTCGTTGGTGCAGACAATCTGATTGAAGCGGACAAGAAACTGCTCGTGGAAGCGAAGGCGGCCATGCCCAGTATCGGCTTTTCGCCCATCGACGTCCTGGTCATTGACGAGATCGGCAAGGATATTTCCGGCGACGGAATGGACCCCAACATCACCGGACGTTATCCCACCCCCTACCCAACCGGTGGTCCCGAGGTCACCAAAATGGTGGTGCTCGATCTGACTGAAAAAACCAATGGCAATGCCAACGGTGTCGGCAGCGCTGATTTCACGACCCGCCGACTGGTCAACAAAGCCGACTATAAGGCCATGTACGCCAATGGCATTACCTCTACCGTGGTCGGGCCCACGGCGATTCCGATGACGCTAGACAACGACAGCGAAGCAATTCGAGCCGCTGTTAAGACCTCCAATGCTTTGGACTTCAGCAAGGTTCGCCTGGTCAGAATCAAAAACACGCTGCACCTGGGCGAGTTCATGATCTCGGAATCCCTGCTTGACGAGGCGCGCGCGATGCCGAATGTCACCATCTTGTCTGATCCTTTTGAGATGAAGTTCGACGCAGAGGGAAATTTTATTGACTAAATTCCCATAGGAGAAATTTTATGCGAACCCTGTCCTCCGATAGTACCAACGCCCGGCGAGAGCACAGCCGGGCCATTCTTTTTCTACTTCTGGCTGCTCTGTTATGGAGCACAGGCGGGTTTTTCATCAAATGGGTCGATTGGAACCCCATGGCGATTTCCGGGGCGCGCAGCGCCATCTCGGCAGTCGTATTCGCCGTGGCGTTCCGACATAACCTGAAAATCACCTGGTCACCGATCCAACTGATTGGCGCACTGGCCTATGCTCTTACAGTAACCTTGTTTGTTGTCGCCAATAAAATGACAACGGCCGCCAACGCCATCTTGCTCCAGTATACAGCTCCAGTTCACGTAGCCTTGCTATCAGCCTGGTTGTTGAACGAACACCCTACCCGCCGGGATTGGCTCACGATCTTTGCCGTTCTGTCCGGCATGATTCTCTTTTTCTTTCAGCAAATGAGCCCCGGAAACCTGATCGGTAATTTGTGCGCCCTTTTCACGGGTTTCACCTTTGCCCTGTTCATCGTCCTGCTACGCAAACAGAGGGACGGCTCGCCTGCAGCCACGGTTTTTCTCGGTAATGTCTTTACTGCGTTGGCCGGTTTACCGTTTATGTTTGATTCCCTTCCGAGCGCTTCCGGCTGGATCGGTCTTATTTTCCTCGGTGTATTTCAGCTCGGCCTGGCTTACGTTCTTTATACGTGGGCGATTGCACACGTTACGGCAATGGAAGCCATACTGATCACTCTGATCGAACCAATCCTTAACCCCTTCTGGGTGTTCATTCTGATGGGCGAAGTTCCTGCCTGGACATCGCTTGCGGGCGGCATCGTCATCGTTGGCGCCGTGACGGCACGCCAGTTCTCAGGTGCGCGAAAATGATCGATACATTTTTAACTCTCTTTAGGAACCGGCAATTTCAAAGTATCGCCTGCATTCAGGTTTTCAACGTCTTCGGCGCCAATCTGCTTGCTCCTGTATTGCCACTCTATCTTTCGCTGCAAGGCTTTTCTGCTTCGCGCATTGGAATGGTAATGGGGATCATGGCTATTGGCGCGCTGCTTATGCGTCCCTGGGCAGGACGTTCCGTCGATGAACGGGGCAGCAGGCCAGTCATTCTGTTTGGGCAGGCGCTGTTAGCCTTTTGTTTCTCAGCGTTTCTCTGGTTTACCGGATTTTGGCCGCTGCTACTGGTACGTTTCATTCAGGGCGCTGCTATGTCTTTTTATTCCACTGCCGCCGTGACATTCGCCAGCTGTGTCGAATCCCCCCAAAATACAGCCAGCGCAATTTCCATGTATACCGTTTTTACCATGATCGGTCTCGGCAGCGCGACCAGTCTGGCGCCTTATCTATTTCACGAACTCGGTTTCATGACGCTGGTGCTGCTCAGTCTCCTGATGCTGGCGATCGCAATCTCTTTTACAATTTGGCGGGCCCGCCCCATTGCGCCGATCCGCGATGCCGAAGCGCTCCCTTTTTCACAGGTCCTTCACCTAAAGGCAGTCTGGGCGCCGACCGTGTGTCTGTTTGCCTCTAACTTCGTATTCAGTACTCTGTTCACCTTCGTTCCTCTGTATGCTATGGCGGCATCCATAGAGGGCTATTCGGTATTTTATGTGTGCTTCGCCGTCGCCGTCATCGCCACCCGCCTGGGAGTTCAGCGTCTGACGGAGGCGTTTCGGGCGGAAACCGTAGCCACTATAGCAAGCTTGATGAATGTCGGCAGTGCCCTGATCATCGCCATCTACCCTTCCCCGCTCACTTTTGCCCTTTCCGGCATTCTGATCGGCTTGGGCTTTGGCGTAATTTTCCCGGCTCTTACCATTTATGTTATCCAGCGGATTCCGCCTGCCACCAAGGGGACCGGCCTTTCGATTTTGACAGCAGCCGGTGATGTCGGCAACGCGCTCGGCGCTGCAATTTTGGGCATGGTAGCCGAGTGGTTCGGCTTTCGTTGGGTTTTCATTTTTTCAGCAGTTATCGTTCTGTTCTGTGCGCGCTACTTCTATGTCACGCTACGAACAGAGCCGCCCAGTGCTTCCATCGACTAAGACCTTCCTCGAAGTTCCGTCACTACGGCATTTTAAAAGGAGCCTTGCCGAAACTGAAGTTTCGGCAAGGCTCCTTTTACCTTAAGACTCCCTGCAATTCAGGATGCAGCTATTTTTTACCCCACTCCGTGTGGAAAGTGCCAGGCTTATCGACTCTTTCGTAGGTATGCGCTCCGAAATAATCACGCTGAGCCTGAATCAAATTGGCAGGAAGCACCGCCTGCCGATAACTGTCGTAATAATCCAGGGAAGCATTGAATGCCGGCGTCGGAATGCCGAGGTCGCGGCAAGTTTTCAGCACCAACCGCCAAGGTTCCTGGACATTTGCCAATACATCCGCAAAAAACGGATCCAACATCAGGTTCGCCAGCTCCGGAGCATTGGAAAATGCATCGCGGATTTTATCGAGGAAGCGGGCCCTGATGATGCATCCACCTCGCCAGAGCAATGAAATTTCACCGAACTGCAGATTCCAGCCATATTCTTTGCTAGCGGCTTCCAGTAAGGCGAAACCCTGCGCATACGAGCAGATTTTTGAAGCATAAAGCGCATCATGTACAGCTTTAATCAGTTGTTCACGCTCACCGGTCCACCGTCCCTGCGGTCCTTTCAAAATAGCTGCCGCTTTGACGCGTTCGTCTTTGACAGCGGACATGCACCTGGCAAAAACGGCTTCGGTAATTGCAGGCGTTGGCACCCCGAGGTCCAGCGCATTTTGCGACGTCCACTTCCCGGTACCTTTTTGCCCCGCTTTGTCGAGGATTAACTCGACTAGCGGCTTACCGGTTTCGGCGTCAACAATCGCCATGATATCACGGGTAATCTCAATGAGATACGAATCCAGCGGGCCTTCGTTCCAGCGCGCGAATACTTCATGCAATTCGGCTGCCGTAAGCCCCCCCGCTTTCTGCAAAATATAATAGGCTTCCGCGATAAGCTGCATATCCGAATATTCGATTCCATTGTGAACCATCTTCACGTAATGGCCCGCTCCGTCCGAACCGACATAGGAACAGCAGGGTCCGCCGGCAACCTGTGCAGCGATCTTTGTGAACATGGGAGCAATTTCATCATAGGCCGCCCGATCACCGCCAGGCATCAGGCTCGGTCCGTGCAAGGCCCCTTCTTCGCCGCCGGAAACGCCCATGCCGACGAAGCGGATACCTTTGGCGGCCAACGCATGAAAACGCCGTCGAGTGTCCTGAAAAAACGAGTTGCCGCCATCAATTAGAATATCTCCTGCATCAAGAAACGGCAATACTTGTTCGATCATTTCATCGACCGGCTTACCGGCCTTAACCATCAACATCAGTCGTCGCGGGCGTTCCAGTGAGGCAGCAAGTTCCGCGAGCGAATGAGTCCCTTTGACAGCTTTCCCTGCTGCCTGTCCAGCCACAAATTCGTCCACCCTTTCAGTGGTTCGATTAAACACGGCAACCTGAAAGCCCTTGCTTACCATATTCAATACCAAGTTTTCTCCCATAACGGCAAGCCCGATCAGTCCGATGTCACAAAGTGGTTTCAATGCGATCCCTCCCCTGTTATATGCGATGTTTCTGCATTTAAACGATACTACCGAATGCTGGGAAATGTCAATCAAGACAGAAGATTTTCCCTGGATTCATGATATCGTTTGGGTCCAGCGCTTTTTTAATCGCCCGCATCATTTTCAATTCCACAGGATTACAATATTTTTTCATCAACGCCAGTCGTTTGTATCCGATACCGTGTTCGCCGGATAATTTACCGCCGACAGAGTAGATGAAGGCATAGAGCTCATCTTGAATCAGCGGGAGCGTCTCGTTCCAAACTTCCAGCGGCATCCCTTCTTTCAGGATATCGGCATGTACATTTCCATCTGCCGCATGGGCAGCGACATGGATAGACACCTCATATTTCTTGCCCAGTTCAGAAAGTTTCGCCACCACATCCGGAATGCGGGACATAGGCACCACCGTGTCTTCTGCGGAAAAAATCAGGCTGCGCGACCGGTTGGCTTCCCCAAAAGATTTTCGGGCCTTCCAGATTTTTGCTGAATCGGCGACCAAAACTTCCAACGCACCATTGGCGGTGCAGAGCTCATCAACTAGAATACACTGATCATCCAACACGTCTTCATTAGCCCCATCTATTGAAATGATAATATAATAACCCTGGTCGCTGTGGGGAAGTTTTTCGTGCAGGAATTCTTCGCAGCAGCGAATTCCTTTGTTGTCCATGAATTCGACGCATACTGGGCTGATCGGCGACTGCATGACTTTGGCAACAATGTTGATCGCCGATTCAGGGTTCGGAAAAACTGCCAATAAGTCGATGACGTGCGGCAGGCGAGGAACCATCTTGAGATATACTTTTGTCACAACCCCCAAGGTGCCTTCCGATCCGACCATCAGTTGGATTAGACCATATCCCGTCGAGTCCTTCTTCAATTTCCCCCCCAACGTGACGATCTCACCCTCGGGGGTTACGATTTCCAGACCCATCACCTGTTGTCGGGTGGTTCCGTATTTCACAGCTTTCAGCCCACCGGCATTCGTGGCCACGTTGCCGCCGATGAAGGAACTATCGGAGCTGCTGGGTTCACCAGCGTAGAGAAATCCTTTTTGCGTTGCGATCTTCTGTACATCAACCGTACGAACTCCCGGCTCCACCACGAGCACCATGTTTTGTTCATCGATTTCGATCACCCGGTTCATCCGTTCGGTTGAAAGCACGACCCCGCCTTCATAGGCGATGGCGGCGCATGCGTATCCTGTTCCCGCACCCCTTGGCACTATGGGAAACAGGCGGCGGTTCGCCAGTTTCAGAATTTCGGCGACTTGACTGGCGCTTTCGGGCAGAACAACAGCTTCCGGGTAATGGATATATTTTTCACCTGTCACTTCGTCGTGCGAATAAGGCTCCATTTTGTCGGAGTCCGTCCATACAGCTTGCGCGCCTACGATCTGTTGCAACTCGGAGATAACCGTTGCATCCACTGGATGATACTTGCCCATCCATTTCACTCCTCATAGATACGGCGAAACGAATGTTGAAAATTCGTTTCGCCGCATGCATTGTCTTTAATTTTTCAATTTACCGTTGAATGCGGGCAGAGCCGCCTGCAGCCATGGCCCGCACCTGGTCGACACTGCTCATGGTAGTATCACCGGGGAAGGTGGTCAGCAACGCACCATGCGCCCACCCGAGACGCAAAGCTGCGTCCTCGGTTTCACCCGTTAACAATCCATAAAAGAGCCCGGAAGCAAAGCCATCCCCGCCGCCGACCCGATCGTAAACATCGAGCTCCGCTGTAGGCGCTGTGTAAGTCTTGCCGTTGATCCACGCCACCGCACTCCAGCTGTGACGATTGGTCGAGTGGACCTCGCGAAGCGTGGTGGCCACAATCTTGATCTGGGGAAGTTTGGCGGTAACTTTGTCTATCATGCTGAAGAAGGCGCTAGGGTCCAGTTTCGACTTGGCCGCCACTTCAGGTCCGGGAATCCCGAGCCCCATCTGCAGGTCCTCTTCGTTACCCACCAGAACATCAACGTGCTTCAGAATGCGTCCCAACACCTCGACCGCTCGTTGGGGGCCGCCAACGATATTCCAAAGCTTGGCCCGGTAATTTAAATCGAAGGAAACGACAGCGCCAGCGGCTTTCGCTGCCTGCATTCCTTCGATGATGAGTTCAGGCGTCGTTTCTGAAAGTGCGGCAAAAATCCCACCGCTATGGAACCAACGTACTCCGCTGGCAAAGATCGAACTCCAGTCGAAGTCACCCGGTTTGAGCAGGGCGCCAGCTTCGTTCGCGCGATTATAGAATACCACAGGCGGCCGAACGCCTTGGCCGCGATCGCTGTACACAGTAGCCATGTTGGGACCGTTGACGCCATTATGCTTGAAATGTTTATAGAAAGGCTTCACACCCATGGCCTTGACGCGATCGGCAATCATCTCGCCGACGGGATAGTCCGCCATCGCAGTTGCTACCCCCGTTTTCAGTCCAAAACAATCGGATAGGTTGGCGGCGCAGTTATACTCGCCTCCGCTGACATGGATCTGGCATTCGGTCGCCTTACGAAAGGGGACGACCCCCGTATCCAGACGATGAACCAGAGCGCCTACGGACAGGAAGTCCAGTGCGCCTTCGGAACGGATATTCAGACCAGTAGTACTCATGATTTCCCTCCTTACGATCATTTCATTCTCATTGGCTATTGATCAACTTTGCCATATCGCAAAGTTAACGGACAATCTTACACAACGGCTTCGAGACGACAGCCGCCTCTAACTTCTTCCCATATCACGGTCCGCGCCTTGGCGAAACCGTTGAAAGTGGTTGCGGAAGCCGAACTGTACGAACCAATATTCGGCACCAAAATCAAATCGTCCACATCCAGACTGACTGTTTCCTTATCACGGAAAATCACATCGAAGGAGTCGCAGCTCGGTCCGGCAAAGGTCGCAGAAACAGTTGCTCCTTGTTTGAAATTCAGCAGCTCAAAATCCCAGTGATCAAAAATCACGCCTGAGAAGGTCCCATAGATGCCTTCATCAAGAAAATACCACTCCTGATTGTCACGGTGTTGTTTGCCTATCACCCGCGTAATCAGCTTGACTGCGGTCCCACAGATGAAACGGCCCGGCTCTGCCCATATCTCCGTATCCGGAAAATATTCGTCCACCCAGTCGCTGATTGTCAGCAGCATTTTCTGGATGTCAATTTTGGGGCTGCCTGGAGCCCGTATCGGAAATCCACCGCCAATATCAAGAATATGAAGGTTCAATCCATGAGTCGCCGCCTCGTCAAAAAGCTCCCGGCAAACCTTGAGAGCATTGAGATATGCGTGAGGCTGCGTCGACTGACTTCCCACGTGAAAAGCCAGCCCAACCGGATTCAGTCCGCTCTCGCGGGCTTTGAGCAACAACCGGATGACATCGGCGGGCTCTGCGCCGAATTTTTTGTTCAGGTCGATCAGCGCCTCCGGATTCTGCATGCGCACTCGCACCAATATTTCGGCGCCCGGAGCTACCCGACCCATCTTTTCGATTTCAGGTTCACTATCAACCATATAATTCAATATTCCCGCCAAGCGGGCCGTTCCGATAGCGTGAACCGGCTTAATGGGATTGGCGTAAACCATTTGCGTCCCTGAAATCCCCAACGCTTGAAGTTGGAGGATTTCGCCGTCCGAAGCAACATCGAAACAAGACCCCAGGTCTTTCAGAGTGCGGATAATCCGTTCGTCTGGGTTGGCTTTGACCGCATAATGAATATTCACCCGGGGTATATGTTCTTTCAGATACCGGTAATTGTTTTTAATCTGCTCAACCGACATTACCAACAATGGCGATCCAAACTCGTCCGCCAATAATTTTACATCGGCCTGGGATAGATGAAATTCCTTTTGCATATCCACTCCCCTTTTATCCTTTGATTTCGCGGGAAAAAACCCGATTTGATTGTACCATATCAGCAGAAAACTGCAAGAAAAAAAATTAAAGGGCACCTCAGCATTAGAGGCCCCCTTATACCGGGCCATTTGAATCTCCCCTCATGGTCTGTCCTGATTGTCCTATTTTACTATCTTGCCGCCGGTCGTAAGCGTCCCCACGCGCACGATGCGGTCCGTCCCGTCGAATTCGTCAGTGGATATTTTTTCGCGCTTGATTTCCTTCTGTCCCTGCATATGGATACGCTGTACTGTGACGACGAAGCCATTGCGTCCTTCCGATTCTACGATTTCCTGCCCCAGTAGCAGCTTCGGATCTTGCAGCATGATCGTATGCGGCAGTTGGACGGTCTTTTCGGTAGACTCAATGTGAATCGTCGGTTCACCCTGTTCCCGTTTCCCGTAAAGGCGAATTTCCAAAATTCCCGCCTCAGCGACGCTCTGGAGATAGACCGCTTGCTTCCGTACGTTCTTGAGCTTAAGATCAATTTGTCCGTCAGCAACGGTAGCATCCTGCCCTAACGGGACGTACGATGGCGGTTGATAATGAGGACTGCGCTCAATAACTGAAAAACCAGCCAGCAAGGCTGCATTATACAAAGTACTCGATACCTGACACACTCCACCGCCCCAGTCCATAACGACTCCCGTGCTTGATAGCGTCGGCGCCATTTGGTATCCTCGCTCCGGTGTGCGCAAGCCAATGCGATCGTTGAAAGACAAAGTTTCTCCGGCCCTAACCAGAACACCCGTCAAGTTTGCGGCCGCGACCTGGATATTGCGCGATCGGCTGGCATCTGAGGCGTCATAGGTAGTTGTAAAAGAGGCCAGGCGACTATCAATACCTTTCAGGTCCTGCGCGCGGATCGCTGCCTGCACTTCCTTTGCTACCAGGGAAACAGGGGTTGCACTGCCCGAAACGGCTGCCAGTTCAAGCGCAACCATAGTACTTTCAACATCCGTTTTGCGTCCGGCCCTGTCAGCCGTGATAATCAATCCCGCCGGATGTTCTTCAATAGACGCATCCACAGCTTCCCGATCCACGGAAGCCGCCGCATTAATCACCAGTATCCGAAGTTTATCACGATCGACCATTAATTCCAGCGGCACAACCGCACCGCCGTGACTCGTGCCAATTTGCTCGCGAAGTCTCGCCATCAGGTTTCCTGCGCGCCCAATCCCATACGCCTGACGCACCAGATGCGACGCGTCAGGACTACCGGAAACAAAATCCCAGTCAACCGGCCACGTTTTATCTTCGAACCGCAGCGCAGCAACCGGCTTGGACTGTTTATCCTTTAGCGCAGCGGCGACTTTCATCTCCGCCTCTGCAACCGGCAACCCCCCTACCGAAACATCGGCGATAAAAAGGCCGCGACAAAGTTTGCCGGAATAAGCCAATGCATAATCGCCGGCGACCAGCAGCACACCACCCAAGAAAAGAATCAGCAGGAAATAACCGACAAGCTTCTTTACATACATTTCCCATCTCCGACAACATCGTCGTTTTGAAAGACTGCGAATCCCCGCGTATGCGGGGATTCGATTCACACAGACGCTACGCTTCTACACCCAAAGCCGTTACAGGCGCAGGTTCATCGTCAATTCAATCATCTTATCTTCGTCGCGGACTCTTTGCAATGTTTCTTCGGTGATCTCATTGCCCTGTTCGATGATGATACTGCCGTCATTCGCTGAAATACGGCGGTTTACTTTTTTACCGAGCAAGTAACGGCGCTGCTTTTCTTCGAACAGTTGAGCCGCATCATCGCCTGAAGCCACTGCCGCAGGCATTGCCGGCGCAGCCACTGTTTCCGCTCCACCAAAAGAGTTGGCAGGAATGGAGCGCGACACGAGACCTTCCATCGGTCTTCCACTACCGGGGCCTCTACCGGAAGGATCGGCAGAATCGCTGACAATCAGTACATCCTTGCCAAAGGTGACAATCTGCTGAACAGAGATCTGAAAACGTTCTCCGATATTTTCTTCCACTTCACAACTATTGATGTGTCCGGTCTCATCTATCGCAATTTCCACAACTTTTCCGCCCATATGCCCAGACCGGGTCAATGTCCGGGTTCCGATCACCTTGACTCCTACGGACATCAATTGCTCCAACCGGGGAATCGTAGCGACTGCGATCAGACTGCTCGTGGATTCCACGGTTACCGCCGACTCGCCCAAACCGGTAATCGCATTGAACGGGAGCACCTTTGCGCCGAGGTACCAGGAACCATCGTCCACCACTAAGGCCACCACAGCACCCTGTGAAGCATCAATGACTAGATCTTTCACTGTACCGACCTGTTTCCCCTCGATGATGCTGATAACCGGCAGTCTGAGAATGTCCGCACTTTTTTTCATCAATAACCCTCCAAATATGTATTATTATGATTGCATACGGTCGCCCGCAAATAACCCCTGCTCAAATTTATCGCTTACTGGCAACGGTTTCAGCCCGAAGCTCCGCTAATTTTTGTTCGAAAATCTCAACCAGCTTCCCCTGTCTCTGAATTTCCGGTTTGTGCAGGATTTCAGTCAGCTCTGCTGCCGCTCTCGCGTAATCGCCCTGGCTCTGCAAAATACTCACAATCTCGGCAACCACCATCGGCATCGCATCGTTCCCGATATAAAGATGTTTGATCAACTGGAAGGCTTCCAACGCACTGACCGGATGATTACGATTTTCTCTGCAAAAAGGCGAATTCGAGCAAATCTTCGAAAGAATCGGATGCAGGCTGTTCGATCTCTTCAATCTCTTCAGCTGCCGCCTCCACCAGGTTCGGTTGAACAAAGGGTTCAGCCTGAACCGAATCCAGCACCGGCCTTCCCGCAGTCTGTAACGTGTCTTTCTCTACCTCTTCATCTGTAACCGTCTGGTCAGGACCGGAAGTAATAGCATCCATCACTGTATGTGGTGAAGGTTCGGAGGGTTCCAACATATTCAGAGTATCCATCTGGAATCTTTGAGTTTCCGGTTTACCGTCCACAATTATTCTCTCTGAAGTGTCGGGCGAACCAGTCCATGTGAAATCTGCTTCGGGAACAGCTTCAACAGCGCTTGCTGGCGAAATTGATCGAGACGCCTGCGTTCTGATGTCATAAGCGGCCGCCACCCAGGCAAATCCCAATGCACTGACTAGGGATATACCCAAAGACCCCAACAAGCCAGCTGAGTGGAAAAAAAAATCCGGGCAATACCAATGAAATCAGCCATGCAAAGCCCACCAATAAAATCAGCAGACTGTACGACAGATGAATATGAAACATCAACTCGGCCAGTTTATAGATGCATAGCGTTACCGCTGCAATTGCTAGCAATGGAATCAGAACAAATTCCACCAGGGCCTCCTGTACCGTTACTTCTTCTCAAAGACACCTTTGTTTCAGCTTCGACATCATTCTCTTTTTTCCTTTTTATTATAAACATAATCTGCAAAAGGTTGGCAATTTATAAGCTTCCCTCTCCCGGCGGACGAAAACTTGACTCAGACAATTCCAGCAATTCATCAATTGTCCTGATCATTTTTTCGCGGTCATCTGGTAAACGACCATTTACCCATGCGTAATTAGAGTGGTGGTCACTGTAAAGAGCGGCCCCTTCCAGCGCAAGGTTCTCGATAAACCTCCGAGTTTCCTCAAGCGCCTGGTGGGGACGCAGTAACTGAAACTCCCCCCCTGCGAAACTGTTCATAAAGCGGAGTTTGCGGCATTGGAATCAGGGTTCGCAAGCGGATGAAGCGAGGTTTGATGGCGTTAATAACTCTGGCGCTTTCCTCCGCATGTTCCCGGGTTCGTCCCTGGCCGGCGATTCCGATCAGCACGTACTCGCTCAACTCCATGTCGGCATCAACCACTTTTTTCCCTGCCGAAATGATTTCCGCCGCAGTCGAACCCTTGCAGATATTCTGCAAGGTTACGTCGTCACCGCTCTCCATCCCTGAATGAATCCTGTCAAGCCCTGCCTCACGAAGCGCTTGCAGTTCCACCGCTGATTTCAGGTTGAGATACTGGGCAGACCCATACATGGTAATCCGGGATAAATTCGGAAACAATTCGCGGGCATAAGTCAAAACATCTACCAACTCAGGTGTTTTCATCAGGATAGTGTTCCCATCCGGCAGAAACAAGCTCTGTACTTCGCCGCCATAGCATTCGCGGGCGGCATCCAGATCCTGTTTAATATCCGCAACTGAGCGAATCCGAAATTTCTTGTCTTTGTACATGCCGCAAAAGGTGCAACGATTATGCGGACAACCGATAGTACATTGAATCAGGAGACTGTGTGCTTCGCTCGGCGGGCGGTAGATCATTCCTTCGTAACGCATGCCAGTTCTCCTTTCCAACAACTATGTTATCATTATAATAATATTGTTCTCTCAGCGCTATAGGCTGAATCAGTTTTGCAAGATCATCCTTTACGGATGAACGCTCTCCTTGTCATCGATACAACGCATTGGCCTCTCTCGCACACCGTCCTTCTCAAAAACACATTTATAGTTAATATAAATATTTTTATTTTCACTATTGACACAATTTTTATCTCGTGCAATAATTTATACAAAATACAAGACAATTAAATATTAAGTTATTGAACTGTGATGACTGGGAGCGGAGCAAAACGCATACTCGTTCCAGAGAGCCGGTGGTTGGTGCGAACCGGTACGAAGCGTTGACTCTAAATCACCCACGAACTGCTTGCCGAACTCGTCATCGATTGTCCGCGGACGATGTTGTAGGTTAAGACGTAAGACCTGCGTTAAAGGACAGCCGGTGATGGCCGGCGGCATGAGTAAAATGCAGGGTGGTACCGCGGAATCTCCGCCCCTGACGCTACGTTTAACAACGTTGTGTCAGGGGTTTTTGATTTTTTTGAAGGAAAAGGAGGGATTGTGATGAGCCATATATTATCGGTTGTGCTACATCGCCAGGAGGATACCTTGTTGAGACTCACAGGGCTTTGCTACCGCAGGGGAATTTCCATCGAAAGCTTGGCGTTTTCTCCGGGCGATGAGACCGGCAATGTTCTCATACGGGCTGTACTGTCCTGCGAAAAATCGGCGGCAGAGCAGCTCCGACGCCACATCACCAAGCTCATCGACGTAATCAGCACAGAAATCAGACCAAATAGCGAAAGGGGAAAAAATAATGAAGAAGCTCTATTATGATCAGGATGCCAACTGGGACCTCATGCTCGACCGCAAGGTAGCCGTGATCGGCTACGGCAGTCAGGGACACGCGCACTTCCCTTAATCTCAAGGAAAGCGGCGTCGACGTGACAGTCGGGCTCTACGACGGCAGTAAATCTTGGACAAAAGCGGAAACTGCCGGCCTCAAGGTCGCTACCGTGGCTGAAGCGACAGCCTGGGCGGATGTTGTCATGATGCTCATTCCTGATGAAAACAAGCAGCGACCTATCGCGAACAGGTCGCCCCCAATCTCCGGTCCGGTTCGGCATTGGCTTTCGCCCACGGATTCAACATTCACTTTGGCCAGATCCAGCCGGCAGCTGATATCGATGTTTTCATGGTTGCGCCCAAAGGTCCTGGTCATCTGGTAAGACGTATGTTTACCGAAGGCTCTGGAGTACCCTGCCTGCTCGCCGTCCACCAGGACAACTCCGGCATGGCCAGAGAAATCGGCCTCGCCTATGCGCGAGGCATTGGCGGTACTCGGGCCGGCGTTTTGGCTACCACTTTCAAAGAGGAAACCGAAACTGACCTGTTTGGGGAACAGGCCATTCTCTGCGGCGGCATCACCGCCCTGATTCAGCGCCGGATTCGAAACCCTGGTCGAGGCTGGTTATCAGCCGGAATCTGCCTATTTTGAATGCATGCACGAAATGAAACTAATCGTCGACCTAATGTATGAAGGCGGTATGGCGGGTATGCGCTACTCCATCAGCGACACCGCTGAATTCGGAGATTACATGACAGGCTCGCGGATCATCACTGACCAGACCCGCGCCGAAATGAAAAAGATTCTGGCGGAAATTCAAAACGGGACTTTCGCTAAAACCTGGATTCTGGAAAATCAAGCTAACCGTCCGGTATTCAACGCTATGCGTCGCAAAGGCGCCGAACACCCCATCGAGTCTGTCGGCAAAGAACTCCGGGGAATGATGCCCTGGATCAAGAACTAGCTTCATGAAGCTGTCGGGCAGTCTAATCATTATCGAAATATTAAAAGAGCAGGGAGTCGATACGGTGTTCGGCTATCCCGGCGGCGCAATCATGCCTTTGTACGACGCCCTGTATGACGCTCCGCTGCGGCACGTATTGACAGTGCACGAGCAGGGCGCTGCCCATGCGGCGGACGGATACGCCCGCGCCTCCGGCAGGGTTGGCGTCTGCATCGCTACCTCGGGTCCGGGCGCTACCAATCTGGTGACAGGACTTGCCACCGCCTACATGGATTCTTCACCCGTCGTTGCCATCACAGGGGCAGGTTGGAACTCCCCTGCTAGGTCGGGACGCATTCCAGGAAATCGATATCACCGGTCTGACGATGCCGATCACCAAGCACAACTTTCTAGTCCGCAACGCCTCGGATTTGGAGTCCATTCTCCGCAACGCCTTTTCCATCGCACGCGAAGGAAGACCTGGCCCGGTGTTGGTTGACGTACCGCGAGATATCTTACTGGCCGAAGCCGAGTTCACCTTCAGCGGCCCCGTCGATACCTTACCGCACACCGATGTCTCTGACGCTGAGCCCGCCAAAACAGACCTGGAAAAAGTTTTGGCCGCTCTTTATGCGGCCAAACGTCCTGTCCTTCTTGCCGGCGGCGGAATTACCCGTTCAGGCGCCTCCTCCGAGGTCACCGACTTCTGTAAAAACGTCGGTATCCCTGCCGCCAGCACCTTGATGGGCCTCGGTTCACTCCCGTCCGATCTCCCGCATTATCTGGGGCTGACCGGCATGCACGGACACAAAGCTGCCAACCTGGCCATCGCAGCAGCCCGATCTGATCATTGCGGCGGGAAGCCGCTTCAGTGACCGGATAACCGGAGACCGTCTCCGATATGCAGAGGGCAAAACTATTATCCATCTGGATGTCGATGCCGCAGAGATAGGCAAAAACATAGACGCCGACGTCATAATCGTCGGCGACCTCTTGAAGACTTTTTCATTTATTAACCGTTCCCTGCTAAATCGCCCAAAGCCCGACTTTTCGGACTGGCTGAAACAGCTGCGTCAATGGCAACAGCAAAACAGCCTGATCCCTGATTCAACATTCCTCAATCCAGTCTGGATCATGCATCACCTGTCGGAAGCTACAGTAAATCAGCCAGTCGTCTGGATTACCGATGTAGGTCAACATCAGATGTGGGCCGCCCAACACCTCCAGATTCGGCGTCCCGGAACCTGGTTGACCTCCGGTGGTTTGGGAACCATGGGTTTTGGGGTTACCGGCTGCGTTGGGAGCACAACTTTCTACTCCTGATCAACGTGCCATCCTGATCGCTGGCGATGGAGGTTTCAAAATGACCGGCATGGAACTGTTTACCGCGGCCTGCGAAAACATCCCGGCGATCTGCATCATTCTCAACAACGGCGCCCTTGGCATGGTCCGCCAGTGGCAACACTTGTTCTTCGGTCAACGCTATTCTGCCACAACCCTGCCCGAGTTCGACTTTGTGGGCCTGGCCCGATCCTGCGGCGTCGCAGGATCTTCCGCGAATACGCCGGCTGAATTCGCAGCTGCTTTCCGGCAGGCATTACAATGCAAACGCCCTTGCGTCATCGTTGCCAACATTTTCCCCTGACTGTATGGTCGACCCGATGGTAGAACCGGGACAGCGCGTGGATCGCTTTGTTATTATGTAGAAGGCATCCCTACCGTTTTCGGATTTCCATCATCCGTCGATTTGGGCACAACATTTCCCTGAACTGCAGCGGCATGCTTCAAAGCAACCAGTTCCTCTTCGGCTTGCTTAAGTTGTCGCCCCATCTTATACAACCGATAACGCAGTTTAATCTGGATGAACAGCTCGAAAAAAAACCGCCGTGACGAAGCCCATTAGAGCCGACACCATGATTACCAAAACAAGGGACGCCTCAACGCTCCAGTCGAAAAAACCGACGGTAACGATTCGCCCATTTTGCAAAGCAAATGCGACAATAACGATCGACGACACCATTCCCAGCAACAACATTAAAATTGGCAATTCACTCATATCCTTTCATAAATTGATTAGCAGATGGCAATTCCTTATTAACCCCTTTAGGATGAATTCGACGCCTCCTGCCAGAAAGTCCTTTATCTTAAAAATGCCAATCTCACTGTCCAACCAAGCTCACCAGGCTACTTTTAATTAGCGGTTCTCAACAAAACCTGCCGAAGGTCTCCAACTTTCATCTGTGATACAATATTTGCATGAAGAATGTAATCGTAGCTTCGAATCTACAAAAGCACTATGGTGATTTTCATGCCTTAAAAGGGGTTTCTTTTGCCATTAGAGAGGGCGAATGTTTCGGTTTGCTGGGCCATAATGGCGCCGGCAAATCGACTACCATGAAAATGATTTACGGTCTGTCCACTGTGGAGGAGGGCAGTCTCACCATTTTTGATCAGCACATCTCTCTAACTCCACCCGAAATAAAACATCGTCTTGGCGTCGTGCCTCAGGAAGACAATCTTGACCCGGACCTGCCAGTAATTGAAAACCTGGAAGTCTACGCAGGATTGTTTGGCGTCAGTCGTCACGAGGCTCGTGGACGCGAGCCTCGCGATGCTCTCTTTCATGGGTCTGGAGTCCAAAGAACAAAGTTCGGTGGATACTCTTTCCGGGGGACAGAAGCGTCGCCTGATCATCGCCCGCGCTTTGCTTAACCAGCCTCAGCTCCTAATCCTCGATGAACCGACG
Organism: Negativicutes bacterium; assembly: GCA_963665275.2. Classification (GTDB taxonomy): domain Bacteria; phylum Bacillota; class Negativicutes; order UBA1444; family UBA1444; genus UBA1444. The sequence goes on from CAXXIN010000008.1 coordinate 65,717, forward strand.
ACCGGTCTGGATCCACAGGGACGCCATCTTGTCTGGCAAAAATTGCGGGCTCTGAAAAGCGAAGGCGTAACTCTCATCCTAACCACTCACTATATGGAAGAAGCTGCTCAACTCTGCGACAGGCTTATCATCATGCACGAAGGCTTGGTTCTGACGGAAGGAACTCCAGCCGAATTGGTCTGCGCTCATGTATTGTCTCATGTCGTTGAAATCCGTTCTCCTCTTGATACGATTCCTGATGACATCAACGAAAAAGTCCGGCAATTCGGCGGAGGAAACCTTGCAGGTAATGGACGGGTTGTTTCTGTACGCGAATGACGGAAAAGCGCTTTGGCAAAAAATCAGCGAATGGGGCTTGCCCCAACACTCCTGCTTCTTTGCGCCGTTCCACGCTGGAAGATGTCTTCCTGAAACTTACGGGTCGGGGAACCGAACCATGAGCGGCGCAATTCGAGTCCTTAAGCGTCACTGGCGTGTATTCGTCCGCACTTGGCGGCATAATCTGATGTATAATGTCGCCGAGCCGCTACTATATCTTGCCGCGATGGGCTTCGGCCTGGGGGCCTTGGTTCAGCAGATCGACGGTATGACGTACCTGCAGTTTCTGGCGCCCGGCATGGTCGCCCTGTCCCGCAATGTATTCAGCAACTTTCGAATGCACTTATGGAACCTTTCTTCGCCTTTACTATCAGAAGACGCTGCAGGCGATCCTGGCCGGGCCGGTCACAGTGCGGGATATCGTGCTCGGCGAACTGCTATATGGAACTTTCAAAAGCGTTCTGTTCGGCACCGTGATCCTAGTGGTTGTGGCCCTATTAGGCCAGATCCCTTCGCCGACAGCGCTGGCTCATCCCGCTCTTCCTTTTTCTCCCGGGAGCTTTGTTTCGATCCTGGGCCGTCGCTTATACTGGCGCCATCAAAAACATAGAATATCTCAATTATTATATTACGCTCGTAATCATGCCTTTTTTCCTGTTCGGCGGTCTGTATTTTCCTGTCAGCACCCTGCCGGGTTGGGTACAGCAATTGAACTGGCTCAATCCGCTTTTTCACAGCGTCGAGGTATGC
>CAXXIN010000009.1:0-157007 GCA_963665275.2 Negativicutes bacterium
CGCTGCTGCATGGATCACGGTCCGAACTGGCGGTGAATGTTCTGGGTGGATCCGAAGAGACCACGACGGGTGTCCTGCGACTGCAAGCTCTCGCGGCTCAGGGGCGTCTGACTTTTCCGATGATATCTGTAAACGATGCGGATTGTAAGCATTTGTTTGATAATCGGTATGGGACGGGACAGTCGGTATGGGACGGCATCATGCGGACCACGAACCTCTCCATCGCAGGGAAGACTGTAGTAGTCGCCGGTTACGGCTGGTGCGGCAAAGGTGTTGCTATGCGCGCCCGAGGATTAGGCGCCCATGTCGTGGTAACCGAAATTGATCCGATCAAAGCGGCTGAAGCTTTGTTCGACGGATATCAGGTACAGCCGATGCTGAAAGCGGCGGAATCCGGCGATATTTTCGTGACGGTTACCGGCTGCAACGACGTCATTCGCAAAGAACATCTGGAACGGATGAAACATGGCGCGATTCTTTCCAATGCCGGCCACTTTGATGTGGAAGTGAACAAAAACGATTTGACGGCAATGGCGCAAACCGTCCGAACCGTTCGAAAAAACATTGAAGAATTCCAACTGGCGGATGGCCGCAAACTTTATCTCCTTGCTGAGGGTCGACTGGTTAACCTGGCTGCAGGGGACGGACATCCGACTGAAATTATGGATTTGTCCTTCGCGATGCAAGCTCTGGCGGCGATTCATATTCTGAAAAACCATCAGACAATGACCAATGAAGTCCACAACCTACCGCATGAACTGGATTTGGAAGTGGCCCACCTGAAACTCGCAGCCATGGGTGTGAAAATCGATGCCCTGACAAGCTGCCAGACAGATTATCTGCATCAGGCTTAATATGATGCTGGAAGAGTTGAAACTGTCTGTTGTCACAACAGGACGTCAGATGATCGACCGGGGACTGGTTGCCGGTACCTGGGGCAACATCAGCGTTCGGAACGAAGACGGATCCAGGATTGTTATCACCCCGTCAGGGCGACCCCTATAATGAATTGAATCCTGTAGATACGGTGGTCGTCGATACTACAGGAAAAATTCTGGAAGGCAATCGTCCTTCCTCGGAGTTACCGCTGCATCTGGCGATTTATGAAGCCCGACCGGATGTCCGTGCCATCATTCATACCCATAGCATTTATGCGACTGCGTGCGCCGTTGCCGGTGAAGCCATTCCGCCAAGCCTGGAGGAAATGGTTCAGGCGGTCGGTGGGGGCGTTGAGGTTGCGGATTATGCCTTGCCAGGCACTTTAGAACTGGCTCAAAATGCAGTGGCAGGACTTGGCGGATATCTCTCCGCAGTGTTGCTGTCAAATCATGGGGCCGTCGCCTGCGGTCCATCGTTGAAAGAGGCCCTGTTGGTCGCTGAATTGGTTGAAAAAGCGGCGCAGATCCATTCAATTGCAAAACAGCTGGGCGGCGTCCGCCGGTTGTGCGATGAAGACGTTCAGCTGATGCGCCGGTTTTATGTTGAAAAATACCGCCAGGCATAACCGAAAGGAAGGTACCCATGAACAAAATTTTGCTTCAGTCCGGCCGCTACCTGAATCCTGCCGGTGAGATCGTCACCGGGGATATTGGCATAGAGAACGGACGGATTCTCTTCTGTGGCTCAAATCCAATCGGCTGGATGGCCGACGAAATCATCGACTGTAGAGAAAAACTGATAACGCCGGGGTTGGTCAACGCGCATACCCATGCTGCGATGACCCTATTCCGCAGCTATGCCGACGATATGGCCCTGATGGACTGGCTGCAGAAGAAAATCTGGCCGGCGGAAGCGAATCTGACAGCTGACGATGTGTATTGGGGCACCCAGTTGGCGATTGCCGAAATGTTGGCTTCCGGCACGACTGCGTTTGCCGATATGTATTTCTTCATGGATCAGGTCGCAACGGCTTGCGTGGACACTGGTATGCGCGCTTCATTGGCCAGGGGACTGATTGAGGTTGACGGACCGATGCAAGATGCGCGTTTCGAAGAAAACGAACAACTGTATGTTGACTACCATGGAGCAGAGAATGGCCGTCTTACCGTAATGCTCGGACCCCATGCCCCCTATACCTGTCCACCGGAATGTATGAAAAAAGTCATTTCCCTCTCGGAGCGTATCGGAGCTGAAATCCATGTCCATCTGGCTGAAACGCAATGGGAAGTGGAGCAGTGCCAGAAAAAATACGGGAAATCCCCAGTAGCACTGCTGAATGATCTCGGCGTATTCGAGCGTGGCACGCTGGCCGCCCATTGCGTATGGGTTTCTCCGGCCGACATCAGCATATTGGCTGAGAAAAAAGTCCGGGTCGTCCATAATCCATCCAGCAACATGAAACTGGCTAGCGGCGCCGCCCCTGTTGCGGCGATGTTGAAAGCCGGTGTTGCAGTCGCCCTTGGAACAGATGGCGCAACCAGCAACAACAATCTGAACATGCTGGAAGAGGTTCGGCTGGCATCCTTCCTGCAAAAATTACATTTGATGGATCCTACGGTATTACCGGCTCGCCAGGTATTACAAATGGCGACGCAGGGCGGGGCTGCAGCAATCGGACAGGCTGATTCGCTAGGAAAAATCGAACCGGGTTACAAAGCGGACCTGGCAATTTACAAGATGACGGCAACCCATTGGCATCCACAGCACGACCTGGCCTCCATGTTGACGTATGCGGCCGCCGCCTCAGACGTGAGTCATACCATTGTTGATGGCCGGCTACTTTATCAGGAAGGGCAATTCACGACTCTTGACATAGAAAAGGTAAAGGCTGAAGCCGGGGCACGAGGACTCAGGCTTGTTAAATAAAAGGAGGAGTTCAATTGTACAAAATTATCAGTGCGGAAGAGTTGTCCGCCGGCGTCAAATCGTTCATCGTCGAAGCGCCGATGGTTGCCCGCAAATGTCAGGCTGGTCAATTTATCATCCTGCGAATTGATGAAACAGGGGAGCGCATTCCTCTGACGATCGCGGATTATGACCGGGAGAAGGGAACGATTCAGCTGATTTTTCAGGAAGTCGGCGACACCACTCGTCAAATGGGCGCCCTGAAAGTTGGAGACGCTCTGCTGGATGTAGCTGGCCCCCTCGGCAAAGCAACTGAAATTGAAAACTATGGAACGGTGGTTTGCATCGGCGGAGGAATTGGAGTCGCGCCAGTTTATCCCATCGCCCGCGCTTATAAAAAAGCTGGCAATCGTGTCATTTCCATCATTGGAGCCCGCAATGCCGACTTATTGATCATGGAGAAGGAAATGCGCTCTGTTAGTGATGTACTGCATATTACGACCGATGATGGATCCGCCGGACGCAAAGGTCTGGTGGTCGATCCTTTAAAAGAAATGATCGCCGCAGGCGAGAAAATCGACCGGGTCATGGCAATTGGCCCCATGGTCATGATGCGGGGCGTGGCGGAAGTAACGCGTCCGCACGGCATCCACACCCTTGTCAGCCTGAATCCAATCATGGTGGACGGTACCGGCATGTGCGGCGGCTGCCGTTGCAGTGTTGGCGGTGAAACCAAGTTTGCCTGCGTCGACGGTCCTGAATTCGATGGACATCAAGTCGATTTCAACGGCCTGATGTCTCGGGCCCGCATGTATCAGACCCAGGAACGGCAATGCAAGGGGGACGGATCATGTCACAAGTAAAACACAAAATGCCAGAACAGGACCCGAATGTTCGCCGTCATAATTTCAACGAAGTCTCGCTGGGTTACGACGCAGCAACCGCGATGGCAGAAGCGGCCCGTTGCCTGCAATGCAAAAATGCGCCCTGCCGCAAAGGCTGCCCTGTCGAAATCGACATCCCCGCCTTCATTTTGAAAGTGAAAGAGGGCGACTTCGTCGCCGCCAATACGATCATTCGTCAGTATAACAACTTGCCTGCCGTCTGCGGTCGTGTCTGTCCGCAGGAAGATCAATGTGAAAAACTCTGCATTCGCGGCATCAAAGGTGAACCGGTTGCAATCGGCCGCCTGGAGCGCTTCGTCGCTGATTTTTCTATGGGCGGAACCTGCCCGCTACCCGAACTGCCGCCAGCAGAAAAAATCGGTAAAGTGGCCGTCATTGGTGGTGGCCCTGCAAGTCTGACAACAGCAGGAGATTTGGCCCGCATGGGCTATCAGGTTACCCTGTTCGAAGCGTTGCACACCCCTGGCGGAGTGTTGATGTACGGCATCCCTGAATTCCGCCTGCCCAAAGACATCGTGAAATGCGAAATCGAAACCCTGAAATACCTGGGCGTTGAGATGATCGTCAACGCCGTCATCGGCAAGACCTTCACCGTCGATGAACTCCTGAATGAAGAAAAATATGATGCGGTCTTCATCGGTACGGGCGCCGGACTGCCTCACTTCATGAAAATGCCGGGGGAAAACCTCAACGGCGTATATTCCGCTAATGAGTTTCTGACCCGCGTAAATCTCATGAAAGCGTATAAGTTCCCCGAAACGGCCACACCGGTGCGGGTCGGACGCAACGTCGCCGTCGTCGGCGGCGGCAACGTCGCCATGGACTCTGCACGAACCGCGTTGCGCCTGGGCGCCGAGAACGTTTATATTGTCTATCGACGCTCAGCTGATGAAATGCCGGCCCGCGCGGAAGAAGTCGAACATGCGCATGAGGAAGGTGTCAACTTCCAGCTGCTGACCAATCCGGAACAGGTGCTTGGCGATGAAGCCGGCTGGGTAAAGGGATTGGAATGCGTCAAAATGGAACTGGGTGAGCCGGATGCCTCTGGACGTCGTCGTCCTGTGGTGAAGCCGGGCTCGAACTTCGTTCTGGAAGTGGATACCGTGGTGATCGCCATCGGTCAGGGGCCGAACCCTTTGATTCAAGATACTACTCCGGGAATGGACACCAACAAGCACGGGAACATCGTCGCCGACGACAATGGCAAGACAACCAAAGAAGGCGTTTTTGCCGGCGGTGATATTGTAACCGGCGCTGCCACAGTTATTCTAGCCATGGGCGCGGGGAAAAGGGCTGCGGTATCTATTCATGAATACGTGCAAAACAAGAGACATTCAAAACAGTAACTTACTCTAGCACAATCTCAAAAACTATCCGGAGCAGCCTTTTAAACTGCCTGGATAGTTTTTTCTGCATCAACATGTCTGTTTCTAAATCTCTAATTAAAATTTTAATTAGAGTCCGTCAAAACAAGGATTTTCGAAAACCTATCGAGAATTTATAATATTATATCCATCGATAGTGGACACCAACAGATGGGAGCGAATGCAAATGTTTCAACAGGCAGACCGATTAAAAGGGCTTACCTCCGCAATCTTTACGCAAGTAGATACGATGCGGAAAGAAGCTATCGCACAGGGCCAGGATGTGATCACGCTGAGTCTTGGCAGTCCCGATTTGGCTCCAGCGCCGCACATTGTGGAAGCAATGAAGAGAGCGCTCGACGATGACTCAAGTTATGGGTACACCTTGTCCAAAGGAACGCCAGGGTTCCTGACCTCTGTCGCAAACTGGTACCAAAGAAAATTTTCTGTAACGCTCAATCCAGCTACTGAAATTCATTCCCTGATGGGATCGCAGGACGGCCTGGCGCATATCGGCTTATGTCTGGTGAATCCGGGCGATGTCGTTCTGGTTCCTGATCCGGGATACCCGATCTTTTTTGCCGGACCTCTGGTGGCAGGCGCTGAAATCGTCACGATGCCCTTGAAACCGGAAAATGCTTATTTGCCGGATCTTGATGCGATCGATCCATCGGTGTTGCGACGCACCAAAATTATGATTCTGAACTACCCGAACAACCCCCTTGCAGCAACCGCGCCCCGTGATTTCTTCGTAAAGGTTGTTGCTCTCGCGAAAAAATATGAATTCCTGGTAATCCATGATTTTGCTTATAGCGAACTGGTTTTTGATGGCTATCGGCCGGACAGCTTCCTGTCTATCCCTGGCGCCAAGGATGTTGCCATTGAATTTCATTCGCTGTCCAAAACCTACAGCATGGCCGGTTGCCGGGTCGCCTTTGTCGTTGGCAATGCAGACGTCATCGCTCTATTGGGACGATTGAAATCGAATTTTGACTATGGAATCTTTTCTGCAATCCAGCAAGGGGCCATTGCCGCAATGAACGGCCCAGATGACTATATCCTCGAAACAGCCATGCGCTACCAGCGCCGGCGTGATGTAATTGTTGACGGTTTCGCCCGTTTCGGCTGGAATGTGGAACGTCCCAAAGCTTCCATGTATATCTGGGCGCAGGTTCCAACCCGTCAGACCTCGTTCGAATTTGTCGCAGACCTGCTCAAGAACACAGGCGTAGCCGTAGTTCCAGGGATCGGGTTTGGCGAGTGCGGTGAGGGATACATTCGTATTGCCCTGGTTCAATCCGAAGCCCGATTGGCTGAATTTGTCGATCGTGCAGAAAAATGGCTGGCAAAATAAAACGCAAATTAATGAACAGGGGAGGGTTTAATTTTGCGCGCGTTGAATTTCTATTCATCAACGTATCATAACCAGTTGATCTGCCGACGCAAAACGTGTACCATACGCATGGGGGATAAAACCGACAAATATGCGGAAGGGGACATCGTCTGGGTTACTGTCGGCAAGAAGTTTGCACAAAAAAAGAAAATTTACACAGGAATGATTGATAGGGTCCTCGTAAAAAACATTTCAGAACTGACATTGGATGATCTTCGGGGTGAAAATCCTGATATTGAAAGCATTACGGATGTCATCACTTTCCTGGAATCTGTCTACAATAAAAAAATCACCGCTTCTGATACCATTTCTGTAGTTTACTTTTCCGAGATCATCGAATAAATTGTCAATAAAATAACGGAGGGATCAACAAAGTGACACAAACAACCACGAGTGAAGCCTGTATCCCAGTCGGCGTATCAGGCCGCCATGTTCATCTCAGTAGGGAACATCTCGATGCATTATTCGGCGCTGGCTATGAACTGACAAAAAAGAAAGATCTGTCACAGCCTGGCCAATTCGCTTCGGATGAAACAGTTGATGTCATAACGACCAAAGGCGCTTTTGCCCGTGTACGGATATTAGGGCCCGTACGAAAAGAAACACAGATCGAGTTGGCACTTTCGGATTCTGTGAAGCTCGGAATTACTCCGCCCATTCGTGACTCCGGTAATGTCGCAGGATCCCCCGGGGTTGTTCTGGTCGGACCCAATGGCACGATCACCTTGGATCAGGGCGCTATCGTCGCACTTCGTCATATCCATATGACTCCCGCCGATGCGGAACGCTTTGGGGTTAAGGATAAAGACCTGGTTCAAGTGGAATGCCCAGGTGAACGCGCGATGACCATGGGTCAAGTTCTGGTGCGGGTTAACGAGCAATATGCATTGGAAATGCATGTTGACACAGATGAGGGAAATGCCGCCTGTCTCAAAACGGGTCAGAAAGTAAGAATCGTATAAAAATAATAATCTTCGACATCTTTTTGCATTTTCAGGAAGGATTTTGCAAAGAAAGTGTCGAAGATTATTTCTGTGATAAATACAAAACAGTGTTCAGCAGAAATGAACAGAAGGGTCAGCTTAATAAGTGGAACTAAAAAAAGGTGTAACTAAAAAAGAATTCCCTTACACGGTTGCTTCGGTCGACAGGGCAGTTGAACTGTTATTATTGCTTGAATCAGCTTCACGTGACATGGGGATCACAGAACTCAGCAAATTATTGGGCGTGCAAAAAAGCACAGTGCATAACCTCGTCCAAACACTCCTAGCCCGGGATTTTGTCCGTCAAACAGACTCGGGGAGGATTACACTGGGCTTTCGACTGATGCGACTGGGCGCCGCAGCTGCCGAAAGATTGGATATTCGCAGATTGGCCGATCCAATCTTGCGGGAACTGGCGATCGAAGCCAATGAATATGTTTTATTGGCTGTGCTGAATCGTTCAGAAGTGACAATTATCGACAGTGTGGCCCCGCAGCGTTCTTCCTTTATTGTGCCGCGAATCGATTTTTCTCAGACTTTTCATTGTACCGCCTTGGGAAAGATCTTTTTAGCGTATGGGACGGAACAAGTTCGGCAGGAGATTCTCAAGAAACCTTTCTCCCGATATACCTCATACACCTTGGTGACTGAAGAGATGATTGCTGCTGAAATACTCAAAATTCGCGGCCAAGGTTTTGCTGTTTCATGCAACGAAACTATCGAAGGCGTTACTTGTATTGGCGCGCCAGTATTTAATGCCCATGGCAAACTGGAAGCCGCCGTTTCCATTTCGAGCGCAACCGCCCGGCTATCGGATGACAGATACCACGAAATGGCTGATATCCTCAAGGAAAAAGCGGCTGCCATTTCAAAGCAAATCGGTTTCTGAGGCTGCGGTATACGCGGTTGAAGCATAAAATCCAGAACTAAAAAAGGAGGCGAGAAGTATGCCAAAACCGGTCATCAACGAAGAACGATGCAAGGGGTGTGGACTTTGTGTTGTAGTGTGCCCCAAGAAGATCATCACTCTGGCGGACCATTTCAACAGTAAGGGTTATCGTCCATCATCCTGTTTGGATGAATCCCTGTGTATCGGTTGTGCAATGTGTGCCCGAACCTGTCCCGACGTTGCTATCGAAATCTGGAAATAAGGAGTGAGAATCTTGGCAGAAAAAATCCTGATGAAGGGAAATGAGGCAATCGGCGAAGCAGCTGTCGTAGCAGGATGCAGGCACTATTTCGGATATCCGATAACACCTCAGAGTGAACTGATCGAGTATATGGCCAAACGCATGCCCCAGGTTGATGGAGTCTTTCTTCAGGCTGAAAGTGAAATTTCAGCCATTAATATGGTTTATGGCGCCGCTGCCGCAGGCTGCCGTGTTATGACCTCTTCATCGAGTCCGGGTATCAGCTTGAAACAGGAAGGAATTTCCTACATTGCCGGTTCGCAGCTGCCGTGTGTAATTGTCAACATGCAGCGTGGCGGTCCGGGACTGGGCAGTATCCAACCAGGACAAGCCGATTATTTCCAGGCTACGAAGGGCGGCGGACACGGCGATTATCGCAATATCGTTATTGCTCCCAATTCTGTACAGGAAATGGCGGATCTCACGATTCAGTCCTTCGATATTGCAGATAAATGGCGCAACGCAGTCATGATTTTGGGCGATGGTGCGCTCGGTCAAATGATGGAACCCGTTGAGTTCAAAGAAAGCAATGCAACCCCTGTGGAAAAACCATGGGCCGCAACCGGTCTACGGGGTCGAAAAGAGCACAACGTCATTAACTCGTTGTTTTTGAAACCGGAGTTGATGGAAAATCACAACCATGTGTTGCAAGACAAGTATGCTAAAATTCAGGAAACCGAAACTCGCTGGGAATCATTGCAAACTGAAGATGCTGACGTTATTGTAGTCGCATACGGAATTACCTCCCGCATTGCGCAAACGGCCATGCATCAGGCGCGTTCCGCCGGTGTAAAAGTTGGAATGCTACGTCCGATTACCCTCTGGCCATTTCCAACACAGCCGATTGCTGAATTGTGCAAAACGGCAAAAACATTCGTTGTCTTTGAAATGAGTGCGGGGCAGATGGTAGAAGATGTTCGCCTGGCCGTAAATGGGGCTCGCCCAGTTCATTTCCATGGCCGGACTGGTGGAATGTTGCCCACGCCGAAAGAACTGTATGAACAAATCATGACTGTCGCGCGCGGCGAAGGAGGAAAATAATATGGCGGAAAGAGTTTTTGGCCGCCCTGAGTCATTGGCGGAAGTTCAAACTCATTACTGTCCCGGTTGCCATCATGGTATCATTCACAGGTTGGTGGCTGAGGCCATCGATGAACTGAAAGTGATGGATAAAACTGTTGGTATTGCGTCAGTTGGTTGTTCGGCTCTGGCGTATGATTATTTTAATGTTGATATGGTTCAAGCGGCTCATGGTAGAGCGCCTGCTGTTGCTACCGGAGTAAAACGCACTCACCCGGATGGGGTTGTTTTCACCTATCAGGGCGATGGTGATATCGCCGCAATCGGCACAGCAGAAATTGTCCATGCTGCAGCCAGAGGAGAAAGAATAACCACTATTTTTGTTAATAATGCCATCTATGGCATGACTGGCGGCCAAATGGCGCCTACCAGCCTTGTTAATCAGGTCACAACCACTTCACCCTACGGACGCAAGCTGGAATCAGCCGGAATGCCAATTCGTCTCACCGAAATGCTCGCTACGCTAGATGGAGCAAAATTCTTGGCTCGTGTAGCCGTAAATACTCCTGCCAATATGGCCAAAGCAAAAGCGGCTATTAAAAAAGCGTTTGAAATTCAGATCGCCGGAATTGGTTTCAGTATGGTTGAGGTTTTATCCACTTGTCCGACCAACTGGGGCATGTCACCAATTGAAGCCGCTGGCTGGATGGAAAAAAACATGATGCCGTATTATCCTCTTGGAACTTACAGATCTGTTGAGGAGGTGGCAAAATGAACCGTGAAATGATTTTTGCCGGCTTCGGCGGTCAGGGTGTCATGCTAATGGGTCAGATTCTGGCTTATGCCGGGATGATGGAAGAACAACAAGTATCTTGGTTCCCAGCCTATGGACCCGAAATGCGCGGCGGCACAGCCAACTGCTCTGTCATAATTGGGGACGAACCGGTCGGCACTCCGATTGTAACGGAACCGAGCGTGGTTGTGGTCATGAACTTGCCATCTCTCGACAAATTTGAGCCGATGTTGTCTAAAGGAGGCACGCTGTTGATCAACAGTTCCCTGATCGACAAAGCGCCACAGCGCACGGATATCAAAACAATCCTGGTTCCCTGCAATGACATTGCCAAAGAACTGGGCAACATGAAAGTTGCCAACATGGTAATGGTCGGAGCGATTATTGCTGCCAGCGGTGTCGTTGCGATTGATTCCGTAATCAAAGTGCTTGCCAAGAAAATCTTCAAAAATAAACCGCAAGTCCTGCCACTCAATGAACAAGCGATTCGTCGCGGCATGGAGTGCGTCTCAGGAAAATAGTCTTACTCCCATAATTATTGACGAAACGACTGGAATATTTTCCAGTCGTTTCTTTTTGGCAGGATTTTTTCACAATAATGCGAATATTATCTATAAATAGACGGTGAGCTGGAGGTAGGCGTGTTTTACGATTGGATGAAGCACCCGATGGAAAACGCCACAAGCTTGCAAGATTATGAAGTCGTAATCAATAAATTAATATTCAATCTAACTCTTTTTATCACAGTTTTATTTTCTGTGTATGATTTATTATTTGCGCCCACCTTAACCATCGGCTTATCATTGGCGCGTTACACGATGCTTGCCGCGATAGCGACGCTACTGATCAAAATCCTGCCGATACAGCTACCAATACCATATCGAAGTCTGTTACTTGTATCGACACTAACCCTCTTGATATTGATGCCTGTGGCGACAGATCATTTCTCGCTATTGAACCATTATCTCCTGTTTGCAATGATTTTTGCAGTTGCGATGTATTTTCATACCGGAATCCTTGTAGCCTACGGCATATTCTTGAATTTGGTCCTTATACTAGTAGGCGCAATGTACCCTGCGAGAATACTGGGGCCAGAGGAAAATTTCAGAAACGCATTTGCAATTTTCTTCCTGCTCAATGGCATTTTTTTGCTTCTTTTTTATGTCATGCAGTGGGTGCGGTTCGTACTGAATGAGACTCTGCATAATTCAGATCGTTTGACCCATATAACTGTTAGTGATTCGCTAGCCGATGTGCCAAATCGCGCACATTTAATTGCGCACCTGACCAATGATATTTTGATTGCCGAAAACCAAAATACATTATTAGCAGTCGCTGCGATGGATATTGATAATTTTAAAGAACTCAACAATTTATTCGGGCGTCAGGCCGGTGACCTTTTTCTCGCAAAAATAGCTGAACGCATTCAGCTATTTACTCGTTCGACCGATATTGTTGCACGTATGGACGGAGATGAATTCGCCATCGTTCTTACAGGTCTTCGCGAACCAGCGGATGCCATTATTCAAATGAACCGGATTATTGACAATCTGTCGATACCGCACCCCTTTCAAAAACAAAGAATCAAAATAAACGTCAGCATCGGTTTGGCTTTTTACCCTCGAGATGGTACAGATTCAAAAACGCTAATGATTGCGGCAAACGAAGCAATGTTCAGCGCAAAACGCAATGGAAAAAACTGTTTGAGGATCTTCGGTGAACTATCTAATCCATGAGCAAAAAATCCTACATTCAGACCGGGATGAATGCTCGGTCTGTTTTTATTCAGGCATTTTGCTTTGTAAGTTGCAGGAAATTCTATTCTTGGCACCGAAACAGATAGCGTAAGGAAAGGCAGGCGATTTTGATGACTTTTGATTTTCATACACACTCTTTTTTCAGTGATGGTGAACTTTCGCCTATTGAACTGATACGCCGGGCCCACGTCGCCGGATACCGTGCAATTGCGGTTACCGATCATGTAGGACTTGCCAATATGGAGTCCTTGATCCGGGAAGTGACGCGAGACTGTGCTCTAGCGGAAAAATATTGGGGAATCAAAGCGTTACCCGGGGTGGAATTAACTCATGTACCGGCGGCAGCAATCGGAGAATGCGCTAAACAAGCCAAAAGTCTCGGGGCTCGCATCGTTGTGGTCCATGGGGAAACCCCTGTAGAGCCTGTTGAGCCAGGGACGAACCGTGCGGCACTCATGTCATCGTACGTTGATATTCTTGCCCATCCAGGCTTCATTACAACGGAAGATGCCCAGATTGCTGTCGTTAACGACATTTTTCTTGAAGTTACGGCCCGTGGCGGACATTCATTGACCAACGGTCATGTTGTGAAAGTGGGTCTGGCTGTGGGGGCTAAACTGATTGTCAACAGCGACGCCCATAGTCCTTCCAACATCATGAAAGAGGGATTTGCCGCCAAAGTCGCCCAAGGCGCCGGCATCCCCGTAGAAATACTGGAATCTGTGTTGCTGAGCCATCCATTGGAATTGCTCAAACGCCTCGAAAAGAGCGAGCAATAATATTTTCTATGTTGAAAGGAGTTTTTTATTTATGGTTCCGTTTGCAATTATCGGTTTGATCATTCTCGTTTTAGTTGGCTGGGTAGTTTCTATCTATAACGGTTTGGTCAAATTGCGAAATATGGTCCAGAATAGTTGGGCACAAATTGACGTGCAGTTGAAAAGACGTTTTGATCTGGTGCCAAACCTGGTGGAAACCGTTAAGGGATATGCGGCCCATGAAAAAGAAGTGCTTGAAAATGTCACACGGGCCCGCTCAATGATTCAGTCCGCCCAATCCATGGAACAGCGTCAAGAAGCAGAAAATATGCTTACCAACACATTGCGCTCACTGTTTGCCGTGGCGGAAGCTTATCCACAACTGCAGGCAAACCAGAACTTTCTGGAGCTGCAACACGAATTGTCCGACTTGGAAGCCAAAATCGCCTTCGCCAGGCAGTTTTTCAATGATACAACCATGAAATATAATACGGAAACCCAAACCTTCCCTGCCAACATTCTTGCCGGCATGTTTGGGTTCTTGGCCATGCCTTATTTTCAGGTCAATGAAGGAGAACGACAGGCAGTGCAGGTCAAGTTCTAAGGGGGAAATATCTAATGGGACGTATCTCCAAATCCCTGAAGTTGATTCTAATAGCGGCTTTTTTATTGGTATCTGCCGTTTCTTTTTTTGATTTCGACAGCGGATTTTTCGGCTCTGAAAACAGATCCTATCAGGAATTGGATTTGCAGGTGGAAGCCCGCATATTACCTGACGGGAGCATGCTCGTCAGAGAAACACGCATCCTCGAATTTAAAGGGGATTTTTCACGATACAGACGCCAAATTCCACATCAGGGATATGGTCAAATCTTAGAGGTGAAGGCGTCTGAACCGAACCGCCCCTACACTAAAACCAACGATCTAAATGGGCGCCCAGAAGGCCGCTTTGCCACTTCAAAAGCACAAGTATCGGGTATAGATCAGGACATTATTGAATTGTTTTTTCAAGCTCATGATCAAAAACGGACATTTATCATTGAGTATCGTCTGACGGATGTCGTCAAAGTTCACAATGACGTTGCTGAACTGGATTGGAAGTTCATTGGCGCTGGCCGCAGTCTGCCCATAGGATCCATGTCAGTTAACCTCACCTTGCCTGAAGGTTCTTCAACCGATGCGCTCAAAGTTTGGGGGCATGGCCCGCTCAAGGGAACTGTTCAGAAAATCAATGGGTCACAATTATCCTGGCAAACCACTAACTTACCCAAGGATCGATTTTTGGAAGGGCGGGTAGCCTTCCCTCCAACGCTTGTTCCTCAAGCCACAAAACGCACCAACAAAGCTGCATTACCAGCAATCTTGGCCGAAGAACAGCGATGGGCTGACCAACGAGCACAGGAACAACGAGAGGCACTCTATATTGTGGCCGGATCGATCGGCGTCGGACTCATCGGGATTTTAACCAGTTTTCTTATTTATTTCCTATTCGGACGCAAATATAAATCCGCCATCGAGGTGGAATATTATCGCGAGCTACCGGGAACATATTCTCCGGCAGAAGCAGGCTGTCTGGTTGAAAACAATGTAATCAAGCCGCAAGCCATCGCAGCCACTTTCATGGATCTTGCCAGGCGAGGTTATCTTCGCATGGAACCAGCCCACAATTCTGAATCCGAAGACATCCTGGTTCATCATTTAAAGCCTGCCGGTGCAGACTTGGCTCCTCATGAAAGGCTTTTACTCGAGTTCTTTTTCAATCGCGTCGGAGCGATGCAATCTCAGGTTTGGTTCAGTGCGTTAAAAATTTATCGCAAAGCGGAGCCAGCTGCAACCGCCGCATTTATATCCTCCTTCCAGAGCTGTGTCAAAACCTCTGTCGCAGCGATGGGATATTTTCAATCAACCAATCGTGCCAGATCAATCGCAGGAATTGGATTTTGCGTGGGTCTGGCGGGTTTGATCATTAGCTGGGCGATGGTGTGGTTATATTTTGCCGCTGCTTTTGCGGTAGTCTGTGCATCAATGCTGGCGGCATTACTTATTAGCCGTAGTCTCACCCCAGCCGGACAGCAACAATTCGATCTATGGCAAGCTTTCCGCCGCTTCCTGAAAGATTTTTCGAATCTTGAGCATGCTCAAATACCACAGTTGATTCTCTGGGAGCATTACCTGGTGTACGCGGTCGTGCTGGGTGTTGCGAAAGAAGTAATCAAGCAATTACCGATCGTATATCCTCAGCTCAATGAACCCAATAGCAATTTTGCTCCTTACTGGGGTGGAATGTATCATACCAGTTATGGGTCCGACGGTCTTTTGCACCAGACTTCATTCGCTGGGTTGAATTCTTTTTCTGAAATAGTGGATTCTATGCAAACGACTTGGAGCGATGCGTACAGTTCGCTTGCCGCTTCATCTATCTCATCAATTAGCAACTCCAGCGGTGGTGGTGATGGCGGTGGTTTTTCCGGCGGCGGAGGTGGGGGCGGCGGCGGAGGTAGTGGAGATGCTGATTGACACCGTGAATTGATCCAATAAACTGCACCCTATGAGTATTGCTATTTGAAAGGAAAGGCAGGGATTATCAAATGATATGCCAACGCTGCGGAAGGGATACTCCGCCTGAGTATAGCTATTGTCAGGCATGCGGAAGTCCGATGAGCGGCAACCAGTATCCGCCACCAATGCCTGGTTATCCACAAGTAGCAGGAAACTATGGACCTGTCAACTTTGCCGGTATCGGAGCACGTTTCATGGCGGCATTGATCGACGGGGTAGTGATCGGCATTCCAATCGGGATCATTTCTACGGCGTTGAGCGCTATGATGGCGGCCCGTGTGATCCATCGCACCAGCCGGGATACGTCCTTTAATCCTGGCATGGCGGCCGAGGCCATGGGAACTTTCTTTGCCGGATTTGGATTTATCATGATCCTATCTGTCGTATTGTCCTGGGCCTATTTTGCCTTGATGGAAAGTTCGAGATGGCAGGGTACTCTTGGTAAAAAAGCGATGGGGATCCGTGTAACTGATCTCAACGGCGCTCGCATTACTCTGGGACGGGCCACAATCCGGCTCGCGGTCAAAGCTTTTCTCAGTGGTTGGTTCTTGCTCGGTTACATCATGGCGTTCTTTACACAGAGAAAACAGGCTTTGCATGATTTGATCGCCGGCACACTTGTCCTGACGACCCAGCTCTACGCAACCGCCACACCGGACGGATATTCCCCGCAGTACCAGCCACCCTCCGCCTCTACACAACAGCCGCCTTTCTATGTGCCATCTCAGCCTGATTCCCTCTGTTCGAATTGTGGTCAAATGAATCCACCGAATTCGCGATTCTGTACCAATTGTGGTCATAGTCTATGATCAAGGCCCGACATTCTGCTGCAACCTCCTGCAGAATGTCCTATAGAATGCAGGAATGCAGGGTATTGTGTAGAATAAATAAAAACATTACGCAATTATAATTTTACGTATGACAGAGAGGACGTGAATATTGATGTTTGAAGAAAGCAAGCTTCAGGGGAAGGTTCTGGTTGCGCAGGGTGGAGGCCCCACGGCAGTCATCAATCAGTCGATGGCGGGTGTGGTATTGGAGTCTCGCAAATTTCCCCAGGTTACTCGTGTTTACGGTGCGATCAACGGTGTTAAAGGAATCGTCAACGAAGATTTTCTCGACCTGACCCAAGAAACCACTCATAATTTGGAGCAAGTAGCGTTGACTCCTTCATCAGCACTATTGTCGACCCGCGAAAAACCGGATGAAAAATATTGCGATGCCATGTTTGATGTTATGCGAGCGCATGATATTCGCTATTTCTTTTATATCGGTGGAAATGACTCCTCAGATACCGTCCGCATCATTAATGAACGTGCTGAAAATGCCAATTATGATTTTAGAGCGATCCATATCCCGAAGACCATTGACAATGATCTGGTCCTTAACGACCATACGCCTGGTTATGGATCAGCTGCGCGTTTTGTTGCCCAAGCATTCATTGGAGCCAACCTGGACAATCGAGCCCTGCCAGGGGTATACATTGGCGTCGTAATGGGTCGGCACGCTGGTTTCCTTACCGCGGCCTCCGCAATAGCGCAAAAATACCCAACTGACGGTCCCCATTTGATCTATCTTCCCGAACGGCCTTTTGAAATTGATCAATTTTTAATGGATGTAAAGAAAGTTTATGATCGCTTAGGCTGCTGTGTTATTGCAGTATCCGAAGGGATTCAGGATAAAGATGGTACGCCGATCATGGCAAAACTCGTGAATTGCCTGGAAAAGGACGACCATGGTAATGTTCAGCTGTCTGGAACCGGGATGTTAGGGGATTTGCTGGCGGAAGAAATCAAGAATAAGTTGAAAATCAGTCGGGTTCGTTCTGATACATTCGGTTATCTACAACGCTCTTTCTTTGGCTGCGTGTCTGATGTTGACCAACATGAAGCAAGGGAAGTAGGGGAGAGAGCCGTTCAATTCGCACTTTGGCACAACATGGACGGATCTGTAGTGATGGAACGAACCGGCTACTATTCGGTTGACTATAGACTGGCACCCTTATCAGATGTTGCAGGAAAAACCCGCCATATGCCGGATGAGTTCATCAATGCTGCCGGTAATCATATCACTGATGATTTCAAGTTTTATCTGCGTCCCTTGCTCGGTTCCGGGCTCGGCTCAGCTACGCATCTTCGCGCTCCCGTGGCTGAGAAAATTTTAAACAAACAGCGCTATTAGGGAAAACCCTATCACAAACAAAAGAGCCTCAGGGAAACAACCGATGTTTTCCTGAGGCTCTTTTGTTTGATATTTTGATTCTGAATGATAATACTGACGCTATTCCAATTTTTTACGCAGATTAATCAAGGCCTGTTGCGCTTCTTTTAGGCGGGCCTGAGACTGAGCGGAGTATTCCTGAGATCGACCGACCCAGTCAGGGTTGGGCGGCGCTAATGAGAGTTTTCCGTCCAGATAGTCCGACATGATGGATACAGATTTGCTCAAAAGAGAAAGACTTTCCTTAAGAGGAACAAGCACTGCACTAATTTCAGTTGACGCATCGCGAGGTTGCGTTAACTGAACCAACAGTGCATCGGCGCCTCTTTGAATCGCGCGATAATTCGCAGAAGTCGCCTTGGGATCTCCTGGAACATTCACTTTACGGGATTCTTCAAACAAAACTGACGACTTTTGGATAAGAACCGAGAATTGATTATAGTCGCTCTTTAAGGCTGCAGAAGGCGTTTCAGTTCGTTGCGCTACAGGCTGCAAAGGCGCGGCTGATTGCGTAGCAACAGCCTGCTTACTGGCAGACCCGCCAAAAGAAAATAGCCCTGGCGAAGAAAAATACAGAAACGATAACCCGAAAGTACAGAGTATCACAACCAAATAAAGCACAATCCACTTGGTGATAGACGCAGCGGAACGAACTTCACGACGTTTTGCCGGATCCGTTGGCAGTGGTTGTATTGAACATAGATACTCAACTTTAGTGCCACAGCTTTGACAAAATTTTTCCCGATGTGGGATCGACTGACCACACTGACTACAGTAGTGCAAAAACTTAACACCGCCAATCCATAAAAACAATTACTTTATTATTTTATCACGTTAGGCGATTTTCGAGAAGATCAACGATATCGTTCAGATTAGCTACTTTACATAATATATATTATCGGACGTAATAGATTGTTTTAAAAATAGAGCTCTCTCTACACCCAAACTATCAGAAGCAAGCTCTTGAATTCTACTCTAATTCAAGAGCTTCATATCACACAGAAATTAGATTAGCGACGCTCTTTCAATGCATAACGATATCCCGCATCATTTGTATGCTTCACGGGTATTCTAACAACTTGTCCAGGGATTAAGGATTGATTCGGCGTCATTCCATTAATTTTGCGGATTGCGATAATTTTATTGCGTATATCTTCACCAGGTTCTACTATAGTGCTGGCTAACGTCCACAGCGTATCTCCTGATTCAATTCGGCAGGAAACTTCATGCTGAGGAGTGGCATTGCTAACAAACTGAAATTCTTCGAACAGATGATCCATAAATAAAAATCCCGCAAAAGCCGCCAACACAGTGATACTAAGGACTATTGTTACATCATGCCAGCGTTTCTGCCTTTTCAGTTTTTCACGAAGCGTCATTATTACGCACCTCCAGAACATATGTTCATGTCAGTATAATATCACGGAACACATGTTCTGGCAATAGGTTGGTGGTAAAATCGCGAACAAATGTTTGCAAATTCTTCCCTGCATTGCTATAATGCTTATAAGTAGTTAATCAATCCATCCATCGGAGGTGCGGCATGGCAAAAGAAGCTTCCTTAAGCGTAAAACAACAACAGATTCTAGAGGTGATCCAGTCTGCAATTCGTCAAAAAGGTTATCCCCCCAGTGTACGTGAAATTGGCGAGGCTGTGGGTCTGAAGTCTCCCTCAACCGTGCACATGCATCTGAATAAGCTGGAACAGCTTGGCGCCATTCAGCGCGAATCCGAAAAAAATCGAGCGATCAACGTCGTTGGTGATGCTTCCCTGCGTAGTGTCTCCATGGTACCTGTTCCCTTTGTTGGTCGGGTCACGGCAGGGCAACCAGTACTGGCAGTAGAAAATATTGAGGAAACCTATCCCCTCCCTGCCGACCTCGTGGGCGATGATGCTGTCTTTATGCTGAAAGTTGACGGAGAAAGCATGATTCAGGCAGGAATCTTTGACGGTGACTACATCATTGTTAGAGATCAGGATTCTGCCCGTAACGGCGACATCGTTGTAGCATTGGTCGATGGTGAGGAAGCGACCGTCAAACGCTTTTTTCATGAAAAAGACCGGATTCGCCTACAACCGGAAAACGACCGCATGGACCCCATTTACTCCAGAGATGTTTCGGTCCTGGGAAAAGTTATCGGCTTATATCGCAAGATGTAAATTGCATTTGCCACCTCAAAGCAAGAACAGGCCATCGGTACTAAACCGATGGCCTGTTCTTGCTTTTTTGCTTACTATCTTGGAGTTCTTTCCTCAGCTACTTATGGGCGTACGACTGTTGATGATGGTGCAGGAGTATTGGGAACGCGTGGCGTCTGTCCCTGCAACTTGGTCGTACCGGATTGCACCTTTGACGGCTCTGCCTTGTCAGCTGTTGGTAACGAACCACCTGAAGCAGCGGCTACCCCCGTTGTTTTAGCAGGTTTTGTACCAATCTTTATGATACGGTTTACCGGATCATAATCATCCGTCGATAGCAGTTGACTTACTTGTTTTCCGTTGATTGTGCGAATCCGATAGGTTGATACGCGAAAACCGCGTTGTGGGGATTCATCCACTACCTCTTTGCCAGTTTCCAGCGTTGCATCCGGCTGCTTGATCTCGATTGGTTCGATCACCTTATGTACAACATAATCCAACTCAATCGGCGGCGGAACATCCTTCGCATCGCCCAGAATGGAAAAAGTCAACTCGTTATCAGATAGTACCGAATGAAGAATTACGGGACGTTTAAGATTATTCTTGAATTTAAAGTCAATTTGTCCGTCTACGACAGTAGCATCAAAGCCTAGCGGAACGTATCCTATCGCGCGACCATGATTGCTACGGTCTACAATATCCAGATCGGCCAGCAATGCCGCATTATACAGAGTGCTACTGACCTGACATACTCCCCCGCCCCAGTCAGGAACCAGCTTCCCGTCAAGAATAACGGGAGCCATCCGGAAACCTTCCTGTTGCGTCCGATGTCCGACGATCTGATTGTAGGAGAAAGTTTCACCCGGTTTCAAAACGGTCCCATGAATTCGCCCGGTTGCAAGACGCAGGTTGGCATTTCGCTCGCTATCCCAAGGGTTGAACGAGGTCGTATAGGTTGCCAGAACCGTATTAATTCCTGCGTAATGGTCGTCAGTGATTTTTGGCGCCTGCTGTGTAAATATGAGGTTAATTACAAAAGGCAATTGATTTGGCGTCGTTTGGAAAGCTTGCGCCACGGTCTTCTCAATCTCCAGTTTTCTCCCCACTACAGCGGGCGTCAGTATAACAGTTTTGTTCTTGGGAACAATTGTAAGAATCGCATCTTTGGGTTGACGGTCAGTTTGTGCTGCCAATACTGTCAAGGCTTTAACCAATTTTGTCCGGTTCATTTCGACAGCCGCAGGCAAATTGCGAACCTGGTTATCAGAGAGTAGACGTTGTTTCCAGCGCAATAAAAAATCTGACTCATGACCTACTCCCGATGCTATGGCAATACTGCCTTTCACATCGACGATAAAATCGATATCGGCTGGCTGAAAAAACCAGTTGTTTTTTTGGTCGGTTACCAAAATTGGTGCAATCGCCGCAAGTTTTATTGATTCACGTAGTTTTCGCTCTGCTTCAGCTGGCAATAATCCACCGATGTCAACGGAAGCAACCTGAACATTAGGACGGATTCTCGGATCCTGCTGCAATAGATGATCAGCTGTCAATATTCCGGCCATCGCGATTGTCAAAAGCACGAAAGCTGCCAGCCCCAATTGTTTCTTTGTCATGTTCTGACCTAAGTTCACTACGACCACACATCCATTCTTAATTGTTAGATATCATGGGAAGATAATATCCACGCAAACAAAGTTGCGCCAAAGACCCAAAAGGTAATCTGAATTAAGGTATTGGAGCTTTGCCAGATAAAAACACGGGGCAACGCAAGTAAAACGATATAAGAAAAAGCTCCGCACCAATATAGTGAACGGAGGCTAAAAGGCCAGCAAATCCAGCGACGAGTAAGCGCCAGAATGAACATCAACGAGATTACTATAACAAAAGAGAATAATTCGTATTTCATACCTGTATTGTATCATCAGATACTATTATGTCAAATACTTCTAATCCGTATCAACGTTTCCAAGCATTTCCTGCGCGGCGCCCATCAGCGCCAGCATTGCATGTTCAAAAGTAAGGCCACCTTGAAGATAGACTGCGAAAGGTTCCCGCAGCGGACCATCAGCGCTCAGCTCAATGGACGAGCCCTGCACAAAAGTTCCACCGGCCATCACGACCGGATCGGCATACCCTGGCATCGGCGCGGGCTCCGGTTTCACATGAGAGTCTACCGGTGAATATTTTTGCAAGCCGCGGCAAAACGCAGTCAATTTTTCTGGTGTCCGCAGTTCAATCCCTTGAATGATGTCATGCCGTACGACGTCGCAGCGCGGATGAACGGAATAGCCAAGTGAAGCAAAAAATGCCGCAGCAAATAAAGCGCTTTTCATGGCCTGCGCAGTTGTGTGCGGCGCTAAAAACAGACCCTGATAAAATAACCGGTAACCATCAATAGAGGAGCCGACTTCCGCTCCGATCCCGGGTGCGGTCAGTCGCGAGGCCGCCAGTTCCACCAAATCCGCCCGCCCGGCTATATAGCCTCCGGTTGGTGCGATTCCGCCGCCAGGATTCTTGATCAGCGATCCTACTGCCAAATCGGCTCCCACAGCGGTGGGTTCCTGCGTTTGCGTGAATTCGCCATAACAATTGTCCACCATGATCACGCAATCAGGCCGCACTGCTTTAATCGAAGAGCACAGTAAGGCGATTTCCTCCACGGACAGCGAATGTCGCAAACTATAACCGCATGAGCGCTGAATCAATATTAAACGAGTTTCCGGCGCCAGAGTGATTCCTATGGTTTCTGGATGAAGCGCTTGTTCAAAGGCGGTTTCCCTGTAGCGAATTCCAAATTCAGTCAAGCATCCAGGAACCGGGGTTGGAACGCCAATAACCGACCGCAGCGTGTCATACGGAGTTCCAGTGATCGACAAAAGTTCATCACCTGGACGTAATACACCAAACAAAGCAGTAGCCAGTGCGTGAGTGCCCGAGACAAAATGATTCCGGACCAATGCCGCCGGAGCACCAAAAATATCTGCCCATACGGCATCCAGTTTGTCGCGTCCGCCGTCCCCGTAACCATAACCTGTCGTTTGGCGAAAATCACAATCGGATACTTTGTGTGTCCGGAACGCATCCAGTATTCGGGCCGTGTTCTGGAGTGAAATTTCTTCGATTGCCTGAAATTGTGGCGCCAACTGTTTGATGATCTGATTTTTGCGGGCAATGAGCGATGGGGAAAATCGATTCACTCTATCGGTTCCTTTCCTGTTACAATATATGCTGACATTTGACCGGCAATCGCCGGCGTCAGCAACGCGTGCACCTCGATGCCTTCCGGCTTGAACTCTTTCTCCTGAACAACAGCCTGTTCATACAAGAGATTCAGCAATCTGGATTCTTCATACGGGATCAAAAGCGTCACTGATAAACTCAAACGACTGAGCACGGTATCCAGAGCTGCGAAAAGATCTTCAATACCGGTTCCGTCTTTTGCCGAAATACCGACAGCGCCATCTTTCCAAAGCAATTTGCGAAATTTGGCATGCCCTGTAAGGCTGTCAGTTTTATTCATGACCGTGACAACTGGTTTGTCAGCAGCCCCCAGTTCCTTCAGCACTTCATAGACAGATACGCTTTGCTCCTGCCAATCTTCGGCTCCGGCGTCGATTACATGCAAAAGCACATCAGCGAAGATCACTTCTTCCAGCGTCGCACGAAAGGCCGCAATAAGCGCATGCGGCAGGCGACGAATAAACCCTACCGTATCAGACAGTAACAGCTTGCGTCCGGAAGGCAGGACCAACATTCTGATGGTGGGATCAAGTGTTGCGAACAACTTATCTTCCACCAAAACACCCGCATCAGTAAGTCGGTTCAGTAAGGTAGATTTACCGGCATTCGTATAGCCGACGATCGCAACGCAGGGCAAACCTGACTGGATTCGTTTGGAACGGTGCAGTGCACGTTGCGCGCATACCGATTCAATTTCTTCTTCAATGTCATGGATCTTGCTGCGGATACGTCTGCGATCAACTTCGAGTTTCGTTTCTCCCGGTCCGCGTGTGCCGATGCCGCCGCCCAGACGAGACAAAACCAGTCCTTTTCCTCCGAGACGCGGCAAGAGGTACTTCATCTGCGCCAGCTCCACTTGAAGCTGCCCTTCGTGCGAGTGAGCCCGTTGCGCGAAGATATCGAGAATCAACGCTGTTCGATCAAGCACTTTGACTTCCAATGCTTTTTCAAGATTACGCTGTTGGGCTGGTGACAGTTGCTCGTCAAAAATGACAGTAGCAGCCTCTGTCTCCAACTGAAGCGCCTTAAGTTCCTCCAGCTTCCCCTTGCCGATATACGTCGCTGGGTCTGGTGATTCGCGTCGCTGGGTAACCTGTCCCACCGAAACCCCACCAGCGGTGTCGACAAGTCGCTCCAGTTCTTTCAACGATTCCTCGATATCCTGTTCTTTGTTGATATCGGTCCCTACAAGCAAGACTCGTTCTTCACTCATCCCGTCTTGAATATTATCGTGCATATTCTCACATGAAAAGCCCCAGGCAATTCGCACCCGGGGCAATTTCCCTTCCAGTTCTATTCATTCACCGGTTCATCTTGCTTTTCCATAACCATAGGCTGTAATGGACGAATCGGTGTAATTGTGGATATTGCATGCTTATAAACCAATTGTTGTTTCCCATCGTTCTCCAGAATAACGGTAAAGTTATCAAATCCCCGTACCGAACCCCGCAGCTGAAATCCGTTGGCCAAATAGACGATTACGGGTATGTTTTCTTTACGGATCTGGTTCAAAAACGTGTCCTGCAAGTTCAAAAGTTTATTGGTCATAGTGCACCTCCAACCAGTGATTACATAACTATTCTACTTGATTGCAAATTTTTCCGCAACCTGACTTGCGGCCATCTGAAATGTTGTAATAGCGCCCGGGCCTTCAACCTGCCCTATCCAGCGAATATAGGACATCCGCCGAAACCAGGTCAGCTGCCGCTTGGCGTAGCGACGGCTGGATTGTTTGACCCTGGCGACGGCCTCTTCTAGAGAAACTTCTCCCTCTAGGCAGGCAGCTATTTCTTTGTACCCGATCGCCTGGAATGCCGTAGAATCAGCAGGCACTCCTTGAAGCATCAAGCTCTTCACTTCAGCAACAAGGCCCGCTTCCAACATGCGATCGACCCTGGCATCGATCCGGCGATAAAGGTCCTGCCGCTCCATCGAAAGTCCGAAAACGATGCAATCAAACAGAAGAGTTGGATCAGGAGATATTTTGTCGCATGAAATTGACCGGTGCTCCGCAGTCACTACTTCAAGCGCTCTCTGGATGCGTTTACGGTCATTTGGATGGATACGAGCTGCTGCTACGGGGTCGACTGAATTCAATTTGTCATGCAAAACCGAAGTAACGACAGATTCTGGTATATTAATATCCAACTCACTCCGCGGATCTGTATTCGGTGTCGGATTAAACTGATATCCTTCCAGCAACGCCTGCACGTAGAGCCCGGTTCCTCCAACCAATAAGGGGATTTTCCCCCGTTCATTGATTGACTCAATGGCAGAAGTAGCCAGCTGTTGAAAATCAACGACAGAGAACGACTCCCCTGGTTTGCGAATATCGATCAGATGATGAGGAATTTCCTGACGCTCTGCCTGAGAGGGTTTGGCTGTGCCGATATCCATGCCTTGATATACACACATCGAATCACCGGAAATAATTTCACAGCCGAAATGACGGGCCAATTCCAAGGCCAGGGCGCTTTTCCCTGAAGCAGTCGGTCCGACAATCACAATCAGCCGGTTCAACTCGTTTCCTCCCTAACTAGGATACCATATTGAATGGGGCTATAGCGTCCACCGCCAAACTGCTGCATGCCAAGACGGGAAAATTCCCGACTGCCATGTGCTTCCTTGACCACGACCCTGCGTCTGGCAACCCGCATCGCCTGTCGGATGGCCTCTATCGTCAATGCCCGGGAATCGGCAAAATTTCGCAAAGGTTGAATCCCGACGCTGGCCTGTTTTGGGCGACGAAACATCGGGTCGAAATAAACCACATCAAAAGATCGATCCACCAATCCCGTCAAATATTCCAGATGGTCGGCCCGTATTGCATCAATACAACTTGCAGCCTGTTTAGTTACCGGCCTGGCATCGGAACGATCCGAACACAACTCGGCCAGGCCCCAACGTGTCAGGCTTGCAACAACTGGTGATTTTTCAACCCCCAGCACCCGACCCGAAACACCTACGGCAAACGCTGCAACCAAAGCGTCAGCCGCTAGTCCCAGAGTGCAGTCCAAAACCGTCATTCCCGCCTCCAGCCCCATTGCGGCGACCATCGGATCATGCCCGGAACGGACAAAATTCAAGAGCCGCAACTCTGCCATGCCGCGATGAAAGAAGAATCTTTCATTTCCCTGGTAAACAACCGGTTGCCCATTCTCAATAATAACAAAACGTGTTACATTGTACTTTTGTTGGAGTTCTGGTAGTGAAGCGCCTTCTCGCGGCACATAATCCCCCGAGATCTCATTCGCGAACCTGCAAGCTGCCGAAATATCCTCCGGCATGGACCTCAGTGACGTCGTAACAATCATATTCGTTTAAACAACTTAGCCAGATCTTTTTCGGTCAGGCGTATCAGTGTCGGTCTGCCATGCGGACAGGTGTAAGGCCGTTCGGTTTTCATCAGGTCATCCACTAGGCCCTGCATCTGGGGCTGATTCAGCAGCTGACCCGCTCGCACCGCCATATGGCAGGCCGCAGTCTCGATCCAAAGTTGACGGAACGATTCCATGTCAGGAGTCTTCAATGTCAGCACGGACGATAATATCTGATGAAACAAGCCCTCTGCCTCTTGGGGAGGAATGTGCGTGGGAAGCTCTGAAATCCGGACCGCCCCTGGACCCAGCCAGTCAAAACTAAAACCCAAACCTGATAATTCCGTCGAATAAGTCTCCGCCGCTTGTGCTTCGAGCGGATCGAGATCGACGACAAGCGGGATAAGTAGAGTTTGGAAGGCAGACGGCGCCTGTTTTTGCGCTAACAGATCAAACAACAGCCGCTCGTGGGCTGCATGCTGATCTACAATATAGAGGCTATCACCATCACTGGCCAAAATATAGCAGCGCGCGTACTGGGCCAGCACTTTCATTCCAGATTGTTCCTGGGTATTGGCAGATACCGATGGTTCACAGGTATCGCTGTTCTCTTCCAAGTGCGCTGATACTTGCACTGAATTTGATTCAATGCAAGGAACAACAGCCTCGGATCTTAGCTCTGCGCCAGGCAAACGCTCAGTGGTAGAACTCGCAAAACGCTCCATCACTGGCAGCTCTTCCTGTACGTAAGAATTCCGGTACTGGGGGCGATATGCCGTATGATCAAAGGCCGCGGAAACTTCTGAGGGATGCTCCGGCGCAGTCAATACTTCTTTGAGTGCCGCATGCATGGCCCGGAATATAATGCGTTCATCCTGAAATTTAACTTCTGCCTTTTGTGGGTGAACATTGACATCGATTTGAGCAGAAGGGACTTCGATCTGTAAAGCGATGAGAGGATAGCTCCCTGTGGGCAGTAATGTCTGATAAGCCGTGTCCACAGCCCGATTCAACATCCGACTGCCGATCACCCGCCGGTTCACGGTAAAACATTGCCACTGGCGTGACCCTTTGCGAATCGATGGACGAGCTGCATACCCACTTATGCGAATTTCGCCGTCTGAATAGTTCAGGGGAAACAGTTGCTGAAGTGTATCCGGTCCATACAACGCCGCCAACGTATCGGACAGACGGCCGGTGCCGGGAGTATGCATCGTTGTCCGTTCATTGTTCGTTAATCGAAAAGTCACGTCAGGACGGGAGATGGAAAGTCTGACCATAGCATCATGAATATGCGAACTTTCAGCGGCAGCGGTCTTCATGAATTTGAGTCGGGCGGGCGTATTGAAAAACAAATCGGTGACTGCCACTACGGTGCCTATTTCCGCACCGCACTCCCGCACATCCTTCAACTGGCCGCCTTCAATTTCAAGGCGGGTTCCCAGTTCAGCACCGGGTTGACGGCTGATCAAGTGAAATTTGGATACCGAAGCGATGCTGGGAAGCGCCTCGCCGCGGAACCCCAGAGACACAACTGATTCCAGATCATCAGCGCTGCGAATTTTACTTGTTGCATGACGCAAAACCGCCATGCTGACATCGGCCTGTGACATACCGGCGCCGTCATCACTGACCGTTATTTTCCCGATGCCCCCCGCCTCAATGACTACTTCAATGCGGCTTGCACCTGCATCCAGCGCATTCTCAACGAGTTCCTTGACGACCGAAGACGGTCTGTCGATGACCTCCCCTGCCGCGATCTTATTAATGGAGGTATCATCAAGCAGTTCGATTATCGATACGGTCACAGCTTCCCTGCCTCCTGTTTTGCCTGCAAATTAAACTTATGCAGCAAATTAAGCGCCTCTAGCGGAGTCAGTGTCATCACATCCATGGCAGCGATTTCATCGGCCAGCGTGGAACGAAATAGCGAGAGCGCCGGTCCCTGGTCGACAGAAGTACTGCCCAGCGTTACAGGACAGCCAGACTCAGATTCAATTTGCGCCAACAGTTCCTGTGCCCTTTCAACGACTCGCGTTGGCAGTCCTGCCAACTTGGCTACGTGAATTCCGTAGCTCTTATCGGCGCCGCCGGCAACAACACGACGCAAAAAAACCACGTCGTTTCCCCGCTCCTTGACGGCCATAGAAAAATTCCGTATGGCAGGCCGCCATTCCGACAGGCAAGTTAGCTCATGATAATGCGTAGCAAAAATCGTTTTGGCATGGATCCGTTCCTTCACATGTTCGACCACTGCGCGGGCTATGCTCATGCCATCGAAGGTGCTTGTACCCCTGCCGATTTCATCAAGAATAATAAGGCTCTTGGCGGTAGCATGCTTTAAAATCTGTGAGACTTCATTCATTTCCAGCATGAAGGTTGACTGGCCGGTGGCCAGGTCATCACTCGCCCCAACCCGGGTAAAAATCCGATCCACCGGGGATAGGGTTGCTTCCTTCGCCGGCACAAACGAGCCGGCCTGGGCCATGAGTGTCAATAAAGCGACCTGCCGCATATAAGTCGATTTGCCGGCCATATTGGGTCCGGTAAGAATCATAATTTCACAATCGCTGGAATCCAACTGCGTATCGTTGGGTACAAAGATTTCCCCAGACAGGAGTCGTTCCACTACAGGATGCCGGCCATCCCGGATATAAATGCGCTGATCTTCCGACATCGTCGGGCGAACATATCGGTATTGCGCCGCAACCTCCGCGAACGAAATCAGACAATCCAGGGTTGCCAAATGACGGGCGGTCGATTGAATGGCTGTCAGGCGTTCTTTAATAAAGTCACGCAAAGCGCTGAACAGATGATACTCAATGGCAACTATTTTTTCCTGCGCTCCCAGAATCTTCGTCTCAAACTCTTTCAATTCAGGAGTAATATATCGTTCCGCATTGACCAACGTCTGTTTGCGGACATAGTTAGCCGGGACGGCTGTCGTATTGGCATGCGTCACTTCGATATAATAGCCGAATACTTTGTTGTAACTGATTTTCAAAGACTTGATTCCAGTGCTTTCTTTCTCTCGCGCTTCCATATCCTGGACCCATTGCCGACTGTCACGGGATAAACCGCGCAGTTCATCCAGTTCCAAATCATATCCCTCACGGATAAATCCGCCTTCACGAATAGAAAAAGGCGGAGTATCGACGATCGCCGCGCTGATCCGCTCGGCACAGTCAGAATGGGTCTCCATGCCAAAGCCCACATCAGTCAGTGCATTCGCTTTCAAAGCGCATAGTATCTGTTTCAGCTCAGGCAAAATTTCGAAGGAACTTAGCAACGCCGTCAAATCCCTGGCATTGGCAGTTCCCACTTCAATGCGAGTAAGAATACGTTCCAGATCGTATACCGACTTCAGGCGTTCGCGCAGGGACTGCCTGAGAACCGGGGCATTGAACAATTCTTCGACGGCATCGTGACGCCGGCGAATTTCCAGCAGGTTCACCAGCGGGGACTCCAGCCACTGACGTAAAAGTCGTCCCCCCATAGCTGTGACGGTGAAGTCGATTACACCTAGCAAGCTGCCTCTTTTGCCGCCCTCACGCATATTACGGGAGATCTCCAGATTGCGTAGGGTCGTAGAATCCAGCATGAGAACATCCTGCAGTCGGAACCTCGTCAGGCGGTTCAAATGCGACAAATCCGATTTCATCGTCTGATGGAGGTATTGCAGCAACTGAGCTACCGCCAAAAAGGCCACCGGTTCCGCCGGTATGTCCGAAGATGCAAAATGTTGGGCTGGATAATCGCGCGAAGCATCTGGTTCATCGCTGATAAAAGTCGTTACTGTACAAGCCGACATCCGGTTTTGCATAAACCGTTCCATATCTTCCCAACGTTCCAATTTTCCAGTCAGCACGATTTCAGCCGGTGCAAGCCGGGACAACTGATTCATCAGCGCCGGATAACGATCGGTTCCACTGAATAGCGCCCATAGAAATTCACCCGTAGAAATGTCGGCTGCAGCAAGCGCCAGTTCGAGACCGTTCTCGCAAACCAACGTCAGGTAATTATTTCCGCGATCAGTCAAGGCAGCCTCTGACAAAATGGTGCCGGGTGTCACCACTCGTACCACTTCGCGCCGCACAATGCCCTTTGCAAGTTTTGGATCCTCAACCTGCTCACAGATAGCGACCCTGTAGCCCTTGGCAATCAGACGAGTCAGATAGCCCTCCACCGCGTGATATGGCACGCCGCACATAGGAACGCGGTTGCTGTTGCCGGCTTCACGTGAGGTCAGGGTAATCTCCAGTTCACGCGCCGCAAGTTCTGCATCATCAAAGAACAATTCATAAAAGTCACCGAGCCGGAACATCAACAGATCCTGCGGATGCTGGCGCTTCACTTCACGATACTGTTCCATCATAGGAGTATAGTTCAAGGTAGCATCCCGATCCTTTCAGCTTCTGCAGTGCCTTTGAGCAAAAAAGTCTGAGCTGAGACGATCCGAACGGATCGGAAACATCCGGCCCGATCATCCGACGTCTTCGGCCACAGCACAATCTTGTTTTGGCTGGTACGACCGGAAAAGACTGACGCATCGGTCTTGCTCGGGCCGTCTGCCACCACCTCAACGGTCTGGTCAACCCACTTTCGGTTAATGTCGAGACTGATATCGTTCTGCAAATCCATCAGGCGCTGAAGACGAAACTGTTTCGTCGCCTGAGGAACCTGTTGTTCCATGGTTGCAGCTGGAGTTCCGGAGCGCTTGGAGTAAAGAAATGTAAATGCGGCATCGAATTTAATCCTTGCAACAAACTCCAAGGTCTGCTGGAACATCTCTTCCGTTTCGCCAGGAAAACCGACGATAATATCCGTCGTGAGGCTGATATCAGGAATCCTTTCTCGCAGGCGCTCGACATGCTGTAGATATTCTGCCGTCGTATAGCGGCGGTTCATGCGCTGCAGAACTTCATCACAACCGGATTGCACCGGTAAATGAAGATGCTTGCAGATATTCATGCCGTTTGCCATCACTTCGATCAGTTTATCGCCGAAATCCTTCGGATGCGAAGTCATAAAGCGAACTCGAAGAATTCCGTCAATGCGGTCCACTTCGCTCAACAAGCGCGGAAAATCCCAGGCCTCCTCAAGGTTTTTGCCATAAGAATTCACGTTTTGCCCGAGGAGAGTCACTTCTTTGCCGCCCTGGGCAGCAAAATCGCGAATTTCCTGCAGAATCATTTCTGCAGGCCGGCTCCGCTCGCGCCCTCTGACATAGGGCACGATACAGTAACTGCAATAATTATCACAGCCATACATTACTGGAATCCAGGCGCTGACACCTGTATGGCGGAGTTTTCCCGTCACATCGCCTAACCCGTCCATGGCATGATCTTGAGATTCGACCCAGCGTTTATGACGTTTTTTCTCATTCAGGATTTCAGCCAGACGATCGATATTCTGTGTACCCAACACAATATCCACATGGGAAGCACGACGAAAAATAAGCTCCTGATCTTTTTGAGCCAAGCAACCGGCAACTACAATAACCATATCGGGTTTCTTCGTTTTAAGTCGCTTTAATGCGCCAATCCGACCGAAAATACGGTTTTCAGCGCTTTCGCGGACACAGCAAGTATTCATGACGATAATATCAGCCCGCTCAGGGTCATCGACAACACGACAACCTAGGCTTTCAAGCTGACCGGCGATTCGTTCTGAATCGCTCAGGTTCATCTGACAGCCAAAACTTTCAATTAGATACGATTGATACTGCATCGCGACTCCTTTCGACAAAAAGCAATAAAAACAAAGGCGCTCTCCCGATAAAAAACCGGCAGAGCGGCGAGATGAAACGAATTAGGACTATTGGAGGTCCGATTCCGGGGCGGTTTGCTCCTCCATAAAGCTTCGGTATTTATCATATATGATACGCAACGAAGTCATGATCGCTTTTTTAGCGCTGCCCTGATATCTTTTGTCAATAATTCGCAACACCGAATCAGGTCCGTTTCGCATAGAGTGCCCCAATAAAATACAGGAAACATATTCCCGGGCTACTGAAGTTGCGAGCGTACAGTCCGCCTGCACAATTTCACCAGTTTCCACGCGAATAACAAGGATAACTCCAATTACCTTGTACATTTCGCTTGCAGTTATACCAACAGGCAATTTCGCATATCCCGAAAACAGAACCAAGCCATCATCATTTGCAGCCAAGTCCTCAATCATCCTCCCTACTAACTTTTCGCATCGGCAACAATACCTCGTACAAAAATGTCAACATCAGTAACAGTCATCCATGTCATGTACTCGACCTGGGTCTTAATCCTATCCTGAGCTGAATGAACCGCCTCTGGAATGTTGACGCCATACCGGACTGTGACGTCCAATCTCAAGATCAGTCCCCGTTCCTGTCTTTCCATATTTTTCACGGATATACGAGTTACAGCAGCCCAAGCTTTGTCTTTCAGCAATTCCTCCCGCACAATCATAGCAACCGCACGCTCAGTAATGATAAGCTTACCGAATACAGAGAACCTGTTAGGTCGTACAACCGATACTTCACCGAAATGATGCCTTGGCTGCCGCGAAGATTTTGCGAACAATCTCATCGGGTCAATCAAAAAGTTGGGTAGATACGGTTGAAGTTCGATTTTTGGCACCGGGACAACGTGCTTATTCTGGGTGCGTCTCGTTTCCCTCGCCTTCATGATGGCAGCCGGTGTCGAGACATCATAAATATTGATGATTTGTGATGCAGGTGGTAATTGAAGCACACGAATGATCGTGTCAACCATGTTTCTTGATGTGCCCAAGACCAAAACCCGCGCCGCCTGCATTTTCGCCAATGCCGCACGAACTTGCAGCGCATGTTCGTCATCAGCGAATATCGCTTTTTTAACAGAGCGAATCTTATTAGTTTCATATTTGGCTGAAGTACCGGCAATGATTTTATTGTCCTTAATTAAAAGTCCATCATCAATAATCACATCTGCGCCACAATCATGGGCAACCTTGGACGCTCTATGACTTTTGCCGGTTCCTGTCGGCCCGATGAATGCGACTACTTCCAAGACACAGTCCTCCCGACAGGCAAACTATATTGGGGACCCTGCCTGAGAACAGAATCCGCTCTCATTATCTGGGTTCGACAATCAATTTTATGGCGGTTTTCTCTTCTCCCTCGATCATAAGGTCAGTAAAAGCCGGAATACATATCAAATCGATCCCTTGCACCGCAACAAAGCCACGAGCAATTGCCACAGCCTTAACGGCCTGGTTCAGCGCTCCGGCCCCAATAGCCTGAAGCTCTGCAGAACCTTGCTCACGAACCACTCCGGCTAGTGCCCCTGCAACAGAATTGGGATTGGACTTGGCTGACACTTTCAAAACACCCATGCTTTGACTGCCCCCTCCTCCCGATACGAATCTATTGTATCCTCATAATTCGTCAGTCCCGTTGAAAATCCTGCTGCTATTTGCTAAAAACTAAAACTCGTCCATTCTCTCGCAACGCGGTGAGATTTTTCGCCGCACGTTGAGCGCGAACTGTATCGAACATGTTATCAATCAAATCTTCGGGAAAATCAATCTCATCCATAAAATCCGGCACAAATTCCGAATCGTCAAGAATCAGGCAGTCGTGAAATTTCTCTACCAGCAAGGTGCTGAGTAGAATAATCTCCCCCTTGGACAGACTGGCAATATCCCGAACGATCGAAAGCATGCAAAATTTTTCATAGGGTTGTTTGGTCTCAATTTTTACACACGAAGGCTCTTTCCCCGTAATATAATGATAAGCCTTTAAGTGAGATGCGATGGTTTTTTGGAAAGACTCGATATCTTCTGTTGATACTGTCTGTGACAGCATGAAGTTTAACGACAATATTCCGTGTTTCGAGTCAAATTGAATTGTGCCAATCTGCGGAAATCGCACCAATATAGAAATCAACAGACTTACGCCATCTGAGCTGCGCGGATCTGCAGTATTCGAAGAAATTATGTTCGACATAGCCCTCGCCTCTTTTCACAAACCAAAAAGTCGGAAACGACCTTGATTAAGGTCGTTTCCAGATCATATCAATTGTCCTACTTCGCGTAGTCAACAGCACGGGTTTCCCGAATCACCGTGACACGGATCTGTCCTGGGTAATCCATATCCGATTCTATTCGTTTAACGATATCCTTTGCCAACCGTATTGAGGCCAAATCATCAATTTTATCAGGTTTAACCATAATCCTAACTTCACGACCTGCCTGAATAGCATATGATTTGTCGACACCTTCGAAAGAGTCGGCAATCTCTTCCAGTTTAGTCAAGCGTTTGATATAACTCTCAAGAGTTTCACGGCGAGCGCCTGGTCTAGCTGCCGAAACCGCATCCGAAGCGGCCACGAGAACCGCTTGGATCGTTTTGGGTTCTTCATCTCCATGATGAGCTACAATTGCATTAACCACATCCGCCGATTCACGGTATTTTTTGGCCAGATCTCCACCAATCGTGACATGGGGTCCCTCGACTTCGTGATCAATGGCTTTACCGATATCGTGCAGCAATCCGGCGCGTTTCGCCAAAGTAACATCCACACCGAGTTCTGCTGCCATGACCCCCGCCAGATGGGAAACCTCTATGGAATGTTTCAATACATTCTGTCCGTAACTGGTGCGATATTTCAATCTGCCCAATAATCTTATAAGTTCAGGATGTAAGCCATGAATACCGGTTTCAAAAGTTGCCTGCTCGCCAGCATCTTTAATGCGCTGTTCAACTTCTTTTTGCGCTTTTTCAACAGTTTCCTCAATTCTAGCAGGGTGAATTCGGCCGTCACTGATCAATTTTTCCAGTGCCAGACGTGCCACTTCCCGCCGAACAGGATCAAATCCGGAGATCAATATGGCTTCGGGGGTATCATCAATGATTAAATCAATCCCAGTCAACGCTTCGAGGGTCCGAATATTTCTTCCCTCGCGACCAATAATACGACCCTTCATTTCATCATTTGGCAGGCTGACTACCGATACAGTAGTCTCGGCTGCATGATCGGCTGCGCAGCGTTGGATAGCCAATGAAACAATTTCGCGCGCTTTCTTATCTGCTTCTTCTTTGGCCTGATGTTCCAAATCTTTAATTAAAACAGCCATTTCGTGGCGTGTTTCCTGTTCAACATTGGCTAACAGGACACTTTTCGCTTCTTCTTGAGTCAATCCAGCCAATCGTTCGAGTTCATCCACTTGTTTTTGATACAGACCATTAATACGATCTTGCTTATCTTCTACTTCAGCTTCGCGTTTACTGATATTTTCTTCTTTTTTCTCCATGGACTCAATCTTGCGATCCATGTTTTCTTCTTTTTGTTGCAAACGGCGTTCCATTCTCTGAACTTCAGATCGCCGTTCTTTGAGTTCGCGCTCAGCTTCCCCTCGAAAGCGATGGATTTCTTCTTTGGCTTCAATTAACGATTCTTTCTTTTTAGCATCCGCACTGTGTTGAGCATCATCAAGGATTTTTCTGGCAGCTTCTTCTGCCGAGGCAATCTTTGCTTCCGCCAATTTTTTGCGAATCCAGTAGCCGACTGCGGTTCCCCCGGCAGCAGCAACCAAGGCAAAAATTACATTTTCAACAATGGTGGTTTGCCTCCTCTCATTATTCGATAGTAAGGGTAAAGCCGAGTACATACTCGGCTTTTCAAAGTAACCATTCCTCAATCAGGTTGTCTCGTGTCACAACTTGACAGTTTCCGGTCACACGATTGGCGATTTCATTGTAATTCTTTTTGAACAAAGTGTCAAGGTTGAGCCGCTTCAGTACTGATGTTTGCGGCATTCGTCAGCTAAACGCCGCAGTATACCGGAAGAAAAACCCCGGTTGGTAAGAAAACGTGCAAGCCGGGGAAAAACGGTGACGTCCAGAGTGGAGAAATGTTTCTTGACCAATTCAAGAGCAATCAACCATTCTTCTTCTTCGGAACAGCTTTCCCTGATTTTTTCCCCGGAAACCTGCAACCCTCTCTGACGAAGTTTTTCTGTGATTCCCCTAACTCCATGTCTCTTATCTGTCAACAATTTTTCGATCGTACGCTGAGCAGCCCTCTCATCATTGATATAACCCTTTCCCCGCAATATCTCCAAAGTCTCATCGACTTCGTCGCGTTTAAATTCTTTATGCTGAAGCTTGAGGCGAAGCTCCATTTCCGTAAGTTCGCGTCTGGCAAGCAAACGGACCGCTGTTTCCAGCGGTCCTTCCATGTTCCCGGTTTTCACTCTGCCTCTTCCACTTCTGCCACTTCGTCTTCGACCGTCGTTGGAAGCGTCAGCAGTTTGCCCATCGCTGCATCGCGAATGCGAGCTTCCAGTTCCTCTGTCATCTGAGGATTCTTGCGCAGAAAATCTTTAACATTTTCCCGGCCTTGACCTAGCCGAGTTTCTTTATACGAGTACCATGCGCCGCTCTTCGTAAAAATCTCCATTTCTGTAGCCAAATCAACAACGCTGCCTTCCCGCGAAATGCCTTCACCGAAAATAATATCAAATTCAGCTTGCCGGAAAGGCGGAGCCACTTTATTTTTGACAACCTTCACCCGGGTACGGTTGCCGATAATCACATTATCCTGTTTGATGCTGTCGATCCGCCGAACATCCAGACGAATACTAGAGTAGAATTTCAACGCTCGCCCGCCGGTGGTAGTTTCCGGATTGCCAAACATCACGCCGACTTTTTCCCGCAATTGATTGATGAAGATCGTCGTTGTTCTGGATTTCGAAATGATGCCGGTTAATTTCCTGAGAGCCTGGGACATCAGACGGGCATGGAGTCCAACATGCGAATCGCCCATATCTCCTTCAATCTCGGCTTTTGGAACCAATGCTGCCACAGAGTCAACGACGATAATGTCAATCGCTCCGCTTCGCACAAGAGCTTCCGCTATCTCCAATGCCTGCTCGCCATAATCAGGCTGTGAAATCAGTAGATTATCAATATCGACTCCCAATTTTCTCGCATATAAGGGGTCGAGGGCGTGTTCCGCATCAATGAAGGCTGCCACACCGCCAGCTTTTTGAGCTTGAGCGATAATTTGCAGGGAAACTGTTGTTTTACCCGAGGATTCCGGCCCGAAGATTTCCACGACACGTCCACGCGGAACACCCCCAATGCCCAGAGCAATATCCAAACCGAGCGACCCGGTCGGGATATACTCCACGTTCAGCCTCGATGAGGCCTCTCCGAGTTTCCAAATGGATCCCTTGCCAAAATCCTTTTCAATCTGATGCAGCGCGTTGTCCAATGCTTTTGACTTTTCTTTATCCATGGTATGTCCTCCTCTTTTGAGTGGCACCTTGTAGCTCAATGTCATTATACAAACATACGTTCGTTATGTCAATTGTTTTGCAGATATTAATTTTTCAAATATCGACGAAGCAAATCCAATGCAGCATTCACCGTCCGGGCCTTGATCGCGGTCCGCTGACCAGTGAACCGTTCTTCTTCCACCATGCTTCCATTCGGTCCGGCTACAGCAATGTAAACCAGGCCCACCGGTTTCTCTGCAGTTCCGCCATCAGGTCCGGCGATTCCGGTAACACCCACGCCGATATCCGCACCGAACCGCTGCCTGATCCCTTCGGCCATCGCACGGGCCGTCTCTTCGCTGACGGCGCCCTTTTCTTGCAATACCGTTTCAGGCACACCAACGAAATCTGTTTTAATTCGGTTATTGTAAGATACCACCGAGCCTATCAGATACGCCGAGCTTCCGGGAACATCCGTCAATCTGGCTGATACGGCGCCGCCAGTGCAGGATTCGGCCAAGGCCACTGTATAATTTTTCGTAGCCAACACTTCTCCGACAATCTGTTCCAACGTTTGCTCATCTGTGCCGAAAACATATTCGCCGATTCGCTCACGAATCTTAGGTTCCAAATCACCGATAAGTTGATTCGCCAGCTCTGCGGTTTCACCCTTCGCCGTCAACCTTACGTGAATTTCACCGCTACGGGCCAATAAGGCCAGCGTGGGATTTTTTTGCGCCATGATATAATCATGAATCCGTTCTTCCAATGCAGACTCGCCCAGCCCGATAGTTCGGAGAACCTTGGACACGATGAGTCCCTGGTTGCCGAATCGATTCTGAAAATAGGGCAGAATCCCATTTTCAAACATATGCTCCAATTCCATTGGCGGCCCTGGCAGATGGATGATCGTTTTCTCTTCATGTTCTAAAATGACGCCAGGTGCTGTCCCACGAAAATTTTTGACGATGATTGCGCCTTCGGGCATCATAGCCTGCCGGAGGTTGTTTTGGGTCATCGTCAGATGCCGCCGTTCAAAAAAGCCTTTAATGTGTTCGACGCTTTCGTCATGTAAATACATCGGCCGTTCCAGCAGTTCAGCGGTCACTTCTTTGGTTATATCTCCTCGCGTCGGCCCCAGTCCGCCGCTGGTAATAACAATGTCGGAGCGTTCCAAGGCAATAGCCAGCACGCTGCCCATCCGCTTGCGGTTATCCCCCACCGTAGTCTGGTATACGGCATCATAACCGATTTCATTAAGCTTTCGCGCGAGGTAGGGGGCATTGGTGTTGACGATCTGCCCCAGCAGCAATTCGGAGCCGGTACTGACAATTTCGACTATCATCTCAAAGTTCATCCCTTTCGCTAATGGCTTTAGTCGATGACTTCCGCCATTCTGTCATAACAGAAACCCTGGGTTATTCGTATACAGACAAATTCGCCTATAGAAACGTCACCGGCATTTTCAATATACACGGTGCCGTCAATATCCGGAGCCTCCCGTTCAGTGCGTCCAAACCCCAGACTGGGATCCTCTTCGTCGTGTCCTTCAATCAAAGCCTCATATTCTCTGCCCTCGGAAGCTTTGTTGATTTCTTCTGAAATGCCTGCCTGCACGGCCATCAAATCATTGAACCGTTCTTCCTTGATTTCTTCCGGTACTTGTTCGTCAAAGCCGGCGGCATCGGTGCCTTCCTCCGCCGAATACTGGAATACCCCGACGTGGTCGATGCGCTTCTCTTCGACAAACGTTCGAAGCTCCTGATAATGCGCCTCTGTTTCCCCCGGCAGTCCGACGATGAACGTCGTGCGAATCGCTATATCCGGCATCTGCAGTCGCAATTCGGCAATAAGCCTCTCGATATCGGCGCGTCGATCGGGTCGGCGCATGGCTCGCAGCAAATCGTCATGAACATGCTGCAGTGGAATATCCACATACTTGCAAATTTTCGGTTCTGTCGCCATGAACGCGATCAGATCCGCCGTAAAATGTTTGGGGTAACTGTAAAGAATACGAATCCGGAAGTGACCCTCAACGGCAGTCAACGCCTGCAGCAACTCCAATAGCTTAGGCCGGCCATAAAGATCAATTCCGTAGCTTGTTGTATCCTGGGCAACGAGATTGATTTCCCGAACGCCGTCCGCTACCAATCCAGCGACTTCTTCCCGCAGCGACTCAATCGTCCTGCTGATGAGTGGACCGCGAATTTGCGGAATCGCACAAAAAGCGCAGGTGTGATTGCACCCTTCAGCTATTTTTACATAGGCCCAGTGAGCGGGGGTTGAAAGGATACGCGGCATGCCGGCCTCAGGTAAAATAGCGTGTCCTTCCGTAAAATTCGGCCGTTTTCCATCAAAAGCCGCCACAATGGCTTCCGGCAAACGGTTCCACGCTCCGGTTCCCACGATGGCGTCCAATTCCGGAAGCTCTCTCATCAAATCACCGCCATATCTCTGCCCCAGGCAGCCAGCCAAGATCAAAACTTTGCAGCAGCCTGATTTTTTATACTCCGATAGCTGCAACAACATATCAATCGACTCTGTTTTCGCTGATTCTATAAAGCCGCAGGAGTTGACTACCAGCACTACCGCCTCTGCCGGATCATCTGTAGCTTCATAGCCATGTTCCCTCAACAGCCCCAGCATCAATTCAGAGTCCACTAAATTTTTCGAGCACCCGAGACTGACCAATCCTATTTTCACAGTTCGTACTCCTTATCCATTGAAGTTCAATATGCCAGTTTGATAATTTAAGAGCGTCGTTTGGGTTTTGAACGTTGCCCTGCCGGAGCACTTTCCAGATTGCGACGCTCGGTCCGTTCAGGACGCAACAGGCATCCCGGGCCAAAACCGATCAAATCACCCCGCCCAGCTTTTCGCAGCGCCAGCGCCACCATTCGACGATTTTTGGGATGCCGGTACTGTAAAAGTGCGCGCTGAGTCTGGCGCTGTTCGGTAGATTTCGGCACTTCGATCGGACGTCCCGTCACGGGATGTATTCCTGTATAATACATTACTGTTGAAAGGCTACCGGGAGTGGGGATGAATTCCTGCACCTGTTCCGGGTGATAACCGATATCGCGCAGAAACTCCGCCAGCTCGATAGCATCCTCCAGCGAACTGCCAGGATGCGAACACATCAGGTAAGGTACCAGATATTGTTTCTTTCCCAACCGCTCATTCTCTCTTTTAAAAGCCGCCAAAAATTTCAGAAACACCTCTTTACCGGATTTCTGCATCGCTTCGATCACTGGACGAGACACATGTTCCGGCGCGACTTTTAGCTGTCCACTGACATGATGCTCACAAAGTTCGGACAGAAATTCCTGGTACTTGCCGGCCATCAGATAATCGTAACGAATCCCCGATCGGATAAAAACTTTCTTGATGCCGGGCAGCGCACGCACTTCCCTGAGCAGACGCAAGTAATCCGAATGGTCGGTATCAAGATTAGGGCAAGGTTTGGGGTAAAGACATTGCCGTTCGCGGCAGGCCCCCTCCTTCATTTGTCTGGAACAGGCAGAGTGACGGAAATTGGCGGTAGGTCCGCCCACGTCATGAATATAGCCTTTGAAACCCGGCAATCGCGTCAAGAGCTGCGCCTCCTGAAGGATGGATTTATGGCTCCGTTGCTGGATGATGCGCCCCTGGTGCGAACCGATCGCACAAAATGAGCAGGCGCCAAAACAACCGCGATGGCTGGTGATGCTGAACTGAACTTCTTCGATGGCCGGAACACCGCCCGCCGCATCATAGTCTGGATGCCAGGTTCGTTCATAAGGCAGTGAATAAACCCGGTCCATCTCCCGCGTTTCCAACGGCAACGCTGGTGGATTTTGCACCAGATAGCGATCGCCCTGTTGCTGAACCACTGCATGACCTCGGATAGGATCCTGCTCCAAATACTGGACTTTGAAAGCCGCTGCGTAATCACTCTTGCTCGATGTAACCTGATCATGGGAAGGAACTTCAATGAAGCCCGCAGGCAAATTCTCAATGCTTCCCACCAGAAAACAAGTTCCCCGTACATCGCGAATTTGCGCCACGGGAGTTCCCGTTGCCAATTTAGCAGTAATCTCCAGAACTTGCGTTTCACCCATCCCATAGACCAACAGATCAGCGCGGCTGTCAACCAAAATGGACCGACGCACGGAATCGGACCAGTAATCATAATGGGAAAATCGTCTGAGGCTGGCTTCAATTCCGCCGATCACCACCGGTACATCAGGCCAGCATTCCCGAACCCGATTGGCGTACA
Source organism: Negativicutes bacterium (assembly GCA_963665275.2). Lineage (GTDB taxonomy): Bacteria > Bacillota > Negativicutes > UBA1444 > UBA1444 > UBA1444. The sequence goes on from CAXXIN010000009.1 coordinate 41,926, forward strand.
CAATTGTCGCGCGATCCGGACGTAGTCCAGCCTGTCCGCCAGGTGAATAAGCATCTTTGCTGCGAATTTTTTTCGCAGCCGTTAGCTTGTTCAACATGGAATCCATATTACCGGCAGAAATCAGCACCGCCAGACGAGGATGCCCCAGAGCCTTGAAATCATTCGTATCCCGCCAGTTGGGCTGAGCTATGATGCCGACCCGAAAGCCTGCTTTTTCAAGCAAGCGGCATATGATCGCCGGGCCGAAGCTGGGATGATCAACGTAGGCATCGCCGCTGATGAATAGAAAATCCAGCTCGTCCCATCCGCGATTCCGCATATCTTCACTTGATACTGGCAAAAATCCACCTTTGGTTTTCACGTCAGCGGTTTCCTCCCGGAGCGCCTGGCACAGGAGGTGTAGAGGGTTGTGTCTTCGGTTCCGGAATCGCAGGTGCTGCTGGAATGGAGGGATTGACCGGAGGTTGGGCGGGCAGGGCCGGCGTTGTGGTCTCAGCTGGAGCTGCAGGAGCTACCGGAGTGGCGGCAAGGCCCTTGGCTGTGAATGTTTTCACGACGACATCCCCTCGCTCCCCAATTTTCCCCACCGGCTGCCCATTGAATGTTAGCTCGACTGCACCGGCATTGCCAAAATTTACAACGATCTGACGCTCTGCATCCCACGTAAGCGTTTCTCCATTTTGCGGAATCCCTTCATAAAGAGTTTTTCCATCCGCAATAACAGACGTCCAGCAACGATCAATGAATCGCGCAGATAAAACGACTGGTCGCGAAATGCCCGGCGGCAAGGTTGCAGTCGCCCCGGCAGAAGAATTCGAGGCTGGAAAAGATGCGGCAGAAATAGGTTTGGCCTGCGTCCCTGGCTTTTCCTGTGCAGTAATATTTTTTTGCGGCTGAGCTTGTTGCCACGAATACAGACTCCAGGCTGAGAGTATCAGAATCACTGCCACAAGCAAGGTGCTGAGTGCCTTCTTGTTCAAAACTCGTTGGATTGAGTTGTCGGATTTCGTTTTGTGTGACGCCGGCGGAGCCGCCGGAGTTGGCGCTCCGGTTGTCAGTGAATTGCTGTAAAGCTGAACCAGATGCGCTCCGTCCAATTCAAGGTAGTTGCCATAGTTTCTTATAAAGCCTTTAACATATACTTCTCCCGGAAGGACTTCATATTTTCCCTGCTCAAGCGCCTGCAGATATACACCGCGAATTCCGGTCGCCTGCTCAGCGTCCACAATTTCCAGCCCCTTTTTACGCCTTTCGGTATATAGCATGTTGCCGATCGTATCCATAGTAATTTCTACCCCCTTTTGAGCCGGTCTATATAATGGGTGATCTCGTCAGCAGCCTGTTCAAGATCTTCGGCTTCCACCACCAACTCGAATGAGTCAGGCGAGGCGGTTTCATACCCGTACAGAAGATCGTAGTAGTCGGTCAACAGAGTCTCCGTAAAAATGCTCAAGTTTCCAGTTTCATAATCCGTCATAAGCTGTGTGACTTTCTTTTTGCCAAGTTTTTTGGTCAGAGATGTGATACTGCCGATAATTTCCGGATCATTCGGAGTCAATACGTCGGTATATTCGGCGATCAGACGTTCCACCCGTGTCGAAATACCCGCTTTTGTCAAGATTTTATGTCCGGACTGCATCGCCTGGTATAATACCTGGGGTAGATACACATTGCCAACCCGCTTACTTTCACATTCAACAAGTAGATACGGCTCCGAATTATAGTCTTCCAACAGTTGCAACAAGACTGCATCGAAATTTTGCGCAGTAGCAGATTTTCCAAGTCCCACTTGCCCAAAAGCCGACCCGCGATGATTTGCCAGTTTCTCAAGGTCAATGACTGGATATCCTCGCTGGGCCAAAATTTGTAATAGAATTGTTTTTCCAACCCCGGTGGATCCGCACAAAACGACCATCGTTGGCCGCAGGGGAAAATCCGCAAGTTTCGTCTGAACATAGCTGCGGTACGATTTATATCCTCCAACAAGCTGTCTTCCCGTAATTCCCATCAATTCAAGGATTGTGAGCAACGATTTTGACCGCATACCGCCGCGCCAGCAATAGACTACCAGTACGGCTGATGGAGCTTCTGTCATCAGCGATGCGATTTTTTTCACCATGTCCGCCAACTTAAAGGAAACAATCTCCAGTCCTTTTTGCTTGGCTTCTTCCTGCCCTCGCTGCTTGTAAAGAGTTCCCACGACAGCGCGTTCATCGTCTTCCAGCAATGGTACGTTAACAGCGCCGGGAATATGCCCCTGTTCAAACTCGGCGGGTGAACGCGCATCAACTAAAACGCGAGCACCGAGGTTCAAGACTTCTTCAATTGAAATGACCTGCATCAATATCCCCTATACTTTATCGTTTTTTTGGAAATAGCGACTGTAAACCTGATCTGAATTCATAATAACTTCCCGCGGCTTACTACCGTTCGCAGCAGAAACAATCTGCATCTCTTGCATCATATCAACTAAACGTGCGGCGCGCGTGTACCCGATACGAAATTTTCGCTGCAGAAGAGATACCGAAGCCTGCCCCGTTTCCAGAACCATTTTTACGGAATCCTCCAACAGGTCATCTTCAAACCGCGCCGTTTGACTTTGGGTTATAGTTTCCTCGAACAAGGGTACTTCCGGTTCATCCGGCGTCGTACAAGCATTTTTGATATGGCTGACAAGGGTTTCAATCTCCGAATCCGAGATATAGGCGCCTTGCAGTCGAAGTGGTTTGTTGGCGCCAACGGGGTAATACAACATATCGCCCTTGCCAAGCAATTTTTCTGCTCCCGCCATATCCAGAATCGTACGCGAATCGATCTGCGACGAAACAGCAAACGAAATCCGGGAAGGTATGTTTGCCTTGATGGTACCGGTAATCACATCGACCGACGGCCGCTGTGTCGCTATCACCAAATGGATCCCGGATGCACGAGCCATCTGAGCCAGCCGGCAGATGGAATCCTCAACGTCCACTGGAGCAACCATCATCAAGTCCGCGAGTTCATCGATGATTACAACAATCAGTGGGAGTTTTTCTTCCAAATTGACTTCATTATAGCGAGTCACATCGCGAACTCCGGCAGCCGCGAACAACGCATAACGTCGTTCCATTTCTTGCACGGCCCATTTCAGGGCTGACGCCGCTTTTTTGGGTTCGGTTACCACGGGCGCGACCAAATGTGGAATGCCATTGTAATTCGACAATTCAACAACCTTGGGATCCACCAATAAAAATTTGACCTGATCCGGATGCGCTCGGAACAATATGCTCGATATCAAAATGTTGATGCAAATGCTTTTGCCTGAACCCGTAGCGCCGGCAACCAACAGATGCGGCATCTTGGCAAGATCCGCCATGATCGCCTGTCCGGCGATATCCTTTCCGAGAGCTACCGTCAACAAAGATCCAGCGGATTGATATTCTTCGCTTTCCAACACTTCCCGCAACGATACTCCGAAGGTTTCCTTGTTCGGAACTTCAATTCCGATGACTGATTTACCTGGGATTGGCGCTTCAATACGAATGCTCGGAGCCGCCAGTTTCAATGCGATGTCATCGGATAAACTCACAATTCGGCTGATTTTCACTCCTGGCGCCGGCTCCAATTCATACCTTGTAACCGATGGACCCTGTGTCGCATGGACAACTCTTGCCTGAATGCCGAAACTGTCAAGCGTATGTTCCAAGGTCCGCGCGTGTTCTTCTATCTGCTTGTCCAAGCGGACATTACGGTTGCCCGTCGTCTTCTTGAGCAGAGACAAAGGCGGCGGTTTATATTTGGAGCTCGAATGAAGCGTCATAGTAGGTTGCGCGGCAACTGGCTGAACTACGTCACGCGACAACGAAGGCATTTCGATCTTGGACTCCGGCAACTCCACAATCGAAGCCAGCGGAGTGTCAAGCGGCAGGGGCTGGACCCGATGAAGCGGCTCATCTTTTTCTTGGTTATAAAAGGAAGTTTTCAACGGCGGTCGCAAGGTTTCACTCTGCAAAATCGAAGGGGTCGTCTTGATATTTGAAGGTTGAACCTTGTCCTTTTCGCTGCAACGAGGTTTTCGCAGCCAGCACAACGCCCCATTTTTTATTTTGTCAATGAAAACAGACAGGGAAAATTCTGTCGCAATCAGCAACGCACAAACAATCCAGGCCCATAGAAAAATCGTGGTCCCATCCATTGCAAAAAAGCGGCGCAATATAAGAATGGTGAAACCACCAGCCAGCCCCCCACCGCCCGGCAGCTGCTCGGGCAGGATCTCCTGCCCGACACCCACCCAATAGTGATGGTACAACGCCAGGGAGGCGAGATACACAAGCAGATAGCCCACAAATCGGCGGGAAAAAACGATATGGGAATGAGCCGTTACATAACGCAATCCCACAATAAATAATATGATGGCAATCCCGGCCGCGCCGACACCAAATCCATAACGGAGCACTTTTGCAGAAAAGTACCCGACTCGGCCAACGCTAAAGTCCAATAAGCCGGCCGCCAGCAAAAGTGAAAGTGCAATAATGAGCACACCAGAAATTTCAAATTTTGTTCCAGCGGAAGGCGGCGATTCCTTTTTTGGCAATAAAATTCACCTCTATGCTGATTTTCTACGCCAAACACAGAACTCCTGCCTAAGTGAAAGGGACCCGAGACAATGTCTCGGGTCCAGCTCAGACTTCCAGGATGATCGGCATGATCATAGGGCGCCTGCGAGTCTTTTCGTACAGGAATTTCCCGAGGATATCCCGCACACTATTTTTTATCGTTCCCCAATCCGTTGAACCATTAGCCTCGCATCGGTCCAGAGCTTCCTGTATTTTCATCCGGGCATCTTCCATCAATTTCTCCGATTCACGGACATAAACGAATCCGCGAGAAACGATTTCAGGGCCGGAAACGACACAGCCACTTGCCTTATCCATCGCAATCACAGCGATCAATATCCCATCCTGTGAAAGCTGGCGACGGTCCCTCATAACAATGTTGCCAATGTCGCCGACACCCAGACCATCTACGAGAACAGCCCCGGCGGTTACCTTCCCAGCCATCGCTCCAGATTCTGCAGTGAACTCCATTACGGACCCATTATCGGCAATGAACACATTAGCCTTGGGGATCCCCAAATCCTGAGCGATTTTCGCATGCACCTTGAGCATTCTATATTCACCGTGAACAGGAATGAAATAGGTCGGCCTGACAAGGTTCAGCATAAGCTTCAGTTCTTCCTGGCTACCATGACCTGAAACGTGAATTCCCGAAGAGGCTTCATATATAACATCAGCCCCTTGCCTGAAAAGATAGTCAACTGTGCGCGCGACCAACTTTTCATTCCCGGGAATCGGTGTTGCCGAGATCATTACCGTATCGCCGGGTACGATTTCAACTTTCCGGTGATCAGACATCGCCATCCGAGTCAGAGCTGACATCGGCTCGCCTTGGCTGCCGGTGGTCAGAATAACGAGACGATTCGGCGGGTAGTTGTTGATTTCCGAAATGTCTATCATCACACCGTCGGCTACCTTCAAATATCCCAGTTCAATGGCGATTCCAACGACATTGACCATGCTGCGGCCGATGATTGCAACTTTTCGGCCATATTTGAATGCGGCATCAATGGCCTGTTGCAGGCGATGTACATTCGATGAAAAACTAGCGATAATGATCCGGCTTTGCGCAGACCGAAACTTCTCGTCGAACGAAGCCCCAACAGATCGTTCGCTCTTGGTAAATCCCGGCCGCTCAGCGTTGGTACTGTCAGATAACATGACCAGCACTCCCTCGTCGCCAAGCTCGGCAAACCGGTTAAATCCGGTCACTTGACCATCCACGGGCGTATGGTCAATTTTAAAGTCACCAGTATGAAGCACTGTTCCTACCGGAGTTTTGATGTAAATGGCCACTGCATCAGCAATACTGTGATTGACGCGAATAAACCCGATGGTAAAGGGCCCGATTTTGAACTCGTCCCCCGGTTTAATCGGGTGAAGATCAGCAGTCGAAACGCCTTTCTCTTTCAAGCGACCCTGCAGAATCCCCAGAGCCAACGGGGTTCCATATACAGGAACCTCCAGTTCCTTGAGCACGAAAGGTAACGCGCCGATATGGTCTTCGTGACCATGCGTGATGAAGATCGCCCGAACCTTGTCCTTATTGTCGGACAGATACGAAAAATCAGGAATCACCAAGTCGATGCCCAACATATCGTCTTCCGGGAACATCAACCCGGCATCGATCACGATAATGTCGTCACCGTAACGGAATACGGTCATGTTTTTGCCGATTTCACCCAGCCCGCCAAGCGGGATAATCTGCAATTTTTCAATTTGTTTGCCCAAACTTTCACCTCCAACTATTTTAATGCCGCGCACTGCATTCATAATATTATAACTCAAAATCAAGTCGCCAACAACAGGGAAAGACTCCGCAAAACTTCGGATGTCAGGCTTCAAATAGACAAAGGCAGCCTTCCCTTGCGAGTTAGCTGCCTAAACTTTATTGAAGCTGGTAATTACATCTTGATTTTCAGGCTTTGCATCACAGCGCGCAGTTGCTCTGTTTCCGCCTGATTCGCGGGAATCATTGGCGGACGGAAGCCGCCGCCAGCCAATCCCATCAGATTGACGGCAGTTTTGATCGGAATCGGATTGGTGGTAACGAAAATCACCTTGAAGAAAGGCATTAGTTCAATGTGAATTTGCTGGGCTTTTTTCACGTCACCCGCAAAATAGGCTTCAATCATCTCCTGCATTCGTTCCGCCACCACATGACCGGCAACGCTGATAATGCCGCAGCCGCCCACTGACAGGATTGGCAGCGTCAGGCTGTCATCACCGCTATATACATGGAAGCCGGGCTTGGCTGTGCGAACGATTTCAGAAACCTGCTCCAAAACGCCACTGGCTTCCTTAACCGCAACGATGTTCGGAATTTCCGACAATCTGGCAATTGTCGGTGGCAAAATGTTGGAGGCAGTCCTGCCTGGGACATTATAGAGAATGATTGGCAATTTTGTTTCAGCGGCAATCATTTTAAAATGTTGATAAAAGCCTTCCTGCGGCGGCTTATTATAATAAGGCCCTACAAGCATGGCGCCATGCACGCCCAATTTTTCGGCTTCCTGAGTTAATCGGATCGACGCCAGGGTATCATTGGATCCGGTACCGGCAATAACTGTCGCCTTGTCGCCAACGGCTTCCAAAACCGTACTGAACAACTTCAGTTTCTCTTCCGCACTCATTGTAGCGGATTCGCCGGTGCTGCCTGCAACTACCAATCCATCATTTCCATGGGCCACGAGGTGTTTGGCCAGCGCTGCCGCCGCCGTATAGTTCACGCTGTAATCAGAATTAAAAGGGGTGATCATTGCAGTCAATACTCTACCAAAATTCTTCATTCTCTCTTCCTCCTATCATTTATATTGAGCAAATCCATTTTGACCTAATCGAGTCCAAATTGGCTGTGAAGGACGCTGACAGCTCTCTCCATATACTGACCGTCGATCAGTGCAGAAATAGAGGTCTGGGAGTCGACTGTCTGCAGCAGCGGTATCTCTTTCAATGTCAACGCTTCGACAAAACTCGCCATTACTCCGGGCACATCGCCCATCCCGCCGCCGACAACAGAAACCTTGGCGCAGTTTTTCAAGGTAGTAAGGCAATACCCGGCCTCGCTGAGGCGTTGCTGCGTTTCATGGGTATCCTCTTCCTGAACAGTGAACAACACCTGACGAGGCAAAATATTGATCAGATCCACGTTGATCCCACTATTCGCCAGAATTTTGAAGATACGTGAGCTATCCGACTGGCCGTTTATTGGTGTAAGTTCAACTGTTACCTGCGTGATTTTCTTAACATAGGTTACACCCGTCGCTATCCGGTCAGATATACCTGTGTCACAGGTTTCCCCCGCCTGGGCGGATGTCGTGATCAAGGTTCCCGGTGCATCAGAAAATGTCGATTTGACCACTAACGGTATGCTTTTTTGCATGGCAAATTCGACAGCTCGGGGGTGTATCACCTTGGCCCCCTGATAAGCCAGTTGGGACACCTCCGCGTAACTGATACGGTCCAAAAGATGAGCATGCGGCACCAAACGGGGATCTGCGGTCATAATACCATCGACATCGGTATAGATCTCAATCCGTTCAGCTGACAAGGCTGCTCCCAAGGCTGAAGCCGTAGTATCGCTGCCACCCCGTCCCAGTGTCGCAAGATCGCCTTCCGCCGTTACCCCCTGGAATCCGCAGACTACCGGCGTCTTCCCTGCTGCCAGTTCTTCCCGGATACGTGACGGGTCCACTTTCAGGATTCTGGCGTTGCCGAACTGATTGTCAGTGAGAATACCGGCCTGTCCTCCTGTGAGTGCAACCGCATCAATTCCGCTTTCTTGAAGTGTCGAAGCCATGACAACAGCGGAAATCATTTCACCGCAGCCCATCATCATGTCGAGCTCACGACGGGAAAGGAAGGAATGTGCTTCCCGCGCCACTCCGATCAAAGTATCCGTCGCATATGGCTGACCGTTGCGCCCCATTGCGGAAATAACGACGACCGGCCGAAATCCCGATTCAAGAGCTTGATTGATTTTTTCTGTTGCAAGTTGACGATTTTCGGCCGTGGAAACAGAGGTTCCGCCGAATTTTTGGACCAGAATGCGCATTCTTTCGCTCCTAAAGCAGGTTTTCGGCAATCATGAGTTCGGCGATCTGCAAGGCATTCAGGGCAGCCCCTTTGCGAATCTGATCGCCCACAACCCAGAGATTCAGTCCATATTTTACGCTTTCATCGGCACGAATACGGCCAACAAACACTTCATTGAGACTCGAAGTGAACAAGGGCATCGGATATTCCATTTCCGCCGGATTGTCTTGAACAACGACGCCCGGGAATGCCGCCAGTGTAGCCTTTGCCTCAGCGACAGACAATGGAGCTTCCAATTCTAAATTGATCGATTCAGAATGGCTGCGATAGACGGGAACCCTGATCGTCGTCGCCGTGATCGCCATATCCGGCACATTCATGATTTTGCGGGTTTCATTCACCATTTTCATTTCTTCCTTGGTATACCCATCTTCTAAGAAAACGTCGATCTGCGGTAACAAATTGAACGCAATTTGATAATGTTTGGGTAAGCTGGCACTCGGCAAAATTTTGGCTTCCACCGGGCGACCCTCACTAACTGCTTTTACTTGCTCAGTCAACTCATCAATACCTTCCTTGCCGGCGCCGGAAACAGCCTGATACGTTGAAACAACCACGCGCTTGATCGGCGCTTTGTCATGAATGGGTTTCAAAGCCATGACCATGATGATGGTCGAGCAGTTTGGATTCGCGATGATCCCCTGATGAGTTCGCACCGCTTCAGGATTAACTTCCGGGACAACTAACGGTACTGTGGGATCCATGCGGAAGGCACTGGAATTGTCAATGACCACGGCGCCCGCCTTCACAGCATGCGGGGCAAAAGTCTTGCTGGCGGACCCACCGGCGAATAAAGCAATATCGATCCCCGCGAAGGATTCCGGCGTTGCTTCTTCCACTGTATATTCCTGACCAGCCACCATCAGTTTTTTCCCGGCGGAACGGGCAGATGCCAATAATCTCATTTCGCCGAACGGAAAATTCCGTTCTTCAATCAACTTGATAAACTCCTGACCCACCGCGCCTGTTGCGCCCAAAATCGCTACATTGTACTTTTTCATACTATTTCCCCCTATTCTCCAAGTAATTGATCCAACCCAACGACCAGTCCCTTGCGGCCGATAATTTTCTTGCAGGCCAATACCACGCCCGGCATGAAAGACTCTCTGGCAAGAGAATCATGACGAATGGTCAAAATCTGTCCCACGTCGCCAAAAATAACCTCTTGATGGGCCACATAGCCCGGCAGACGAACACTATGAATCCGGAACCCCTCGTATTCGGAACCCCTCGCTCCGGGGATTTTTTCCTCTTCGTCAGGATGCCCCTGTTTCAATTCGTCACGTACTTCGGCAATCATCTTTGCCGTCAGCAGAGCTGTTCCGGAAGGTGCATCCAGTTTTTGATCATGATGCATTTCGATAATTTCGCAATGAGGCATATAGCGGGCCGCTTCCTTCGCAAAACGCATCATCAGTACCGCGCCTATGGAGAAGTTCGGACAAATAAAACAAGTGGCGTTATGTTCATCGCAATAAGTGCGAATCATTGCCAAATCCGCCTCGGTGATTCCGGTGGTTCCGACTACGGGAATTACGCCGTTGCGCAGGGCTGTCATGACATTGCCGACAACTGCTTTCGGATGAGTGAAATCGACCATAATCTGCGGTTTGTGACTACGAATGGATGTTTCCAGATCAGGCTCGATCTGCACCCCCGATTTTCCCAGTCCCAAGATTTCCCCTACATCCTCCCATGTAGCCTTAAGATCAACCGTTGCGACGATTTCGCACTGGGGATCCTTGGACAAGGCCTTCAGCACTTCCCTTCCCATACGACCATTTGCACCAGATACCATGACTCTGATCATTTGCCACACCTCCTAAAAATAAAAACAGCCGGGGAGAAAGATCTCACCGGCTGCATCAAAACAAGCCTTGGTAAAAGCAAGAAAACACAACAGCAACGTCATGTCCAATGCTCCTAGATGAGATAGCTCTCCACCAATTTAAAATTGGTGACAGTCTCATGCCTGTTAGGCATGAACCCAGCTTCATTTCGCGTGCCGAAATGAAAGCTTCGGCAATCGGCCCTTTTCCGGAGAGTCCCCGATGCACACTCTCATCTCCGGTACTATTGCAAATTGCTCCTCTACTCTGTCCCTTTGCGGGAATTGAAATATTTAATTTTGTATACATTCTATACCACAAAATTACAACTGTCAAACACTAATGAAGATTTTTTCTCCCGAAACCATCAAGTCCCTGTACTGCCAATACCGCCGGTGCGAGTCTCTTGCGCGTGCGACTCATCCTGATCTATCAGCAGATATCGGCCAAAAATCCCCTGCGCGATACGCATACCCGTCTCAATCTGATACTTAGAAGTCCCGCCGTTGATAACTGCGATCAAAATATGTCCTTCATTATCAGGATTATCATAGTAATCCGAATCAATAATCCCCTGGCTGTTGGCCAGATGCAATCCGTGTTTAATCGCCAGACTTGAGCGGATATGAATCCCAAGATATTCGTCTGACTGCATGTACGCTTTTAAACCGGTCGGAACTACCGCCATTTCACCGGGGTTCAAACATACGTTTGCAGCCGCAGCAAGATCATACCCCGCACTGTTCGCGGTCCCTCTGGAAGGCAGTTTCAAACCGCAATCCCTATATTCCCGCGTAAATTCAAAGCCGCGGGTAACCTTCATTTCATGGCCTCCAGCCCAGAGTGTCCGATTGGACCCAACGCTGTTAAACATGTCGATTCAGGACGATAGAGCGGTTGCGCCATATTGAACAATTGTTCCAGTGATACTTCGTCCACTTTGGCAGCCAATTTAGTCGGCGACAAGTATTCACGCGATGAAATTTCGGCACGGCCCAAACGTGACATTCGGCTGGCTGAACTTTCCAGACTGAACATCAGTCCGGCTTTTAATTGTTCCTTGGCCCGCTTGAGTTCCTCAATGCGGACGCCATTAGTCTTGATATCTCCGATAATGGAATGGATGATCTCCATTACTTCCCGCGAATTTTCCGGTGAAACCCCTGTATAGATCGTCAGTAACCCCGTATCACGAAAACTGGAAGGATAGGAGCAGACCGAATAGGCCAACCCTCTGTCTTCCCGAATACTTTGAAATAGGCGAGAACTAACGCCGCCCCCCAAAATAGTATTCAAAACATGAGAAGCATAATAATCAGGAGCATCATGGGAAACGCCCAGGGTGCCCAGACAGATATGAATCTGTTCGATATCTTTTTCCTGGAAAGATCGTCCTGGTACAAATATAGGAGTTTTATCAACGACCTGCGATGAGGCTCCCGTAACTTGTTCCCAATACTTTCTGCCCTGATCGACCAATTGGTCATGAGTCAGATTTCCTGCAGCTGCAATGACGATATTGTCAGGCGTATAGTGTCGCATTGTATAATCCACGATCATCTCGCGGCTCATGGCACTGATAGTATCCCGAGTTCCAAGAATATTACAACCAAGCGCATGTCCCGGCCATAGGGCATTCATATGGAGGTCGTGGATTAAGTCATCTGGAGAATCTTCATAAAGGCTAATTTCTTCCAAGACTACCTGCCGCTCTTTTTCCACATCAAGGTCTGCAAATTTAGAATGCAACAGCATGTCGCTTAGAACGTCCATTCCAAGCCCCAAGTGCTCAGGCAGCACTTTAATGTAATAACAGGTGTTTTCTCGGTCTGTTGCCGCATTCAGCTGTCCGCCGATGTCATCGACCATTTCGGCAATATCCCGGGCGGAACGTTTTTCCGTCCCTTTGAACATCAAATGTTCAATAAAATGGGAAACGCCTTGCTCTGGCGGCAACTCCGAACGAGAACCCGTTCCTACAAAAATGCCGAGGCTGATGGAACTCATATAGGGAATGGACTCCGATACAATCCGGAGTCCATTATCGAGGGTCGTCTTTTTGTACAATGAAGTCGCTCCTCTATTTAAGCTTTCGGCTCTTCAGTTGGTGTAGCCGCAGGCACGTCTTTGAGCAGATCGCGCCGTGAGAGATTGATTCGTCCCTGACGGTCGATTTCTGTGACGCGAACCGTAATTTCGTCACCAATCTTTACTACGTCTTCCACCTTGGCCACACGTTCAATTGCTAATTGTGAGATATGCACAAGTCCATCTTTGCCTGGGATGATTTCGACGAACGCGCCGAAGTTCATCAGACGAGTGACTTTCCCTGTGTAAATGCCGCCAACTTCAACTTCGCGCACCAAGCCTTCAATAATTTTGACGGCTTTGCGTCCTGCTTCCATATCGGTGGCCATGATGAATACCTTACCGCTGTCTTCGATGTCGATCTGAACACCGGTTTCCTCAACGATTTTCTTGATGATTTTGCCGCCCGGCCCGATGACGTCGCGGATTTTATCAGGATTGATCTGTAATGTGATCATTCTCGGTGCGTAAGGCGACATTTCCGTTCGCGGTTTTGCAATCGCTTGTGTCATTTTATCCAAAATAAACAATCGTCCCTTGAGGGCCTGTTCCAATGCACTGGACAGTATCTCACGGCTAATTCCGCCGATTTTCATATCCATCTGGATAGCGGTAATGCCGGCAGCAGTTCCTGCAACCTTGAAGTCCATATCGCCCAGAGCATCTTCCATTCCTTGAATATCTGTCAGAATGGAGAAATTTTCACCATCTTTGACCAAGCCCATGGCTACGCCGGAAACCGGAGCTTTGATCGGTACGCCTGAATCCATGAGCGACAAGGTGCTGCCGCAAACGCTGGCCATAGAGGAAGAACCGTTGGATTCGAGTACTTCCGACACTAGACGCAGTGTATACGGAAAGTCGGTTTCTGACGGCAATACCGGCACCAGGGCGCGCTCTGCCAGATGACCATGACCGATTTCACGACGGCCTGGCCCACGCATCGGACGGGTTTCACCTGTGCTATAGGGAGGGAAATTGTAATGGTGAATATAGCGTTTATAATCCTCAACGCCAAGTCCATCCAGTTTTTGCTTATCGCCAATCGCTCCGAGGGTCGTGATATTGAGCACCTGGGTCTGACCACGTGTAAAAAGACCGGATCCGTGAACCCGAGGCAAAACTCCTACTTCGCAGGTGATTGGGCGAATTTCATCGAGTGCCCGGCCATCAGGACGAATCTTGTCGACAGTGATCATCCGGCGTACGGTCTCTTTGAGAACCTTATAGAGAACATACGAAACATCTTTTTTATTGTCTGGATAGATTTCAGCAAAGTGTGCCGCCGCCTCGGATTTCACTTCGGCCAGTTTGGCTTCCCGCGCCAGCTTGTCCGAATTGCTGACTGCTTCTTTCATAGCGTCGGTCACATAGGCCCTCACAGCCCCGTCCAGCTCGGCTGGCGGTGCATAGGTCTTGATTTCGCGTTTCGGTTTGCCAACTGCGGCAACAATGGTTTCCTGGAATGCGATCAATTCTTTTACGACATCATGACCAAATAGAATCGCTTCCTGAATCACGAGCTCGGAAAGTTCATTCGCGCCGGCTTCCACCATCAGGACCGCGTCCCGCGTTCCCGCCACGATCAGGTCCAGCTGGCTCTCTTCCATTTGTGTTACAGTGGGATTCACCACATACTCATTATTGATATAACCGATTCGGACACCAGCAATTGGGCCATTGAAGGGAATATCGGAAACTGACAGCGCGCACGAGGCGCCTACCATTGCAATAACATCCGGGGTATTGTCCTGGTCAACAGACACGACCGTCGCAACGATATGCACATCATTACGGAATCCATCTGCGAACAACGGGCGAATCGGGCGGTCAATCATTCTGGCGCTTAATATTGCGGTTTCAGTCGGTCGCCCTTCGCGTTTGATAAAGCCGCCGGGAATTTTACCCACCGAGTACATTCTTTCTTCATAATCAACCGTCAATGGGAAAAAATCGATTCCCTCACGCGGCGCCGCTGAAGTAGTCGCTGCGACCACCACTGCTGTTTCCCCATAACGGATCATTACCGAGCCATTAGCTTGTTTGGCATACTTGCCGGTTTCAACGACGAGCTGCCGACCTCCGAGTTCAAATTGAAAAGTCTGCATTCACCTTTTCCTCCTCATATATCCTTCTATTCATTCACGTTACAAATTATAACCTATTCAACTCCAAAAGAAAATGTTCTTTTTATTTTGCAACGAAACATCTTCGTGGGCGAACTGCATACTGGCATAAAAAAAGCGGGTTGCCCCGCCTTTCATTCACGAATTATTTTCTCAAATTGAGTTTTACGAGTAGCGCGCGGTAACGATCAATGTCGATATTTTTGAGATAGTTCAAAAGACGGCGACGCGAACCGACCATTTTCAGCAAACCGCGGCGAGAATGATGATCCTTTTTGTGTTCCTTGAGATGAGTGGTCAGTTCATTGATGCGATCGGTCAGAATCGCGATCTGAACCTCCGGCGACCCGGTATCCCCTTCGTGACGACGGTGTACGAGAATTAGTTCCTGTTTTTTCTCAGATGTAATCATTGTCTTCCTCCTTAAATGTGCACTCTGTCCATTAGCCAAGAAAATCGCCGGAGGGGGCGGTGATCCTCGCCAAGGATACTGCACTTACTGCGAATTGTATTCTATCAGAACCCTCACTGAATGTAAAGAGTTCAGGAATATAACAGGCGGTCATATCCCAAAATACTTGGTCCGGGCTTCTTCCATATCGACTCTCATTTGCGTGACCAGAGAATCCGCTGAGGAGAATTTTTTTTCGCCCCGTAGCCGTCCCAAAAAATACACAGTCATTCTTTTTCCATATACATTACAGTCAAAATCTAAAATATGCGTTTCAACCCGCAAACTTTCCTGGCCAAAGGTAGGGTTAACCCCAACATTGCAAAGCCCGCGATGATATACTCCTGCAACTTTCACTCGAACTGCGTACACACCTTTTCCCGGAATCAGCAGGTGGGAGGATACCTTCAAATTAGCGGTTGGAAAGCCAAGGGTTCTTCCCCGATGGTCACCGTGCACGACGGTTCCTGTAAGCTCATAAGGACGGCCCAACAATGTCGCAGCTTCGGCAACTTCACCCCGTGAAAGCATCCTACGAATGAGACTACTGCTGACCATGACCCCGTTCTCCATGACTTCCGGGCAGATCTCCGTTTCGATGCCATAATTTAGAGCAAGTCCGATCAGTTGCTCGGGCGTTCCCATCCCCTTATCCCCAAATGAATAGTTGGGACCAACGACGAGGCGGCGTGGATTAATTTTCGCCGCCAGCAGCTGCACGAAGTCCTCTGGTGGAAGGTGGAGAAGCTCCCTGGTAAAAGGGATCCGCACAAGTACATCTACGCCCAGATTACGAATCTGCCCGGTCTTACCAGACAAATTCTGCAACTGGGGAGGAACTCGATGCGGATGAATGATCGACAGCGGATGGTTGGAAAATGTAAATACCATGCTGGTACCTGCATTCATTCGGCTCCATTCAACAGTTCGACCGATTACAAAACGATGCGCCAAATGCAATCCATCGAAGGTTCCCAACGCCATCGCAACATTGGGAAATTGGCAATGCAACTCGTCAAGACTTCTAATCAACAACATTTTACTCATTACCATCCACGAATATTTTTGTCGGATTCATCCTGCCGGCCGCAACATCCACTTGACCGATACCAAAAAAAACGTCATCTTCGGTGTACAGGCGCGCCACGAAATTATCACGGACATCATACCCATCAGTTCTCATGTCCACGGCTCTTCCTTGTTTCAAAAACCGGGTGTCAATTTCGTCGAATCGACAGAGCGGCAGATGGGAAGCCGCAATATCAGCTGGCAGCACTACACTGGGCGGATTCGCCGTGATTTCTTCCAATGTTGCGGCCTGATTGATATCAAAAGGACCGACGCGGGTCCTCAGCAAAAAAGCCATAGTTGCAGGAATTCCGATGCGGCCTCCGATATCCTCGCACAGCGTCCGGATATAGGTCCCTTTGGAGCAGGCAACATGAATCCCGGCGCGATCATTTTGTTTGTAAAGTAGTCGGATGGACTGAATCCGAACCTGGCGCGCCGCCCGTTCGACTTCCTTTCCTTCCCTAGCCAGTTCATACAGCTTTCGCCCATTCACTTTTAGCGCTGAATACATCGGCGGCACCTGTTCGTAAACGCCCGCAAATGAATTCACAACGCTTTCAAGGTTTTCGAGATGCGACTCTTCGACGGGGAAAGTTGAAATTACAGTGCCTGTATCATCTCCGGTGTCGGTCGAGGTGCCGAACAAAATTTCTGCGCGATATTCTTTGTCAAAATCATCGCCATATTCGACCAACCGGGTCGCGTTCCCCAAATATATCGGTAATACCCCGGCAGCCGCCGGATCGAGCGTGCCGCTGTGCCCCACCCGTTTTTGCTTATAAATACGACGAACAAAAGAAACCGCATCATGGGAGGTCATCCCCGGCGGCTTCAATAAATTTATCACAGCATTGATCATAAACCGGCTTCCCGCAGAGCTTCCAAAACACGATTCATCACTCTGGGCTTAACCTCCAGAACTGTTCCCTTCAATGTGCATCCCGCTGCACGTGCATGACCGCCGCCGCCCAACGATTGTGCAAGATCACTTACGTTAAGTCGCCGAGAGCGGAAGCTGAGTTTCACCGTTTCCTTTTCTGAAGAGGGTTTGAACATGATGGCAACTTCTACTCCTGCGATATTCCTCGGATAATCGATGAAGCCTTCGGTATCTTCCACATCGGCTGAGGACACGCCTGGCGGAACTACAATCGTCGCCACTTTACCGCAGTCAGACACTTCCAGCGTGTCCAACACTCTGGAAAGAGCTGTAATTCTCGAGAGGGGCATCTTTTGAATCTGCTCCGATATAGAATGCGGCTCAGCCCCATAGCTCACCAATCGGGCAGCAGCATGCAACGTTTGTGCGTCGGTGTTGGCGTAACGGAAGAAACCGCAATCCGTAGCGATGGCTGTGTAAAGACAGGTAGCCATATCTTTTGAAATCTGCTCACCTGATTCTTCAATCATTCGAAGAATCAAAATCCCGGTGGCTGCCACCGAATCATCCATTATCGTAATATCGGCAAAATCCGTATTCGAAAGATGGTGATCAATATTCAGACTGCGACCGCGAAAATTCGAACAGGAACTACCCGTCCGGCCCGCATCTCCTGCGTCAAGAATAATAATTAGATCTCCCTGCGTCGAAGAAGTTGGTGGACGGGTGATTTTATCAAGTTCCGGCAAAAACGAATACATTCCGGGAAGATTATCGTCAAGCCACATCTGCACCCGTGCTCCCCGTTGCCTGAGAAAAAGATATAACGCAATCATGGACCCGAGTGCATCACCATCAGGATTAATATGCGTAGTCAGAACAATTGTACGGGCGCGAGCAAGCTCGCGCAATGCATCTCCGGAAGTTCCCCGCATTATTATTGTTTCCCTTCTGTCTGTTGAATCCCCCGCAAAAGCTTCCCAATATGCTCACTGTTATCGAGGGAATTGTCCTGATGCAGCGTCAATTCCGGCGTGTGCCTGATTCCCAGACGTCGCCCGACCTCTGTCCGTAAAAAGCCCAGTGAATGCTGCAAGCCGATCCACGTCGCTTTCTTGGCTTCCTCGGATCCCATCAGACTAATATAGACTTTCGCTGACCGCAGATCCCCTGTTGCTTCTACCCCTGTCACGGTAACAAAACCAATGCGGGGATCTTTGAGTTCGGTCAGAATAATTTTACTCAGTTCCTGTTGAATGAATTCCTGAATTTTTTCAACACGCTGTTGTCCCATGACAGTTCACACCCCTTTACTCCCATCTGCCTATCAGCGGGGAATCTGTTCCATAACGAATGCTTCCACGATATCGCCTTCTTTGATGTCCCTGAATTTTTCCAGGGTAATGCCGCACTCATAGCCAGTAGCGACTTCTTTGACATCATCTTTGAAACGACGCAGGGATTCCAGCTTCCCTTCAAAAATAACGATTCCATCTCGAAGCAATCGTACCTGCGAAGTGCTGGTAATTTTTCCTTCCAACACATAGGATCCGGCAACGACACCCTTGGGAATATTAAAAACCTGACGGATTTCGACGCGTCCCAGCGTGACTTCGCGGAACTCCGGCGCCAACATGCCGGTCATGGCGGCTTCAACATCATTGATTGCATCATAGATGACACGATATGTCCGAATATCAACTTTTTCAGCTTCGGCCGCTTTACGGGCATTGGTGTCCGGTCTGACATTGAAGCCGATGATCAGGGCATTGGATGCCGACGCAAGCATAACATCTGATTCGTTGATAGCGCCCACGCCACTGTGGACGATCATAACACGCACTTCTTTATTCTTGAGATTCTCAAGCGATTGACGCAGAGCCTCGATTGATCCCTGTACATCCGCCTTGACCAGCAGATTAAGATCCTTGATTTCACCTGCCTGAATTTGCTGAAACAGATCTTCCAGCGTAACTTTTTGCGCCTGTGAAACCGCATCGGACTTCGTTTTAGCGACTCGCTTTTCAGAAATGGATCGGGCGGTTTTTTCATCGACGGCTGCCAGAATATCTCCTGCCATAGGTACATCAGACAATCCGATAACCTCAACTGGAGTTGACGGGCCGGCTTTTTTCACTTTTTCGCCTCGATCATTAGTCATTGCCCGAACTTTACCATAGGCGGTACCGGCAATAATCGTATCCCCGACCCGCAAGGTCCCGTTTTGGACCAACACAGTAGCCACAGGGCCTTTGCCCTTATCCAGCTCTGCTTCCACAATGGTTCCTACTGCCGGGCGATTGGGATTGGCTTTCAGATCCCGCACTTCGGCAACCAACAGGATCATTTCAAGTAGATCACTGATACCGGTCTTCTTGACGGCGGACACGGGAACCATGATGGTATCCCCGCCCCATTTCTCGGCGACCAGGCCATATTCGGTCAATTGCTGCATAACACGCTCCGGATCCGCAGCCGGCATATCCATTTTATTGATGGCGACGATGATCGGAACATTGGCGGATTTTGCATGGTTGATTGCTTCAATGGTCTGCGGCATGACACCATCATCGGCTGCCACGACCAGTATCGCAATATCCGTCACCTGCGCGCCACGCGCCCGCATTGAAGTGAAGGCTTCATGACCAGGCGTATCCAGAAAAACAATCTTTTTGCCTTGTTGAACGACTTGGTAAGCTCCGATATGTTGGGTGATACCGCCTGCTTCCTGCGTAGTGACATGAGTCTGACGAATCGAATCCAACAGGGATGTCTTGCCGTGGTCGACGTGACCCATAACGGTTACTACCGGCGAGCGCAATACCAGAGAAGCGGGATCATCTTCGATTTCCGGGATGACCGTCGGGTCGATTTCCGGCGGCAGTTCTTCAACTGTTGCGCCGAATTCAGCCGCAATCAGACTGGCAGTATCGAAATCAACTTCTTGATTAATGGTTGCCATTACACCAAGCATCATCAATTTTTTAATTACTTCATTGACCTCACGGCCGAGCTTAATCGCCAATTCCTTTACAGAAAGAGACTCGCCAACCTTGATATGCGTCGGACGGATTGGCTCCGGTTTCGGTGTCTGTGAAGCGCCCTGCCCGAACGAACGCCGGGGTGCTCCCGGGCGACCTTGTCCCTGATACGGAGGACGATTGCCCCCGGGACGATTTCCAGTAGTTTGCGGGCGATCTCCCCCACCGGTTCGACGATCAGCTTTCTGCCCTGGTCCTTGTTTCGGAGCAGCGCCAGCGGAAGCACCGGCAAGTGGAGGACGAGCTCCACCCGGCCTGTTCATCGGCGCGGCATCCGGACGGGTAAACGCCGGACGCAGAGGCTTGTCGCCAACTTTCGCCGGGACGCCTGCCGGTTTGGGTGCAACCCGGTTTTCTGTGGGCCGAACAATCTGAGGGACCGGTTGGCGAATCAGATTGTTGGGATTAAACGGAGCCGCTGGTCGAAACGGATAATTGGGCGTTCCAACCGGGGTGGCAGGACGTCCTTGTGCGGCAGGTGTGCTGGGAGCCACGACTTTTTTCTCCACAACTCCGGGAGCAACCTCCGGTGCAGCTGAAACAGTGGTCGAAGCGACAGTCACTGGAGCAACAACAGGCGCCGAGGTAACGGGTGCCTGCGCGGCAGCCGGCGCGGCAGATGTTGGAACGGCGATCACTGGAGCTGCTGCGGGCGCAGCTGCGGCAGGCACCGCCGGAGTGGCTGCCGTCGGCGCCTGCACAGGTGCAAAGTTCGCCGGTCGCGATTCCGCTTGATGCGGCTGAGACGCAAACCCTTGCTCATGCCGAGGTTTCATTGGAGGCCGTTGCTGTCCGCCTCCACCGTAAAAGACCTTGGGCGGAGCCGGCGGCGCTTTGGGCGGCTCAGGTTTGACAACAGGAATGGCTGCCGTAGCCTTTTTACGCTGTCTTTCACGAATTTCCTCCGCCGTGTCCGGTTTCGGTGCAAAGGTACGCACTAAAATCTGATAGGCTTCTTCCTCAATGCTAGCCATGTGATTTTTGGCTGGCATATTATTGCGATCCAAAATATCCAAAATCAATTTACTAGTAGTGGTAAATTCCTTAGCTAATTCATATACACGGTATTTAGACATTACATCGCCTCCAATAAGTTCTCCGTCAGACGCCGTCAGATGAGACCATGCGCCGTAGGGAGCTGGCAAATCCGATATCGTTGATGGCAAGTGCCGCTTTGGGACTTTTCCCAACAGCATTCCCCAGTTGCAGTTTCGACAAAATTTTAATCATCGGGGTCCCGGTTTCCTCAACCATGATATTGAGGCGTTTCTGTGTTTCGGTCGCCGTATCGGCGGCAATCAACAAGAGTTTGCAGCGACCGGACAACAATGCCTTTTCAGTCTGCATCGCTCCAGAAGCCACGAATCCGGCTCGATGAGCCAGCCCCAGCAATCCCAGAAGTTTATCTTCATTCATGGGGATCAAGCTGCGCTTTCAAAATATCATAAACAGCGGACGGCACAGAGGTTTTCAACGCTCTGTCCAATCCTTTGGCAGTGCAGGCCCGTTTGATGCATTCGGCATTACGACAGACATATCCGCCTCGACCGGGTGCTTTGCCTGTGGGATCGATAACAACTTCTCCGGCAGGCGTCCGCACGATGCGAACCAAGATTTTTTTATCCTGAAAGGTCTGGCAGCCGCTGCATAAACGTTGAGGCGTTTTCTTCGGTTTGATCATGACTCGTCTGAAGCTCCCTGCATCATCAAGGCTTGTGTTTCGCTCTTGATATCGATCTTCCAGCCCGTCAATTTAGCAGCCAGCCGTGCATTTTGACCTTCCCGTCCAATTGCGAGGGAAAGTTGATAATCAGGCACGATGACACGTGAAGACTTTTCATCCTCAAAAACTTCTACGGCAATAACTTTGGCCGGGCTCAAAGCATTAGCGATATATTCGTCAGGATTTTCACTCCAGCGAACAACATCGATTTTTTCGCCCCGCAATTCATTGACAATCATCTGGACCCGCAGGCCTTTGTGACCTACGCAAGCTCCAACCGGATCAACATTCTCATCGGCTGAATGAACCGCAATTTTAGAACGCAAGCCTGGTTCACGGGCTACCGATTTAATTTCTACAATCCCATCATGAATTTCCGGGACCTCGAGTTCAAACAGCCGCCGCAAGAGGCCGGGATGGGTTCGTGAGAGCATAATCTGGGGGCCCTTCGGCAGTTTTTTCACTTCAACGATATAGGTTTTAATCCGATCTCCATATCGATAGGGTTCGCCATTGATTTGCTCTGTGGGCAACAAAACAGCCTCTGCTTTGCCAAGGTCGACGAAAACCTGTCGCTGTTCAATCCGCTGAACAACACCTGTCACGATATCGTTTTCACGGTTGGAGTATTCGTCATATACCAAGCTTCTTTCCGCTTCACGAATACGCTGCACGACCACTTGTTTGGCAGTTTGCGCCGCAATTCGGCCGAAATCTTTCGGAGTGACTTCCTGTTCGACGATATCACCGACCTGATACGTTACATCGACAGCCTTGGCATCCGCCAATGATATCTCCTGCTTGGAATCCGTGACATCCTCGACTACGTCTTTTCTGGAATAGACATGAATCGACCCCGTTTCACGGTCCATAGCCACGCGGACATTCTGAACCGTGCCGAAATTACGTTTGTAAGCCGAAATAAGCGCTGCTTCTACAGCTTCAAACAGGACTTCGGTTGCAATCCCCCGCTCCCGTGCCAATTGTTCAAATGCTGCTAAAAGTTCTGTACTCACCAAGACGCCTCCTAAGTCTATTTTTTTGTTTGTCCCATCGAAACATGCAATCTTACTTGTGCAATTTCTTCCATAGGATAAAACTGATCCTGTTCATTAACATTTAAGCAGACCATTCCATCCTTGCGCCCCTTCAGGGTTGCCGTTAATTGTTTGACACCGGCTTTAGGCTGGAAAAACTTCACATCTACCAAATGACCCGCATAACGCACGTAATCCTTGTCTCGCCGCAGAACACGATCCAGCCCAGGCGAAGAGACTTCCAGATAATAAGCCTGTTTTAGGAAATCCAGTTCATCAAAAACAGGCTCCAATTTTCGGCTTAATTGCTCGCAGTCCTCAATCCCTATCCCGCCAAGCTTATCAATGAATATTCGCAGATACCATTCTCGTTCCTGCACATATTCAACATCCACAAGTTCAAGCTCGGATTCTTGCACCAAGGGCTCCACAATTTCAGCGATCTTATCTTCAATTTCTGCTCGTGTCATCGGACACTCCCTCCAAATTACGCGGAAAGAGTGGGCAGTACCCACTCTTTCACCAGCTTCCACAATTCTTCAAATTGATTATATCATCCCAAAAACGATTTTACAACAGCTTATGGTTTGGGATAGCCGGTTTGTCCCGAAAATTATTAACATGTAAGGTTATTCAGATGACCCTGTTCTGGGTAGGTTCATTTTCTGACAAAGTTTATCTTCATCTAGTTGTGTTTATGCTACCCGAACAGCTGAAGTTGATCCGATTCGGGGAGCCCCGACAGACAGCCATGCTGAGCGAGTATTTCCAATACGCTTTTGGAAGCATGACCTCGGATGCGGATATCCTCCTGCGAAGAAAAAGGACGCTCCTTCCGAGCAGCCACAATGTTTTCCGCAACGGCGGCGCCCAGACCGGGTAATGCAGCAAGCGGCGGCAACAGCGACGATCCGCTGATGAGAAATTCATCCACGGCGGAGTGATACAAATCGACCGGCAAAAAGGTGAAGCCCCGCATCACCATTTCCCTTGCAGTTTCAATCACAGCAATCTTGGCTTTTTCCTTGGCTGTTGCGTCTTTTCCCTTCGAGTCCAATTCCTTGATAACCGTCATTAGGCCGGCTTCACCGAGTACGGCCGCCGCCGCGTCGAAGTCCTCCGCCCTGATTGTAAAGTAAGCTGCATAGAAAGCCAACGGTTGGTAGACCTTGAACCAGGCGATGCGAAACGCCATCATAACATAAGCTACGGCATGAGCTTTGGGAAACATGTATTTTATTTTCTGGCAGGATTGGATGAACCAGTCCTGCACTCCCTGGTCCTTCATGGCCTGGACTTGCTGCGGCTTCACGCCTTTGCCTTTGCGGACGCTTTCCATGATATCGAAAGAAGTTTTGGGTGCAACGCCCTTATGGATCAGGGTCAACATGATGTCGTCGCGGGCAGAAATTGCTTCCGATAAGGTGGCTTCCTTTTCCCGAATCAGATCCTGCGCATTATTGACCCAAACATCCGTCCCATGCGAGAATCCGCTAATCCGGACCAGTTCACTGAATCTGGCAGGTCGGGTTTCTTCGAGCATTTGGCGCACGAAGCGGGTGCCGAATTCAGGAATCCCGAGCGTCCCCACCGAACTTTTCAGCTGCGCAGCCGTCAAGCCCAAAGCTTCCGTAGAAAAAAACAGACTCATCGTCTTCTGATCGTCAAAAGGAACTTTTTTCGCATCCAGTCCGGTTAACCGCTCCAGCATCCGGATAACGGTCGGATCGTCATGGCCGAGAATATCCAGCTTTACCAGGCGGCTGCTGATCGAATGATAATCAAAATGGGTCGTGACTGTGCCGGAGGTTCGATCATCAGCCGGGTGCTGGATCGGAGTGAAATGATGCACATCCATATGTCGGGGCACTACCATGATGCCGCCCGGATGCTGTCCGGTAGTTTTCTTGACTCCGGCGCATCCACGTACCAGACGGTTGATGTTGGCATTGGTTCCCGGCAATTTTCGTTCATCCAGATAGTTCTTCACGTAACCAAAAGCGGTACGCTCAGCGATCGTACTGATCGTGCCGGCTCGAAACACGTTATCTCTGCCAAACAATTCTTCCGTATACTTGTGTGCGACAGACTGATAATCGCCGGAAAAATTCAGGTCGATATCAGGAACCTTATCTCCCTCAAAACCCATAAATACAGCAAAGGGAATATTATGTCCATCTTTCGCCAGTTCTACTCCGCACTGAGGACAGTTCCTGTCAGGCAGATCGAATCCACCGCCGTAGGTTCCGGCGTCAGCGAATTCATTGTATTTACAATCCGGGCAACGCCAATGCGGCGGCAACGGATTCACTTCGGTAATTCCAGTCATGGTTGCCACGAAGGAGGACCCGACTGATCCCCGAGAGCCTACAAGGTAACCATCGTCTGTAGATTTCTTCACCAGTTTGTGCGCGATCAGGTACAAGACACCAAAGCCGTTGTTGATGATGGAGTCCAGTTCCAGTTTTAAACGATCCGCCACTATTTCCGGCAGCGGCTCGCCGTACAGTTCTCTGGCCCGCTCAAACGACATATTGCGGATATCCGCATCCGCTCCCGGGATATCCGGCGAATACAGCCCATCCGGGATCGGTTGCAGCTTTTCAATTGAATCGGCGATCTGTTGGGGAGCATTGACCACCACTTCTTCGGCCAGTTCTTGGCCCAGATAGGAAAACTCAGCCAACATTTCCTCCGTGGTTCTGAAATATAATGGCGCCTGCAGGTCCGCATCATCGTATTTTTGTCCACTCATAAGAATTCTACGGTAAATTTCGTCCTCAGGACGCAGGAAATGAACATCACAGGTCGCAGCTACCGGCTTCCCAAGATTTTTGCCGATTTCACATATTTTACGATTATAATTTTGCAGTTCTGCTTCGTCCGAAACCTGCCCTTTACGGATCAAAAACTGGTTATTGCCGCAGGGTTGGATCTCCAGGTAGTCATAAAACGAGGCGATTCTCCCCAATTCATCCATTGAAGCACCGTTCAGCATCGCCCGGTACAACTCGCCGGCCTCACAGGCCGAGCCCAGGACCAGACCCTCACGAAACTCCATCAGCGCCGAACGCGGAATGCGGGGCGTCCGGTGAAAATATTTGATATGCGCCAGGGAAACCAGGCGGTACAGATTGCGAAGCCCCATGGTATTGCGGGCCAGAATGATGATGTGATTGCTTTGACTGATATCTTCGTCGAAAAGGTATCCTTCCATGCCGTAAATGACTTTGATCTTGCTTTTGTGCGCCAAGTCCTGCGCAGCTGGAAAAGCCTGAACGACTCCATGATCGGTGATGGCCACGGCCGAGTGTCCGTACCTTTCCGCCGTCCGAATAAGTTTTTCAACCGATACGACAGAATCCATCGTGCTCATCTGCGTATGGGCATGCAACTCCACTCGCTTACGCGGGCGGTCATCCGTCTTGAGCTCGGTAGTGGTCTTGGTTACATTGTCAGCCTGTACTACGAGTTCCCGAACGTACTTGTCGAACATCGCCGAGCCTTTGACTTTAACCGTAGTCCCATTTTTCAGTGCTTCTGTTTTTTGTCTGGCATCAGCAATATTTTCAAAATAGGCTTTGCAGCTAATGGCACTCGTTTCGTCTTCAATATTAAATGACATCAAACAACGTCCACTTTTCAGTTCCTTCAGTTCGAAGTCATTGACTATTCCCTGTACTGCCACTCCGCGCTGTTCTTCAAAAATTTCGCGAATCTCCATTAACTTTCCTTTGACGAGCGAACCAATAACGGCCTTCTCAGCACTGCCGCCTGCAGACCCTTCACTTGACGAAGCACTGCCAGTTTCCTGCGGCAAGGACTGCAGCTGGCAATCCAGTTCGTCATAGCAGACGGAATCCTCCTCTACCAGCACCCGTAGTTGAATGTTCACGCCAAATTTTTCATGGATATAAGCGGAAAATTTCACCTCAAAGTCTTCGCGTTCAAGCAAATCAAGTTCCAACGAGCGCCGGAGAGTTATAGAAAGAGTTGAGCCGCTCCATTGCCAGGACGAGGCAATCAGCGCCCTGCTCGCCAACGGCGTAGCATGGGGAAATTCGCAGACAAGCTGCTCTTTTTGATCACAGATCGAGGCCGCTTCAGGCAGGATCTGTTGCGCGATCTCCAGGGTTGCAAGGCATGTAGCTTCCCGCAAAAATCCGGTTACCTGATTAAGGTCGTCATCCCGCAACGCTTCCGGGACGACGAGAACCAGCCGGCACCTTCCTGTCCGGGTATCCATTGAAATAGTATCCACACGGCTACGTTTCAAAACTAACCCAGCAGCTGCCGATAACGGCAGCTGCTGGGTTAGTTTGCTCAAAATCAGTTTATCATCAGGCGCAATACAATAGCTCAAAATTCAAATTCTCCAAAACCCGAAGACACCGCAAATGCCAAAATCACAAAGTTTCAAGCAATTTGCAAATGCTTTCGATATGCTTTCCCAAGGGATAGAGGCAGGTTTCTTTCGTTCGGCGCACTTTGACTTCAACTGCATTTTCCTTCAAAGCCTTGGGGCCAACAGTAATCCTTAGCGGGTAACCGATCAGGTCAGCATCCTTGAACTTGACACCGGATCGCTCGTCCCGATCATCGAACACCACTTCAATGCCGGCTGCCATCAACTCTTCATACAACTGGTTACAAAGCGACATCTGCGCTTCATCCTTGGTGTTTATGGGTACGATCACGACCGCATAGGGTGCGATCGAAGCGGGCCAAATGATTCCATCGTCATCGTGATGCTGTTCGATCGCTGCCGCCATTGTCCGGCTGACGCCTACACCATAGCACCCCATCACCATCAGATTTTCCTGGCCATTTTCATCCAAATAAGAGGCATCCAGTGCTTGAGAATATTTGGTATGAAGCTTGAACACCTGGCCCACTTCGATTCCCCTGGCTGTCTTCACAGGCGCACCGCATCGGGGGCAAGGATCGGATTCTTTGATCAGCCGCAGGTCGGCAACTTTATCCACCTTGAAATCCCGGGACGGCGAAACATTGACATGGTGTTGGTCAACAGAATTGGCGCCGCATGCAGCATTCACCAGGTTCATGACACTGGCGTCAGCAACCACCAAAACATCCGACAAACCCACGGGACCGAGATAACCCGGCATACTGCGGAACGAATCTCGAATATCAGTTTCATTGGCAAGGTCCAGCTGAAGTACGTTAAGAAGATTGGACAGTTTGATCTCATTGACTTCGTGATCACCCCGCACCAACGCCAACACCGGACCTTTTTCCGTCATATAGGCGAGTGACTTGATCAGACGGTCCGAAGCCATGGATAAGAATTGAGCCACTTCCAGAATTGTCCGCTGTCCCGGCGTCGACCGAGTTTCCATGGGCAATGCAGCTTCACCGGATGATGGAAGCGGCAAGAGTTCTGCTTTTTCCACATTCGCTGCATAATCACAACTCTCACAGTAGGCAATAGCCGCTTCGCCAGAATCAGCCAACACCATGAACTCATGGGTTCCGCTGCCACCAATAGCACCCGGATCCGCCTCAACCGGACGGAAAGTCAGCCCACAACGAGTAAAAATCCGCGTGTAGGCATCATACATTTTTTTATAACTGATATCCAGTCCGGCTGCATCACGGTCAAAGGAATAAAGATCTTTCATGATAAATTCGCGTCCACGCATCAGGCCAAAACGCGGACGAATCTCGTCACGATATTTATTTTGAATTTGGTACACTAGCAAGGGCAATTGCCGATAGGAGCGAACATCCGATTTCACTAATGTCGTCACCATTTCTTCATGTGTCGGCCCGAGGCAAAAATCACGCTGGTGACGGTCCTTCAAACGGAACATCTCATCGCCGTAAACATCCCAGCGGCCGGTCTGCTGCCATATTTCAGCCGGTTGAACAATCGGCATGGCGATTTCTTGTCCGCCCTTGGCATCCATTTCTTCCCGCACGATCTGTTCGATCTTGCGCAAAGTCCGCCACGCCAGAGGCAAATACGAATAAACGCCGCCTGTAGCCTTACGGATCATGCCTGCCCGCAGCATCAACTGATGACTTACCACCTCAGCTTCAGCAGGAACCTCCCGCAATGTCGGCGCGTATAAATGTGACATTTTCATTCCAATACATCCCCCTTGTCAAGTCGGTCCATTTCTGCGAAGAGCGCTTCCGCCAGCTGATCTTCCGGCACTTTGGCAATAATCTGTCCTTTTCGAAACAAAATTCCTTCCCCTTTGCCCCCGGCTATGCCGATATCGGCTTCCCGAGCCTCTCCTGGTCCATTAACAACACAGCCCATCACCGCAACCGTCATTGGACGGGACAGAGAACCCAGACGTTCCTCCACTTTCGTAGCCAGCGAAATTAGATCAATGTTGCAGCGTCCGCAGGTCGGGCACGATACCAATGTTGGCGTAAAACGCCGCAATCCGAGCGATTGAAGAATATCCCGCGCGACCCGGACTTCTTCGACCGGATCCGCCGTGAGAGAAACCCTGATCGTATCGCCAATGCCTTCTGCAAGCAGCGCGCCAATCCCAACCGATGACTTGATGATGCCGACTCTTGGCGTACCAGCCTCAGTGACCCCCAAATGCAGGGGATAGCTGACCCGCTCAGACATCAGACGATAGGACTGAATTGTCAGGGGGAACATCATTAGCTTTCAATGAAATCTTTATGTCATAAAAATCTAACTGTTCGAGAATGGCCACATGCCGCAGCGCACTCTCGACCAACCCCTCGGCCGTTGCGTGGCCGCCATGTCTGGCAAGTATCTCATTATCCAGTGACCCGGCATTCACGCCGATACGAATGGGAATCGCTTTTTCTTTGGCGGCTCGGACAACTGCCCGGACTTGTTCTTGATCGGTGATGTTGCCTGGATTGAGACGCAGGGCGTCTATTCCCCTAGTGATAGTTTCCAAAGCCAAGCGATAGTCAAAATGAATATCCGCAACGACTGGAATTCCCACCGATTCTTTAATGGTTGAAACAGCCTGAGCTGCAGCCATATCGGGGATTGCAACACGGACAATTTCACAGCCCACTGCTTCCAGCTGCCGAATCTGGTTAATGGTGGCAACATAGTCGGAAGTCTTGGTGGTCGTCATGGACTGCACAGAAACCGGATTATCGCCGCCTACGGCAATTTTTCCGACGTGCAGAACCCGTTTCAGTTTGCGTTCAGAAGAAAAATCCATCAATTCAACACCCCGTCAAAATACATTCAATCGAAGCAAATCCTTGAACGTCGCATACAACATCAACAAGCCCAACAAAGCCATCCCCACCATCTGGATATAACGAACCTGGCCCGAAGTCAACGGCTTGCGTCGGACCGCTTCAACCAGCAGCGTTGCGATATGTCCACCATCGAGCAACGGTACCGGCAGCAGATTGATCAGCCCCAAATTGATACTGAGAAAGGCCGCAAACTGAAGCAGCGGTATGAACCCAAGCTGAGCCATCTCACCGGTCATTCTCATAACGCCAATGGGGCCGGCGATATCGGCTTCCGCCTTGCCCGTGAACATCTGCCCTATGCCCGAAAGCATTTTCCCGGCTATGATATAGGTATGCTTGACAGAAAGTGAAACGGATTCAAAAAAGCCGGAATCTGGCGGTCAATGACCGGAACGATACCGATCAATGCCCTACCTGATTTGGGTTCTGTTTCCGGAATCATGGTCACAGTGCGCGTCTTGCCATCTTTCGTGCGCATTTCGAGCGTCAGGGAGTCTTTTGACACACGAATGGTGTCCACCACTTGCATCCATGTTCCCACTGGCGCCCCATTGACCTTTAGTACCGTATCTCCGACGGAAATGCCGGACTGAATGGCCGGTTTCCCAGGAATCAAGGCTCCGATCACCGGTTTGTCGGAAACGGTTTCGATGCCGTTGGCAAGAAACACAATGGTAAACAGCACAACAGGCAACACAAAATTCATCAGCGAACCAGCTGCAATAACAAGGGCCCTCGCCCATACCGGCTTGCTCGAAAAAGAGCGTTCGTCCTGTTCTTCGTCTGGATCCATACCATCAATTTTATTTAAACCCACCGAGGGGAATCATGCGCACGGAGTATTCCGTTTCACCGCGCTTTTTCCATAGCAGCTTAGGTCCAAAACCGATCGCGAACTCGCTCACTCGCATCCCTGTGAGCTTGGCGGTGACAAAGTGTCCCAGTTCATGCCACCAGGACAAGCATTCCAAAAACAAAAATCGTGGCTAGTATCGTGATGATCATTACTTAACCGCCTTGTTGACAAATTTGTCCGCTGTACGCCGTGCCCATGCATCGGCCATCAAGTAGTCTTCCAGGACTGGATTCTCGCTCCCGGTATGCATTGCCAACACGTCTTCCACTTACACGGATCATGTCCGTGAAGTGAATTTTCCCATCGATAAAAGCCTGGACCCCTACCTCATTGGCTGCGTTCATCACGCAGGGAAACGTGCTGCCCTGCCGTCCGGCCTCGTACGCCCAACGGCAACGCGCGAAAAGTTTCCAGGTCAGGTGGCTCAAAATTAAGAGCCATGGACTGCGTAAAATCCATGCGGGTAAACGCATTATCCAAACGGGCCCCCCTGATTCAGGGCATACTGGATGGGCAGTTTCATATCCGGCACTCCAAGTTGGGCTTTGACTGAACCGTCAACAAACTCAACCATGGAATGGACGATACTCTGGGGATGGACCACCCACGTCAATCCGATCATAGTCGATGTCGAACAGCCAGCGCGCCCTCAATTACTTCCAATCCCTTATTCATCAAGGTAGCAGAGTCAATCGTTATTTTGCGTCCCATGGTCCAATTGGGATGCTTCAGACACTCCTGTAAGGTAACCGTCTGCAATTCCTGAAGCTTTTTCCCGCGGAATGGTCCCGCCGGAAGCGGTCAGCAACAAACGCCCGCACTCCAGGTGCAGCTTCGCCAGACAGGCATTGAGCAATTGCACAGTGTTCGCTGTCCACAGGGACCACTGTAACCTTTTTTTCCGCAGCAAGCCGCATCACCAGTTCTCCGGCGGCAACCAACGTTTCCTTGTTGGCTATCGCCAGTGTTTTTGCCTGCCTTGATGCAGGCGATGGAAGGCGCCAGACCGGCAAATCCGACCAACGAATTGAGGACTACATTTGCCTCTGGATAAGCCCGCCGCCTCCAAAAGGGCCGCAGACCCTATTCGGAAATCCAGTCCGGCCGGGATTCCTTCTGACCACAAATTGCTTCCCGGACGCATCATCAACCAACACGGCCAAATCAGGGTGAAACTGCTGTATCTGTTGCCGCAGCAACCGATGATTGGAATGAGCCGCAACGGCACACAACCGAAACAGTCCAGGGTTGGCAGCGATGACATCAAGCGTTTGTGTCCCAATCGAACCGGTACTGCCAAGAATCGCGACGTTGATCATGCAATAGCCCCTTCCCCTAATTAACGAACTGCTACAAAAAGCAAATAATAATAAACGGCTGGAACCGAAAATAAGAGACTGTCCACTCTGTCCAAAACACCCCCGTGCCCTGGAAAAAACCGACCCGAATCTTTTACGCCCATGTGCCGTTTGAATGCCGACTCCACTAAATCACCGAGTTGACAGGAGATTCCGACCACGCTGCCGCACAAAACGCTATCAGTCCACCCGAGCTGCATATAATGTCCAGCGACCAACGCCGCAACAATACAACCCAAAAAGCCAAAGGCCGCGCCTTCCACACTCTTGGCCGGGCTGATGCTCGGACATAACTTGTGGCGACCCCAACGGGTTCCGCCGAAATAGGCTACAGTATCGCAAGCCCAGGTTCCCAACATGGCCACCGCAAAATATTTCATGCCCAAGCTGCCGGGAAAAAGCCGCAAAGCGATAAAATGCGCGAAGGGAACACCAATATAAAATATGCCCAGTATACTATATGAAGCATCTGACAAGGCAAACCGATCATTCTGCAATACCGTCATTGAAAGGATGAAAAAAAGTGCGGCAAAAGAGAGAGGCGCCAACTGTGCCAAGCCATACTGCCAGGAAATGCCGACGAGGGCAGCTACACAAGTTCCCCCAATCAAAGCTGCTGGCCGCAGCGACTTCGTTTTCATCATTTGCACATATTCATACCAAGCCGCAAGAGCCAAAAACATCATTCCAAGCGCGAAAACGAAGCCCCCCTGCCAAAATAAATATAAGGCAACAGGTGTAGCAACTAACGCAGTCAAGATTCTAGTTCCCAGTACAATTCCTCCTATTTTTGGGGCTTCAAGCCGCCAAAACGACGATCTCTGTTCTGAAAATCATGAATTGCCTGATGAAAATGATGAGGAGTAAAATCGGGCCACAACACCTCGGTGATCCACAACTCTGCATAGGCAAGCTGCCACAACAAAAAATTACTGATCCGCATGTCACCGCCCGGACGAATCAAAAGATCGGGATCCGGTTGATCATGGGTAAAAAGGGCTCTGGCGAAAGTTTTTTCGTCTATATCTCTAACGGAAAGATGCCCATCCAATACTTCTTGCGCCAATTTTTGCGCAGCCTGGACGATTTCTGCCCGACCGCCGTAATCAACGGCCAGATTCAATGTGATTCCGGTCCCTTGCGCCGTCCTAGCTTCTGCCTCTTCGATCCGTCGGCGTAGCTCTGGACTCAATCGAACGGTACTCCCGATGAAACGAAGTTGCACTTGATTTTCAATCAAGTACTTTACTTCATTATCCAGATAATTCGAAAATAAATCCATCAGAAAATCTACCTCATCGAGAGGACGGCGCCAGTTTTCGGTGGAAAATGCGTAGGCGGTCAAATACCTGATTCCCAAACCCGACGCATCAGTCAAAATTGACCGAAGGACTTCCGCGCCCGCCTTGTGGCCAAATGTTCGCGGCAACCCTCTTTTTTGAGCCCAACGGCCATTTCCATCCATTATAATCGCCACATGCTGCGGAATTTTTCCCGAATCCAGGGTAAGCGAATCGTTACCAGGAACCGGTTTTCGACGTTGCCAAAACTTTGGACTCAAACGAATCTCTCCTTTATATTCCCAATAAGGGGAAACCCCCTCCGAGGAGGGGGTTTCGATCAAGGAGCTTCGATTGCGGATACCGGACAAACCGCCGCACATGCTCCACACTCAACGCATACGTCTTCCTCGATAACGTAGGGAGTGCCTTCCTTGATCGCGCCAACCGGACAGGTTGAAGCACAAGTGCCGCACGAGACACAGGTGTCGTTAATTTTATAGGCCAATTTCACTGCACCTCCTTTCCCATCTTTGCCGCAACCACCAAATAGCATATACCGTCAACATATCGTTGCCGCAACACATATTGGCAATCACCCATTAGTTGGAATTTATTAGAACATGGGCTGGTTTTGACAATTTGAACCTCAACGCCCGCCTTGTTCAAAACCTTACCCGCTGCGGCAATTGGCATCATCAGAACATCAGGTGTGGAAATCATACTTCCATGATTTCTTTTTCTTTAGTGAGCATCACCTGATCAATTTCTTTGATGTATTTGTCAGTCAATTTTTGAATATCTTCTTGCGCCTTTTTCACTTCATCTTCGGATGCAGTTTTGTCTTTTTCGATTTTTTTCAGATCTTCATTGGCATCACGTCGAAGGTTGCGGATTGCGACACGGCTATCTTCCGCAGTTTTATGTACGACTTTTGTCAGTTCCTGGCGTCGCTGTTGCGTCAGTTGCGGCAGTATGAGGCGGATAACCATGCCGTCATTATTGGGGGTCAATCCAAGATCTGATTTCAGAACAGCCTTTTCAATAATTGGCAAGGATTTTTTGTCCCACGGCTGAATCACAATCGTTCGAGGCTCAGGAATCGAGATGTTCGCCACTTGATTTATGGGCGACTGTGTTCCATAATAATCAATGGTGATTTTGTCCAGGAGTCCAGTCGTCGCACGTCCGGCCCGCAAAGTTGCATACTCGCGTCGAAGCACTTCAATGGCTTTTTTCATGCGGCCTTCATGTGATGAAAAAACTTCTTTAATTGGCACGTTTAATTCCCTCCCACAACAGTACCGATGGAGTATCCCATCGCCGCTTTCACGATATTGCCGGGCTCGTCAATGCCAAACACGATGATTGGAATATTATTATCCATGCACAGGGAAGTTGCCGTTGTATCCATGACTCCCAGGCCCCGTTGAATGACCTCAATATATTTGAGTTCGACGAACTTCACAGCATCTGGATTCAACTGTGGGTCGCTGTCATATACGCCATCGACATTTTTCTTGGCCATCAGAATCACATCCGCCTCTATCTCGGCCGCTCGCAAGGCAGCCGTAGTGTCAGTTGAAAAAAACGGATTACCGGTTCCGGCAGCAAATATAACCACGCGTCCTTTTTCCAAATGGCGAATCGCCCGGCGTCGAATATAGGGTTCAGCTACTTGACCGCATTTCAATGGCGGTCTGGACCCCTGGTATCAACAGAGCACTGTTCCAAAGCATCCTGCAACGCCAAAGAGTTGATCACCGTCGCCAGCATTCCCATATAATCAGCCGTAGCCCGGTCCATCCCCCGTGAACTGCCGGACAAACCGCGCCATATATTACCACCACCGACTACGATCGCGACTTGAAGCCCGTGTTTCACGGACTCTTTGACTTGCCTTGCCACCGAGTCAACGACCACGGGATCAATCCCATAGCCTTTTTCCCCGGCCAATGCCTCACCGCTTAATTTTAACACTACTCGCTTAAATATTTTTCGTTCCAATATTTAACCCCCGTTCGTTACTATATTCTACGAGGAGATTTGAATTCCTTCCGAAAAAGAGAGAACACGGAAGTGTTCTCTCTTTGCGTTTGTCGTGTCGGTTATTTTTTTACAGCGCTTGCAACTTCCGCGGCAAAATCCGAAACTTTCTTTTCGAGCCCTTCGCCCATCTGATAACGTACAAAGCGTCGAACTATGATATTTTCACCAATCTTCGAAATTTGTCCGTTAACAATATCGGTTACCGATTTGTCAGGATCCTTAATGAAAGCCTGTTCCAGCAGACAATTCTCTGCATAGAACTTATTGACACGGCCTTCCACCATTTTATCGATAATTTTCTCTGGTTTCCCTTCATTGAGGGCCTGTGCTCGTAGCACCTCACGTTCATGATCCAGAATACTCAGCGGAACTTCATCCCGTGAAAGATATGCGGGATTGGCTGCAGCAATCTGCATGGCCAGATCGCGCACGAAGGAGTGAAATTCCGTTGTTTTGGCTACAAAGTCAGTTTCGCAGTTTACTTCGATCATAACACCAATCTTGCCGCCAGCGTGAATATAAGATTCAACGATACCTTCCGCGGCAATACGGCCAGATTTTTTTGCAGCGGCAGCCAGCCCTTTTTCCCGGAGATAATCAATCGCTTTTTCCATATCACCGTTCGTTTCAACCAACGCTTTTTTACAATCCATCATGCCAGCGCAGGTAGTCTCGCGAAGTTCTTTAACCTGTTGTGCAGTTATCATTCTATATTCCTCCTATGCCAGCGCAGAACGCTATTCTTGTATGGCTGCAGCAACGTCTTCCATTTCCAGCTGCTCACCCTGACGACCTTCAAGAATGGCATCGGCCATGCGGGCGGTGAGCAATTTGACGGCGCGAATTGCATCGTCGTTGGCAGGAATGACGTAATCGATCAAATCAGGATCACAGTTGGTATCCACGATGCCGACAACAGGGATTCCCAGTTTCCTGGCTTCCTGAACAGCGATTTCTTCTTTGCGCGGATCGATGACAAACAAGGCGCCTGGCAGTTTATTCATGGTCTTAATGCCGCCGAGGAATTTTTGCAGCCGCTCCATTTCATGACGCAGTTGCAGAACTTCTTTCTTGTGCAGACCAGCAAAACCATCGTTGGCATCCATCTCTTCCAGTTGGCGCAAACGAGATACCCGACGTTGGATCGTTTGGAAAATTGGTCAACATACCTCCGAGCCAACGCTCATTTACGAAAAACATGTTGCAGCGCAACGCTTCATCTCTGACAGCTTCCTGCGCTTGTTTTTTGGTCCCGACGAACAGTACTGTCTTTCCTTCCTGAGAAATGCTGCGGACAAAATTATAAGCATCTTCCACTTTCCTGACAGTTTTCTGCAGGTCAATGATGTAGATGCCGTTTCGCTCCGTAAAAATGTACGGAGCCATTTTGGGATTCCATCTCCTGGTCTGGTGACCAAAATGAACCCCTGCCTCTAGAAGTTGTTTCATGGATATAACGGACATAAGGCACCTCCTGTTTTTCCTCCGTGGTGTCCGTTCTCCGCTCGCACCGCAAAATATGCGGCACAGGATCAACGGCGGACTACCACGTGTGTCATTAACACGTCGGACTATATTCTACCATACCGCCGCCGCAACGGCAAGCATCAGAATCTTTCAAAGGGCAGCCTTCTTTCTCAGCTTCAACAGCAACATGACTTCCCCTTTACCGATGCCCATTTTTTGAGCAATATCTATTACCGAGAACCCCTGTTCCGCCATGTCGAGGATAGTTGCACGTTTATCCTGGACTGGCGGATTGTTGGCTACTTTGGCTACTGCTGGAGCCTTCGATATTTTGGCCACTTTGGGTTTTGGCGGCTCAGGCTGCTCTAACATCTCTCGGGGGCTTTCTACCGGCTGTACGAATGCCTGCGGAGCGATCTCAACAGGCATCACGTTGGCGACAGGTTGGCTTCTTTCCAAGGCTTGCTGACGGAGTGAAAAATCTTTTTCAAGCTGTTGACGTTGCATTTGAAACCAGACAGCTTGCTGCTGTTGCTGCTGCTCACTCTGTAGCTGCTGCATCTGAAGCTGTTTGATTTGTTGAGCCAAAATGTTGCTGCGCCGATCAATTTCTGACAGCAAAATCTCCATCTGCGCTATTTTTCCATCAAGTCGGTCCACCGCAGAATCCGCCGTCATTAAAATTTGCTCCTGCATCTGTTCAACAGGACCGGAGAAACTGCCGGATACCCGCTGGACTGCTTTGCTCCTGCGAACAGCAAACCATACGATGACACAGGCGACACATAGTGCCAATAACGCAAGCGTAACAGTGAGCATGTTTCCTCCAGTCATGTCTTGATATCAATGGTGTGCCCGCGCAGAGGATCCGTCGGCAGCGCGAAAATTTTCAGGTTGCCATTGTCCAAATCGGCATCGTCCGAGAGCTCATCTTCTTTCTTGCCCTCATACTGCCGCCGTTCTTTTTGCTTTTCACGTTCCAAGTCCTCTGTGGTCACCTTCCCATCCTGTTGGGTAGATAATTTTGTCTGAACTTGGTGCTGCTGCGCATCTACCGTCTGTTTCAACCGAACTGACAATTGCTGCTGTTGAGTGACAGCCTGCTGTTCATGGATTGTCGCAGTTTTCGCCGCATCCAGCGTGCGAGGCATCATGACTTGTAAATCCATGGGTCGAATGTACAAATTTCACCCCTCCACACATACTGCGCCGTAATCAGATAAAAATCACTTAAAGGGTCTAAATTTAATTTCTCCTGCTTCGGCGTAATAAGTTACAAAACGCACTTCTTGCTGGATCGGCTTAACTAGAGAACCAATCGTGATTTTCACACCTGGAAATACATAATCGGAAATCTTGATTTGCCCGCTCCGGAGCTCCTCGTAAGCAGTTTCCAGCTCCCCTAATCTTTTTCGCATCGATTCAACCTGACCCATGGTTGTGAACTGGGCACGGGTAATTTTCAGCAACAGTTCTTTCTTCTCCGGCGGCATTTGGCCCTGATCCATTGACCTCAACGTGAAAAGCCCTTTTTGAAGCTGATCCAGACTGACTTCGGCATTTTTCAGGTCTTTACGCAGAGCAAAATATTCTTCGCGAAGCTTGGGGTTCACGCCAGCCTGCAAATCCGTGGGGGTAGCGGAAGTAGATCCTGCCGATTTCAAAATAATTTCATCACCCGCGGCGGCAATGCCGCCAACGATCTGCCCCCGTCGGCCCTCCACTCGAATTTTCTTGCCGGCGCTCAGTTGGCTTTGCAGCACTACGTCAGTAACCAAGATATCATGATCTGCAACGACTTTGGCGTTTTCCACAAACTTAGCTGCAACAGATCCTGAAGCTTTCAAGAGTGTTTTATTTAAGCCGATGACCCCCATACGAACTGTTATGTTGGCGCCCTCGACGCACCCGCCGCTAACCATGCCTGCCACATCGACATTTCCACCTGCAATGACCGAAAATCCTTCCTGCACCGAACCCTGAATGACAACATCACCAGCAAAATTAATGTTTCCGGTGGATAAGTCTACATCACCCTTGATTTGAAGGATCGGGGATATTGACATTTTCCCACCAATCATGATCAAATTCCCGCCTACAGCAGCGACCAGCTTTACATCATCAACAACCTGAACATTGGCCCCTGGATGCAGTACAAGATCTTTTCCTGCTCGCGCCGCCACCGAGTTTCCGCAAACATCCGCTCCGGAAACTCCCGGAGTTGGAGGAACTTTTTCAGCCAGTATCTGGCCTTTTTCCACACTAATATATAAGCCCAGGTTTTTAAAATCCACGCCGCCATCTTCTGTCTCCGCAGGTTTTCCCCGATTCTCAAGATCAACATGAACTATAAGGGACGCATCCGTTCCGTTTTCGGGCTGAGTCCCGGTTGCACAAAGAACACGTAGACCGGGTTGTCGCAGTGCAGCCACAAGGGAATCCGTAATAACACCAGATACGATTCCTGCTTTTTCAATGCGAGCCATTATCAGCTCCATATCCGGTTTGCTAGCGCCCTCCGGAACATCAATCTGCAAAAAAGCTTCCATCCTGTCGCGGGAAACAACTACACTAATCTCAGCAACCGGTTTTTCTTTTTGTGGTTCCGCGATTCTGACCGCTTCAGAATTTTGCAGACGAACGGCTTCCTCGACAGCCAAGCGATTAAAGACAAGGATGTGTTGTTCGGTCAGTACATCCAGAACCTGTCCTATTTCAACCGGCCCGTCGCCCTCGGAAATGGGGGATACACTGAGATAAACGCCATCATCTCGCACTTGAACGGAAAAACCCGCATTGATCGATTCCACAGCAGCATCTCCTTCAACCGACACTCTCAAATTAAGCTTGATTTAATGCGCGCCAAAGCGCCTCTAAGTCGAAACACGGCTTTCGTGTGAAGTTGGGAAATCCGGGCCTCGGACAACTTCAAAATCAGGCTTATTTCTTTGAGTGTCAATCCCTCATAATAATAAAGGGATACAACGATTTTTTCCTTTTCCGGCAGCTTATTGATCGCATTTACCAGAGAGGCTTTAACTTCGCCGATTTCGGCATGTTCGCTGGGGCTTGCGGCTACATCGGCCAAAGTATCACTGTGCGTATAGTCTTCAAGCGGCATAATGGTTGTCGCCTGCAACTGTCCAATGAATTGATTGAATTCCTGAGAATCCATATGCATGGCTTCGGCAATTTCACCATCGCTGGCCGAGCGACCGAGTTGTTGCTCCAATTCCGCCATTGTCTTGGTATAGGTGCGGGCTTTTTGACGTACAGAAACAGGAATCCAATCCTGTGCCCGGATCGCATCCAGAATCGCGCCGCGAATTCGCACCACCGCATAGGTTTCGAATTTAAAGCCTCTTTGGGGATCGAAACGTTCCAGCGCCTCAAGCAATCCAAAATAACCATTGCTGATCAGCTCTTCCCGCTCGACATACTGCGGCATGCCCATAGCAATTCGTCCAGCGACAACCTTAACCAAAGGCAGGTACTGGTTTACCAGCTTTTCCCTAAGTTCAGGACTATGATCAATTTGATAAGACAACCATAAGCCTTCTATCTCTTTACCCTGGATTTTTCCCACCTCCGGCGCGAAAATGATAGTAACGACTACAAACGGTTGTCGCCTTTATTCACCGTCTTGATAACGAACACACCAGTATCTAGCAATAACTCCACCGTTCTTCCGTAATTTCCGCCGACATCCTCCGCCACGAGACGAATGGAAAGCGATTTCAGAACCTCACGCACGGCTTCCGCATTTCGATCGCCAATCCGCATTACGTCTGTTGCCTGAGCAAAGTTGAACATCTGTGATCCTCCGGCAATCTTGGCTGTCATTCTGCTCTTTACCCCACCCAGTCGCAATACCTGCTCCAATAATACAGGGAGCGCCGTATCGGCAAACTTGGCATGGTTATCGGTAGCTCTCGCCTGCGTGCTGTCCGGAAGCATAATATGAGCCAACCCGCCCACCTTGGTAATCGAATCATATAAAGCAATCCCCACGCAAGATCCCAGTCCATATGAAATTAAACTGTCGGGATTTCTCCCTACTTTCAGGTCGGCCATGCCCACCTTGATAAGTTCCGGCATTATTCGCTCACCCCTAAAAGTGCTGAGAATGACATTGAGCGAACCCGGATCGGGAATGAGGAAAAAATGGCCCGCGCACATCATTAGCTTCCGTTGCGAATTCCGTCTCGATGACCAGAGCATAATCGCCCACTTGACCCAGTTGGATAAGGATCACACTAAGAATAGCGCCTGCCATATCCATCGCCAAAGCCGGTAATGAAGGCAGGAGTGTCATCTTGGTGAAGTAAGACAGAGCATTGAGGAAAGATCCTGCCAAAATATTACCGATCTCCATAAGGGCCGATTCATCCATCGCATTTAAAACCTCAGTGGTTCCGTGTTCACGGCCCATCGCCATGTCAACCAGGGCAAAGGCGCTATCACGCGGCAGCAAAAACAAAATGCTGCTGGGAGCCGGGCCAAATACTCTTAAATATACCCCGGCGACCATAGTGTCCGGGGCCACCCACAACGTCGGGAACCTCACTTAGCGGCAAAATGTTCAGTCGGGGAACCGACATGTCGATTTTGCGGTTGATTATCTGCGACAGGGCTGTAGCAGCATTCCCGGCGCCAATGTTGCCAATTTCCCGCAAAGCATCCAACTGCATCGGGGAAAGTGACAGAACTTCGTCCTTCTCCAAACCAATCACCTCACGCCTGAGAATTACTTACGATAGCATCGGGGTTCAGCATAATAAACAAACGATTATCAGCTTTGGCAATGCCGCTGATATATTTCCGTAGAAAGGCCGCTGGACAAGGCATTGGCAGTTTCAACATTACCGGTGTTGATGGTTGTTACTTCAACCACTTCATCTACGATGAATCCCACAATGCTCTCATTCACTAATACGACAATAATCCGGGCGGCTTCAGTCAGGTCTCCTTCTGCCAACCCTAGACGGGAACGCAGATCAAACACTGGCAATACACTGCCGCGCAAATTGATAACTCCCTTGATAAAGGAAGGCGTTGCAGGCACTCGTGTTATCCCCATCATGCGCTTTATTTCCTGTATCCGGAGAATGTCCCATACCATATTCTTCGCGCCCCAGTTTGAAAATAATTAATTTCAATTCATCAGTCATTGTATCAATGTCCGCCATCGCGCAACCTCCTCATCATCCGAGCGCATTCACATCAAGAATCAATACGACCTGCCCATCACCCAGGATTGTTGCGCCAGCAATCTGCCGTATTCCCGTCAACAGTTTACCCAGTGATTTGATGACAATTTCCTGTTGTCCAACCAGCGAATCGACAAGCAGACCGATCTTGTTATCCCCTGCCTGCACAATCACCACATACAACTCTTGGCTGTCTTCAAAATCTGCCGCTTCCATAATGCCTAATTTTTTGCCGAGCCGAACCAACGGAATAATCTGACCCACGCAGTAAAATAACCTCCTGCTGCTGTATCGTCCCGGATATCCGCAGGAGTGATATTGATGGTACTGTCAATCGACCCCAGCG
Organism: Negativicutes bacterium; assembly: GCA_963665275.2. GTDB lineage: Bacteria > Bacillota > Negativicutes > UBA1444 > UBA1444 > UBA1444. Next base: position 84,664 of record CAXXIN010000009.1, read on the forward strand.
GAATCGCATAGGTTTCTTCATGAACCTGAATCAACAGAGCCTGAATGATAGCCAGTGTAAGTGGCAACCGAATCCGCACCCGGGTTCCTTGCCCCGGGGTGGAGTCCAGTTCGAGAGCTCCGCCCAGAGCTTCGATTTTGGTACGAACCGCGTCCATGCCTACACCGCGTCCTGAAACGTCGGTAACCGCTTCGGCCGTTGAAAATCCGGGCAAAAAAACCCAATTTCATCACATCATTGGTATCCATAACATCCAGATCAGCCTTGGTCACCAGCCCTTTTTCCAGCGCTTTCTGCTTGATGACCCTCAGCCTTGAGACCCTTGCCATCATCAGTGACCATCAGCAATACATTATTTCCTTCGTGTCGGGCAATCAGTCGGACTTCGCCGATTGGATTCTTGCCGGCTGCCACCCGGTCCGCCGTTTTTTCAATACCATGGTCGATGGAGTTGCGCAGCAGGTGCACCCAGCGGATCGCCGATCTCATCGATAACCGTTCGGTCCAGTTCAGTCTCTTCCCCCTGGATAATGAGATTGATCTCCTTGCCAAGGCTGATGCGATAAATCACGAACCATACGGGGGAAAACGGTTGAATACCTGACCTACGGGAACCATCCGCAGCTTCATCACGACTCCCTGTAGATCTGTAGTTACCCTGTCCATCTGTTCAATGGCTTCGCTCAGCTCCTGCAGCTGATTGGACAATCCGATCTGCTGACAACCGGGTTTTGTTAATCACCAGTTCACCGACTAAATTCAACAAGGAGTCCAATTTTTCAGCATCGACCCGCCAGCAAGGCACGCCCTTTACTTTTGGCGGCGCCGGCAGCCGTGTCTGGTTTAAGAGCTTTAGCGGCTTCCTCGCCAGGGTGCGTAGCAGCAACAACGGCAGGGCCCGCGACCGGGGAGACAGGTATGCCTGCGTCAGCCGTCTGCCTCTCGACCTCTGCCGAATTACGCAAGAAGTTGCCGTGACAGTTTCAATTTCTGCGATGGATAAAACCGTTTCTCGAATTTTGTCCGCTGTATTATCCGTTACGATGAGAACGGTGGAACTCATGCCCGAAGTTATCCTTTTCCAATTCGTCCACTACCGGCTCGGTTTTAATGACATCACCCAATTCATCAAGTGCTTTCATGGCCATATACGCGCGAACGGATTTTCAACAAAGTACCCTGCCGCAAGCCAATCGTAAGCTCAAACACTTGCAATCCCTGTGAAGTAGCTGACCGGACCAATTCAGACTCTGTGTCGTTGAGAGACATTTGTGTTGAACCTGCAGCAGTACAAACCGTCTCGGGCTTTTTAACGGCATTGACAACCTGAGGTGTTTCACCTTTTGCCAATGACGCCAGTTTGGCAGACAACGCTGAAACATCTACTCCGCCAGGTTGCCCATTGGCGACTTCTTCAACCAATTGCTCCAAACGATCAACACACTGGAATAAAGTATCAATAATATCGGCATGAGCTTTCAACGTTCCCTTGCGCAAAAGATCCAAAACGTTTTCCATTTCATGCGTCAATTCGGCAATGGCCGTATACCCCATCGTTGCCGACATCCCCTTTGATTGTATGGGCACTGCGGAATATCTCATCCAGGATATGCAAATCGCCGGGTTCATGCTCCAAATCCAGGACGCATCGATTCAGCGTCTGCAAGTGTTCCTTGATTCCTCCAAAAATATGCCCAGATACTGGTTGACATCCATTTACTTGCCCCCCCTCTTCAAACACTGCACAATTCCTTCCGCAACGCGGGGCAATGGCAGCACGATATCTACAACACCTGCTTCAATCGCTGCCTTGGGCATGCCAAAAACCACAGCTGTTGACTGATCCTCGGCAATTGTCAGCCTTTCATCCGTTTGATCGCCTGCATGCCTTTGGCTCCATCATGCCCCATTCCCGTTAGAATGACTCCAACCGTTTTGGCGCCAAAAAATTTCAGAAACGGATACCATCATCGGATCAACCGCCGGACGCAATCCGCCAATAGCAGGCTCCTTGTTCAGCTTAATGAAAGTTCCGCCGGCATCCCGCCGAAGAGTCAGGTGATAGTCGCCAGGTGCCACGAAAAACCGTCCTGCTACTAACCGGTCATTATCTTCCGCTTCCTTGACCGTCAGCTCACACAGTGAATTCAACCGATCCGCCAGTGATTTGGTGAAGCCAGGAGGCATATGCTGAACTACGATGGATGGGCAGGCAAACTCCCTGGCAACTGAGTCAGTACTTCCTGCAAAGCCCGCGGCCCCCCGGTGGATGTCCCGATCGCCACGATCCAGTCGCTCATTCCCGGAATGTCCATCGTTTTAGCTGACACAGCCGGCTGAGGCTTAGCCACGGATATGACTGGCGCTGCCTGAATCGGAGCTGCAGGTTTGAGTGTGACCGGCCGAAATGTCGGCTTTGCTGCCGACATTAGGCGGGCCCCGCTGATTCCTTTAATCGCACGGCATTTCTGAAAGAAGTTCGCTGGCAATATCATCGATTCGCGATATCGGGCCAGCACTTTTCGCGACAAAATCCACTGCACCCAGACTGAGAGCTTTAATCGTCGCCTCCGCACCCGATTGAGTCAAACTGCTGACCATGATCACAGGCGTCGGTTTAACCGCCATTATTTTTTCCAACGCGGAAAGACCGTCAAGCACCGGCATCTCAATATCAAGTGTCACAACATCCGGTGAAAGCAGCAAAATCTTCTCAATAGCTTCAGCTCCATTTCTGGCTACATCCACTACTTCAAAGTCACTCTCACCCTTGAATAGATCTGTTAGTACTTTCCGCATAAAAGCCGAATCGTCAACCACCAACACCCGAATCAAAAATATCCCCCCATACTTGGTATTCGCCTATGCGCACCTAAAACCATTTAAATGCCCTTAACTATAATTATCAAAACCGCACTATCCCCTGGCGAGCAGTCGCTGAAAAAGTCCACGAATACCGCGGGGAAACAGGTAAATCCTCCCCAAAAATAAGGGAATGGGCTATTCGTTCGATACATCGCGCCGCAACGCTGTCCGGATAGGCAATCATAAAGGGTACCTGACTGGATACGGCCTTTTGAACCATGCGATCTTCAAAGATAAAGCCCAAATGGGAAATCGGCACTCCCAGGAAGCGCTGCGAAACTTTGGAAAGCTTATTCACCACGCCTTCGCCTTCTGCCACTTCACGAACCCGGTTCACGACCAGACGGATCGGAGAGGTTCCGGCATGGGATGCATAAGTTTTGATCACCGCGTATGCATCTGTAACCGCCGTGGGCTCAGGCGTCGTTATCACAACTACTTCATCGGCCGCCATGACAAAATTCAATACCATTCGGTTCAAACCAGCGCCCGTATCAATCAGTATAATATCGGCCCAGTTGTCAAATTGCCCCACCTGGCCTAAAAAAAACTGCAGCTGGACATCGGACAAGTTTGCCAGATCATACATGCCAGAACCACCGGAGATAAATTTAATCCCCAGAGGCCCGTCTGCGACGACGTCACTCAGGGAATATCCCTGCTGCATGACCTGCAAAAGATTGCCTGGCGGCGAGCAACCGAGAATCACATCGACATTGGATAGTCCCAGATCAGCATCAATGACGAGAATCTTCTTCCCCATTCTGGCAAATGCAACAGCCAGCGCCACCGTAAAATTGGTTTTTCCTACGCCGCCTTTCCCGCTTGTCACCGTTAAAACACGGGCGCTTGTCTGGATCGGCTTAAGAATGGCACTGCGAGCAGACCCTGACATTTCATTCAGTTGACGTAATTTATTAGCCTGGTCGTTCATTTTACGCCTCTCAACATTAAATTAGTCAACCGTTCGGGTTCAGCCAACTCAATATCATCGGGAACATTTTGTCCAGTTGTGATATAGGATAAAGGTTTGGGTTCATGATAAAGGAGGCTGAAAACCGTTCCCAAATTACAGGCCTCGTCAATCTTGGTAAATAAATATTTTTGCGGATTCGAGTTCTGAAAGCGTTGCACAGCATCCAGACATTCGGTAAATTTCGTCGTTGCACTCAATACAAGATGTTTCTCAATATTTGTATCCACGGCCATCAAAGCTTCCAACTCCACCATCTGCGGCTGATTCGCCGGGCTCCTTCCCGCCGTGTCTATGAGTACCAATTGTTTGTCCTGATGACGATACAGAGCATTGCTCAACTCTTGAGGCGTGTAAACGACTTCGATGGGGATTCCTATCAGGTCGGCATAAGTTTTCAATTGTTCCACCGCTGCGATTCGATAGGTATCCGCCGTGATCAGGGCAACGCGATATTTTTCCCGCAACGCGAAATTCGCCGCCAGCTTCGCAACAGTTGTCGTTTTTCCTACCCCGGTCGGCCCCACCAAAGATACCACTTTGCAATATCCCTGCCGAACAACGATTCCCTCAGCCGTTTGAAAAAAAGGTGCGATGCGTTCGCGCAATCGAGGATAAATAGTATTCACGTTGTTGGACGCCATTCCCTGAAACAAAGCATCTGCCGCTGCTGACTCAATATCATTCTTCCGCGCCCATTCCAGTAAAGGATTGGGTTTCTTTTCAGGAACTGGCGCCACCACATTTTGGGCGGAAACGTTTTGTATCGAAGCCATAGCCGTTTCAAGCGTTTTTCTCATGCTGGCCAATTCCAGATGGACAGCCAGAATCTTTGCATTTTCCGTTTCTTCTTTTATAATAGCTTTTTCACGAACCGGCGCCAAGGGCTTGGGCTGCGGGTTCGATGTCGGATCAATCGCGGCTGTGACTTCAACAATCTCCGTCGCCAACATGCCCAAAAAGCCGCCCTGACGTAGCCGACGGGTTTGCACGATCACCGCATCACGCCCCATATCCGCTTTCACTTCGGCCAAGGCTTCCGCCAACGTAGGCGCCCTATAAGTCTTGACTCTCAATTAGATTTTCACCATCCCCAAAGATTGAATTTCAATTTGATTCTCCAACTCGGCAAAAGACAGGATAACCAAGTTGGGAGCGATACGCTCGGTGATTTTGCGAACATATAATCGGGAGGCAGGGCTTGTAAGCAGTATTGGATGATAACCGGCCGAGGTGAGCTTCTGCAGTTCTTTCGACAGACTGGCTATCAATTGCTGCATAGATCCAGGATCCAAGCTAACAAAACTTCCCCGATCTGAATGTTGAACGGAAGCCACGATCTGATTTTCAGTCTGAGGATCCAGTGTCAGACAGGTAATTGTATTGTTTTGAATATATTGGCGCGTAATATTACGGGAAAGCGCCCGTCGAACATATTCAGCCAGAATCTCAGGATCTTTGGTAAAAGTTGCAGAATCAGCCAATGTTTCCATGATCGTTACCAAGTCTCTGACAGGAACTCGCTCCCGTAGCAAACAGACAAGAACTTTCTGTATTTCACCCAAAGACATCATCGCCGGTACCAGCTCGGAAACTACAGCAGGATGATCTTGCTTGACTGAATCGACTAGTGTTTGTACATCTTGGCGCCCAAGAAGCTCGTCAGAATGGCCCTTCACTACTTCTGTCAAGTGAGTTGCCAGTACGGAAATCGGATCAACCACGGTATAACCTGATAGTTCGGCCCGTTCTCGATAAGCTTCATTGATCCAGATGGCAGGCAGGCCAAAGGCAGGTTCGATAGTTTCTTCGCCTGGAATGGTGTCGGAAACTGTGCCTGGATTCATTGCCAAAAAGTGATCAAGTAATAATTCGCCCTTGGCAACCTCAATTCCCTTTATTTTAATCACATATGCGCTCGGTTTTAATTGAATATTATCGCGGATGCGTATTGTTGGCACCACGATTCCCATTTCCAGCGCACACTGCCGGCGGATCATGACCACGCGGTCCAATAAATTTCCACCTTGCGCCACATCAACAAGGGGAATCAGACTATATCCGATTTCCAGTTCAATCGGATCAACCTGTAGCAACGACACGATACTTTCCGGTTTGCGGACTTCTTCCCGTTCCTTTTCCTCTAGCTTGCTGACTTCCGTTTCAGCTGCAGTTTTGGCCGTTTTTTGCAGAATATAGCCCACGCCGGCAATTATAATCGCGATGGAAACAAAGGGAATTCCCGGAAGGCCAGGCACAGCAGCCAACAGAGTAAGCACCGCCGCCACCAAAAAAAACACACGGGGGTAAGCCAACAGTTGTGCGGCGATATCATGACCTAAATTGTTCTCGGAAGCTGCCCGCGTCACCACCAAGCCGGTTGCCGTCGAAATGAGCAGGGCAGGAATCTGATTGACGAGACCCTCCCCCACGGTTAATAATGTATAGGTTTGCAGCGCCTGCAACACGGACATATCCCGTTGGACCATACCAATAATAAACCCACCCAAAATATTGACGACAATAATAACAATGGCCGCGATCGCGTCCCCTTTAACGAACTTGCTCGCGCCGTCCATAGCTCCGTAAAAATCAGCTTCCCGCTGAATGTTGCGGCGGCGCGTTCGAGCTTCTGTATCGTTGATTAAGCCCGCGTTAAGGTCAGCATCAATCGCCATCTGTTTTCCGGGCATGGCATCGAGTGTGAACCGGGCCGCGACTTCCGCCACGCGCTCTGCGCCCCGCGTAATGACGATAAACTGAATGAGAATGAGAATGATAAACACGATGAAACCTACTACTGCATTACCGCCGACGACGAAAGTTCCGAAAGCCATGATTACCTCTCCTGCATACCCATACAGCAGGATCAGACGAGTTGAAGAAACATTCAGCGCCAGTCGGAACAAGGTCGTGACCAGTAACAGCGAAGGAAAAACCGAAAATTGCAACGGTTCCACATTATAGATGGAAATCATTACAATCGTCAATGACAAAGTTATATTGAGCGCCAACAATAAATCCAGCAAAAACGGTGGCAAGGGAATAATCATCATGATGACGATAGTAACCACGCCTAGTGCCAGAATGACATCGCTGAACTGATTCAATTTACTGATGATCAAGTTTTTTTCAGTCATGCATTATCTCCAACCCATAATCAAGAATACTTTCGTTTCAAACGATACACATAAGCCAACACTTCCGCAACAGCCTTGTATAGGTCTGGGGGAACGAAGTCACCAACTTCTGCATGCTTGAACAATGCTTGCGCCAACGGTTTATTTTCAACGATAACCACATCATTTTCTTTGGCTATTTCTCTGATCCTTAGCGCGATAAAATCAGAACCCTTGGCAATCACGGTGGGTGCATCCATGCCTGATTCATACTTCAAAGCAACGGCAAAATGGGTTGGATTCGTTACGATTACATCGGCTTTGGGAACTTCGGACATCATACGCCGCATCGCCATCGCGCGCTGCTTTTCACGGATTTTTCCTTTGATCTGGGGATTCCCCTCTGTCTGTTTCATTTCTTCTTTTACTTCTTGTTTACTCATCTTGAGGTTTTGCATATGTTCCCACCACTGGTACCCGTAATCAAGAATCGCCAAAACCAGTATGACCATTGCGATTTGAAAGGCCAGGTCGTAGATGATGGCAGAAAGAACGGCAAACGACTCTGCAAGTTCGGACATCATCAGTGCAGGAATCCGAACAGTTTCCTGTCGTATGAAACGATATATGAAATAGCCCACTACCGTAATTTTCACAAGCGACTTCACAAGTTCAACCAGGGAACGCTTCGAAAAAATACGGCCAAAACCGGCAATAGGATTAATCCGGCTGAACTGAGGCATAATCGTATCAGGCGTAAAAGCAAAACCAACTTGCATAAAGGATACGACGACCGACACTACAAGCACGGACACCATAATCGGCAAAATCGCTTCCAGAAAAACCATGCCAGCATTCATAATCACAACGTGAATCGACTGGATGGTAAAATCGCCGCGAACGTCCAATCCTCCAAAAATAAACCGCATGTAGCCGGTAAGTTTCTCATAAATATAAGGGCTGGCAGTCTTCAATGCGACAAATGCCGCCAAAATAACAAATACCGAACTAAGTTCGGCGCTTTTTGCGACCTGCCCCTTTTTTCGACTTTCATCCTGCTTGCGTTGCGTCGGCTCTTCGGTTTTCTCCGAGGAATCAAAGCGCTGCAGATCAAAGACAAATTGTTTGACAGCGTTATGGTGCGAGGATTTCCAATATACGGGAAAAATCCCGATAAACGCCTTCAAATCCAACCTCCAAAAATGATACATAAAAGGGCAAGATCAAAAACAACATGAACAATCCGACTAGAAGCTTGCCAGTGATGCCGACGACAAACACATTCATTTGCGGCATAATCCGGGCCAGAATACCTAGAGCAACGTCGGTCATCAGAACGGTTCCCATTACAGGCAAAGATATTTTAAGCGCCATAACAAACATGTTTGCTACGGCATTTATCATAAACTCGGCGGCATTATCCAACTGGATTAGCACACCCAACGGAACGGCCCGAAAATTTTCGGCCATTGCCGAAATAATCATATGATGTCCCTGTAATGCAAGAAAAACGGACATGGCCATCAGAAACTTGAAATTGCCGACTAACGGCACCTGTTGGCCGAACTGCGGATCGAAAACATTCACCATCCCGAATCCAATTTGCATATCAATCAGTTGGCCCGCCATCTGTACAGACTGCATAAACAGTGATGCGACAAAACCAGCGGACAGTCCGTAAATCACTTCAATCATCAACCACCATGCCAATAGGGTCAACGACGTTGGTTGACGGTTTTCCGCCAGGGTCGACATCGGCAGCATGAATAGTGAAAGAAGAACGGCCAAGCCCACCCGCGCAAAAACAGGAATCGCCTTACTGCCAAAAACCGGCGCACTAGTCAGAGTGCCGGTAATACGGGCAAATATCAGTAAAAACTGAATGAATTGATTGGTGAGATCAGCCGGGAATTCCACAGCTAACGAATTACCATGTCAAATGATGTGAAGATTTCGCGCGTATAATCAACCAACGTTGCCAGAATCCATGGACCAAATAAGAGAATCGCCACAAATGTGGCGATAATTTTGGGCACAAAGACCAGTGTTTGTTCCTGGATTTGCGTCGTTGCCTGAAAAATACTGACCACGACCCCAACGATCAGTCCCAGCCCCAGCATGGGCGCTGCTACCAACATCACGACATAAAGAGCTTCCCTTCCGATCTGGACGGCAATATCCTGCGTCATGCTTCTGTTGCGCCTCCTAAAGCTTCAGTTAAAAGTCAACAATAAAGATCGAACAATCAGATGCCATCCGTCCACCAAAATGAACAGCAGAACCTTAAAAGGCAGGGAAATCATCACCGGCGGCACCATCATCATGCCCATCGACATCAGGGTGCTGGCAACCACCATATCCACAACAATAAAGGGAATATAGATAAGAAATCCAATTTGAAACGCAGTTTTCAATTCGCTGATCATGAAAGCTGGAATCAGAACTGTCGTTGGGACATCATTTTGCGTTTCCGGTCGCGGCCCATCAGTTAGGTTGATAAAAAGAGCGATGTCGTTTTCCCTTACCTGTTTAAACATAAACTCGCGCAATGGTTTCAATGCTTCCGTTGTAGCGTTTTCCTGCGACAAGCTCCCTGCGAGGAAAGGTTGCCATGCATTTTTATTGATTTGCTCCAAATAAGGCGACATCGTAAAAAATGTCAAAAACAACGCCAAGCCCACAATAACTTGGTTGGGAGGCATCTGTTGCGTTGCCAGTGCACTGCGCAAAAACGATAAAACGACAATGATGCGAGTAAACGCCGTCATCATGATGAGTATTGACGGCGCCAGGGAAAGAACCGTCAGCATCATGAGTATCTGAAGACTCATGGCCACATCCTGCGGCTTACTGGCCGGTTCAATGCCAATATTCATATTCGGTATCGGAATAAAGGGTGCTGCCTCCGTAATCGATGAAAAACAAACGAGCCACAAAAAACCAAATAGCAACAATAGGCGTTTGATGGATATATCGCCCTGCAAAACTGTATGCATCGACAACCGGACCCTACCTCTTCTCTTGGTCATCATTCTTTTGTGAGCCAGCCGGCGGAGAAAACATACCCGGGAACCTGTCCCTGATTTGTTTCAAGGCGGATATCTGGCTTCCCAACGCCTCTTCAAACGAGGGACGAGCGATTTTGGTAGAACTGCGGATTGCAGCGATTTGCTCCGCAGAGTCAATCTCAAACAATAATTGGATCGAGTGCTCAGTTGCGCCAACAACAAAGAACCGTCCCGCCATCTCCACCAGATGAATATTGCGATTCGGTCCCAATGCAAGAGTTGTATGTATCGCCGCTCCGGCGCTCTGGCCCATGGCCCCCATCTTAACTGCTAGGAAGCGCGATGTAAGATAAGCGAGAAAAATAACCCCGATGAATAAGACGATAAGGGATAGAACATATGCGACAGTACCCCAGCTGGAAGCTGCTGTTTTTGCCGCCGGATCCTGGTATTGCAGGTATCCAGGCGCTACTGGGGCAACGGGTGTTTCTGCCGCAAACAGAATTCCGGGAAGACCACAGACCATGACAAAAACAAGGCCCGCAACGATCCGCAGACGGAGGCTCAACCCCAGAACCATCTATCCAACGGCCTTGCGTATAGCTTCCAGAACCCGGTCGGGTTGGAATGGCTTGACGATGAAATCACGCGCTCCGGATTGAATTGATTCAATGACCATCGCCTGTTGTCCCATTGCGCTGCACATTATGATTTTGGCCTGCGGGTCGAACTTCCTGATTTCTTTTACCGCACTGATGCCATCCATCTCCGGCATGGTAATGTCCATCGTCGTCAGGTCGGGTTTTAACTCCTTGTACTTTTCTACCGCCTGCAACCCGTTGGCGCCTTCCCCAACGACTTCGAATCCGTTCTTGGAAAGAATATCTTTGATCATCATTCGCATAAACGCTGCGTCATCGACTACCAGAACTCGCAAACCCATCAGAAATCCCCTTCCTTATGTCATCCATAATTTCTCTACCCTACTACTGCAAAGTACTGGCTCTTTCCTGCATACTTACAATCCCTGTAATGCGAACACCAAAATTTTCGTCGATAACAACGACCTCACCCTTGGCGACAATTTTCCCGTTCACTAGGATATCAACCGGTTCTCCGGCTAATTTATCCAACTCCACCACAGATCCGGGCGCCAATTCAAGAATTTCACGGATCAGTTTGCGGGTCCTACCGAGTTCCACCGTGACCTGAAGTGGTACATCCATAATCATGCCGATATTGGAGTCTGAGACGTTCAGCATTGTCTGCTTCAGTGGAGCGAACTGGGCCGGTTGAACCAATACATTCTGCTCGACTGCCATAGAAGGCTGCATCCGCTGCTGTGGTTGTTGCTGTTGCTGTTGCGGGGCTACGTAAGGCTGTTGCTGAGGAGGCGGAGCGGCCGCCATGGGTGCTTGTGCCGCCGGACGGGATTGCTGCGGCTTGGGAGATGGCGCTGGTGCTGTTGAATGTAACAGACCATCAACCATATCTCTTGCAACATTAATCGGCAAAATCAGCATAATTTCGCTATCAATGAGTCCCTCCACCACCATGCGGAAGGCAATTTTTGCCAAAGCTTCACCATCGTGTACACTGTCTGTTATTTTATCACTTCCTGCCAAATCAATCAACCGGACATTCGGCGGCGCCAAATCGACCCGGCTTTTAAAAATGCTGGACAGAGACGTTGCGGTTGCGCCCATCATCTGATTCATGGCCTCGGCTACTGCGCTCATATAAAGTTCACTCATGTCTGCGGGTGGGTTCGATCCATCGTTTCCCATCATCAGATCGGCAATGATGGCAGCATCAGTTTCTTTGATTGCAAGTAGATTCGTGCCATTGATTCCCTCAGTGAAGCGTACTTCAACGATGATGTATGGCATGGGATACTGTTTTCGCATGTCATCCAAAATGCCGATCGATACACGCGGCGTAGTTATTTCAACTCGGCGCGACAACAATACTGACATGGTCGTTGCCGCACTCCCCATGGAAATATTTCCGATCTCGCCCAGTGCATCTATTTCGACCTCCGAAAGCAACCCTGCGCTTGCCGTTGCAACGGGAGCTGCTGAGGTTTCATTACGCAGCAAAGCATCTATTTCTTCCTGCGACAAAAAACTATCACTCATGTCCATCCTCCTCTTCGGCTACAACCCGGGTAATTTGAACTGCAATCCGATTGTTGGAACTACCAGGCTTACACTTGAATTTTTGATGCTGGCCGATAATTACGGCCAATTCGTCATTAACCCTTGAATCGAGACGGACAACATCACCGACTGATAACTCCAGCATCTCTTTCACCGTAACCGTAATATTTCCCAATTCCACAGTCATCGGCACCAACGTACGTTCCAATTTCTTTTGCAAAAGAGCCGAATTGGTCTGCGATCCAGCTCGAGCGATCGACGAAGCAACCCAGAAGGAAGTGGTCAACTTCGGCATGATCGGTTCCAAAACCAAATACGGAATGCAAAGATTGATGAAGCCTTCCGTCTGGGCAATCCTCGTCTGCAAAGTAATAATAACGACCATGTCATTGGGCGGTACAATCTGCGTAAACTGAGGATTGCTCTCGATCGCTTCGAGACGAGGTTCCACGTTGACAACCTGACGCCAGGCCTCCTGCAATGATTCCAGCGCCTTATTCACCAGCCGGGAAACGATGGAATGCTCAATATCGGTCAGTTCCCTGGATTTGGCCGGAGGAGTGCCCACGCCGCCAAACAAACGATCAATAATCGAAAAGACAATTGAAGGATTAATTTCCATTAGCGCATTCCCTGAAAGGGGGCGCATTTCAAAAATGCTGATGACACTCGGGTTCGGCATCGAACGAATGAACTCCTCATAGGTCAGTTGGTCTACCGAAGCTACGCTGACCTGAACCATCGTACGCAAGTGCGCTGACAGATATGTGTTCAAATGTCGGGCAAAATTTTCGTGCAGCATATAGAGAGTCCGAATCTGGTCTTTCGAGAACTTGTCCGGCCGTTTAAAATCATACAGTTTAATTTTTTTTTGTTTCTGTTCCAGCTTAATATTTTCCGCGGTTACGACACCTGTCGAGATTGCAGACAAAAGTTCATCAATTTCATTTTGCGATAGTACATCAGCCATCTGTCATCACCACCTTGCCGCACGGTCGATTCTGATCAAGCAGTTTCCTACTGCAGCAGTATGTTGGTAATATATACTTCATAAACAGCTTCCCGCCCCAGCACTTTATTGACTTCCTGCTTGATAAGCTCCTTCAGGCGGTCCTGTTTTTGCGGATCAAATTCATCTACCCGTTGGGATCGCAGCACATGCAATACGGTGTCCTGTATTTTAACTTCTTCGGGCGACATCGTTTTCCCTGCCGCCGCTTTTTTTTCCGGTTTCAGCTCTAAAATGACCCCAATCTTGAGATAGCGACCGCCTGTTGCGGAACCGACATTAACTATAATACCTTCCTTGGGGTCTCCCATTTTCACCAGTACGCCCGGCTCACGAGCCGCAGGCGCTTTATTTCCCATGTAGTTTGTCACAACATAAAAAGCCGTGCCGCCAGCCAGCGCCAGAACCAAAACCAATCCCACCGCGACATATATAAAAATCGGTTTTTTGGCAGGCGCCACTTTTTCTTCTACTTCATCCGGCATGATACATCCCTCCCTGGCTTCTCACTAATGAGCCTATCGCCCAAAGCGATGTAGCTCGCGCCGGTATTCGATAACTAAGCGAATGATATCATCCATGCTCTCTTCCACCAGCACTTTATTCCCGTTCACAAGAGTAATGACAGTATCAGGCGTTTCTTCGACTGTTTCAATCAATTCGGAGTTCAGCACGAACTCATGGTCCTTGGTCTTGAAGCGAGTCAATTTAATCATCGCATATCTCCCCTTCTGAATAAATGCCCCTCCGGAGAAGTCATCCCGCCCCGGAGAGGCGCGATATCACTGTCTAACGTTTCAGATTGACCAGTTCCTCGAGCATGGTATCGGAGGTGGTAATGATTTTCGAGTTAGCCTGAAAACCACGTTGCGTAATAATCATTTTACTAAATTGATCGGCCAAGTCAATGTTGGACATTTCCAACGACCCGGGTGTGAGCGTTCCGCGACCGCCAGTTCCGCTGGTACCGACAGCCGGGTTACCGGAGTTGTTGGACGAAGCAAACAGCGTGTCACCAATGCGTGATAGTCCGCCCGGGTTGTTGAACGTTGCCAGAGCAACCTGGCCGAGATTTTGAGTGCGTCCGTTGCTGAATTTGCCAACCAGAATGCCGCTGGTATCGATGGTTGTGGAGTCCAGACTGCCGGAAGCATATCCGTTCTGAGTCGTAGCCTGAACAGTAGACGATCCACCGTACTGGGTCAGCGCACTGACATTAAGGGCGATACTGGAAAGTGCCGCTCCGGGAGCCGTGAATGTAACTGGATTAACTGTTGTTGAATAAGTAGGTGCCGGAGTAGGGTTAGCAGTCGCATTAAAAGAAGATACCGCCGGAGCCGTTACAGCTGCGGGATTAGTAAAAGAAACTGTTGCTTTCGACGCTCCAGATCCAATGTCAAAATTTTGCGGCAAAGCTGCCGCAGAAAAAGTATAAGTGGCACCCGTCCAGTTGACTTTCCCGGAAAACAAGGTTGAATCGCTGGACTCTCCAGCTTCAGATACTTTATAATCCCAGTTATCTGTGCTCGTCTGCGTAAAAGTCATCTGCATTACATGAGGATTGTTTTTTGCATCAAATGCAGTGTAATACTGGGTTCTAACCGATCCGCTCGCATTATCCAATTGCAAGTTTGGAATCGTTATTGCCGTCGTAGTTGATGCATTCACCGATGACACGGTCGGGTTCTTCCCTGTAGTATCGAAAACTATTTGTGTCATTGTGCTTCCGCCAAGCGCGAGGCTGCTATCTGCCAAACTCGCCTTGGCGATCCAGGTATTGTTGCCAACTTTCGTAAATGTCTGTCCAAGATCCTGCGGGTTTCCCAGAGAATCATATACCGTCAACGACGAAACCGCGCTAGCTCCGGGCAGTGCATCGCCGGAAAGGTTGTTGGCGAACTTCAGTTCAGTTGACGCTAGTGCCGGCATCATCGTCCCTTTGGGTACTTGAATCGAGGTTACTGCGCCTGTCGTATTAATAGCCCCGTTAGCGTCCGCCTGCCACCCCATCACTTTCATGCCAGTTCCTGGCACGAGGTAGTTGCCGGCACTATCGAAGTCAAAATTACCGGCGCGGCTATAATATTGGTTCGCGCCGTCAGAGAGAATGAAAAAACCATCATTCTGAATCGCCAGATCAGTTTGCTTGCCGGTCGATTGATAACTGCCATTGGTAAAGTTCGTGGATATCGCTGCCAGTCCCATGCCAAGTCCTACTTGGATCGGATTGGTCCCGCCGCGGTTCCCGGATGCAGCAGCAGCGCCCTGCAGCGTCTGACTGATGACATCGGAAAAAGTGGCGGATGACCCTTTGTAACCAACGGTGTTGACGTTGGAAATATTTGCCCCTATCACGTCCATGGAAGTCTGGTGGTTACGCAGACCTGCCACGCCCGAGAATAATGAACGCATCATAATAAATTGACCTCCCTAATATTTTCGATATCCCTGAAGATTGCGTCGTGCGGCTGCTTCAATCCTTCGGCAGCCGGGGACTCCCCCGAGAGGTCCAGTCCTATACGATCACGGCGCTGTCAATGTTAGTAAAAACATTATCTTTGATACTGGCTCCATCCATCGCAGTGATCACAGTTCGATTGGTCACACTTACAACTAACGCCAAATCCTTGTCCATCAGAATCAGAGATTCCCGCGCGCCCTTTTGCGCCGCCTTGTCCACTGCGTTATTCAGTTGGCTTATCTGCGTCGGCGTCAGGTTGATGTTACGGGTCTGGAGCCGTTGTGTAGCATGCTGGGAAAACTTCACTCCGCTGATGGCCTGGTTAAGTACCTGTTCGAATCCGCCGCCCGTGGTTTGCGTTCCTACTGAACGAGTTTTATTGACTGTTGTCGACGTTTGTATCGGTTGGATCGGTTGATTTGCTAGATAAAATCTACTGTCAGCCATATTCTATCGCCTCCGTGGACTTAGGTTGCACTAGTCGTAGAGGGTTCAGCGACAGAAGTGATTTTGGTCAGGACCAAGGACTGATCCCCGACAATGATCTTGGGTTCGCTATTTACCATGCGCACTGATTTGACGATACCCGTCTGCTCCACACCCTGTTCGTTGTCCCAGGTCACTTGTTTGCCAATATAGGCGGTAGCCTGTGTCATCTGGATGGACGTATTCATGTTTTTCATCTGTTCCAGACTGGTAAACTGGGCCATTTGTGAGATGAATTCTTTGTCATCCATCGGATTCATAGGATCCTGGGATTGCAGCTGTGTAACCAGCAGTTTCAGAAAATCATCTTTTCCCAGCACCGAATTGCTGTTGGTGGAAGTTGTCGACGTGGTGGTCGTTCCTGTCGTTCCTGTTATGGGTGAAACACTCATGATCGCACCTCCTTTTTCCTTTAAATTCTGTAATCAACCGCTGCTGCAGTCATCACTTGCAGTCGGCCGGTATTCGTAAATCCTGTAGAGTCCTCGTACATATCACGTTGTGTGCGGTGAGAAAACTGACGCAGTTGCTGCTCCTGAGCCTGAGACTGCTGTTGTTGCTGTTGATTAGCCAGGAAGTCCTTCATCCCGCCAAAAACGCCGTCGGAATCGAATTTCCATCCCTGCTGGGACATTTCCTGACGTAACTGAGGCAGCGAACTTTCCAAAATTGCCCGAACTTCGGAACTGGCAGCATGGAAAGCGGCAGTCACTTTGTCTCCGTCAACATTGATCTTGACGGTTACTTCTCCTAGATGCTCAGGTTTCAGCGTAATGATCACCTGTGAGCTTTTCAGACGATCAGCGGATGTCGACATGCCATCCAGGACCTGACGCGTTACTTCATGAAGTTCCTGGCGAAGGGGTTGGGCCAAGGAGGCCGGATTTTGAACCTGATCAACGGACTTGAGAAGATTGTCAAAGGTCAATGGAGCCATTCCAGTGGAATCGGCCTTGTTGACAGTGGGCATAAACGGATCGGTTTCTGTTTCACCCAGCGCCTTTTTCGGCAATTGTCCTTCAGCGGTCGGGGCTGCAATTTTTTCCTCTGCCTTAGCCCCCAATCCGAAAACGGGCTCTGGCTCAATCTCCGATGGTACAGCTTCGGCTTCAGGATCTGCTGCCGATATTTCCGGAGTTTTCGTGGTCGGTCCAGTAAGCACTGACTGTATCGATAAAACAGACTGTTGAAGTTTGGGATCGAGAGTATTTGGCTCCGAGTTCACCGACGTTGGTAAAACGTCTTGAACAGGAACATCTGGAAGAGTACTAACCACCGATTGCTCTGTTTTCATGGTCGGTTCTGACATAACCTGTGCCGCTTGGTCTGTGGGCGCAGGCTCAGGTAGCGACGTATCTGTGATTGCGTCCGTAACCAACGGTTTGGTGGACGCTTCAACCGTTGCCGTTACAGGAGTCGCCTTTGCAACTTCTACCGATGCAGAAAAACCGATAGGCATTGTTGGTGTTTGCAGTGAAGGTTTCGCGACTTGTCCCTGCATTACGGACAGTGGAAGAATTTGTTGCCCATTGGTTTCCAGCATTTCTGTCACTTCCGATGGGACCGAACCCTGGGCGACAATTCCGGTAACAGCGCCCTGCACAGCAGCGTTGTCTGGTGGAACAGGAATCATATTATTACTATTGAGATTCCAAACCAAGCCCACTGGTAATCCCGTAGCAGTTGGTTCGTCTTTCTCGTCCGATTTTTCTGCTGCTTTTGTTTTCGCAGCTGATTTTGACTCATTGGCTTCAGTTGAGGCCGTCTTGTCCAAGGCCGACGAAAGCTTTTTCGAAAAGCTATCGGAGCGTTGTTCGGATTTTTTGGCTGTAGTTCCAGATATTCCGGAATTCGCGGCATTCTGAGTCATTACAGTGCCAATCGGCAAACTGGCTGGTAATTCTTTGGTCATGATCATTTCCATTCATTCACCTCCCTTCAGTGCGGTCCATTGCGTCATTTACGCTTTATCATAGCCTGTGTCAGGCGTGCCGCCTTTCTTGCTTCGATGACAGCAAGGATTTTGCCTGCTGCTTCATCATCCATACGTGCCAGAATCGATATGACCTGTTCATCTTCCAGATTATTAAACACAGCGACGGCTTCTTCCGGTTTCATTGCACTGTACAATTTGGCGAGTTTCCCGTAGACCTTTACCGTATCGGCGCTCTCTTTGATTGCAACGGCTGGTTTGGGCGCTCCTCCGGCAGCCGCTTGCGCGGGAGAAGCAGAGGCGATAGCGGGAGCTCCCAGTAATCCGGCAGGAGCGGCTGCTGCCTGAGGCGCAGCAGCTTTTTTGTTTTCCTCCAGTTCAACCAACGGAAAGTTTGTTTGGGGGTTCTTACCGGCGACCTCTTCGGCAACTTTGTTATCGCCATGAATTTTATCGACATACGATTCCATTTTCACGATATAAGGTTCTATCTTATCCGCCATTTCCGGTTCTAACGGAATCAACCGAAAATAAAAACTGGCAAGAGTAGCCGCCCCTACTAAAAATACCGTTAAAAAAAGCCAAAGAAGAATCCGGCGCTTTTTTTTCGCTGGTTTCGATGGCCTACCTTGCACAGCCGCTTGGCCGGTTTTCGGATTTTTCTTTTCCATTTTATGAAAACTGCCTTTCTATCAATAGGATGTGGATATCTGCTTTAGGAATCCCTAATATAACGCTGCCCGGACAACTCATCCAAAAATGCCTGTTCTTCATGCAACACTTCGTCCTGGAATTGCTGCAGTTTCTTTTCACGCAGATTATCTACTGCTTTTCGTCGTCGGGAGGCTTCTTCAAAAATGCGGAGGCATCTTTGACGCCGTTCAGCCGCTGCGGCAACTTGGGCCGCCTGAAGCTTTATTCCTTCTCTAGTTCTATCGATATAATCCTGAAACATCTTAAGCATCAAGAGTGAATTGGGCTTAGCCTGTTCATCCTTCATTCCGTCTAGCGTTTGCGTCAGCGTAGACTCTAGTTGCCGGAGCAAAGCCTTTTCATGCAAAAAAGCGCGAGCGGCTTTGGCAAATTCTGCTTGCGCCTGTTCCTCGCGTATCTTTCGAAAATCCAATAAACGTTGCAGTTTGAACTGGAATTTTTGCATTGGATGTTATCCTTTGTGGATTTATCCCACGATATTTTTCATTTGGGCTATGGTATCCGCGAAACTGACTTTTTCCATGACGCCTTGCCGCAAAAAATTACGGATTGACGGGTTCCGTTCGATTGCACGATCGATCTCTGGATTACTACCGCTCGCATAAGCACCAATATTGATCAAGTCCTCTGACTCCTGATAAGTTGCCTGCAGACTTCTGATCTGTTGGGCCGCTTTTAAATGGTCTGGATCGACCACTTCATTCATCACCCGACTCAGACTTGCCAAAATATCAATCGGAGGATAATGGTTCTGAGTTGCCAACCGCCGAGACAAGACCACATGTCCGTCTACGATGCTGCGGACATTGTCTGCAATGGGTTCGTTCATATCATCACCATCAACAAGAACTGCGTATAAGCCGGTTATTGATCCCTTTTCGCCGGTGCCGGAACGTTCCAAAAGTTTGGGCATCATGGCAAATACAGACGGAGGATACCCTCGAGTGGCCGGAGGTTCACCAATTGTCAGGCCGACTTCCCGTTGAGCCATGGCAACCCGCGTCAGAGAATCCATCATTAACATTACATCAAGCCCTAGATCCCGGAAATATTCCGCCACAGCAGTCGCCGTATTCGCGCCCTTGATCCGTAGCAAAGCAGGTTGATCCGAGGTTGAAACAACAACCACCGATTTGGCCAGTCCTTCCGTACCCAGATCGCGCTCGATGAAATCCAGCACTTCACGGCCGCGTTCGCCAATGAGTGCTATAACGTTAATATCGGCGCTGGTGTTTCGGGCAATCATCCCCATCATCGTACTCTTGCCAACTCCACTGCCAGCCAGAATGGCCATGCGTTGCCCTTTTCCCAGAGTCATCAACCCATCGACCGCACGAATACCGACCGAAACCGGATCACAGATCCTACGCCGGGAAAGCGCTGCCGGAGGAGCATTCTGGATGGGATATTCGCTGTCGCAAATTAGGGGTCCTTTCCCATCGATCGGATGTCCCAGTCCATCGAGTACCCTTCCCAGCAATGCTTCCCCAACTTTAACCCGCAACAGGTTCCGCGAGGAAACCACTTCACTGCCAGGACCGATACCCTGCATTTCACCGAGTGGCATGAGCAAGACCCGATTTTCACGGAATCCCACGACTTCTGCCGGCAACGGCGGTGCATCGGTACGCGGATAGATATAACAAAGCTCACCCAGATTGATACTCGGTCCATCTGACTCAATCACCAGGCCGATAATCTTGGTTATTTTCCCCTTCATGAGGACTGCTTCAGTCGAATTCACCGCATTAAGATATTGCGTGGCATTAAATGACCTCATGGAAGCATTTCCTGCAATGCCTTACGAATCGATTCAAACTGGGTATCTATACCCGCTTCTACTGTGCCAAAAGAGGTTTCTATCAAACAGCCACCCTGTCCCAACATGGAATCAGCCGTAATTGCAAGGGCCCGCTCTGCGCCAACAATCACTTGCAATTCACGTCGCGATTGCAGAATTCGCTCGTAATCATCCAGATTGACATGAATGTTGATTTGGCTCTGGTCACGGACACGTCCCAGCGCACTCTTAACGATCCCCACAATGAGTTCCGGTCGATCTTCCATCGCATCAGATATGATTTTTCGTGAAATCACCAACACCAGTTCGATGATTTGACGGTCCGCCTCCAAGACAACTTGCCGGGCTTCCTGCAAGGCGGCAGACATCATGGAGTTACAACCCTCAGTCGTCTGTTTTAGTTTTTCCTCTATTTGTCGCCGAGCCTCTTCCAAGCCTTGATTTTTACCCTCTTCAATTGCCTGCAATTTGAGTTCTGTCGCTTCTTCCAAGGCTTGCGCTTTCATGCGCGCGATTTCCTTTTCTGCTGCTGTCAGCAGATTTTCCGACTCAATCTTGGCCTCCTGGATCAACTGCTCCGCCTTATTATTGATTACTGGCGTGACAACGGCTCCCTTGGATTGATCCTCGACTTCATCCGCAATATCGTCTGTGAGCAGCTCTGTCGCATTCAGTTCCGAGAATTTATGCATGGCGATAACCACAGGGTCGCGCGAAATTTTAGCATCTTTAATAATGCGCACATCAGACGAGGACATCTTCGCCCCTTCCTCTGGAAATCACAATCTCACCAGATTCCTCCAGCCGCCTGATGACGGCCACAATCTTCTGTTGTGCTTCTTCGACGTCCCTTATCCTAACAGGCCCCATAAAGTCAATTTCTTCGCGCAGCATCTCAGCTGCCCGTTTGGACATGTTCTTAAAGATCTTGTTCCCCACTTCGGAAGAAGCAGCTTTCAGAGCCAGACCCAATTCCTTGCTGTCAACTTCACGCAGCACCATTTGCAGCGATCGGTCGTCAAGCATGACAATGTTTTCGAACACGAACATGCGTTTCTTGATATCTTCGGCCAGCTCCGGATCCTGAACTTCCAGACTTTCTACGATTGTCCGTTCCGTCGTCCGATCCACGCGGTTCAAAATTTCCACAACTGAATCGACGCCGCCGGCTGAGGTAAAGTCTTCAGTTACCAGTGATGAAAGCTTTCTTTCCAGTATTTTCTCGACATCCCGGATTACTTCCGGTGAAGTGCGGTCCATCGTCGCCATGCGTCGTGCAACGTCAATCTGGCGGTCCGGCGGAAGTCCTGAAAGGATTGCCCCCGCCTGATCCGGTTGCAAATATGCCATAATGAGGGCAATCGTCTGCGGATGCTCATTTTGAATGAAGTTGAGGAGTTGCGAAGGATCTGTCTTGCGGGCAAAATCAAAGGGTCGAATTTGCAAACTGGAGGTAAGGCGGGTGATAATAGCACCAGCCTTTTCGATACCAAGGGCTTTTTCCAGAATATCCCTTGCATAATCAAGCCCGCCGGAAGAAAGGTATTCTTTGGCGAGACACATTTCATGAAATTCATGAATCACTTTATCTTTTTGTTCTTGAGTTAGTTTACGTTGGTTAGCAATTTCGAGCGTGAGTTTTTCAATCTCTTCTTCACCAAGATGCTTCAATATCTGGGCGGAAACATTCGGGCCCAAGGTGATGAGCAACACGGCGGCTTTCTGTTTTGCAGTCATTTCTATTGCATGTGCCATCCATACACCCCTTGATCATCAGTCTTCTGCAAGCCATGTCTTCAACAGCATGGCCACCTCTTCGGGCTTGGCCTTGGACAAAGTTTCGATTGCGTCCTGCTCTGCATTTCGCACTTCTTCTTCAGGAGACATTTTCCTTATCGAAGCGAGGGCGGCCGCGCTGGCTTTGTCTAGCCCTGCTTCAGCTGTAGAAGCGGGCGCGGAGGTATCCGCTTCCATATTCAACACTTCGATCTCTTCTTCCCGTCGGCGTTTCAAAATCCACATACCAATCCCTGCAATTAGCAGCACCACGCCAACCCCGGTACCGACCTTGGTCCACTGGTTTTTTTGCTGCTCCTGCGCGAAGTCCTGCTCTTCTTTTTTAATTTTGTCAGCAACTTCAGTGCTAAAGGGTACGGCCTCCACAGTAACAACATCACCGCGGGCAGGATTGATTCCAGCAGCCGACATGATCGTTTTTGTAACGCTGTCTTGCTGCGCTTTGCTCATTCCGGCATCCACCAGAACGCCAACCGAAATTCTCTTGATCCCGCCTGGCGCAACAATCGTTTTCTCTTTCGTCTCATTGATTTCGTAGTTGCGGGTGGCGTCTTTCTTCTCAAAATTCGACTGCGAGTTCGCACTTCCCGTCACATAGCCGGGAATGTTGGAAGTGGTTCCCGCCGGTCCGCCAGGCTGAGGATTAGTGCCTTTAAAATTTTCTGTGCTTTCTTGCGAACTGCGCAAAATCCCCTTGTCATCAACAATCGGCTCGAACGTCTGTTTATCAACGGTTTTTTGGTCAAAGCTCAATTCCAGACTGACCCGGACCGCCGCCTTATTCGGTCCGAGGACCTGTTCGAGCAAAGATTCAAGAGCTTTTTGCATCTCGTCCTGTTTCTTGCGGGTAAGTTCGACCTGTTTAACGCTAAAAACAGAATCAGGCCCGGAAGGATCCATACTTTCATTCAAAACACGGGCGAAATTATCCACAACAGTTATGTTTTCGGCTTTCAGTCCGCGAATGCTGTGAGCCGCCAAATTGACAATTCCTTTGACCTGTTCCGGTGACAACTTGGCGCCGGCCTTGAATTTCAACATAATGGAAGCCGTGGCGGGTTTTTCATTTTTTTTGTATAAACTGTCTTCGGGAAGCACAATATGAACCCGAGCTTTATCTACTTCGGCCATTCCCTCAATGGTCCGGGTCAGTTCCCCTTGCAACGCCTGAAGATATTTTACTTTATTTTGGAATTCAGTCGTTCCAAACTTGCTTTCATCAAATATTTCGAAACCCTTGCTGCCCCGTGGCAACCCTTGACGCGCTAACTCCAGCCGTGTTTTGTAGACATCTTTTTCCGCCACCCCGATCGAAGTGCCATTCCCCATGATTTCATAAGGAATCTTCAATTCCTGAAGGCGCGCGGCCACATCTCCGGCATCCTTTGTTTCCATATCAGTAAACAAAGGAACATATTTGGGCTTGCTGCCATACCAATAACTGGAGCCAAGCACTGTTATAAAGAGAAGCAACGCGGAACCCAATATGATCCAGCGTTGTCTCGGTGTAAAACGATCCCATAATTTTTGCAGCTGATCCCGCATTTCGGCCATACTCCGTTACCTCACAGCCCTCAAACTTGCATCCGCATCATTTCCTGGTACGATTCCAGCATTTTGTTTCGTACTTGAACTGTCAGCTGGAGCGCAACTGCGGCTTTCTCTGCAGCAATAACCACCTGTGAGATATCTTCAATACGCCCGGTTGCCAGATCGGTTGACGCCTGATCCGCTTTTTTCTGCAAATCATTCACATTTTCCAGTGCGTCCGATAGTAGCTGACCGAACGATTGTTCCGAAGCACTTTTGGCTGGATTTAGCCCACTGCTGGGCGTCATGGCCAATTTCGACGCGTTAATTGCCTGAATCGGCATTTTTCTCCACCCTCCCAAAACACTTTGGACCCTGACGAATGCTCATTTGCCAATCTCCAACGCTTTCAACATCATGCTCTTGGCTACGTTCACTGAAGTTACATTGGCTTCATAAGCCCGGGAAGCCGTCATCATATCAACCATTTCCGTGATTATATTAATATTGGGCATTTTTACATACCCATCTGCGTCCGCATCCGGATGACCCGGTTCATAAAGCATACGGGGGGGAGAATCGTCCTTTTTGATGCCAGTGACTTTGACTCCATTCAACTGCACTTGCCTATTCATAGCTAGTGCAAACGAACCGTCGCCCGGTCGCGGTTCGAAAACTACAAACTGACGCTTGTAGGGACCGCCATCCGCAGTACGGGTCGTATTGACATTGGCGATATTATTGGAAATAACGTCAAGTCGCATTCTTTCTGCAGTCATTCCCGATGCCGCAGCATCAATGGCGCCGAAAAAGCTCATAACCCTCAGCCTCCCTTGATTGCCAATTTAATATTGGTGTAGTAACCGCCGATGCGTTGCGCAACCGTATTGTAAAAAATGTTGTTCTTGGTCATCGCCGCCATCTCTGCATCGATATCCACATTATTTCCATCTGTCCGCAAAGAGGTATTATCGACAGTACGTATACGATTTGGCTGCGAATTGGCAGATCCAGGCAACAAGTGATTCGGATGGGTACGCGCCATCGTCTGACGTCCTTCACTGGCGTCGGCTGCAGCGGCCAGTTCTTCCTCGAATGAAACATCCATTTTTTTATATCCCGGCGTGTTGATGTTGGCAATATTGTTCGTAATTACCTTGTGGCGAAGCGATGATCCCGCTAACGCCTTTTCCAACAGATTTATTGGCGCTGAATCGAAAATGCGACTAAACGTAATCATCCCTCCTCACAAATCCATCATACGGAGAATTATATCACATGGTGTCTCGATTCAACAGGTAACAAAAGGTAACTGCAGAAAACCAAGCTATAATGGGGCATTTTGCCCCATGCTATTTTTTAAGTTTTTTTAGTTCATCAATCAGTTTTTCATTCAAAACTTTAATATAGGTACCCTTCATACCCAACGATTTGGATTCAATAACTCCGGCGCTTTCGAACTTACGCAGAGCATTGACGATAACCGATCGCGTGATTCCAACCCTGTCCGCAATCTTACTCGCCACCAGCAATCCTTCGTTCCCATCAAGCTCGCCAAGAATATGCATCACGGCTTCCATCTCAGAATAAGATAACGTGCCAAGCGCCACTTGAATCGTAGCCATTTTACGCGCGTCGTCTTCAATCCGTTCCGTCCGGTCGCGGAGAAATTCAATTCCGACAACCGTAGCGGCATATTCAGCTAAAATCAAATCATCATCCACAAACGGCTCGTTGAACGTGGCTGCAATCAAAGTCCCCAGTCGTTCGCCCGCCCCATAAATAGGTACGACGGTCGTAAATTTTTCGTTGGCGATACAAGCTGTATCAGTGCTAAAAGCGCACATCCCATTATTAAGCGTCAAGTTTTCGGAAGTTTCCAGAACCTTGGATAACCAAGCTACATAACGGTCAGGGAACCTTCCTACTTTCAGCACTTTTTCCAACATCAGTTGGCACTCGAAGTCACCTACGATACTGTACCCTAAAATAATTCCTTCGCGGTTGACCAGGTAAACATTGGCCCGCATCACTTCGCTCAAGGTATTGGATAAATCAGCATATGAAATTTTTTCAACCTTTTCGAGCAGTCGACTGATCTTTCGAGTCTTTTCTAATAATACACTTGCCACTATAAATTCCACCTCTCCTATATTTTTCGATCATATTCACAAAAACATTAAGGGTTTATGCCCGCGGGTGTGCGTTGCGGTATACTGACAAAAGTCGTTCGCTGGACACATGCGTATAAATCTGGGTTGTTTTGAGGCTGACATGGCCAAGCAAATCTTGAACAGAACGCAAATCTGCGCCATTGTCCAACAGATGGGTAGCAAAACTATGTCGCAATGTGTGAGGCGTTACCCGTTTATGCACGGCCAGCATATCAACATATTTCTCCAGTACCCTGCGGACACTTCGATCACTCAAAGGGGTTCCGCTATGATTAAGGAATAGCGCATCCGTCACCTCGGCATTTTTTTTGCCCAGCAACGGCCGACTTTCCCGCAAATAGAACGACAGCGCTTTGATCGCCATTTTACCGATGGGAATAATGCGTTCCTTAGCGCCTTTCCCAAAAACGAGAATATATTGTTCTTCCATATCCAAATTCTGCATTGAGAGCCCAGTAAGTTCCGAGACACGAACTCCTGCCCCATACAGCAATTCCATTATTGCCCGGTCACGCCTTCCAAGCAGGGTATTCGGTGGAAGTTGCAGCAAGGCCTCAATTTCAGGCACATCCAGAAATTGAGGCAATCGCCGTTCCAGTTTCGGTGTGCGAATTCCAACAAAAGGATTGGTCTCGATCAATTGCTCCCGGCAAAGGTAACGGCAGAATGATCGCAACGAAGCAATGTGGCGGGCTAAGGTTTTGCGAGAATACTCGCTGGAAATCAACGAAGCTAAATAACGCCGCGCCATATAGGTATCAACGTCGGATAACGTAAAATCGCCGGGTTTTAACCGGCGTAAAAACTCAATAAACTGTTCGATATCCCGGCGATAATTGTGAACAGTATGCGGGGAAACATTCTTTGCTCCCTGAATAAATTCAATAAAGTTCGTCAACTGCTCCGTCCAGACGTTGATCATACCAATTGCCCCAATATGTTATGTTTGGAATCAATTGTAGCATAAGTAAAAAAGTGTGGCAACTGCGTTGTCACACTTTTCATAATTGTTTTCAAAAACCTTCATTTCCCCTACGACTTACGCTTCCCCGTCACAGGCTTGGTCTTGGCCTCCACTGCGGCCGTTGGTGCGGGTTTGGCCGTAGTTGCTTCACTTTTTCTTTTCGTGGTGACCGCCTTTTTTGTAGTCGTTTTATTTATTTTTGATTTGGCGACGGCCTTTGAATCTTTCACCTTCGGAGCAACAGCTTTCTTCTGCGATTCTTGTTTTTCCTCGGATCCTTTCGCGGCAATGATGTTTTTAGTGCTCTTGGTCGTGGTCTTTTTCGCAGCTGGTTTTTTGACTGTAACTTTTTTGCCTGTAGCTTTTTTTGTAACGGCGTTTTCTGCTGTTCCAGGAATCCGCGTACTAGCTTTGGATACTGATTTTATGAGTTGTTCCGGTATCTCCTCTGCATCACTAGACGCTTTTTTCTCATCGATCCTAGTGGAACATTCAGTATTGCTGCAAAAGACAACCGCCGGTTGGGTTTTGTTCTTCTTTTCCACCATGAAAGCCCCACATACAGCGCAAAGCTCACCTGTCGGCTTATTCCAGGATACGAAGGTGCATGTTGGATAGTCGCTGCAACCATAAAAAAATCGGCCAGTCTTCGTTTTTCTCTCAACGATCGGTTTTTCACATAATGGACAGGCAACACCGATATCTTTGACAATGGGCCGAGTCGTCTTGCATTCAGGGAACTTCGAGCAACCAAGAAACGCACCGAATCGGCCGTGTTTCACCGCCATCGGGGCCCCGCAGTTCTCACAGGCAATATCGGTAAGTTCTTCCGGTACAGTTACCCGTGCCGCTTCTTTTTCCACCCGGCCCAAAGTCTCGATAAACGGGCCATAGAAATCTTGTAAAAGCTTCCGCCAATCCACATCTCCCTGGGCAATTTCATCCAAATCGTTCTCCATGCTGGCAGTAAAGCTGGTATCAACAATTTCAGGGAAATGTTCTTTCAACAAATCTGTCACAATAAAACCTAACGGGGTCGGTTGAAATTTCTTCTCGGTTTTAATTACATAGTTGCGTAGCTGAATTAGCTCAATCGTGGGCGCATAAGTACTAGGCCTGCCAATACCTTTTTCTTCGAGCAGTTTGATCAATGCCGCTTCCGTAAAACGCGGCGGCGGCTCGGTAAAATGCTGCACCGGTTTGATTTCCTGCGTTGCCAAAATATCCCCTTGTTCCAACGGCGGCAGGGATTTATCCGTGTCCTGTTTTGCGCCGTTATCCACTGCTTCTGAATAAACAGCCATGAACCCGGAAAATTTCAGAACTGAGCCTGACGCACGCAGCCCATAGCGTCCGGCTTTAATTTCTGCCGATACGGTATCGAAGATGGCCGGTTTCATCTGACTGGAGATAAAGCGCTTCCAGATCAGTTCATACACCCGTTTTTGGTCATGGCTAATGGAGTTCGGCAACAGATCGGCGGACACACTGATCTCAGAAGGACGAATCGCTTCGTGAGCATCTTGGGCGCTTTTCTTGGAATATTGCGGCGGTGTTGGCGGCAAATACTCATGACCGAGTTTTTCCGTCACCCATTCTCGGGCCTCCGTCTGAGCAACCGTCGATACGCGGGTGGAATCAGTTCTCATATAAGTAATATGTCCGGCTTCATACAACTGTTGCGCCAGAACCATGGTTTTTTTTGCGCTGTAACCCAATTTGTGAGAAGCATCCTGTTGCAGGGTACTGGTAATAAAAGGCGGATAAGGTTTTCGTTGACGATCGCGTCTCTTGATTGCATCCACCATAAAGACTGCCGCGCCAAGCTCCCTCTCGATACTTGCAGCTGCGTCGCTATTTGGTATTTCGATCTTCTGCCCATCAACGGTAAGCAGTTCGGCTTCAAATGCAACCGGGGAGTTAGTCTTCTGCAACATCGCATGAATCGACCAATATTCGGTTACTTGGAACGCCTCAATCTCACGCTCGCGATCACAGATCAGACGAACGCAAACCGATTGAACACGGCCGGCGCTCAATCCCCGACGCACTTTCTTCCAAAGCAGGGGACTTAACTTGTAGCCCACGAGACGGTCGAGAACTCGACGGGCCTGTTGAGCATTGACCATATGTTCATCAATCACGCGTGCGTGCTTTATCGCTTCTCCTACAGCAGTTTTAGTAATTTCATTAAACTCAATCCTGCATGCGTCTTTGGGTGCAATTTTCAAGAGCGTCGCCAGATGCCAGGCGATCGCCTCCCCTTCGCGGTCAGGGTCAGTTGCGAGATATACTTTTTTTGACTGAGCGGCCAGTTTATTGAGTTCCTTCACCAATGCCGTTTTGCCACGGACAATAATGTATTTGGGTTCAAAACCATCTTCAACGTCAATGCCTAACTGACTTTTAGGCAAATCTCTCAGATGTCCCATCGTCGCCTTCACCGTATATTCTGATTTTCCCAGATACTTTTCAATCGTACTCGCCTTGGCTGGCGACTCAACGATAACAAGGTTTTTAGCCATTTACACACTCTCCTTGGCAACTCTACTATAACCCACACAGGAGTTTTTCCAAACATGGCCTGCCATTTCCAACCGCAACAAGATAACAGTGATTTCTGACGCTTCCATTGAAAGCTTCGCCACCAGTGTATCTACTGCAGTCGGTTCTGCATAGGACAACTCCTGCAGCACGCGTTTTTCTTTCGGTGTCAAATCATCTGTACTCAGCCTTGATTCTGAAACTGCAAATCCCAGCGCCTCAAGCAATTCCTCGGCGCTGCCGACCAGTCGGGCGCCTTGTTGAATCAAGCGATGTGTTCCCCTACTGAGTTCAGAAAAAACGCTGCCTGGCACGGCGTAAACATCCCGATTTTCAGCCAGGGCAAGGTCTGCTGTTATCAACGCACCACTCTTTTCAGCAGCTTCCACTACCAAGACGCCGACTGACATACCTGCCACAATCCGATTGCGAGCAGGAAATTGTCCGGGCATAGGTGGGGTTCCAGGCGGATACTCGGAGATAACGCACCCGTTTGCCGCTATATGCGCAAGCAACTGTGCATTCGTTCTGGGATATGCAATATCCACTCCGCAGCCCAAAACGGCAACAGTAGCGACGCCTGCAGCCAAGGCCCCTTCATGGGCTGACGTATCAATTCCCGTAGCGGCTCCACTAACGATCGTAACCCCGCATCGGGACAGCTTCTCACTGAAGGAGTGGGCTACGTTACGTCCATAGGGTGTGGATCGCCTTGATCCAACAACTGCTAAACAAAGCGCTCCGGGTTGAACCTGGCCGCGAAAGAAAAGCAAGGGGGGTGGGTCAAAAATTTGTCGCAACAGCGGTGGATATTCGGGATCTTCCATACTGCAGCAACGAATCCCTGCAAGTGTCCACTTTTTTGATATTTCAGCCGCATCAGTTCGTTCGCGCAGTGACATAAGACCTGCGAGTTCTTTTGAATTTAAAATTCTGGACTCAGTCAACTCTTGATGCTTCGATGTCCAAGCTGTTTGGGCATCACCAAAATAGTCAACCATTTGCCGTAACTTCACACTGCCAATTCCCGGTACAGTAAGGAGCATCGCCCTATGGATGCGTTCCATTCCCATCATCTCCAAATTAAGGACCGACAATATGGTCCTTATTATAGTCCCGCATTGAAAGCCGGGTCAAGTCAAAAAAACAGAAAGCGGACAAGCTGAGCCTGTCCGCCTGGCGTTACACAAAACATTTCCTTGAAGAGTCCCAATTTACATTTTTCCAATGTCGGACTTCCCGCACACTATTTGCAGATAATCCTGACACCAACGCTTCAACGAGCCGGCCATCTTTCAATGGAAGCGACGGCGCAACGTCCCGCAAGGGGATCAGTACAAAGGCTCGGTGTAAGATTCCGGGATGCGGCAGCGTCAACGTTTCACTCTCAATTTGAACGTCATCAAAAATCAGCAAATCAATATCGATAACTCTGGGACCCCAATGCCTGGTACGAATACGCCCCATTACTTGCTCAACCTCCAGGCATTTAGCAAGTAGCTCTGTCGGCGCAAGGCAGGTTTTAACCCTTATAACCATATTTAAAAAGTCCGCCTGATCCCTCACTCCAAACGGCACGGTTTCATAGATAGAAGATAACTTCTCGATCTTTACCTTCCCATCCGCTTCAAGCAACTGGAGTGCTTGCTGTAATTTTTGTTCCCGGTCTCCTATATTGCTTCCCAGACCAAGAAGAATCATGGATTTCGTTCCCGCTGAATCTCGATTTGAACCCCGTCCAGCATTCCCGACAGAGGAACTCCAGGCTTGCGTATCCGCAAAACGACCGCCGTCACTCGAGAGTCTTCCAATACACGATCTGCCAATCGCTGGGCAACCCTTTCCAAAAGATCATATCGTTCTTTTTCCATGACATCTTTGATCTTTTCAAAGATATCAACATAATTCACCGCATCGTTTAGACTATCCGTCCGGCACGCAGCAGACAAATCCGCCACAATATCGGCATCAACCTCAAAAATCTGTCCATTACGTTTTTCGAACTCTTCACACCCATGGTACCCGAAAAATTTCATGTTGGATAATGTAACCTTATCCATTGCCGAATGCCCTCCATCCTTGCAAAGCATCAGTTATCCCAGCCATCCGCTTCGCCATTTTGACATCATGGACACGGACGATTGAGGCGCCGTTCAGGATGGAGTGCACCATGCTTGCCCCAGTCCCTTCATCCCGCTCTTCCACCGGCAGTCCCAAAATTTCACCAATGAATCGTTTTCGTGAGGTTCCGACCAGAATCGGATAGCCCATTGATTGCAGCTCGGACAAGCGCCCAAGCACTTCCAGATTTTGTGCGGAATTTTTCCCAAAACCGATTCCTGGGTCAAGAATGAACCGCGTTTCGTCGATTCCGGCATTCACACCGATTTCGACGCTGCGGGCAAAAAACTCTGCTAATTCACCCATGATGTCACGCGTTGATTCCACAGAAGAGCGATTATGCATCAATATCACCGGAACTCCATGCGCGGCAGCAACCTTCGCCATGTTGGGATCCTGCTGCAGACCCCAGATGTCATTGATAAGGTTCGCTCCCATGGTCAGAGCCCTGTCTGCCACTTCGCTCTTATAGGTATCGACCGATACCGGGACATCCACCGTAGCCAAAATTTTCTCCAGTACAGGGAGCAACCGATCCATTTCCTCATCAACGGAAATCCTGACTGCGCCATACGGACGGGTAGACTCCGCGCCAATATCCAAAATGTCGGCTCCGTCGGCAACCAATGCCGCCGCTCGGGCTACCGCTGCATCCGTTTCATTATGTTTCCCGCCGTCAGAGAAGGAGTCCGGCGTCAAATTCAGAATACCCATTATTAAAGTCCGCCCCGGCTCTATCTGCCAATGTCTCCCGTTGATATCATAGTGGCGCCGCTGATTTTTACCGGTATTCATCAAGGCCTTTTCCACTGCAGCCGCCACACCGGGCAGGCCCCAGGGTTGTTGATGCAATTGCGCCAAAGCCAGTCGATAATGTTTCATGGTCCCGCAAATCAGCACATCGGTACAATCGACGCTGAGATCGGCAGTTCCGCGGGTGACGGCAACTTCTGCTCCCTTCGCCAAAAAAGTTTGTTTTAATAAATTGGCAGCTTTCGCTGGAACATTTTCAACACAAACCGTGCGAAATATCGCTTTGGGAGCCATAATGGCAATGCCTGCCGAATCACATCCCATATGGGTCATCCACGCCGCAGCCTCGCTGACGTGGCGAAAACAAACTTCTCTTGCCTGGTAGACCATGCTACGCCTCCTGTTGCAGGGTGACTTGTGATATTGTATCATAGAACAATCAATCAAAGAACAACAAAGCACCTTCAAGGAGGCCCTCTTTATGCAACAGCGACTGCCTGCATCCAGGTTCAATCTGCCGGTGGATGAAATTCGCAACGGATTCTATAGCGACAGTTACTTCGTCCGTTCGAAGAACATCCTGGAAAACGATCAATATAACCCCCAGGTCGTTATGCAGATTTTTCAGCGCCAACAGTCCGTATTATGTGGCATCGACCACGCGATCGCAATCCTGAAAACCTGCGCCATCCGCCCGGAAGACCTGAAAATACGAGCGTTGTTCGACGGCGACAGATTGGAACCCTGGGAAACGGTCATGACGATCGAAGGTCGACTGGCCGATTTTGTTCATTTGGAAACCGTATACCTTGGCGTTCTTTCCCGACAAACCAAGCTAGCCACTAATGTGGACCGGGTAGTAAGAGCAGCCGCAGGCAAACCTGTATTGTTTTTCCCCTCGCGATTTGATCATTATGCGGTCCAGGCGGAAGATGGATATGCCGCCAAAATTGGCGGGGTGTTCGGGGTCTCAACTCCTGCCAATGCCGCCTATTGGGGGGGCGACGCGCTCGGCACCATTCCTCATGCACTGATCGCGGCATACCAAGGGGATACATTGGCTGCCACCGAAGCCTTTGACCGCCATATTGATCCGACGATTAACCGGGTGGCATTAGTCGATTTTGACAACGACTGTGTGCGAACAGCATTGGAAGTCGCCCGTAAATTCGGCGACCGGCTGTATGGCGTTCGGCTGGATACCGCTGATACCCTCGTCGATGTTTCTGTCTTGCCGCAGATGGGTGCATTTAAGCCAACCGGAGTCTGCGCTCCTCTGGTGAGAAATGTCAGAAAAGCACTCAATGAGGAAGGCTTTGGTCACGTTAAAATCATGGTATCCGGGGGCTTTACCGCTGAAAAAATTCTGGCTTTTGAATCAGAAAAAGTTCCCGTAGATGTCTACGCCGTCGGCAGCAGTCTCTTCAATGACAACGTCAATTTCACCGCCGATATCGTAACTGTTGACAACAAACCGTGCGCCAAGGTTGGTCGCCATTATCGGGATAATCCCCGCTTGCAGCGGGTCGAATAAGCTAATGAAAATTATTCCTCATCCATCACAAAGGCGCAATCGCAGGTTTCGCTTTTTTGAATCTGGGTTGCGAGGCGTTGATGCAGTGAAGCTGCAGTATCGTCAATCCTGTTTATGACTCCTGCTACACTGACCGTGAGGGCGGCCTCATCCGAGCTGGCCGAGTTGGCGGCTCGGTTTGCAATCGCTCTTAATTTATCTGCCAGCAAAATTAAAATTGTTTTTTTGGTGTTGGGGCTAATCACCAAAAATCGAGTCCCGTCCCATCTGCCAACAATATCTGAGGGTCCCGCCCCTGCAGCAATATTTCGGGCTACAGACCGCAAAACCTGATCTCCTACCTCCGGACCATACTGATCGTTCAACGTCTT
Source organism: Negativicutes bacterium (assembly GCA_963665275.2). GTDB lineage: Bacteria > Bacillota > Negativicutes > UBA1444 > UBA1444 > UBA1444. The sequence goes on from CAXXIN010000009.1 coordinate 118,980, forward strand.
GAACCCCACGATGTTGATGAGCAGAAGCCCGAAGGGAGACAGGTTTTTTTTATATTCGCCCAGCACCATGCCAATACGACTTTCGATATAACGACGATTGGGAAGCCCTGTTACCAGGTCAAAATACGCCAAGGTCGCTAAAGCTTTCATTTTTTTCCCATGTTCACTGCTGGGGGTCATATCCGAAAAGATCTCTACAGCACCAACAATTTGATTCGATAGACTGCGCATGGGGATTATCCGGATAAACACCGGCACCCTGTATCCTGATTTATGTTGGAGAAAAAGAGTTTCCTCCCTGATCACGCCATCCAGCAGAGTTTTAGCCACTGGACACTTGCCTTGGCATAAATTCGTGCCTTCAGCGTCTGTATGCATCAACAGATTCCAATGACAGGGCTTATGGAGAACTTCATTCTCCGAATAACCGGTGATGTTCTCTGCACCACTATTCCAAAACGTGATTACCCGATTGACATCAACAAAGTAAACACCTTCATTAAGATGGTTTATCACCGTTCGGTAAAAATTTGGTGCGTTATTCAATGAAAACCCCTCCGCTTATCAGCTTCAGTCTGCCAATGGGAATTACATTCCGCAGCAAGTGGCAATTATCCTGCCAACAAATAGATTAACTTACACCAATTTACCATTTTGGGTTTCCGCCGTCGCGGCCCGTAGCTGGATCGCTTCCCCCATATGATCAGATTGGATTTGGTTGGATTCAGCGAGGTCGGCAATCGTTCGAGCCACCTTGACAATTCTGTCGTAAGACCTTGCATTTAATTTCATTTTTTCAAACGCCGCGTGTAGGAGACTCTGCGCATCAGTTCCAACATGACAGAGCTCTCGTAGTTGCCTGTGGTTCATCTGAGCATTGCAAAAGGCGCCGGTTCCACTCAGACGTTCGTATTGCTGCTGCCGGGCTTTCTTGACACGCGCAGCGATACAACCCGACGCTTCGCTTTGTTTTAATGAAGCCATTTCATTGTACGTTAACCGCGGCACACCAATATGAATATCGATCCGATCCAACAAAGGCCCAGAAATTCTCTGCATATATCGCTTTATCTGGAGGTCGGAACAGCTGCATCCATGGTCCGGGTCCCCGAAAAATCCGCAAGGGCACGGATTCATCGAAGCGATCAGCATAAACCGCGATGGATATGTGTAAGAAGAATTAACGCGAGCCACTGTAACTTGGCCATCTTCAATGGGTTGCCTCAAGACTTCGAGCACCTGTCTGGGGAATTCCGGTAATTCATCCAGGAAGAGCACTCCATGATGCGCCAGAGTTACTTCGCCGGGCCTCGGAATCCTTCCCCCGCCAGCCATTGCTGCGGCTGAAACCGTGTGGTGCGGGGAACGAAAAGGTCGGGTTTTCGCCAAACCTCCCGACGGGCCCAACAAGCCGGCAACGCTGTAAATTTTACTGACCTCCAACGCCTCATCCAGGGTCATCGGCGGTAATATCGAGGGAAGGCGTCGGGCAAGCATGGTTTTACCTGCGCCAGGCGAACCGGTCATAAGAATATTGTGCCCTCCGGCGGCAGCAATTTCAAGCGCCCTTTTTGCACCGAACTGCCCCTGTACATCTTTGAAGTCATCCATAAAACATGGCTCTGGTGTCAATATTTTCTGTTTATCAAAATCAGGCACTCCTTGGCTTTCGCCTCTGACAATCGCCACCGCCATCGTCAGACTATCAACGGCAAGAATCTCAAGTTGGGTTACAACTTTCGCTTCAACAGCGTTAACAGCAGGAACGACAAACTTTTCCAAACCCTGCTCGCGGCACATGATCGCCATGGGCAAAGCCCCTGCAATGCTTCGCACCTGAGCATCCAAAGACAATTCTCCTGCAAAAGCAATCGTCTCTAACTTGCAGACGCCCAATTGCTCAGTCGCCGCAAGAATTCCTAAGGCAATCGGCAGATCCAGACCGGAGCCATCCTTTTTCAAGTCAGCTGGTGCAAGATTCACCGTGATCCGCCGATAGGGAAAATCAAAACCGGCATTTTTGATTGCGGCCCTCACCCGTTCTTTGGATTCACGAACCGCCGCATCAGGCAATCCCACAATATCCATGCCTGGAATCCCGTTGGAGATATCGACTTCTATTGTTAGAAGTACTCCATTCAATCCAAAAATTCCTGCACCGAACGTTTTTGCAAACATCATTTTCCTCCTCAACTGCCGAATGCATTGGGAATGTGGTGGATTGACGGCTGGTCCGCCGAACCCATCAATATTTCAATGACGTCAAAGCGGCAGGGATAGTTGGACAGATGAAAGCATTGCATATACAGCAATGCCGTTCTGATAATCCGCTGCTGTTTGGGGACATTGACCGCCTCCGCCCCGGAACCATGGCAGAGACTACTTCGACTCTTCACTTCACAGAAAACCAATTCTCCAGATCTTTGCGCAATGATATCGATTTCACCTGTTTTCATTCGCCAATTTCTTTGAAGAATTTGATATCCCCGATCCAATAAAAAGACCGCCGCGAGGTCCTCCCCGCGACGGCCTTTTTCTACACAGTTCATAGAAATCATCTTCTCTTTCCTATTCTGTCAGCGGCTCTCCCATCCATGCGATAAACGAATGCAAGAACGTTGGCGACAGCTTGATACAGTTCAGGAGGAATTTCCCGATCCAATTCAACAGCCATCAATAGTTGAGTAACTGTCTGGTTCTGATATACGGGAACTGCGTTACGCTTGGCGATTGCCAATAATTGCTGTGCAACAAAACCTCGGCCCTTTGCCACCACTCGCGGCGCATCTTCGCGATCTCTATCGAAACGAAGAGCCACCGCCTCCGGGACAAGAACATTTTTGTCCTTATCCATCGGCCATTCCCCCTACGGCGCTTCTCTGCGTGACTGAAATGTTTTTCAGTTCAAAGGGTGTTGCAGCAAGTTCTTCGCGAATTTCAGATATAGAAGACTGAAATTCCGATGCGCTATCCACATCAGCAAACCGGCTGAATATAGTAAGATATTTTTTATCCTGAAGCCGAAAGCTTAGATCAACCACACCAATATAATCGGTCTCCAACGAAACCCTGACCCATACTTCCTGTTCCGGTGGTTGTGAACTCCCCCGGTCTTTTTTTTCTTCATATATTTGAATTAGAGCTGGATAGGGTTTTTCCTGCCCGGGTGCATATAAAGCAACCTGCAGCATCAAACCGCGGGATGCAGAATCATCTCCCTGATTACGAAACATTCCCGGTTGTTCAAAAGTTGATACCAATTCTTTTAAAGTGGCGGCCGACTGCTGACGTTCCGTTTGTCCCAGTTGCACCCACGGCGTCAAATCAGCTGCTTTTGCGGCGGTCCAAAACTCAAGCAGTTCAGGTTTTTGCTCGCGCTCAGCCATTGACGTCAGCCATTGAGGAGCTGATCGGGCCAGTTTGTCAAAAGCGACTGCTGACGCCTTGCCTTCAGATTTAGCAGGCAGTGCTCCTTCAGTTGCCGCCACGATCTCCGGCAACATGGAAAACAACTTACTCAACGCTTCCGGGCGCGACGCCAAGTTGGACAATAACAGTTCGAACCGTCCAGTTCGTGATAAAACACTTGATGCTGCAGACAAAAGCGTTTGGTTTTCTGCGCCTGTCGCATCAGCCGCCAGTTCTTGCAGCACCGACGTTATGGTTTGGGAAGCGCCAGCGGCGGCGCCAGATCCTCCCCAGCCCTGCGCAGCAGCCCACACCTTGACCAATTCCGGCTGTCCGATTGATTGAGCCGTTAGGGTTATCTGCGGGTCCATCTGAGAGATCAGCTTTGACAACTGCGCTGATATCGCGGGATCGTTTGCTGCATTATTCAGAACACCCCCGACAGCATTTACCCATTGAGGAAGTGCTGTCCCAATATCGCCTGTTTGCAGAGCCTTGTCCATTAGTATCGCCAAAACAGCAACTGGAGTAGGCATGTTTTTTGTCGCAGCCCCCATATTCTGTAAGGCAATCAATCCTCGATCTACAGCGGTCTGCAAGGCTTTTGATCCAGCAAACTCCGGTATCTGATCAACATAAGCCAACTCGGTTGCAACCTGACGAATCGTATCTGATAGAACGCGGTTCTCCCGAACGATTCCAGACAATCCTTGCTGGATTTCGGCATGACCTGCGGCAGCGTCGCCTTTTGAGGAAAGCATAGTTTCCTTCAATCGATCCTGTACACTAAGGGGTAAGCTATCGATCAATTCTAGTCGTTGGGAGACCATACGACCAAAAGCCTGTAGCAAATCGGGCATCGAAAAGTCTGCATCAGAAGCTGCATTAGTTAGTGTTGCACCAACATCCGCCGTGGCACCGGAACTCGACTGCGTGTTTGTACGAGCGCTGTTTTCCTGATTTATCGTTGCAGCTCGTGTGAAATCATCGATTCTCATCAGTCGGTGTCCTCCACGATTTGATCGGCGCAAAACTTTGTCGGTGGATGGCACAGGGCCCATAAATTTCAATAGCCTTCAAATGTTCAGGTGTGCCATACCCTTTGTGTCTGCCAAATCCATATTGAGGAAATTCAGCGTCCAAGTCTTGCATAATACGGTCGCGAATAACCTTAGCGATGATCGAAGCTGCAGCAATGCTGGCACTTAGCGAATCTCCATGAATGATAGGCAAACAGGGAACCGATAAATCCGGTAGAGGCATCGCGTCGGAAAGCACCATATCAAAGGGATGAGACAAACCCGCCAGAGATTGAAGCATCGCAACACGAGCCGCCTGATAGATATTAATTCGATCAATGTCTGACGGTTCAACGCGACTCCAAGAGTAGGCTACTGCCTTTGCCTGTATTTGTTCGAACAGACGCTCCCGCCGCCGCGGCGAGACCTGCTTCGAGTCATTCAAATAAGGAAACTCGACTCCCAGCGGCAAAACCACCGCAGCAGCCACTACAGGTCCTGCCAGGGGTCCCCTGCCAGCCTCGTCGGTTCCTACGATAGCCGAATAACCCTGAGAAGCCCAATAACGTTCATACTTATAAAGGCCGTGACACGGCTGAAGGTCAGTTTCAATAAACGAAAGGGCCTGCCTATTCGTCTTTTTCTCCAGGTATTTCAAATGAAATCGACCCCAGTCTGCCTTGGCGAAAATCCGAAAGAATCATTCGCGCCATATTGTCGACCTGTGGAATGCCTTCTTTCCCGAGCAGTCCCTGCGTTCTGGCTGCCTCTTCCAGCAATTCCTCGGCGCAAGCCCCCTGAACGTCCTTGCCTTTAAGATAACGTTCTTGAAATTTTCCGGGATACTTCACAGACAGTTGATTAATCAACTCCAATGTGGCTTCACCCGTGTCATAAATAGTGTCTTTCAATGCGTTGCAAAGCCCCAACAAAAGAGCGCTCTTCTGGTCTGGCAGGCTGGGTGACAAAATGCCGGGAGTATCCAACAGGTCAACATCGCCATCGACCCTTATCCACTGGCGGCCACGGGTTACTCCCGGTTTGTCGCCGGTTCTTGCCGATGCCGTTTTAACTACGCGGTTCACCAAAGATGATTTTCCCACATTGGGTATCCCGATAATCATGACCCGGACCGAACGCGGCCGAAGTCCTTTCTTCGTAAGCTTTGCCAGCGCCGGAGCCCCGGCCTGCTTGGCTTTTTGCATCAACTGCCGAACACCTCTGCCATCAACTGCGTTAAGCAACGCTGCCGGGCGCCCCGAGGATTCAAAATACTTTACCCAGGCTTCAGTCACTGCAGGATCAGCCAAATCAGCCTTATTTAGGGCGATAACAGTGGGACGACTGCCAATTAGTTCTTTCAACACCGGGTTGGCGCTGCTACGCGGCAATCTCGCATCCAGCACTTCGACCACAACGTCGACAACCTTGAGGTCTTCAGTAAGAATTCTCTTTGCTTTGGCCATGTGGCCAGGATACCATTGAATCATTTTACTCATATCAACACGCTACGGCAACGTCTTAAACTGGGATGGCGGCCAAAACACCAAGATAGCTTTGCCCTTAACCATATTAACCGGTACGAAGCCGACCGCACGGGAGCGGCTGTCTTCCGAATTGTTTCGGTTATCTCCCATAGCGAACAAATGACCCGCTGGAACTTTCGACGCCGGGAAATTCCCACGGGTCATCTCCAGAATGTAGGGTTCATCCAATAATTCGCCATTACGAAAAACCTGACCTTGCCTGACTTCAATCGTATCTCCGGCGACGCCAATGACCCTCTTGATGAAATCACGGCTCGGATCGCGCGGATATCGGAAGACCAGAATTTCCCCCCGTTCCGGGGTTTTAAAATAGTAAATGAATTTATTGACGACCAGGCGTTCACTATTCACAAGCGTCGGACGCATCGAAGGCCCCTCGACGAGGTAAAGCTCCACAATGAAATAGCGGATAAATAACGCAAGCGCGACTGCGATTAGGATGGAAATGACCCAGTCTTTGATTTCCTCATTCCAGTTTATCGTTGCCAAACAAACACAACCTCTCAGCATAGGATAAGAAAAGACTAGGGATTATGCCCCGTCTCTTGAACGATTTCAAAATCCTGATAAAGTGCTAACTTCAGGTAGTTTCGAAAAAGGAGAAAAAGGGACTGCTTGCAGTCCCTTTTCAGTGATTTCAAACTATCGTTTTTCTTTAATCCGGGCTGCTTTACCTTTGAGATCCCGCAGGTAGAAGAGTTTCGCCCGGCGGACTACACCGCGACGAATAACTTCAATTTTGTCCACTCTCGGAGAATGAACCGGGAACGTTCGCTCCACGCCGATGCCGTAAGAGATACGGCGAACGGTGAAGGTCTCACGCGAACTTCCGCCACTGCGACCGATTACAAGACCTTCAAAAGCCTGCAACCTTTCGCGAGTTCCTTCCACAACCTTTACCTGTACCCTGACGGTGTCTCCAGGCCGAAATGCCGGGATGTCAGTTCGCAGTTGCTCCTGCTCGAGAATTCTGATAATATCCATGAATGCTCCTCCTTCTTCGGATGTTCTTGCCGGTCGCAACCGCACAGAGGACCACCCTGTATAAACATGAGAATTGTATCATAAACTTGATGGAATGACAAGGAACGCAGCTATAAGGAGTCGGCTTTTTTCAAAGCCGCCAGGAATTGCAGGTCTGCCGGCGTTAGCGAAAAGCTTTCCAACAAATCAGGCCGGATTTCCCAAGTCCGGCGCAAAGACTCCTGGCGCCGCCACTTATCAATATCGGCATGGTTCCCCGATAATAAAACGGAAGGAACTTCCCATTCCCGATACTGCCTGGGTCGCGTGTATTGAGGGTACTCCAGCAAACCTGATGAATAGGAATCCAATTCGGCTGCATTGGCAGCCCCCAAAGCACCAGGGATCAGTCGGACAATTGTATCTGTAATAATCATGGCAGGCAACTCACCGCCGGTAAGAACATAATCCCCCACCGAAAGAGCCTCATCACAAAGATGGTCGCGCACGCGCTCGTCGATGCCTTCGTAATGACCGCACAACAGAATGAGATGTTCATACCGACTGAGCCGTTCCGCATCCGCCTGACAAAATCGGGGGGCAACCGGACTCATTAGCACAACATGAGGTTTGGACGCCTCCATGTTCGGCTGTGGGAAAAGACTCTCCACACAAGAAAAAATCGGTTCGGGCTTCATTACCATGCCGGAGCCGCCGCCGAAAGGATAATCGTCTACGATATGATGCTTGTCGGTCGCAAAATCACGCGGATTGACAACAGAAATATCGACCAGTCCTGCGTTGCGGGCCCGACCGATGATACTACAACCAAGGGGACCCTCAAACATCTCTGGAAACAAGGATACAATATCAAACCGCATTGTCGCTACCAATACTCCGGCAGTGTAACAATCATCCGACGTTCTATCATATCGATTTGTTTCACTACTGTATCGATAGCCGGTAATAGAATTTCTTCGTTTGAAGGTGTCTTGACCACATACACATCATTACTGCCTGTCTGCAGAACATTGTCCACAATCCCCAGCGCAACGCCTTGCTCATCGAAAACTTCGATACCGATGAGCTGATGAATATAGAATTGCCCCGGCGGCAACGGCATCAGTGCGTCTTCCGTTACATATAGTTCCTGGTGGCGAAAGGGGAGCCAGACTTCCGGAGTATCCATGCCGCGAAATTTCGCCAGTACGGTATCCCTTTGCAGGCGGGCCGATTCTAAAACCAATCGGGTACCATCCGCAAGCAGCAGGTATTCCGTCTCTTCGAACCGACGCGGAAAGTCCGTGAGCGGCTGCAATTTGACCTCTCCACGGACTCCGTGCGGTATCGTTATCCTGGCAACAGCGATCAAGTTATCTTTCACTGCGCCCTCATCTCATTCCCGGATGGCCAAAATCTTGCCATCTTCGAGCAAGATCTCACGACCCATCAATTTTTGCAGATCATCGCCTTCTGATACCGTAACCATCTGCTCCATCGTGCCCTGAACAATTTCAGCGCCGATTTCAAGCTGGCTGGTTTCTTTCAGTTTTTCCTGCATATGGCTTTTGAGTTCGAGGCGTTTCTGCTTCTCGCCATCAATCTGCTGCCGAAGCGCAGTCAGACCCTGTACGTCAGAACGAACCTGTTCCGTCATGAGCCGTTTTGCATGAAATTCGATCTGTTGAAGCTCCATGTCAATTTTGGCCATGGCTTCCTTGATCTCCGCGATCAGCTGTTCCTTGAGGATCTCGGTAACCTTGGACTTCACGGTCACCGGGCATTTTAATGTAATTGCGCTCATCCTACAATCTCCACCATAACTCTACGGTTTTCACGGGTAGCAGCCGCCTTGGCCATCGTACGGATCGCCTTGGCAATGCGTCCCTGTTTCCCAATGACTTTACCCATATCTTCCTGTGCAACCGTCACCTCGTAAATCCAGGTGTCATTTTCGACTTTTTCGATAACACAGATCTGATCCGGGTTCTTCACTAACGATCGGACCAAAAGTTCAATAAGTTCTTTCACTCCGCTTAGCCCTCCTTCCGGGCTTGTTGTTTCTGCTCGTCAATTTTCTTCATTGTACCTGCTTTTTGTAACAAAGTTTTGACGGTATCGGTAATCTGAGCACCTTTACCAATCCATTCCAAGGCCTTCTCTTCATCGAGTTTCACCGTGGCCGGTTTGGTTGTCGGGTCATAGTAGCCGATTGATTCGATGAAACGGCCATCACGCGGAGAACGGGAATCCGCCACCACAATACGGAAAAAAGAATCTTTTTTGCCACCCATGAGACGCAAACGAATTTTTACTGCCATATCTTTCACCTCCTTTACATAATCCAAACGTTTTTTTTATCAATGCCAGCTTGTCAGCGACCAAAAGGCAACCGGAAGCCGGACATTTTCTGTCCTGATTTTTGCATTCCCTGCATCCGCTTCATCATCTTGCGGGCTTCCAGGAACTGCTTTAACAGTCGGTTCACATCCTGAACCCTGGTGCCGCTGCCATCGGCGATGCGTTTGCGGCGACTGCCGTTGATGATACTCGGATCACGGCGTTCTTTCTTGGTCATTGACCGGATGATGGCCTCGACCCGATTCATATCCTTCTCGTCGATCTCCATACCCTGCAGCTGTTTCATCTTGCTGCCCATGCCGGGAATCATACCCAAGATTTGTTCGAATGAACCCATTTTGCGGATCGATTGCATCTGCGTGAGAAAGTCATCCAGCGTAAATTCGTTCTTGCTCAACTTTTGCTGCATGGCTAGGGCTTTGTCCTGATCGAAGTTCTCCTGGGCTTTCTCAATCAGACTCAGCATATCTCCCATTCCTAGAATGCGGGAGGCCATACGGTCGGGATGGAACGACTCCAGATTTTCAGTTTTTTCACCGCTGCCAACGAATTTAATCGGCCGACCGGTCACGGCCCGAACGGATAGAGCCGCACCACCGCGGGCGTCGCCGTCCATTTTGGTCAAAATGATACCGTCAACTCCAACCATACCATGGAAGTTTTCGGCCACATTGACTGCATCCTGGCCGGTCATCGCATCGACGACCAACAGTATTTCATGGGGTTTAACCAAGTTTTTGATATTAATCAGTTCATTCATCATGTCGGTGTCGACATGCAAACGACCTGCGGTGTCGATGATCACAACATCGCGCAATTGGGCCAGCGCCGTTTCCCGCACAGACCGGACAACTTCGAGAGGCCTCGTTTCTCCTGCTAACGCAAGCACCGGGATATCCAGCTGTTTTCCGAGGGTCTGCAGCTGTTGAACTGCTGCTGGGCGGTACAAGTCCGCCGCCACAAGCAATGGGCGTTTTCCCTGTTTGGCAAAATGGCGCGCAAGCTTGGCTGCAGTGGTCGTTTTGCCTGATCCCTGCAGTCCTACCATCATAATGACAGTCGGCGGCTCCGAGGCCATGGCGATCCCCCGCTGGGCGCCTCCCATCATCTCAGTTAGCTCTTCATACACAATCTTGACAACCTGCTGCGCCGGATTCAGGCTTTCCAGCACATCTAGACCAACCGCCCGGGTTTTTACCCGCGCGACAAAGTCTTTAACAACTTTGAAGTTAACGTCAGCTTCAAGCAAGGCCAAGCGGACTTCGCGCAAACATTCATTGACATCGGACTCGGATAAACGCCCCCGACCCCGCAAATTTTTAAAAATACCTTGCAACCGATCTGCTAATCCTGAAAACAACACGTTTAGTACCCCATCTCTTATTTGAGAATTTGATCCACCACATCCAAGGCCCGTTGAAGCGTTTTATCAGAAGGATGTTTCGCTTTGATTGCCTCTACAAGCGCCGACTGAACAACCAGCAGCAATTCCGTTCTATTTTTGTCCTGCTCCAGTAGTTTTAATTTTTTTTCATATTGTTCCAGCAACTCTTCTGTACGATGCAAAATGTCATTGATCGCTTGTCGCGATACACCTAATTCGGCGGCGATTTCTCCCAATGACAAATCTTGCAGATAATGCAAATCAAGACATTTCCGTTGCCGTTCTGTCAATAATTCACCGTAAGCATCATACAAGCGCCCGATCCGAATCATTTTTTCAATCATAGGAAGATTATAATTCAGCCGCGCACCGCTGTCAAGCCTTTTTGCTTTACACCAAGATCCAGCGACGCGCCTACTAATGATCTGTGAAGGAAAAGGAGACTGCAATAGCTAACATTAATTATACAAATATTAATTCTGGGAGTGAGCAAGCATGATCAAATGTCCCCTCTGCAACCAAATGGAAATTGAGTATCGAATGGAAAAAAGAGATTTTGCCGGAAATCTTGTTACAACAGAGGCTCCTGGCGACAAAATCTTTCCCGCGACGGCTACGGAGTGTCAGTTATTCGCACTTTACCGACAATACAGCGGCGATTCCAGCGGTGCGTCCGGCAAAGGAAAACTGGCGCTCTGGATTGCTACCCTTGGTTACACGCGTTTGATCAAATATTGATTAAAATTCTTTTCCCATGAGATCTACGCCCAAGTAAAAACATCGTCTTTAACTCTCGATTTTTCGTCATCCGTATAATTAGAATCATTGTATCTACACATATGACATAATTGAAATTTTTAAAATAATAGCCGGTTCATACCTATTACGTCAAAATCGGAATCTTCACCGTGAACGTGGTTCCTTTGCCGACTTCGCTTTCCACCATAATTTCGCCACCATGCTTTTTGATGATATCGTAACTGACACTTAAGCCCAATCCTGTTCCCTTGCCTACCTCTTTAGTCGTAAAAAAAGGCTCGAAAATCCTGTTGATTACGTCGGAAGCGATGCCACGCCCCGTATCTGTTACCGAGACGAATATCCACTCGTCTTCTTCCCACGTCCTGACCCGCACCTCACCCTGTGTCTCAATAGCTTGCACAGCATTCATCAGAAGGTTCATGAAAACCTGATTCAACTGACCTTGGTTACATTTGTTAAATGGAATAACGCCCAACTCTTTAACAATAGTTGCCTTATACTTCAGTTCATTCCAGATGATGTTGATCGTGCTTTCGATTCCAGAATTTATGTCTGCCAACATACATCCATCACTGTTTATCCTCGCGAACCCCTTTAGGTCCTGAACAATTGTCTTCACCCTGTCTGCGCCTTCCATGGTTTCATGGATAAGACCTTCCAGGTCATTCATGATGTAATCAATTTTCTGCACACGCCTTGCTTCCTGTAATCGTTGAAACAATGCTGTCCTTGCTTCATTACCGCGATCATCGGAGCAAGCCGTAATCAATTCAGAAAGCACCTCGTCCTGAATTTTAAAAAACGCAGTGATCTTGCTGGTGTAACCTTTCAACGAAGCCAAGTTGCTAATGATAAAACCCATTGGATTATTGATTTCATGCGCCACGCCTGCTGCGAGCTGTCCGATTGAAGCCATTTTTTCCTGTTGAATAATTTGTGCCTGCGCACATTTTAAGTCGGCATAGGCTTTGAGCAGTTCATTTTCCGTGTTGCGGCGCTCGTCATTTTCCGTTTTCAATTCATTATTTAGTTCGCGAAATCTTTTATTTACCGCATTAATATCTTCGTTCATGGCGATAAATTCCTGATTCATGGCAGTAAGTTCCTGGTTTGCCGCGAACAGATCCTGCGTCCGCTTTTCCACTTTTTGTTCTAGATTATTTCTTTCTTGGCGTAGTGCAGCTTCCGTATGCTGGCGCTGAGTGATTAGGTGTGCCTGCTGAACATTATTCCATGCTAAAACAGATAACTGATTGGCAAGAGTATGCAATGCGATAGCAATTTTTTCAAAATGTTTCCGCGATATGGCAGGCACTTCATGATAAGCTGCGAGAAGCTCAGTTTCATCGGCCCCGATCTCTCTTGCGTATTCCAACATCTTTGCATCTGTCTGGGCCTCATCACGTACCTGTCCCATCAACCAATTCGCAATATGTTTGCCCCCAACAGCAATACCGGCGCCAGCGTCAAACAGTCCGCCACTCAGACAGGGCTGAATGATCGGCCCGTCTGGAGAAAGTCTACCAATGGCAGCATCAGATTTACAACAATTTGCACATCCCTTCTCTGTTTTACGAATGATATCTTTACATAATCTGCAAAAATTACTCGGCTGTGTAATCGGCGTCCCGTCGATTTGAGTAATCAAGGACGCAACACCGGTCGCAGCTGAAAAATCATCTTGGAGCCGTTGGATATCATTCAAATCGAATAAATCTTCGAAGCGAAGGTTCTCAACGTCGATCAGGATTTGCTCCGAGTTGACCATGTCGTCTTCAGCTGCGCAATATTTTTGTTTGGTCATCGACTGGCACCTCCAAAAGAACGTGCAGGTTAATTTAAAACAGTTAATTCCATGAATATCTCACGTATTGATTCTGTGTCAGACACAGACAGTCCTGCTTTGGATTCAAATAAAGGAAGTTACCAGCCCAAACAAATTCGGGCTGGTAACTTCCTTTTCCTTTCACACAGATGTGGGTTTTCCTTGCTCAATATGAACTCGAAAAATCACCTTATTACTACCTCCAACGGGTTGCGATCAACCAAGCGGTGATACCTGTATTTCGGCACACCCAGCATGATCGCTCCGGCAATGGCTTTTCCTTCAGGGAGTTCAAGCAAGTCCATCAAAGGCTTATACTTCGAAGAAACCGCCATTTCAAAAAAGCCGGCCCAACAACTTCCCAGTCCCAGTGACGGTGCATAGAGTTCTGCATAGGTCAGCGCATAACGGCCGTTATCCCGGCTGATTGGATTTTGCGCCGATCCCAAGGAAAGCACTAGGTAAGGGGCTCCACGCAAGACAATATCATAACCAGTGTCCCGATAAATTTTCACGATTCCAGCGTAAGATTTGACCCAAGCAACTTCTTGCCTGATTTGTTCTTCCAGCCATTCGATGACGCTTACAGTGATTCTCTTCAGCAACTCCTTGTCGCTAAGAACAAGAAAAGACACTCCCTGTGAATTCCCACCGGAAGGCGCCAGCCTTGCAACATTCAATAGTTTCAGGATTGTTCCCTGTGGAATTGCTTCTGGTTTATAAACTCGGACGGATCGCCGGGTTCGCATGAATCGTTCCGCGGTCTCTGCATCCAGTCGGGGGTACTGCGAGATCTCCACTTGCGCACTTAAAGGGTTACGTGTATGGTCAAGCGCGGCGTGCGGACAGACGGCAACACAATGACCACATTTGATGCAAGCCTTGGGCCAGGTCAGTTCGGGTCCCACGTCGGTAACTTTGATGATTCCTGAAGGGCATACTTCCGCGCAAAATCCGCACCGGGTACATTTATCAAGATCAACATGAATTTCTATTTTTTCTGCCATCTGATTTTCCTCCTCCAAATTTGGTTACCCCATGATTTTCAAGGCAGTAATGGCCCTATTCCCATTTCATGTCGGTCGCCATCTGGCGAAAGAGTTGCGCCCAAAATTGACGGTCACTATCCGGAGCAAACAACCCTACCGCATACAACCGGTCTTGATTCATGAACACGTATACTGTTGCTGCCATCGGCAAGGGAACTTTATCTGTCATGATCAGGCGCGAAGTAATTACCGGGACGCTGCGCCCGCCCAACATTGCCTTTTTTGCCGGGGTCCACTCGAGAATCCGACCGCCATTTTCTTCGAGACTTTTTGACAATAACGGCTTCGCCAACTCGCCAAGAACCTGCGGGTTTGATTCGGCAACTCCAAACAAGAGAGCGGCGACCCCCATATTCTGCTCCATTTTATAAGAGACCACTCTGGCATAATGCCAGGTATCTTTATTGAATCCGACCAAGTCATACTGGATTCCAGCGTTGGTCTGATTCTCCATTCCCTTGGCGGCTTTCGCCTCCAGCCATTCTGGCAGGCTCATTGACCCAATACCCGCCAGCGACAGAGCTCCGCCCGGTTCGGCCAGCACCACAGTTTGTGTTCCGGGTGCGGCTATACAAAGCAAGACGCCGATAAAGATCGCTATCAGGCGATTATTCATGACTTACTTCCTCCCTGTTTACTTTTCGTTCAGCAGCGCATGCGCATAGGCTTTTGCATCAAATGGGGCAAAATCTCCTTGTTGTTCTCCCAAGCCAACCCATCGAACAGGCACTCCCAGTTCGGTTCGGATTGAGATAGCAAATCCGCCTTTGGCAGTCCCTTCGAGTTTCGTCAAAATAACGCCTGTTAATTCAGTTACTTCGTTGAAAATTTTGGCTTGGTGGAGCGCATTTTGTCCAGTAACAGCGTCAAGCACAAGTAACGTTTCTTGCGGCGCTTCCGGCAACTCACGTTGAATCACTCTGCGGATTTTTTTCAGTTCTTCCATCAGGTTGGCTTTCGTGTGCAGGCGACCGGCCGTATCAACAATCAAAACGTCTGATTTGCGGGCTTTGGCTGCCGACAGGGCATCATAAACCACCGCCGCCGGGTCCGAGCCTTCTGCATGACTGACGATATCGGCGCCTGTCCGCTGTGCCCATAGAATGAGCTGCTCACCTGCCGCTGCGCGAAAAGTATCCGCCGCCGCCAGCAAAACTTTTTTCCCCTGCCCAGCGTAAAAATGGGCAAGCTTTCCAATGGATGTAGTCTTACCGGATCCATTGACGCCGACTACCAGGATAACGTAAGGAACCGATGTGCTTTTCACAGCTTTGTCATCTTCCGCATTCATCATGGCGGCAATTTCCTGCTCAAGTACAGGCAGTATTTCAGTAGGATTCTGCAGGTTTTGGGCCGACGCCGCCTTGCGCGTTGACTCAATCAGTTTGGCTGCAACCGTTGCTCCAGCGTCCGACATGATCAAGGTCGCTTCCAGATCGTCGTAGAAATCGTCATCCAATGCGGAAGAGCCTTTGATTAGCCCGCCCAACTTCTCTGCCAAACTTCGACGGCTTTTTTCCAGGCCGCTTTTTAACGAATCAATTAGTCCCACGCATTATTCGCCCCTCTTCTGTTTGTTTTCCGTCTTCAAGGAATTTCACGGACACCAGACGGGAAACGCCGGAATCTTCCATGGTCACTCCATGCAGAATATCGGCAGCTTCCATCGTTCCTTTGCGATGCGTCACCACTATAAATTGGCTGTGTTTCGAGTATTCGCTTAAGAATTCGCTAAACCGGCGAACGTTGGATTCGTCCAAGGCCGAATCGATCTCATCAATCACGCAGAAAGGAGCCGGACGATAAGCGAGGAAGGAAAAAAGAATAGAGATTACAGTGAGGGCCCGCTCGCCTCCGGATAACAACGCCAGGTTTTGTCGCCGTTTACCAGGCGGCTGGACGAATATCTCCACGCCTGATTCCAGCACATTGTCTGGCGAAGTCAGTTCCAATGTTGCGCTACCCCCGCCAAACAATCGTACAAAAATATCCGCGAAATGGGTGTTGATCTCTGCGAATCCGACAGCAAAGCGTTCTGACATAGTTCGGTCAATATCGGCAATGATCTGGCGCAGCGAGGCAACCGCCGATTCCAGATCAACAGACTGAGACTGCATGAACTCATACCGATCGGCAGTGCGGCGATACTCGTCCACCGCCGCCGGATTGACGGGTCCTATTTCCTGGATTTCCGTTTCACAACGCCGGGCTTGCGCTTCAATGTCAGCGATTGGAGCATCTATGCGAGTTCGGGCCGCCTCTTCCAACGTTATATTGTATTGCCCTTCGATCTGTTCCCGGCAAGTCTTCAGCTCAAATTCATATTTTGTATAGTCAAGCTGGACGGCGTGCAAGGTTTCTTCGAGATCATGGCAACGCCGCTTCAAGTCGCGCAAACTACGGTCCAGTTTCTGGGCTTCGACGAGCACCCGGCTTTTTTCAGCAAAAAGTTCATTGCGAAACTCACGGTAACGAGCGTTCTTACCGACCAGGTCCTCCCGTTCGAAGGAGGCGTCCGCTACAGCCCGCTCCGTTTCTTCCTTTTGTTCGTCAACGCCAGCCGCCTCAGTTCGCAGCATTTTCCACTGGCGGTCAATTCGCTCCTTTTCGTCCGCCTGACGGCTCTGATCTGCCACAGCATTTTCTCGCCGATGTTGAAAATCATTTTGCCGGATCCGCAGATCAGTAACTTTTTTGTCTTGCAGATCTCTTTCCGACTGGGTTTGGATCAGTTCCGCCTGCCAGTCGTCAATTTTCTCTTTATTTTCTGCTTCACGGTCGTGCAATGCTTCCAGTTTGGCCCGCACAGCTTCTGCCAATTGCGCCTGTTGAATCGATTGATTCATGCCCTGTTCGATTTCCTGCCGACAGGTGTCAACAGCCATTCGCAACCGATCTTCATCCTGGCACCAACGAACTAGGCCTCGTTCGATATCATTTTTTTGCAACTCCGCCTGTGACTGCGACAGACGGGCTTCTTTCAGTTTCTGGTCGTTGCCGGCAATTTTCTCCGACGTACCATGAAGATCTTCAATAATTATTTCCAATTGTTTTTCGGCTTGGGCAATGTCACGGGTCAATTCATCAATTTCATTCTGACGACTCAGATAGCCTTGTTCCTTTTGCGATGAACGCCCGCCGGTAATGGCTCCTCCTGGATTGATCAGTTCTCCTTCGAGAGTAACAATCCGAAGCCGTTGACCGCTTTCTCTGGATATGCGTAACGCAGCATTCAAATCTGTCGCCACAAGGGTTCTTCCGAGCAGCATTTCTTTCAGAACTTGAAACCGCGGCTCGGTCTCCACCAAGGAAGACGCCAGTCCAAGGGAACCGCTGGTGGAGGAAGCCTTAAGCTCAAGGTCCCGAGGACCTTGTGAGCGGATCGACTCCAACGGCAAAAAAGTTGCCCGCCCCAAACGACCTGCCTTCAAAAATTCGACAGCGGCTTTGGCTGTTTGTTCATCTTCGGTCACAATATTCTGGAGCGCAGCGCCGAGCGAGGTCTCGATCGCTGTCACATATGCATCCGGTACTGTCAAAAGTTGAGCCACTGCGCCCAAAATTCCTTTTCGCCAGGGCAGCGTACTTTTAAGCACGCTACGACTGCCAAAACTAAACCCCTCATAAGCGCTTTGCATCGAAGAGAGCACTTTGCGTTTGGACAAGCATTCCTGACGCTGATTGGTCACATTTTTTTCCTGCAATTGTTGCTGCCGGAGAACTGTTTCGAGCATTTCCCGTTCTTTGGCAAGAGATATTTGCGACTGTGCCAGCGCTTCACTCTGAAGAAGATAGGACTGATACTCGGCTTCTTTAGCCTGACGCAATTCTCCAGCTGCTTTATGCTCTGCATTCAACGTTTCCATTTCGCGCGTTAGGCGAGTTTTTTGCTGCGCCAGTATTTCGATTTCGCGTTCAGCTTGGCGAAGATTATTTCGTTCATCGACCACTTCCTGTAGCTGGTCGAACACGAGATCCCTTGCTTCATGAATCTGGTGCTGCAACGTTTGAATCGACGCATTCTGTTTTTCCAATAAGGATGCCGCCGTATCCAGTTCCCTGGCGGCGCCCGCCTCTTCCTCAAACAAGGTAGCAAGTTTTTGCTCGCATTCTGCCAAGTTCCCCTCGAGAAACTCCATGCGTTGCGACAATTTATTTTCTTCAGCACTTAGTTGTGATTGGCGCAGGAGAATGTGCTCCAACCTTTCTTTTCCTACCTGGATTCGCCCATCAGCCTTTTGCAGCGCGAGGGTTCCAGATGCCAGCACACGGTCATAAAACAGCAGCTGCTCATCCGCGTTCGCCAACTCAGCCCCCAGAAACTCCCGTTCGCTTTCTGCGACCGAGGCTTGAGTCGATGCTGCAATAGACGCATCCAAAGCCTTCTTCTCTTCAGCCGCCAGACGCGTCAACTGAACCTTTGCTACATCATACCGATTGATAAACACCGTAGTTTTGCACTGAACATATTGAGCATACAACTTGTTATAGCGGTTGGTTTTTTCGGCGCTTTCGCGCAGCGGCTCGAGCTGAGTCTCAATCTCGGCAATGATGTCTCGCACCCGAGTCAGGTTCTGTTCAGTGTCATCCATCTTGCGGACGGCATCTTTACGTCGCTGTTTGTAACGGGCAATGCCAATGACTTCCTCGAAAATCAGACGCCGCTCTTCCGGCTTACTGTTGAGAATTTCATCAATTTTGTTTTGCCCAATAACGGCCATAGACTCGCGTCCAAGACCGGTTCCGGCCAACAGTTCCTGCAGATCTTTCAACCGGCAGTGAGTCTTGTTAATGTAGTATTCACTTTCACCTGAACGAAAAACCCGGCGCGTTACGGTGACTTCCCCGTAATCCAGGGGTAATAGCGCGTCATAGTTGTCGAAAGTCAGGGACACTTCCGCAATACCAAGCGGGCGGCGCTGCGTGGTACCAGAAAAAATGACATCTTCCATTTTGGCCCCGCGCAGATTTCGAATGCTTTGTTCGCCCAGCGCCCAACGGATTGCATCAGAAAGATTACTCTTGCCGCTGCCATTCGGGCCGACGATTGCATTAATTCCCGGGCTGAATTCAAGTTCGGTCTTGTCGGCAAAAGATTTGAACCCGAAGACCTCGAACTTTTTCAGAAGCAAACCATCACATCCAGTCCTATTTCTCTTCGATTCACTTACTATACATTATAGATCGTAATAATTAAGCCAAAAAAATTTTAACACGAGATGGCCTGAAGCACAACAAAACCTGTCCGGCAATCAATGCGGACAGGCCCAATCAAACAGAAAAGCCGAACTTTCAACGCGGCTCAACGTGAAAATGAAGAGCGGTTTTCTCCTGACCGTCAATTTCGATTTCGGCAAAAGTCGGAATTACAATCAAATTTACGCCGCCTGGGGCAAGATAGCCGCGTGCAATAGCGATGGCCTTCATAGACTGATTGACCGCGCCAGCTCCAACCGCTTGCATCTCTGCTGAACCATGCTCTCGCACTACAGCAGCCAATGCGCCGGCAACCGCTTTGGGATTGGATTGCGCTGAAACTTTCAATACAGTCATGATAGACCCTCCTTCGGAAAAACTACTATTGCTTGTTTATCATAACTTCTGCGTAGCGCCTCGAAATCCTTCGTAATAGAAAAAAAGCCGTCAGGATATTCTCCAGACTGGCATGTTGGCACGAAAGATAAATGAATTAACTCCGACACTAGCCCTTTAGATGAGAGTCTCCAGAGCTGCCTTTGCCGCAGCCTGTTCCGCCGCTTTCTTCGATTTTCCAGTTCCCGAACCCAAAACATCTCCATCAACATAGACTTCGACCGAGAAGGTTCTCTCATGAGCGGGACCCGTTTGCGAAATCAACTGATAGAGAATCGCCCGCGCCCCATCTTTTTGCAGCTCCTGTTGAAGCTGCGATTTGTAGTCCTGAATCAGACACCCATTCTGCACTTGCCTCAAAGTCTCTTGCAACAATTTCTCAACGAAGATCCTTACTGTCTCAATACCGCTGTCCAAATAAACAGCTCCGATCAAGGCTTCAAATGCATCAGCCAAAATGGATGCAGGATACTTTCCATCCCGGGATTGTTCCCCACAGCCCAGCAACAAATAATTCCCCAGTTGGATATTTTGAGCGGCGGCGGCCAAACTCCGCTCACATACCACAGATGCCCGCGCCTGCGTCATAGTGCCCTCATCCATTTCCGGCCGGACCTGGAAAAGCCAATCGCTGACCACCAGATCAAGAACGGTGTCGCCCAAGAACTCCAATCGCTCGTTATGACGCACTTGGGTTTTCGACTGTTCATTCGCATAGGAAGAGTGCACTAAAGCTTCGTCCAGCAGCAGTGGGTTGCGAAAAGAAAAACCGAGAGTCGTCATCAGCTGATTCAGTTGACGCTCCCGGTTCTGCTTATTTTTCAAATTTCTTGACGAGCAGTGTGGCATTATGGCCGCCGAATCCAAAGGAGTTGGAAAGCGCCGCACGCACCACCTTGGCTCTAGCCTTATGGGGCACGTAATCGAGATCCAGTTCAGGGTCAGGCGTATCATAGTTGATTGTCGGCGGTATCATGTCATTGACCACTGTCAGAACCGTTGCCACACATTCAATTCCGCCGGCCGCGCCGAGCAGATGCCCTGTCATCGATTTAATGGAGCTGACGGCGAGATTCTTCGCCTGATCGCCAAACAGCGCCTTGATTCCAAGAGTTTCATTCTTGTCATTCAGCGGCGTCGAGGTGCCGTGAGCATTGATATAATCAATATCCGCAAGTTCCAGGCCAGCATCTTTGATGGCAAGAGCCATGCAGCGAGCGGCCTGGGCGCCTTCCGGAGCAGGCGCAGTGACGTGGTATGCATCAGCGTTCGACCCATAGCCTGCCAGTTCAGCATAAATGCGTGCTCCGCGGGCCAATGCATGCTCGAGCGACTCGAGAACTACAATCCCTGACCCCTCGCCCATTACAAAACCGTCACGGTCCTTTTCAAAAGGCCGGGAAGCTTGTTCCGGGGCATCATTCCGGGTGGACAACGCTTTCATGGAGCAGAAACCAGCCATGCCAGCCGGAGAAATCGCGGCTTCTGTGCCGCCAGCTACCATTACGTCAGCATCTCCACGCTGAATGACCTTCATCGCGTCGCCGATGCAGTTTGTTCCTGTCGCACAGGCAGTTACAACGCAGCTGCTCGGTCCTTGCAGTCCGAAAGCGATCGATACTTGCCCCGCAGCCATGTTGGCAATCATCATTGGGATAAAGAAAGGGCTAACTCGATTTGGACCCTTTTCAAATAAATTTTTATATTGTTCATGCAGTGTATCCATGCCGCCGATACCGGATCCAACAAAAGCTCCAATCCGCGAGCGGTCTTCCTTTTCCAGATCCAGGCCCGAATCTACCAGGGCCATCTTGGCAGCTGCAATGGCAAACTGTGTAAAACGATCCATTCGACGGGCTTCTTTTTTGTCGATGAACTCTGTAGGCTCGAAGCCTTTGACTTCACCGGCAATTTTAGCATCATAGTCGGTTGCGTCAAACCGGGTAATCATCCCTATGCCTGACTGGCCTGCCAACAATGCCTGCCAGAACAAGTCCGCCGTATTACCGACTGGAGTAATCGCGCCTAACCCTGTAACAACAACGCGTTTTTTCAACTCACTCACTCCTTGTCATTCAGTTTCATCCGCTTCTTTGACCAACGTGGCGATAATTTCCTTGACTGGCATAATTTTATCGATTTTATAAACATTTTCGCCGGTAAATACCAGTCCAGTCTCCACATCGCCCTGCTGGGCCCTTATGAGCGCCTTAATGATGCAAAAATTTTGCGAGCAGTGCTTCAGACAAGCATCACACGTTTCCGGTTTCGCGACCGTACCATCCGCAATCTTTTCGGCAAAAGGATTACGTACCGCCTGGCCGGGAAGACCAACCGGGCTCTTGATCAGCATAACATCTTCAGGACGGGCTTTGAGATAAAACTCCTTCAGCGCCGGTCCTGCATTGGATTCTTCACTAGCGGCAAACCGGATCCCCATTTGCACCCCATTGGCGCCCAAGCGAAGAACTTCTACAATATCCTTGCCTGTCATCACACCGCCGGCGCCAATCACAGGAATTTTCACGGCCGCGCGCACTTCAGGCACAATAACTCGCATGGATCGATCCGTCCCCAGATGCCCACCGGCCTCCTTGCCTTCGACAATTACGGCTGCAGCGCCCAGCACCTCTGAGATACGGGCAAGTTTAGCACTGGATACAATTGGCACGATCGGAGTTCCCGATTCCTTGCCCAAAGCAAACATATCGCGGGAAAAACCCGCTCCAGCCACCACGAGGTCAATGCCTTCCTCGATGGCTGTTTTTATCATCACTGCAAAGGAACGAGCCGCCACCATCATGTTGATGCCGATGATCCCGTCAGACAGAGATCTGGCAAGACGTATTTCATTGCGCAACTCATCCACCGTCATTCCGGAGGCCGCGATTAAACCAATACCTCCCTCACGGGCGACTGCAGCCGCCAGCGGCGCTGTTGAAAGTCGAATCGCCATTCCACCTTGAATAATCGGCACTCTTGCAACTAGGTTTCCAATTCTTAACTCCGGGAGTTTCAATTGATCTTATCCCCCAATCAGTATCAACCTGCTAACAATAAGTCTTGAGAAAGTCCCGCGAAACAGTTCGACGGGACTTTCTCATGCATCAATGGTTAGGCCTGTTTCGCCTTTTCAATATAGTCCACCGCGTCTTTAACGGTTTTGATCTTCTCGGCAATTTCATCAGGAATTTCAATATTGAATTCCTCTTCAAAAGCCATGATCAATTCTACGATGTCCAGAGAATCTGCGCCCAGATCGTCAATAAACGTGGAATCAATCTTGACGTCATCGGCAGCTACCTGCAGCTGATCGACTACGATCCGCTTGACTGTTTCAAATGTCGACATGTTTTTCACCTCCTTCCAAAAGTATCCTGTGTTTGCTACATTACCATTCCGCCATCAACATGAAGTGTCTGGCCCGTGATATAGTCAGCGCCTGGCGATACCAGAAACAGTACCGCCGCAGCGACATCTTCGGGATTTCCCAGCCTTTGCAGGGGAATCTGCGATTGCAGATCCAGTCTGGCCTGCTCCGGCAGATTAGCTGTCATATCTGTGGAGATGTAACCCGGAGCTACAGCATTCACATTGATGTTACGTGACGCCAGCTCCTTTGCCATGGATTTCGTGAAACCGATTACGCCGGCTTTGGCAGCCGCATAATTGGACTGTCCCGCATTGCCCATGACACCGACTACAGAAGTCATATTAACAATTCTACCGTATCTTTGCTTCATCATCAACTTGGAAACTACTTTGGTGCAGTTGAAGATCCCCTTGAGATTGGTGTGAATCACCGCATCCCAGTCTTCTTCTTTCATCCGCATGATCAGATTGTCGCGAGTAATACCGGCGTTGTTAACCAGAATGTCAATTCTGCCGAAGCGCTCCATCACAGCCTTAACCATGGCTTCCACTGCAACTGAATCGCCTACGTCAGCTTGGACAAGCATGGCTTCCCCACCGTCTGCCTCGATCAGTGCAGCGACTTCTTCTGCTGCCGCACGATTGCCGGCAAAATTCAACGCAACCTTGGCGCCTGCTTTTGCAAGCTTCAATGCTGTAGCGCGTCCGATTCCTCTGGACGCTCCGGTAACCAAAGCCGTTTTTTCAGCTAATAGCATTCTAACGGACCTCCCTGAAATAATCAAGCGTTTTTTGCAGTGATTCGATATCTTCCACGTTCAAATTGACAATTTCGGGATCGATTTTCTTGGTAAAACCGGTCAAAACTTTCCCGGGCCCTACTTCAATGCTGACTGTAGCGCCAAACTCTGCCACCGTTGCAACGCAATCTTCCCAGAGTACGGGGTTAGCCGCCTGCGTCACAAGTAGCTCTTTAATCCCCTCCTTGCTTGTGGAAGCTTTGCCGTTAACATTCGCCACTACTGGAATGATAGGCTCATGAAATTCGATTTTATCCAGTTCGACCGCCAATTTTTCTGCAGCCGGCTGTAACAGTGAACTATGAAAAGGTGCGCTGACCGGCAGCATGATAACCCGTTTAGCCCCAGCCGCTTTTAATGCTTCAGCGGCTTTTTCGACGGCTAGCGTTGTTCCGGCTATGACAATTTGACCTGGACAGTTGAAATTAACAGCCTGAACTGCCCCGTATTGTTTTTCTGTCTGTGCGCAAATCTCAACCACTTTATCTCTGTCGATCCCGAGAACTGCCGCCATGGCGCCTTCTCCCAAGGGAACTGCTTCCTGCATGAACTGCCCCCGTTTGTTTACCAATCGGACAGCATCTTCAAATTCCAATACGCCGGCAGCTACCAACGCAGAATACTCCCCCAGACTATGCCCTGCAGTAATATCCGGTTTCACTCCCGCTTCCTGCAAAGCGCGAAATGCGGCAACACTCACGGTCAGTATTGCAGGTTGAGTATTGAACGTTTTACGCAATTCGTCTTCGGGTCCTTCAAAGCACAATTTACTGATAGAGAATCCGAGCGCTTTGTCGGCTGCCTCGAATACTGCCTTCGCCACTGGATAATTATCATACAAGGCTTTGCCCATTCCAACACTCTGCGATCCCTGCCCCGGGAATAAAAAAGCCGTTTTTGCCATAACTACGCTCCCTCCATCACTCAGAATCATTGATACGAGGTTTTATTTTCCCCAGCGAAATGCGATCGATGCCCAAGTAAGGCCTGCACCGAAGCCAACCATCAGTACGAGGTCTCCCTTCTTGATCCGTCCGTCCCGTACAGCTTCTTCCAACGCCAACGGAATGGAGGCCGAAGAGGTATTGCCGTATTTATCCAAGTTGATCACGACTTTCTCCATTGGCATCTTTAGTCGCTTGGCTGCCGATTGAATAATCCGCATATTCGCTTGATGAGGAATTAGCCAATCAATGTCACTTTCCTGAAGACCCGCGTCAACCAGCGCCTTACTTGCAGCTTCGCCCATTACTCGAACGGCGAATTTAAAGACTTCATTCCCTTCCATATGCACAGAATGCAAATCCTGTTTCACAGTTTCCTCTGTCGCCGGCATCCGGGTGCCACCCGCCGGGAACTTCAAAAGCTCGCCGCCATTTCCATCAGCGCCCATAAAAGCCCCGAGAATACCGTATGGCGCTGCGACTTCACCGAGGACCACCGCCCCCGCGCCATCACCAAATAATATGCAGGTATTGCGGTCCTTCCAGTTGAGCATTTTGGAAATTTCGTCGGCGCCAATCACTAGAATCTTTTTATACATACCCGTGCGAATGAATTGTGTAGCGACAACCATCGAATAAGAAAATCCCGAGCATCCCGCCTGTACATCAAAAGCCGCAATTTTCCGGTTGGCTTTGAGCCTGGTCTGCACCAAACAGCCTACGGACGGATAAAACATATCCGGGCTGGAAGTTCCCACGATTATCAAATCAATATCGTCAATAGTCAGTCCGGCATTGATTAATGCATTTTCCGCCGCCTGAGCAGCCAGTTCTGATGTTGGAACATCTTTTTTAGAAATCCGACGTTCCTTGATTCCCGTGCGCTCTGTTATCCAATCATCAGTGGTGTCAACCATTGTTTCCAGATCTTTATTGGTCAATATGTCTGCCGGTGCAAAGGCCCCAACACCCAGAATTCCCACATTTCTATTGGTCGCTATTTCTTGTGTCATTGGTTAATCCCTCCATAATCAAGTTTTCGCGGATATGTTCCAAAACCCGGTGTTCAGAAAACTCTTTTGCGGCGCGCACAGCGCTATGAATCGCCTTTGCATTGGAACTGCCATGACAGATGAGGAACCCCCCGTCGACTCCGAGTAACGGAGCGCCGCCATATTCGGCATAGTCCAATTTTTTCTTCAATTTTCGCATGGCCGGCAGGATCAATAGACCCCCCAGTTTTGCCAAATAGCCCCCTTGCATGACGGTTTCCTTCACCAGTTGCATCAGGGCTTTGGCCAGTCCTTCAGAAGTTTTTAAAACAATGTTGCCGACGAAACCATCGCAGACCACGACATCCACTGTTCCGGCCATGATATCCCGACCCTCGACATTCCCAATGAAATTAATTGTCTTGAGCGCACTCAGCAGTGGAAATGTCGCCAAAGCCTGTTCATTGCCTTTGGAGGGTTCCTCGCCAATGTTAAGCAAGCCCACACGAGGTTTTTCGATACCCAGGACGAATTCAGCATAAATTGAACCCATGATCGCGGCCTGAACCAAATGCTTGGGTTTGGAATCAACATTTGCACCCGCATCGAGCATAACAGTCTTTCCATGCAGGTTGGGCAAAACGGTGGCGATGGCTGCACGTTCAATTCCTGTCATCCGGCCGAGCCCAAACAAAGCGGAAGCAACCGCAGCCCCCGTATGACCAGCGGCAATCGCTACCTCGCACTTTTTTTCTTTGACGAGACGGGCAGTAACGACAACGGAAGCATCCTTTTTTCGGCGCACTGCGGCTCCCGGTTGATCATGCATATCAATCGTCTCCGAGGCATGCACAATATGAACCGGCAGTTTCTCCCAATCGGGAGCTTTCGTTAGTGCTTCACGAATACGGGCTTCGTCACCCACCAAAAAAATCTCGCAACCGCAATCACGGGCGCCTTCGACAGCCCCCAATACGATTTCATCCGGAGCAAAATCTCCACCCATTGCATCTACAGCAATCTTAATCAATGTTTGTCATCCTTCCAATGAAACCATAATAAATTTCGCCCGGAATACTTCCTGCATCCCAGAACGAGTCTTAACCCATATAAAATTTTTATTGGCGCGTGTACGCACAACTTCAGCCTTAGCTACTAATTTTTCGCCTTCCCGAACAGGGGCCTTAAATTTGATATTTGCCACGCCAGTGACGGCAGCCGGTGCATCCATGACCGCCAACGCGAGTGAATTGGCTTGGGC
Organism: Negativicutes bacterium; assembly: GCA_963665275.2. Lineage (GTDB taxonomy): Bacteria > Bacillota > Negativicutes > UBA1444 > UBA1444 > UBA1444. The sequence goes on from CAXXIN010000009.1 coordinate 146,259, forward strand.
AAAAATGTGGTGTCCACGGGCAACATGTGTTTTTTCGAAAACCATATCTGCTGTCACTACCAGCGTCGAAATTCCGGTTTTCCCCAACTCCAGATCCAAAATTTCCCCCGTCATGTCCTGTCTGGCAATCGCTATCGGGTTTGCATGCACCTGTTGAGCCACTTGACGCGTGCGTTCCCGCAATTCGGGAATACCGAGCTCCATCCTGTCAAGTCGGATGGTCTGAATGCAGACGCCCAATTGAACCGCCAGCTCTTCATCCGTCACGAAGGGTGATTTCTCCATCCAGTTTTTCAATTGCTCATGTCGAAGTTTTTTGGACTGTCGTGCCATTTTCCCCACATCAATTCATATCACTTACTCTTATCATCTGATACTAACAAAAATTATATCTGCTGCTAATGAATAATGCAATAGACCGACAAAAATATCCCAGCCCCAAAAAGGAGCCGAGATAGCATTTCATTCCCCGTCTACTATGAAATCAGCAACGAACATACAGCGCCAGATCAGCATTATCAATCCTTTTAACCAACCCTTGATGTTCAAGAAAATGAATGTGTGACAGGGCTTCTCCTGTTGCAAAATACTTCTGCGCCGGCGCGACTGAGTCCCAAGTGCGATAAACCATATCCCAAGTCATACGGGAAGCGACCTCATAGCCTGTCATCGGCCCGCTTTCCAGAATGCTCAGCGCCTCTTCCACACGATGCTGATGATGCTGCAACAATTCATCGATCCTTCCCCAGCAATCAGTGAAAATTCGGCGATGACCCGGCAAAACTAGCCCAACATCTAATTTTGCCACTTTTCGCAACGAATTAAGGAAATCCGCCAAGGGATCGTCATTACCCAGATAGTGAGTTATGTTCGGACTTATATCTCCAAGAATGTGGTCGCCTGAGAAGAGAATTTTTTTCACCGATTCATAAAGACAAAAATGCCCCTGCGTGTGGCCCGGCGTCGCAACGCAAGTGAACCGATATGCTCCGACCTCAATCACCTGCTCATCAGCAACAATAGTAAAATCCATCGCCTGATGGGTTCCGCTATCACTGCCGGGGTGCCTTTGGATAGCCGCCCTGGCCTCTACCGGCGAAAAACCGTTGCGACAGGCCGCCTGATATAATCTTTCCATCGGAGAATCAGCCGTCAACATAAAATTGACGCTTTCGGCAGCGCTCGCACTGGCATAAATGCGTGTACTGTCTGTTTTTAGAAAAGGAATCAGTCCAGAGTGATCCGCATGCATGTGGGTAAGAAAAACATCGGTATCACGCATATCAACCGACAGATCACATAACCCCTTCTGCATTTCCGCCAGGCTCTCAGTACGGTTTTGTCCCGTATCAACCAGCAGATTCCGGTCCTTCCCCTTAATCAGATACGCGTTGGTTGCTTTCAGCGGACTATTCGGAATCGGTACCACAATGCGAAAAATGCCAGGCAAAATTTCTTCCGCCATTATTTCACTTCCCTAATACAATAATTGCACTAAAATAAAAGGACCAGGCAAGCCCGATCCTTTTCCCGTTAATCCATATAACTGATACTATTCAGCTTTTTTGATTATTTCTTTTCCATCATAATAACCGCATTCCGGACAAACCCGGTGAGGCATTCTCAGTTCGTGGCAATGTGGGCAGGCCGAAAGATTGGGAGCAGTGAGCTTCCAGTTCGCCCTACGCGCTCTTTTGCGTGAATTAGATAGTTTCCGCTTGGGTACCGCCATGTCATTACACCTCCTTCACGTGCCACTCTATATTATAGATAGAGTAATCGCAATTCATTTGTCCAACAGCCGGGCCAATGCGGCCAAGCGTGGATCGAGTTTCTTACTGTCGCAACCGCAATCAACTAAGTTACGGTTAGCGCCACATGCAAAACATAACCCTTTGCAATCTTCGCTACACAGTGGTTGCATCGGTTCCTGGAAAATCAGCGCCGTGCGTATTGGTTCCGCAATATCGATCGTGTCCTTACCATATCCTAACGTTGCAGCATCAAAGTCTTCCTCGAATTGAAAAGTCAACGTCTGTTCAAGAGGCTTCAGACACCGACTACATTCAAAAGCAGCTTTAACTGTCACATTACCGGTAAGGCGATATACTGTCCCAACATTGGTAATCTGACCGGATACTGCAATATTACCCTGAACCCACGGTTCAGGTTCTCCGATTTCCATTGAGGTAACATCCACGGAAAACGGCTGGATACTGCCGATATGATCAATAATTTGAGAAACATCCACTTTTACCATGGGTTAATCACCTTACCCATTATAGCGATGCGTTGAATGCTTGTCAAGAAAAGGCAGATAATCACTTCATCAAGGGCGAACAAATCGTTTTTGTATCTCGAGCGATAACCAATTCTTCATTGGTGGGGATGACAAAGATTTTGACTTTGGACCCTTCCACGCTGATTTCCAATTCTTTGCCGCGCTGCGCATTCTTAGCCGGATCGATTCGGGTACCAAGGAACTCCAATCCGTTGCAAATCTGATCGCGCATGCGAGCAGAGTTTTCGCCCAGGCCGGCGGTAAACACAATGGCGTCAACGCCGTTCATTGCGGCTACATAGCTGCCAATATACTTGCGCACGGTATAGGCAAACACGTCAATCGCCAGTTTGCTCTCTCGTTCCCTTTGTCAGCAGCTTCTTCCAGATCACGGAAGTCGCTCGAAATGCCTGAAAGCCCCAACACTCCAGATTTTTTTATTCAGATAGGTATCGATTTCGTCAGTAGACATGCCGGTTTTTCGCATCAGGAACGGTGGTATTGCCGGATCGATATCACCGCAACGAGTTCCCCATCACCAAGCCTTGCAGCGGTGTGAAGCCCATGCTGGTATCGATAGATTTGCCGTTCTTTACAGCTGCAATACTGGCGCCATTCCCTAAATGGCAGGTAATAATGCGAAGGTTGGTCATATGGTCACCCATCATTTCTGCCGCACGTTGTGAAACAAATTTGTGCGAAGTGCCATGGAAACCATAGCGGCGGATACCATAATCTTTATAGGCTTCGTAAGGAATTCCATAGAGGAAAGCATATTGGGGCATGGTTTGATGAAAAGCCGTATCAAATACGCCGACTTGAGGTACATTCGGCAGAATATTGGCACAAGCATTGATTCCTGAAATATTAGGCGGATTATGCAAAGGAGCCAACTCTACGAACTCTTCCAGCGCCCCCATCACAGCAGGAGTAATCAATACCGAATCGCTGAACTTTTCTGCGCCATGTACGACTCGATGTCCGATGGCATCAATTTCATCAATACTGCCAAGGACTCCATGTTCAGGGTCGATGAGTGCGTCCAGCACCATTTTGATAGCGGTGGTATGATTCTGAATATCAGCGGTCAATGGGACTTTGGCTTTACCTGTCGGCTGGTGAGTCAAAATTGACCCTTCCATACCGATCCTTTCGACCAATCCTTTCGCCAATACACTTTCGTCCGTCATGTCGAACAGCTGGTACTTGAGCGATGAGCTTCCACAATTCACAACGAGTACTTTCAATTTATTCCCTCCACAATCATAAAATGAATCGGACGATTCCTCTCGATTTTAGGCAGGATATTTCGTTCGGACGCCCGAAACTAATGTCGAAGTAATTATATTATAAAAGGAACCGACTGACAATGCATGCAATTGGTATAATCGCCGAGTACAATCCATTTCACAAAGGCCACGCCTATCAAGCGGCACGGGCCCGTCAGCTGGGTAACGCGGATGTTGTAATAGCCGTAATGAGCGGACACTACACCCAGCGTGGGGAAATCGCCATCTTTGACAAATGGCGCAGGGCTCAGGCCGCGGTTTTATCCGGTGTCGATCTAGTGCTGGAACTGCCTGCAGTTTTCGTGGTCCGTAGCGCCCAATATTTCGCGACGGGAGGAGTCCGTTTGCTGCAAAGTCTGGGAATCGTGGACCAGCTTTCGTTTGGCGCAGAAGATGCAGAAATGGATTCACTCATCGCTGCTGGCTGCCGGAATGGAAGATTCCTCCGTCACGAACCAACTGAAGTTAAACCTACGCAGCGGCAAAACCTATGCGGCAGCCATGTCCCACGCTTTAGTGACGGGGGGACATGCAACGTCCAGCTTCATTATCTCTCCGAATAATATTCTCGGTGTTGAATACCTGAGGGCCTTAAAAAAGTATGCGCCGGGAATCGCCCCACTACCGGTCCAACGCATTGGCAGCGATTATCACTCAACTGAAATAGTTGGGGAATACTCCAGCGCCTCGGCGATCCGGCAGGCATTTATGAATAGCCCGTCTCTTTCCCCCTCAATTTCAGCGGTGCTGCCGTCCACCACCCTGGAAATGACGTCAGAATTATTGGTAGCCGGATGGGCTCCATCTGATTACTCCCGCCTGGATACCGCAATACTCGCCAAAATCCGTCGCATGACTGACGAACAGCTGCAAGGTGTGCCCGAACTGTCAGAGGGTCTGGAAAATAAGCTGCGCAAGGCCGCGAATGAATCCGGTTCCACAATAGAACTTCTTGCATTGCTCAAATCCAAACGTTACCCAGCTACCCGTCTAAAAAGGATTTTGGCGCATCTGCTTTTGGGTACCGAACTTGAACAGATTGCCTGTTTCGATCAATCCGGCCCCCTCTATGCGCGAGTGCTTGCGCTGAACAACCGCGGACGAACTGCGCTGCGGGCCATTTCAAAGCATACTTCGATTCCGATCATCACCAAAACCACTGCCCATTTAAACTCTCGCACGTACCATTCCGGTATTTTCACACCCCTGCAAGCAATGCTGGCATACGATATAGCGGCAACAGACATCTTCACCCTATGTCTGCCGAACCCCGCTAATAGAAAGGGCGGAATCGACTTCAGCCGATCCGCCGTTCATGTTCCCTTTGCCTGATTTATTTGCGAAACTGCTGTTTCAGTTCGTCATGACCTTTCCGTACGGTCTCCAGAGATTGCGACAAATTCACTTCTACCAGGTTGAATACTTGGTCTGCATAACCCGCCGCATCCATGGCCAACTCCTGGGCATTCTTTTGCGCCATTTCCATTATTTCAGCCGCTTTTTGTTCGGCTTCCCGAAGCGTTTGCTCCGATTCCCTTCGGGCGCTCGTTACGATTTCGTTCGCTTGTTCCTGTGCCTGCCGAGTGATGAGGTTTTCATCGGTCAGCTTGCTGTGATAAGCTTTTGCCTGTTGAATTATTTCGTCAGACTTCTGCTGCGCCTCTTCAAGAATGCGCTGCCTGTCACTCACAATGCGTCCAGCTTCTACCAATTGGGATGGCATGGCATCCCTGAGTTCATCCAGTAGACGCGCCATATCATCTTCTTCAACCAACCTCTTGTTGGTAAAGGGAACACGGCCTGATTCCAGCAGTATATTGTCCATTTCTTCGAGAATTTCTTCCACTTTCATGAATGCCACATCCTTTCTTACGCCCGGTCATTCAACCGTCGAACGATTTGCTCTTCCACACCGGTGGGAACCAGCCCTCGAATCGAACCGCCGAACTTGGCCAGTTCCTTGGTCGCAGAGGAACTAACGAAAGAATATTCGCTGCTGGTCATCATGAAGACCGTTTCAATATCAGGGTCAACATGTTTGATCAGTAGAGCCCGCTGAAATTCATATTCAAAATCGGTTAGCGCCCGCAACCCCCGAACGATGATATTAGTGTTGCGACTGCGAACATACTCGTTCAGCAGGCCTGAAAAGCAATCAACTTTAATATTGGGGATGTGGCTGGTAGCATCCTTCAACATCTGCACCCGTTCTTCCATGGAAAACGCTGGCCGCTTGCCTGGATTGTGAAAAACAGCTACGATAACTTCATCAAACATTTTTGCCGCCGCTCGAAGATATCGAGGTGACCGCGTGTCACCGGGTCAAAACTCCCGGGGCACACTGCAATTCTCACTATTCGTTCCCTCCTGTTTCGTAAAAAAACTCACAACTGTTTCTCCATAAAATTCGCTGCGATACGCCACAATCCTCTTTAATTCTTCAGGAATTTTTTCATGCCGCGAATGTTCCACGACCAAAACCCCTCCGTTACGCAGCACTCCGCTCACGTCCAGTGTCTGCAAAACTTTTGGCGCCAACCCCAGATTATAGGGAGGATCACAAAAAATCAAGTCAAAAGATTTTCCTGCCGCGTCAAATCTGCGCAACGCCTGCATCACTTCTTCCCGACAGATCACAGCGGAGCCGCTTAAATTTGTCAGGATTGCATTTTCCATGATGATTTTGATGCTCTGAGCATTTTTGTCAACCAGCACGGCGGATACGGCGCCCCTGCTCAATGCCTCCAGCCCTAAATTTCCCGTTCCGGCAAACAAATCCAGCACTTCGGCCTCAAGAGGCGTTGCACCCAGAATCCCAAAAACAGATTCTTTGACACGATCAGCAGTTGGACGAGTATTCATCCCCTTCGGCGTTTTGAGTCTGATTCCTTTTGCGGTTCCAGCAATAATTCTCACTTTTAGTCAACCCACCAAGCCATTATTATCTTATTTTCAATAATCCCAATAGTAATATATTACCTGAAAAGAGTCTGCGTGAAAATAGTTTCTGCAACGGAGGAAGCATGATTCGAAGATTTTTTATTTCGCTGTGTCTCATTTTCGCACTTACAGGGGCTACTTTGATTATATTATATTATCAAGGCTTTTCAAGGGTGGCTGTAAATCATCCAGTTTTTGAACCGCCACCTCGCGGTGTAATTTTGCTCATACCGCTTGACAGCCGCCCTCCCTGTACAGATTATGTCAGCAGCCTTGCCCGTATGGCAGGGTTTCAAGTTCTCCTACCGCCATCTGAAATGCTGGATAACTACCGGCAGCCTGGAAATACAGCCGCTCTGCGCAACTGGCTGTCTCACAACGCCTCACTGGCCGACTCCGCCATCATATCTGTGGACATGCTGGTACACGGCGGACTGCTGGCATCCCGCAAAGGTTTGGGCTCGGTTGAAACAGCCGAAGGAGTTTTCAACCTACTGCGAACCCTTCACGATCAAAACCCACAGCTAAAACTATACGCCTTCAACATTATCTCGCCACGTCTGCTCATTTCCGACGATCCACGAACAGAAAAATTCAAGCAGCCTATGTTGGAATGGTCAATGTTACAGGAAACGGCAACCCTATTCGAAAATCCGAATGACATCAAGCGCCTGCAGAATCTTGAGTTAGCGATCCCTGCCGATATTCCTGAGCGCTACCGCAACCTTTACGCCGCCAATCACCGTCTGAACCAGCAACTGGTTGCACTGGCGAAGACCGGTATTCTTTCCGGTCTGGTTGTTGGTCAGGATGACAGCGCACCATTCGGTCTGGGTAACATGGAACGACAACGCCTGGAAAACGAGATCAGCGGTCACCCTGAAATGCAGGAAAAAGTATTCATAACCCGCGGTACCGATGAAGTCGCGCTGACGCTGCTCGGACCTGTCACTCGCTCCGCAGCGGAAGAGCGGCGCAAAGTCTTTGTTCATTACACGGAGGCGCACTCCGCCGATGTGATCATGCCCTATATGCCGAAACCGTTGGCGCAAACTGTCGCGGAAAAACTTGCAATCATTGCTGCAGATGCGACAGAATCCCCCAATGAAGCAGACTTTATCCTGGTCGTTCACGCCGGCAGTTCCCATAGTCTAGATGGACAGCTCTCAGCTGAGGCTACCCAGATACGGGCCTGGCTTGAAGCTGGCAAAAATGTCGCCCTCGTTGATCTGTCGATCGACTGGGTTGCCAGTCAAACATTGCTCCCTTATTTACAACGCAACGGCGCTCCTATCCAGCAACTGATTGCATATGCCGGTTGGAATACAGCAAGCAATTCTATAGGAACCGCCCTCACCCAGGCTGCACTAACAATCCGTGGGGCGTCAAACAGAGTTTTCGAAACTGCTCTGTACCGGGACATAACACGGGTCGGATTTCTGAGTGAGCGTATATTGGATGACTGGTTCTATCAAAAAATTTACCGGCATCAACTCAACGAGAAGCTGCAGAAACTTAAAATCGACCCCTATGACTTGCACCAGGCGCATCCGGTCGTCGCCGGCCAAATCAACCATCAGGTGTATAACGCCTACCTGGAGTATATCAGATGGGGGTTGGCGTAATAGAGCTTTCCCGCTTTACGGCAACTTGGGAACTTACGTCATCGATGACATGATAGTACACTCCGATCTTCCCTGGGACCGAACCTTTGAAATTTTTATTGAAACCAAACCTTTTCCCGCCCGTATCATCCCTTAGTGATCCTACCTCAGCTTCCTACCTCACAATCACCAAAAAGAGAAAGCCGGGCTATGCCCGGCTTGAAAATGTCATTTGATGATTCTACGCGCACCGAGATACCGATCCTGTGATAAGGGTTGGACAGGGGTGTGATTGTTACGTAGCCCGCGCCAGAACTCGCGTGAATGAATTGATCATTGCCGAGATAGATTCCAACGTGCGATGGTCCCGGTTCATAGGTTTCAAAAAACACCAGATCGCCGGGTTGAAGAGCGTTTCGCGGCACCGACATCCCCACTTCAAATTGTCCGTCTGCCATTCGCGGCAAACCATAACCCAATTGATCGAACACGTAATAAATGAATCCGGAGCAATCAAATCCGCTCGGAGACCGACCGGCCCACACATAGGGCACTCCCAGATACTGACGCGCCATCCCCAGTAATATCTGAGTCTTGCGAGAGTCTGTGCGACCACGGCTGATAGAACTGGCCCCTCGGAAATTTTTCAGCGATTCCCAGGTGCTAAGTCCCACTATCCCGTCAGCATTCAACCCCGCATCCATCTGAAACTGAATTACAGCCCCAAGTGTACTTGAGCCGTAACGGCCATCCACAGGATCTTTATAGTATCCATATTCCTGCAATTTATTTTGCAGTTTAGAAACTTCATCCCCATACATGCCTTGTTTGACCGGCATATTAGAACTCGCTGGCTCGGCGGCAGCCGTTGAAACCACGAAGAACAGCCCCCCAAGAACAGCAACAACATCCGGCAAAAATGCTTCCTGTATTCAAATCTTTGCTGCATGACTCACCTCTTTCACGAATTTTACTTTACTTGTATTCTCCACATTTCGAAAAACTCCTTCCTGGCCATGAAATTTTCGAAACTGCAGTGTATTATACCAAAGACGTTTTCCTGTTGACAATCCTCTAAAGGTTGTGTATAATTTGAAACTGTGAACTCCGGGGCGTGGCGCAGTTTGGTAGCGCGCCTGGTTCGGGACCAGGAGGCCGCAAGTTCAAGTCTTGTCGCCCCGACCATTATAATAAAAAAGGAAACTCGCTAGCGGGTTTCCTTTTTTATTTATATTAGTCAATAACCGTCAAAACTTCCTCACCGGTTTTCGGGCCGGGGACGTGCCACCTCCCGCGGGAATTCCGAGTGGTGTCAACGCTGCCAAAATATACCCTTCTTTTTTGAATCCGATCAGTTCGGAAATCTCATCTCCGGCATATGTGGGTCCAGTCATCCAGCAACTTCCATAGCCGAGGGCGGCGGCCGCCAAATGGAAATTTTGCAGTGCTGCAGCGATATTTGAATCCCAGGTTTCGTCTGTTTCATGACATCTATCTGTTGCTGCGTCAGTCCGGGACCCGCGACCAGATCGTCCGCGGCACGGGATATGGGCCTGCATAGACCAGAACAACCGTTGGCGCATTCTTGAATACCGTATGGTACCCAACTGAACTTTTAAAATGCCTTCTGCTTATCCTCTGCAGGAATGAACCCAAGAAGATATTCATGCTTTTCTTCAACCAAAGCCGCCATTTGATGAATAACAGCCTTATTGCGAATAACGACAAAATGCCAATTCTGCATGTTTTTCCCCGAGGGGGCGTGAATCGCCGCATCGATAAGCTGTTGCAGCGTCGCATCAGAAACCGGTTCGTCCGTAAACTTCCGTACACTTCGCCTCCGGTAAGCGATTCCAATTCCACCGATATTTTTGCTGTCATCGTTCATTCCTCCACTGCTTCTTCTATCAGACGGTCCCATATCTCATCAAGAACTTCGTTGTCCCAGGTCGTTCCATGTTCCTTCAATACCTTGCAGATGTATTCACCAAACTCCGGCAGTTTGACCCACACCAGTTGCGTCCTCCATTATGTATTGCCTCACGTAGACGCAGGGTCTGGTTCCGTGTCAATAATTCGCGCAAAAACGTCACGGCAGCGACTATTTCTGAGGGATCAATTTTTTCACATTCAACAGAATCTGCGCGCGCTCAGGTCCGAGATGAAGCAGGCAGTTCAGGCAGATAGTATCCCCTTGCATACTGTACGAGGTTATTGTCGACAATTTCTCCCCGCACAAAGGACAAGGCGGCAATGAGGTCTCAACTCCAGACGTGTTATTGTGGACCTGTTTTTCAACACTCATCGATACAGACCCCATCCTTGCACCAGACTACCGAAAAATACGAGATCCCCACTTTCACAGGGATCTCGCAGTGAAACCCGATTAATCTTCGTCTTCCTGTTTTTCTTTCTTATAGGCTTCAATGATGAGATCAGCCTGCCGTTGCGGTACTTCAGCATAATGGTCGAACTCCATCATGAAACTGCCGCGTCCCTGTGTGATTGAACGTAGATCGATAGCATACCGGAACATCTCGGACATCGGCGCCATAGCCCTCACGATGCCCAAGCCGCCGCAATCGGTTCCATCCCGAGAATTCGGCCTCGTTTACCGTTGAGATCACCGATGATA
>CAXXIN010000010.1:0-41599 GCA_963665275.2 Negativicutes bacterium
CTGCACCGATATTCCATAGCTGCATCCTGAATGCCGCCGATATCCCCAATGCGCAGAGCATCAGAGGGATCGCTTTGACAATTGTTTCCGACAACCCATAACGAGAACCGAGCGCGCCCTTGAACATCGTCTCATAGACTTCGACCGGGTCCCGGTCCGTCAGCGTTAAAAACACTGCACCCAGAAGGAACGCTGCCAAGACTGACAACAACGGCACTGCTACATTCATAGCAACTGAAGGGTTCAACCGTTTCTCGAATTTAACGGTCATCGCCATGTATGCGTTCCTCTCCGACCTGAACAGGCCCATCATTAATAGTCCGACTTCTTCCAGATCCACTTCTTCAATGGCAAAATTTCCGACGATCCGGCCACCGAACATTACACCTACTCGGTCCGACAATTTCATCAATTCGTCGAGGTCTTCAGAGATGAGCAAAATGGAAGTTCCCTGATCCCGAAGCTCCATCAGCAGTTTATGTATGGACTCAGTCGCTCCGACATCCAACCCGCGGGCCGGATAAACCACAATGATCAGCTTTGGGTGCTCGGCAATTTCGCGAGCCAGCAAAAGTTTCTGCAGATTGCGCCTGACATCGACCGGACCGGCTGGCTTAAACCGGCAAGCTTCACGTTGTATTGCCGGACGATTTCTGCTGTTGCCGCTTCTGCAGCCCGCCGATTGATCAGCCAGCCGCTGGAAAACTCCGGGTGCTTGTAGCTCTTAAGCAGCATATTTTCTACTGCATCCAATCCTGGAACCAGCCCCCATTCCAGACGATCTTCCGGCACATAACTAATCCCTCTGTGAATCAATTCGACAGGGGAAGGTTGGTTACCTCTTCGCCCAGATATTCAACTGTACCAGCTGTAACAGTCCGCAGTCCGGTTATGACCTCTGCCAGTTCTTTCTGCCCGTTTCCTGATACACCGGCAATGCCAAAAATCTGCCCCGCCCGCAGTGAAAGCGTAACGTCGTTCAATCCGGTCCGCCCGCTGTCGTTGAAAGCTTTCACATTTTTCAGGCTGGCCACTTCCGATCCACATATGCCACGCGGACACCGTTCCGCATTTAATGCGATTTCCCGGCCTACCATCAACCATACCAACTGCTGAGCATGGACCTCGCGGCACAACATGGTCCCGCTTACTTTCCCGCCCCGCAGTACCGTTACCGATCAGCCACTGCCTGAACTTCATTCATTTTATGTGTGATAAAGACCACTGCACAGCCGGCAGCAGCCATTTTTCTCATATTTACGAACAGCTCCGCTGTTTCCTGCGGGGTAAGAACCGCCGTCGGTTCATCCAAAATCAGCACTTTGAGCCACGGTACAGCATGCGGACGATCTCCACACGCTGTTTTTGACCGACGGATAGCTGCCACACCGGCGAGTCCCGGATCGACGGCCAGTCCGAAACGCTTTTCGAAATTTTGGATCTCGACCCGGATTCCTACATCGGAAAGCAAAAACGAACCTCTGCCGTTCGCCCAATTGCAAGTTCTGGGCTACGGTAAAGGGCTCTACCAGCTTGAAGTGTTGGTATACCATGCCTACGCCGGCGGCAATCGCATCACGCGGCGAGGCAAACGCAAACGGGGTTCCATCGATCAGTATTTCACCGGCATCCGGCTTATACAAGCCCGCCAGCACGGACATGATCGTGCTTTTTCCGGAGCCGTTCTCACCTAGTAACGCGTGAATCTCGCCAGCGTAGATATCGAGATCCACGCGATCGTTCGCCACTACGCCCGGAAATTTTTTCACAATGCCCCGCATCTGAACCAGCGGTTTTGTCATCTTTCAATTCGCTCCAGAAAGGCGAAGCGCCGGAAGGAATCCTCCCGGCTCTTCGCCGTTGATTATTTTTTATATTATATCACAGACTTATTTAGGAATGGTACCTTCTACACCTTCAACAAACCAATTGAAGCCAAGCATATCGGCGTCGGACATTTTCTGGCCGGCGGCGATTTTCACCGCGCCGCTCTGATCTTTCACCGGACCCCAGAATACATCCCATTGTTCCGCCAACAATCTTTCGTTCTTCGCGTCGTCGATCAGCTTTTTGGTGTCGTCCTTGACCATGGGTCCGAACGGAGCGAGGTCGACGATGTTGTCAGCCATGGAGCCCCAATATTGCTCGCTCTTCCAGGTCTTGTTCTTGACGGATTCAACCACTTTCACATAATAGGGGCCCCAGTTCCAGACCGGCGACGTCAGCACGGCCTTAGGCGCCATTTTGCTCATGTCGGTGTTGTAGCCAATACCGAACTTGCCTTTTTCCTGAGCAGCCTGCATCGGTCCGGGGGTATCCTGGTGCTGAGCGATAACATCGGCATTCGGCGTCCAGCAGCGACAAGGCGGCTTGTTTTTCCTTGGCCGGATCATACCAGGTATTGGTCCAGATCACTTTGACCTTGGCCTGCGGGTTCACGGAACGTACTCCCAGCGTAAAGGCATTGATGCCGCGAACGACTTCCGGAATCGGGAATGCCGCGACGTAGCCAATCACGTTCGACTGCGTCTGTTTGCCGGCTGCAATGCCTGAGAGGTAACGGGCCTGATACATCCGACCGAAATAGGTGCCAACATTCGGCGCCGTTTTTAAAGCCGGAGCAATGCATAAATGTCACATCGGGATATTTTTTTCGCTACGTTAATCGTCGGATCCATATATCCGAAGCTCGTCGTAAAAACGATTTTGGCGCCCTGCTCAACGAGCTGGGTAATGACGCGCTCTGCATCGGCGCCTTCCGGCACGGATTCAACGAACACAGTCTGCACATCAGGCATTTTGCTTTCAAGGTATTTGCGGGCCTGATCATGGGCATACGTCCACCCGCCATCACCGACGGGCCCGACATATACGAATGCGACTTTCAGTTTTTCCGCCGCTTTTGGAGCCTCTTTCTTGGGCTCTTCCTTCTTGCCGCCACAGCCCGCGAGCACGAGCGCCAGCGCCATGACCACGGTCATGAGGATTAGAAATTTCCTGTTTTTCATGTTTGTTCATCAGCCTCCTGTGTTTTGAAATCCGGGGGATCCCTTTAGCTCATCCCCAATAACTTATTATTTATTCGCATCTCTGCCGGGTTTCCCCTGCCAAAATTCAAACAAAACGCTATTATTTCTTTTGACCTTTTCCAGTGACCGCCATCCTAACTCCGCCCAGCGGCAATCCTGTTCCTGCCATTTTGTTTCGCCTGATATAGGGCCCTGTCGGCATAGTGCAGTAATTCCTCGGCATCCATTTCTTCGGACACTGGCGAATTTCCAATCGATGCGATCCCCAGACTGATGGTAACGGGAATACGGGTCTTTCCTTGCATGAACGAGGCGTTCTCAACTATCATCCGAAACCGCTCGGAAAACTGAATGGCCTCTTCGAGAGACGTTTCCGGCAATATGGCTGCAAACTCTTCTCCTCCGTAGCGCACAGGCACATCCAGATTACGGAAGTTCGCCCGCATCAGGGATCCCAGTTCCCGCAACACCATATCACCCACAGGATGTCCCCATGCATCATTGATCTTTTTAAAATGGTCGATATCTATCATCACCAGGCTTAGTGGACGAGCGTAGCGTCGACTGCGGTTGATCTCCCTTTCTATGAGGTAATTGAACATCCGGCGGTTGGAGAGTCCTGTCAATTCATCCGTTAGGCCGATTTTTTCCACACCGCGAAAACAAATGATGGCGTTCCAGGCCTAGTGCGGTCTGGGCTGCCACGATACGAAGCATATCCTCCATATGCCGGTAATTATTGATCCTGCGGTCATAATCCCACAGCAGCACAATGATTCCCTGCAACAGATCGCGGGAAAACAGCGGTAGGATATAGATCGACTTGCCGCCGGAAAAGCTGACTGAAAAGGCCTTTTTCCTCTCCGTCATGTCCGGGCCGTTGTTCTCAAAGCATTCGTCGATTACGCCGACCGGCCAGCGCTCAGCAAAAATTCCTTTAAGATTATCCATGTCGGTACGGGAAAAATTGCGGACCAACACTTCCGTTGTTTTGTTCAGCTGGGGTAGCCTTTGAACGAAAAAGGACGCAACGGCCTGCGCGCAAAAACAATTGCTCAGAGTGTCAGCAACCTTTGACAGCAATTGCGCCGGCGGTATGGGCGAGGATACGAACCCCATGATCTCATAGAGCAAATCTCTTTCATCCGAAGTCTGCCGCAACAATTCCTTTTTGCGGGAACTTTGAACAGCTACGGCCGCCAGGCGGGCATACTGAGTCAAAGCCGCTACGTCTTCCAGTGAAAAAGCGTCCGCGCGATGTGAAAAAAGTTCCAACGCCCCGACCGTCATTCCGTCTGCAACGATAGGCACTCCGCACAGGGGACAGCATGTCGGCGCGGGACAACACCGGCGGCGCCTTGTGCATCGACAATTCGCCGATGGTCACGGCCTCCCCTTCCAGATAAGCCTGGCCCTGGAATTTTTGCTCCAGCGCAGCGTCCGGCAAACGAAAAGAGCCAGCTGAGGCGATGACCCACCAGCGGGCAGGAGCCCCTTCCATCAAAGTACAAAAAACATTGTCACTCGGATATAACCGTCCGATTCCTTGCACCAGCTGGTCCAAAACTACGGACAACAACTCATCAGCCGCTACCCGCTCCAGCATCTCCGCCTCCAGCTTTGCCCGGGAAGGCGCGTTGACTTCCTCCGGTTGTTTCGATGCAGGCGGCAACGAAACCTGCACATCAACCACGCCAATATTCCAATTGAGCAGGCGATCGACCAGTTCTCGGGTAATCAGCATTCCCTCCTGGAGAATCACCTTGCCCTGGTCGATCATCACCTGACCCTTTTCGTTGAGAATCGTTTTCCCTAAAAACCATTCCGGGTTCCAGATCCTGAACTCTGTAACGTTTCAGCCCCTTTAAGCGGCATCGATACAACCTCTTTCATCCACCACAAACATTTTTACTAAAACAGCTCCAACTGCTCCGGCGTAACCTTCGCCAGTTTCACCTTGCGTTTGGGTTCAGCTTCCTGCCAAAAACGGTTGGCTCTTATCCATCGTCCGCAGGATGGACACTTCACTGTCACAGATGCATCAGCCCACACCAACTGCCGGTTGCAATGAGCGCAGACAAATCGGACCATTGGGGAGGGAGTTGCCTTGCCTCCCATTTTTTTCAGCAAACCGGACGCTTCACTCATCGCGCGAAAGCTGCCGTAAGGCTTTTGTATTTCTCATCGTCTACATCCTCTGTCGCAAAATCGGCTTAAAGGTGCCGTAGATTTTCGCCTAAATACGTATCCATTATAGTTCGCCAGGAATTTGTATTTTCCTTTATCTCACCTTGCCTCAGGGATACAGCAGGTATCTGGTCGTCCGGGCGCGAAAATCGGCTGCTTCCCGTTTCCATCGATTCAGCAGTTCAGATGCCGACACCCGGCCTTGGCGCAACTCTGTGCCCCCTTCGTAAAGGTCGATCATCCAGGCATCTTTGCCTGATGGTGCATTCCACTTGAACTGAGTCCCCCCCAGTTCCCGAATCGCCTGTAATAAATAAATTGCGGCCGACACCGGAGAAAAAGCCCGCCGGTCTGTCACATGAAGTTGTACACCGTTACAGGTCACGCCCTGATACTTTCCCCATTGAGGAGTAAAATAGGCCGGTCGAAAATAGACACCCGGCAGTTTATAGGCATTCATGCGATCCGACAGCGTGCGTCCATCCAACCAGGGCGCTCCCACCAACTCGAAAGGCCGGGTGGTTCCAACTCCTTCGGAAACATTGCTGCCCCCGAACAGACCGGTACCGGAGTAGACGCGGGCAGCATCCGGAGTTGGAATGTTGGGCGATGTCATCACCCAAGGCAGTCCGGTATCTTCCTGCTGCATGCTCCTTGTCCAGCCGCTCATCGGAATAACGACCAGACGTGCGCCAATCCCGAACTCTTCATTGAACAGTCGCGCCAACTCGCCTACGGTCATCCCGTGCCGGATTGGGATCGGATAAAGCCCGATGAAAGAACTGTGAGCCGGCTTCAATAGACCCGCCTTCCACTCGTTCGCCGCCCACCGGATTGGGCCGGTCGAATACAACGAAAGTTTTGCCGTTCTCTTTCGCACTCTGCATCGCATACGCCATCGTATAGATATAAGTGTAGGAACGGGCCCCGATGTCCTGGATATCAAACGCCAGCACATCGATATTTTTCAGCATCGCCGCTGTCGGTTTACGTATGTCGCCGTGCAGACTGTAAATGGGCAGACCGGTCCGCAAATCCTTCTCGTGTGGAACGACGGCTCCGGCCACCGAGCTTCCCCGCAGACCATGCTCCGGCGCGAACAGCACCACCAGATTGACTCTCTGCGCCAACACCTCAGCAGACGATTTGAGCTGACTGTCCACCCCGGTAGCATTGGTGATAAGCCCAACTCTTTTCCCTTTGAAAACATCGATAAAGGCATCCACATTTTCCTATTCCCAGGCGGACGGTCGTCTCGGAACGTCCGATGCTTGCCGGGAGCTCAGCCTTAACGTTGCCGGCAGCATTTCCCCGCCAAAAACCGTCCGGCAGTTTCAACAGCGTACCCAAGCCGATCAACAGTACTGAGACAAGGAGCACTTTGACGAAAACCGGCCATTTCCAGCGAGGACCTCTAGTTCTCCGATATCCTCCGACTGTGCTCATAACCGCATTACCTCCAGTGATCCGAAAGTTCGCCTGTGGCTATAAAACAGCTATTTCAAAACGGATCAGACTTACAGCATTGGGTCCGGTGATCATCCTGCGCATCGACCCGCCTTTCTGCAGAGCGTAAGTCAGACCGATCCGCGCATCCGCCGGGTGATTCTCCTCCACACGGGCTTTGTTAACTAACCAGTACCAGACAGCCGCCATCTTGTCGTCGTTCTGACCGATGAACGTCTGCAGCTCATCGCGGGACCAGAGGCTCCTTTCGAGTTGAAGTGCAACGTCCCGAACCGCCTGCACATCCTCAAATCGAACCTTCCAAAGGTAACGGTGAACCAGAGAATATGAGGCATAAAACTCCGCCACCGCCATTTTTTCGTACTCCGCAGTTCGCCCGAAACCGCCTTCACCCCAACCCCGTCGTGCAGGCGGCAGCAAGCCTGCCGTCTCATAACGCTGCAAAGTTCGCAGCGTTGCCGCCACACCGAGGGGTTTCAGTTTCGCCAGAATTTCTTCGCCTTTCAACTGATGACTACCTCCAAAATTTTCAAGGGTTTTCCCCGGACAGCGTCGAAACAACCCTTAGAGATTTGATCTGTGAAAGGGGTTCCATCATGCGCAAAAGGATCTGCACCGCGTTGCTGTCGTGCGCGGTATTTTATAGTTTTCTGACCGCCGTTCAGCCGGTCGCCGCCGCGTCCAAAACGACTACTGTGGCAGTAGTCCTACTCGGCTCTCTCGAATTTCAAAATCCAGCGTACTATGAAATCACCACAGAGTCCTTGCGTCAGAAATTCCCCGCGAGCAAGCACACGCTCCTTGTTGGCGACTACCCTTTGGAAATGTTCAACCGTTTCTCGGACAAGCAGGGGTTGGTCCCTGGCGAAAATCCTTCCGAAGCGAAAATGATCAAATTCGCCTGGCTCCACTCTTTTGATGAAGTATTATTTATTTTGCTGAGTACCCCCAGTCTCAAGAGTAGTGAGTTCACCTATCAGTGGGAAAAGTCCGAAGCAACCATAACGGCCCATGTTCTGCGTTTCGAAGCCCGCACGAAGAAAAAGCTATCGGATTCCTCCACGACTCAGACTGACCAAACCGTCGGCCGAAGTGAAGCGAAAATGGCGGCCTTCCGCAAATGCCCTCGACGCCTTGGTTGGAAGGCTGTAGCGGCTCGCTCAGATACGCCTTGTGGCCTGTTCGATCCTTTCCAGCCCCTCAGTCAGCGTCTTCCGGCTACAGCCGAAGTTCAGGCGCATGAACCCCTCTCCCTGGTCCCCGAAAGTCCGCCCGTCATTCAGACCAACCCGGGCCTTCGTCACAAAAAACTCTTTCAACTCCGGCTGTGGCAGTCCCAGTGCGCGGCAGTCCAACCAGGCCAGAAAGGTACTCTCCGGCATTGCCATGCGCAGACGGGGAATTTTTTTCGTCAAAAAATCTCTCATGAACATCGCGTTATCCTCCAGATAAGGCAGCAGTGCTTTCAACCATTCTTCCCCGTGGTTATACGCAGCTTCAAAGGCTACAATCCCGAACACATTGCCGCCGCAAATATCCAGAGCATCCAGCATGTGCGACAGCCTTGCCCGCAGCGAAGGAGAGCTCACGACAACCGTCGACGTATAGAGTCCGGCAATATTGAAGGTTTTGCTAGGCGCCGTACAGGTGATCGTTTGCGCCGCTACTTCCGGTCCCAGCGCTGCCAGCGGGGTATGCCGGCGATTTCCCAGCAGCAGATCGCCATGGATCTCATCGGAGAACATGAACACTTCGTTTTCCAGACAAAGCTCCGCTATCTTTTGCAGCTCCCCCCGACTCCATACGCGGCCAACCGGATTATGGGGATTGCACAAAACGAACAATTTGGGTCGCAACTCCAACTTGCGTTTCAAGTCATCGAAATCGATCCGCCATGTTCCATCCGAATTTTCCTGCAGCGGATTCTCCATCACGATCCGTCCGTTCAGTCGGGGGCAGGAAAAAAACGGCGGATATACCGGCGGCTGGATCAATACCCCGTCACCCGGTTCGGTGAAAGCGAGGATCGCGGCGTTAATCGCTGGAACGACTCCTGGCGTAGTCAACAGCCACGAAGGGTCGACCTGCCATCCATAGCGCCGGTCGGTCCACCCCGTGAAAGCGGAATAATAGGATTCAAGCCGGGCCGGATAACCGTAAAGGCAGTGAGCGGCACGGTGTTTCACTGCTTCCACCACAGCTGGAGGACTACAAAAATCCATGTCGGCGATCCACATCGGCAAAAGGTCTTCCCGGCCAAAAACCTCTTGCCTGGCGTCCCATTTCCGGCTGCCTGTACCGATCCGATCAACAACTGTATCAAAATCAAAGTTTCCCATATGACCCTCTCTTCCCTGAGCGCATTATTACAAGCTTCTTATTCTACAGTTCTATTCTCTGTCGCTTTGCTGATTCCCTACTTCTTTTATTACTATTCGGGTCAATCTTTACGATGCGGACGATATATAAAATAGTTCTTCGGTTGCAATAATTTTTATCTTGCTGTAATATGTTTCTGTCCTGAAAGTTTTAATTCAATTCGTCCAGTGCGAGCGCAAAACTGGGCGCAAAATTTTCCATAAAATATTTCACTTCCGGAGCATCCATTTTATCGATTTCGGCCCTAATGGCACGCTCAGCTTTGACGAACTCCTGATTGCCCGATTTCAGTTCTTCCACGCATTTCAGGTACGCACATATTTTATCCGCCGCCTTTACGATTTTCCACAGTTCCCGTTCCTCCGTTTGCGGAAACAGAAGCGGTCGATAGACGTCCTGCAGCTCATCTGGCAGCATCCCGCCCAATCTTTCCTTGGCAAAATCTTCGATCTTGGCATAGGCTTCTTTAATCTCCGGATTGAAATATTTGATTGGCGTCGCCAAATCTCCGGTGAAAACCTCTCCGGCCTCGTGAAATGCAGCCAGAGTCATCACCCTGTCCGCATTCACCGAACCGCCGAAATTCGTGTTGCGGATGATCGCGAGCCCATGGGCGACCCAGGCCACCTGCAGACTGTGTTCCTGGATATTTTCCTCGTAGGTATTTCGCATCAGTCCCCAGCGCCGGATCAGGCGCATGCGTGATAAATAGGCGAAGTAATGCCGCATGGTGAAACTCCTTTTTCAATAGATTATTCCATCTATGATTCTACTGCGAAATTCACTGTTCGGTAAGCCCCTTGCTGTATGCAAAAATTTCTGTTCCCGATTGCATTTGCAGCACAGGAACCCCTGAGCCGCCTGTCGAATTTCATTCTTACATATATGAAGGAGCCTATGATGAAGTATCGTTTTTCTGATCTGGCTGATATACCGAAGCTTCAGGAACTAATGGGAAGTCTTTACTGGCTGACCGATATTGCCATTGGCATTATAGAGGCGGATGGGACTTTCCTGTTTTGCGCCGGCTGGCGAGGCGCATGCACCTCTGGCGATCAGAAGGAGTGTGACTGCCAATCTTATGTTTGCACCCATCTCGATCCGGTTTCGTATACATGCCGGAGGTGTCCTACCGGCATGTTGCATTACGCCTGCCCTATCGTAGTAGAAGGAGAGCATCTGGCTTCTGTTTATATCGGGCAGTTTTTCACGGAACCGCCCGATGCAATGGCGGTCTCTCTGGAAGCGACCAACCGCGGACTGAATCCGGCTGAATACAGCAAGGAACTCAATAAATTGTCCGTTATACCGCCGATGCGGCTCACCCTGTTGCTGAAATATCTCAAGGATCTGGCTAATATGCTCGCTGATATCGGACTACAGCGCCGCAAACAGATGGAAGCTCTTGAAATCCTTCGTTTGAGTGAGGAGCGTCTTCATTATCTCAGTTCCCACGATCCCCTGACCGGACTCCAGAATCGATGCTGCTTTGAAGACGGCATGACAGCAATGGAGGAAAACCCTTTACTGCCGACCGCCATTATGGTGATGGACCTTGATGGATTGAAGCAAGTCAACGATTCTCTGGGCCATGCCGCCGGTGATGCGCTGCTGCGAGCGGCTGCAGAAATTTTTCAGAAATCATTGCCTTCAGATGCCACTCTGGCGCGTATTGGCGGCGATGAGTTTACCTGCCTGCTGCCACGCACGGATTTCGCCGCTGCAGAAGCACTTCGCATGCGTATTCTCGCCGAAGTTGATGCCTTTAACGCGCTCAATCCAACCTTGCCTGTTGGCATTTCCATCGGTTTTTCTGTTGCCGAAACAATCCCTTTACTGATGCGCGATCTTTTCAAAGAAGCAGATTCAAACATGTACCTGGATAAGGATCTGCGGGAACAAAAAACTGGCGGCCGAAAATCCGCCCCAAGGGCAGGTTAAAAGGATGACCGATCAGCCAAATCAGACATCAGAAAGGGAGATTGGCTCGATGCAGAGACTCGCGTTGGAGTTCGTACGCCCCAAAATGGTTTTGGCCCGGGACGTCTACGACCAGGATGGAACCATCATGGTTTCTGCCGGAACTGCTCTGACCGACAGCCTGCTCACCCGCCTGAACAAGTGGGAAATACGCTCCGTCTTTATTCGCAATCCTCGCATTGAATTGCCTTCAATTCCAGCAGCGATGCAGGAACGGACACGAAACCGGGCCCGGTTGATGGTAGAACACGCCTTTCAGCTAATCCGGCGGGCCGAGCAATTTTCTCTGACGGAAGAAGAAACGCAAACGATTCATTCCGTAGTACATGACGCCACGCAAGACCCCCAGGCGCTTGTCCATATGGCCCATATCGACCGCAATTCCAGCGACATCCTCTCGCATTCCGTCAATGTAGCCCTGCTGTCCGTTGCTACGGCGCTGTCCCTGGGCATCAACAAAATTGCTCTCTTGCAGGAACTGGCCTTAGCTGCACTGCTGCATGACATCGGACTGCTGATGATCCCGCAAGATCTGATTGTCCGGCGTGGCAGTCTCACCTCCGAAGAAGCCGCCATTTACAGGGAGCATGCGAGTTGGGGCCACACCATTCTCCAGCAATCCTCGCTGCCTGACTCGATAATCCACGTCGCATACGAACATCATGAGCACACTGACGGAACAGGGTATCCCAAACAGTTGACCGGTCAGTCCATTCATCCTTTTTCCCGAATTGTATCCGCCGTCAACTCTTACGAAAACATGTGCGCCAATGTTTTCCTTAGCCAGGATTCCCAGCGACATCTTGCTTACGAATCAATCATGGCCGGCAGCGGCACCCGGTTTGACCTGAAAGTTGCCAAAGCGCTGCTCTCGAGGCTACCTATGTATCCCTCTGGCAGCATGGTGGAGTTGACCAATGGCCTCGTCGGCGTTGTCGTTTCAACAACCAGTCAGGATATGCCCCATCGACCGCAATTGAAGATTTTGGCCGACTCCGCTGGAAATCAGCTGGAAACGCCTTATTTACTGGATCTGGCCGGACTGGAGAATCAAACGCTCTTTGTCCGCGAAGTCCTGAGCGACGAACGCGCGTCCCGGTTCATGTTGCCAGCCGACAACTGAAGCTCGGCACTGCAAACGATCTATTTTATGGGAAACTCAAAAACGGGGCCGCGGAAAACTTTTGCAAGTTTTTCCACGGCCCCGTTTTTGATATACGTTTTATGGTACGTCCGAAAATCGCGTCAATCGTCCTGATCGCCGCCGAAGAAGCCACCCAGGTTGGGAACAATAGACCCTTCACCTTTCGACCCGCCACGCTGAGGAGCTGCCTGCAGCATTCGCCCGGCCAGCCGCGAGAACGGCAACGATTGCAGCCACAACCTGCCCGGCCCTCGCAATTCTGCGAAGAATAGCCCCTCTCCGCCAAACAGCGCAGTTTTGATGTTTCCCGCCTGTTTGACATCAAACTGAACTGACGGCTCGAACGCCACTACACAGCCGGTATCAACATGCAGTACTTCCCCCGGTTGCAGAACACGTTCAACAATGGTGCCGCCGGCATGCATGAACACCATCCCTGTTCCTTCCAGTTTTTCCATGATAAACCCTTCGCCGCCGAACAGACCTGTCATGATTTTACGCTGAAAATAGATGCCGATAGATACACCGCGCGCGGCGCAGAGGAAGCTGTCTTTCTGACAAATGAGCATTCCACCGACATCCGTCAGTTTCACCGGAATGATATTCCCGGGGTAAGGAGCGCCAAAGGCCACATGGGCCTTTCCCTGTCCCCTATGCGTGAAAACCGTTATAAACAGGCTTTCCCCCGTCAGGAGCCGTTTGCCGGCACCCAGCAGTTTGTCCATAAAACCACCTTGGGCGGAAGCCTTCGAGCCGTCACCAAACAAGGTATCCATTTCCACAGCGACTTCTTTGTACATCATGGCGCCAGCTTCCGCCACAGCGCTTTCCCCGGGGTCAAGTTCAATCTCGACAAACTGCATCTCACTGCCGACAATTTTATAATCCACTTCGTCAGTCATTCCCGGCATATTTACCTGGCCCGCAGGCCCACCATACCCCGCTCCGCTGGCGTATACCGGCACCTGGGCCTGCACAGGCGATATCGGTTGTACCGCTGCAGCAGGCTGCGGCATTACTGGCAGCAATTCCGGCACCTGTTGAATCGGAAGCCACTGGGCGAACCCGTCCCTCCAGGCAAGTCCATTCGGATTGGCTTGAGCTTGTGCACGTGCCTGGAAATCATCCATAGGGCCGACCTGTTGTCCATTGTAAGCTAAAAACCAAGGCATTACGATTCCTCCCTGTCTTTTGCATGAGAAAATTATTGTGTGTTAAATAATTAGCCATATTATGAAAAAATCCTGCCAATGTTCCTTATAGAGCCTTTCGGGGGCAAAAAAAAGTTCTGCCGCTATTACAAGGCAAAACCATCACACCAGTCCCTATTATTTTTTTGCGTCAGACTGTGCCCCACAGCCACAGCCGCCGCATCCCGCACAACCGCCAGAACCACAGCTGGAACTCTTTCCAAAGGATTTATAACCCCGCCACAATAAATATCCAGCGGCGGAAGCTCCAATCAAACCTACAAATACTGTTTCCAAAATATTGCGCCTCCAGTTAATTGAAATTATTTATCATTTACAATTTAATTTTAGACGACTTCAATCGTTTTGTCAAATATTATGTGTACCCTATATTAATTGACTAGAACCCAAATATATTTTGTTTCTTATTGGATGCCCTGCAATCTTATTAATGTTTTTTATTTTCATTCACGGTAATACTCTTTACAGCCTTAAATTTCGTTAAAATTCCAAAAATGTTTGAAAGAGTTCGTATTGCATGATATATTATTAGCAGTATATCAAAGGGGGGCACTGTTTTGTTGGCTATCAAGCGGCTCGAAGTTATTTCCCAGTTATTGTCCGAGAACGGCAGTGTCGACGCAACCCAACTCAGCGAGCGGTTTGACGTCACACCCAAAACAATACGCAAAGATCTCGACAAGCTCGAAAGCCTGGGATTACTCGATCGGGTCCACGGTGGCGCAGTTTTGAAACGAACCGACAACAGCGTTTTGCCCATCGAACAACGCAAGCTTCAGAATGTGCCGGAAAAACGTCGGATTGGAACCGCCGCATTGGATTTTGTGCAGGAAGGCGACACCATCATCATCGACGGTGGCAGCACTACGCTCGAGTTAGCTCGACTATTAGGCGAGAAACGAATATTAGCCATAACCGGCGATTTGAAAATCGCTCTGGAACTCATGAATAAAACGAATGTTGACCTCTTCGTTACCGGCGGACACCTTCGTCGGGACAGCAGCTATACCTTGCTTGGCCGGGACGCTGAGAGAATTTTGGAAAAATACAAGGCAAAAAAAGTGTTTTTGGGCACTACCGGGCTGGACCTGAAAAATGGGCTGTCCGTTTTGAATTCCGATGAAGCCGAAGTAAAAAAAGCCATGATATCAGCTGCTCAAGAGGTCATCTGTCTGGTCGACTACAGCAAATTTAACCACGTCGCCTTTGCTCCCTTTTGCCCTATGGAAAAAATCGACGTGCTTATTACCGACAGCCGGATCCCGCCGGCGGAACGCGAAGATTTACAACGGCGGGGAATAAAGGTTCACGCCATCTGACGCTATTCAAACATTACGAGAATTTATTGAAAGAAGGGATTTAATCATGGAAATTCGCTATGCACATCACCCGGAAGACTTCAAAACATATACTACCGAAAAAACGCGCCGGGAGTTTTTGATTCCTTCTGTTATGATCCTTGGAGAAATCACTTTGGTCTACAGCCATGTCGACCGCATTATAGCTGGCGGAGTCGTGCCTGTTGAACCGTTGGCGCTTGCAGCCGGCAAGGAAATGGGTGTCTCGTTCTTTCTGGAACGCCGCGAACTCGGCATCATCAATGTCGGCCCTCAAGGCACAGTCACCCTGGACGGCGAAAAACATCTCCTCGACAAAACGGATGGCCTGTATGTCGGTCTCGGCGTAAAAGAGATCATTTTTTCCAGCACCGACCCGAAAAATCCTGCCCGTTTCTATCTCAACAGCACTCCTGCGCACAAGGCGTATCCCACCACCAAGATCCTGCGCAAGGACATTCAGCCGGCGGCGCTCGGTTCGCTGGCGCAGTCCAACGAGCGTAAAATTTACAAATATATTCATCCGTTGGGAGTCAAGAGCTGCCAGCTCGTCATGGGCATGACCGCTCTCGAAACAGGCAGCATGTGGAATACGATGCCGACTCATACGCATGAGCGCCGTATGGAAGTTTATTTCTACTTTGATATGCCGGAGGAAGCGGCGGTTTTCCATATGATGGGCCAACCGGATGAAACTCGCCATATCGTCGTCCGGCAGGAACAGGCCGTCATCTCGCCAAGCTGGTCGATCCACTCCGGCGTCGGCACTGTCAACTATACTTTCATTTGGGGAATGGCCGGTGAAAACCAAACGTTCGACGACATGGACCATGTGCCGATGAAAACCCTGAAATAATTTTGTCTATGGGGGGGATTTTACTATGCTGAAAGAACTGAAATTCCATGGCGACTCCATCCGCATCGGCCGCGGTTCTATTTCCACAGTGAAAGAACTGGGCGCGAAGCGCGTTTTCCTAGTTACCGGCGGCAGTTCGATGTTCAACAATGGCGCCATCGGCAAAATCGAAGCCATGTTGAAAGCGTCAGGCGCCGAGTTGATGATCCAGTCCGGCGTTCCGGCCAACCCTCCTGTCGCTGTAATCAAGCAGGGCCTTGATCGCATGCGCTCATTTGAGCCGGACACGGTCATCGGCATCGGCGGCGGCTCCGCCATGGATGCTGCGAAGCTAATGGCGCTTTTTTACGATTATCCTGAACTGGATATCGAGACAGCCATTAAGGCAGGACTGCCGGCCAAACGAAAAGCAATCCGGCTGGTGTGCATTCCCGCCACATCCGGCACTGCTTCAGAAGTCACGCCTTTTGCCGTAGTAACCTTCATTATGGAGAATCTCAAAATTGGCGCCAAATCATCAGCCCTCGTGCCTGACCTGGCAATTCTAGATCCCGAACTCACCCTGTCAATGCCGTCGCATGTTGCGGCTGAAACCGGAATCGACGCGCTGACCCATGCCATCGAATGCTTTACCAACCCTTCTGTCGATGATTTCACCGGTTGTCTCGCTGCTGGGGCGGTGGAAAACTTATTTGCGTACCTCCCCGCTTCCGTCAATCAAGGCGATATCGACTCCCGCGAAAAAGTCCACTACGCCCAGTGTATGGCGGGTTGCGCTTTTGCTAACTGCGGTACCGGCATGGACCACGGCATCGCCCACGCTTTCGGCGGCCGGTTCAACCTTGGGCACGGACTGCTCAACGCCGTGGGTCTGCCTTACGTCATCCGCTTCAACAACCGCGATCCATGGGTCCGGGACCGATATGAATATTTGGCCCGACGTCTTGGCGTCGCTGACCTGGCAACTGCGGTCCTGACCCTGAATCAATCGGTTGGAATTGCCGCGTCTTTCTCTGCCATCGGCGTACCGACTGATGCATTTCATGCAGAAATGGACGATTTAGTTGAAAATTCGCTCAAAGGCGGAACCCGGATCAACCCGGTACCGATCAGTCCGGCAGAAATGAGTCTCCTTCTGACCAATATATTTAATGGAACATTGCCCAACTAAATCGGGCAGTGCTTCCCAAAATAATCAAAATGCGAAAGGAGTTTATTCTATGATTCTCGACAAATTCGACCTCAAAGGCCGCGTGGCCATCGTTACAGGCGCTAGCCGTGGTCTGGGCGCAGGCATGGCGATCGGACTGGCGGAAGCCGGCGCCGACCTCGTAGTCGTCGCCAGCAGTGCGCGCCTGCAGGAAACCGTGGACAAGATCAAGGCTCTGGGCCGCCGCTGCATTGGAGTTCAGGCTGACCTGATCGATACCAAAGTCATTCCGGGTATCATCGAAGCCACTCTGAAAGAATATGGACGTCTCGACATCCTAGTGAACTGCGCCGGCATCATCCGCCGCGCACCGGCCATCGAGTTTTCCGAGAAAGATTGGGATGATGTAATCCAGATCAATCAAAAATCCCTGTTCTTCCTTTGCCAAGCGGCGGCCAAAGAAATGGTCAAACAAAAAAAAGGGAAGATTATCAACGTTTCTTCTCTGCTCGCCTTCCAAGGCGGCATCATCGTTCCATCCTACACAGCTTCCAAGTCGGCAGTGGCTGGACTCACCAAGGCATTGGCCAATGAATGGGCAGCGCTTGGCATCAACGTTAATGCGATTGCCCCAGGTTATATGGCCACAGAAATGACTGAAGCCCTACAAAACAGCGCCGAACGTGCACCCGCCATTCTGGCCCGTATTCCCTCAGGTCGCTGGGGTACGCCGGAAGACATGAAAGGACTCGCTGTTTTCCTCGCTTCCGATGCCGCTGAGTATATGCAAGGTCAAATCATCGCCGTCGATGGCGGTTGGTTGGGTCGCTAGATCAACGCAAGCTGAACGTTTTTAACTCGCCGCAAGAGAATGGGCCATCTGAGCACCGCTAGGTGTCAGATGGCCCATTCCGATTTCTTACTGATTTTTCGCTGGTGATTTCCGGTTGCTTATTTTTCTACCGGCTGCGTATAGAATAATTTGTTCCGGTCGACGGATTCAGCCACGCCGGTCTGGTTCTGAAGCGCAGTCGCCACTTTCGCCAGATTGGCAGCCGTATACTTCATGATATCGATGCCTTCCAGATCCTTGTCAGCATCCTTCGCGCCTTTGGCGCCGGCGACAGCCACATTCCAGTACATGGAGCCCGGAATGACCATATCGTTGATGAAGTACCAGAGCAGGAGTTCGCCGAAGGCGTATACTTGGCCCGCACGCCTTGCCACCGTCACCGGTGCTCCCACTTTGCCGCTCAGCATGCGCCCGGACGCCCGGGCCGAGAAGGTAACACGTTCCAGCAAGGCCTGAAGTAACGAGGTTGGTTTGCCAACGTATACCGGCGAACCAATCACGATGATATCCGCCTGCTCCATCTTCTGAAAAATCGCTTCGAAATCGTCATCCTGCACGCATTTTTTTTGCTGTCAGACATCCGTAGCAACCGCGGCAGGGTTTGACCGTCTTATCCAGCATCGGAATGAATTCCGTCTCGATACCTTTCTGTTCCAGTTCAGATAAAACAGTCCCGCAGATAATACTCGGTGTTTCCCTTTTCTCGCGGCGACCCGCAGATAGCAATGGCTTTCATAGTCAAACTCACCCCCCACTGAATTATTTTACGTCGGCAGGAAAACTCCTGCCGACGTCAGTCCCCTGTGAATTTCTATTTGGCGGCTTCGACCGCGACTTCAACCGGTGCTTTGCGCTTTTCGGCAATGCCGAAATAAATGATGGACGAGGAAATCAGGCAAGATGCGGCTAACAGCTTGAACGCTGCATCATAGTTGCCGCCGGTGTAATCGATGATCATCCCGATCGCCAGCGGAGCAACTAAGCCTCCCAGCTGACCGCCGGTGTTTACGAAGCCGCTGCCGGAACCCATCAGGTTCTCTGGCAGGTAAATGACCGGCAATGCCCAGATGGAACCGAGCGCCATGAATAGGAAGCCGGCTGCCAAACTTTGATACAGCAGTGCATATTCAGGCGAGGGAGTCGTATAGAACAGATAGAGGCATATCGCACCGACCAACTCGGCGAAAACAACCAGGTAACGCCGACGGCCCCGGAATAATTTATCGGACATCCAGCCGGACAGCAACATGCCGACAGTAGCCACGAAGAAAGGAATGGAAGCGGCAACCGCCATCCGGGCCAGGTTCATGCCGCGAACCTTGACCAGGTAGGTCGGCAGCCAAGTCATATAGCCCCAGATAGGCACGGTCAGGAAGAACACGCCGAAGAACATAACCCAGATCCGTGGTTCTTTCATCAGTTCCCAGAAAGAAGACTTGGGTGCGATGCTTTGTTCCAGATTGGCGCTGGCGGCATCATCGGCAGCTCGCTCTTCTTTGATCTGCCGAACTTCCTCCGGAGAGATCCCGGGGAACTGTTCGGGTTTATCCACGATATAGCGCCAGCTGATGTATACGCAGACGAGGCCGAGCGCGCCAAGGATATAGAAAACGCTGCGCCAGCCGTAGGTCGCGATGAGAGGAGCAACAATCAGAGGATGTCAACGCCGGCCCCAGTGTGGTGGATGTCAGCACGCAGGAGTTCGCCGTTCCACGATCTTTTTTGCTGAACCAGGAACCGACGATTTTCCACACCGGCCCGGAAAGGTTCCTTCACCGGCGCCGAACACGAAACGGACCAGCAACATATGAGTCATGTTCGTCACCACGCCTGTCAGCATGGTGAAAACCGACCATATGGCCAACGCATAAGTGATGACCCTGCGGGCGCCAAACTTGTCAGCCAGCCAGCCGCCTGGAATCTGGAATCCTGCATAGCCCAAGAAGAATGCGCTGAGTATGCCGCCGAGAGCTGTCGCGGAAAGATTGAATTCCTTGCCGATATACGGCAACGCCATACTGATCGCCATCCGGTCGAGCCACGCCACTAAATAACACAATAATACCGCGCTGATGACCTTTTTGCTTGTTTTCATTCCCTTTCTATCCTCCTTTTTTCGTCCCCCGGAGTTTTTCGTTCAGGTCGCTTAGCCCCACCGCACTGCAGTGGCCGCCCACGTATAGCCGGTTCCGGCGCCGAGCATGACAACCAGGTCTCCTTTTTTGATCCGTCCGAGCTTTTCTGCTTCCAACAGGGAAATATATGCATCCGCCGACTGACAGTGGCCATAGTTCTCGAGGATGAACGAGTTCTCTTCCGTCAGCCCGAACTCGGACAAAACACCATTCAGAATCGATTTTTTCATGAAAATCGGCGCGATGAAATTGATATCTTTATCGGTAAAGCCGCTCTTCTCGACCGCCTTTTTGATAACTTCAACGAAGTGGGGCAGACTGATGGGGTCGAGTTTTTCCTTCATGGATTTTGGATCCTTCACATCCAGGTTTCGCAGAGGATAATCGAGAGTATCCAGTTTGTTATAATTGTAGGAACCCACGCCATAGCAGGCAACGTCTTCGGCGAACCGGCCATCGGTGATCATGTGGCTCGACAACACCGTGTTGTGTTCGTATCCCTTCACCAGCAGCGCAGCCGCCGCACCGTCGCCGAAATTGTACATGAAGCGTGCGCGGGGGTTATCGAGGCCTATTAGATCTGTTTCTTTTGATGATGAAACCAACAAAACATTGTTGATATCTGGATTGGTGAGCATCATGCTCTTCAGCACATTCAGCGACCATACGCCTGCCGAACAAAGGGAGTGGATTTCGAAGGCGTTGGCCCGGGTGGCGCCGATGGCGCTCTGCACTTTAGCGGCCAGGTTGAACAGATAATAGTCCTTGTATTCGCTGCCGCAATAAACCACCAGATCCAGATCCAGCGGATCAATCACTTCCAGGATCTGCCTCGCTGCTTTGATGGCCATATCAGATACATGCTCGTCCGGTCCGGCCTTATGCCGCTGTTTGATGCCGAACTTCACTTCCAGCGTTTCCTTGGGGATTCCGGACTTTTCAGCAATATAAGCGCTGTCCTGGATCAGGGGGGGTACATACATCGCGATTTTTTGATACCTACAGTGTTTGCTTCAGCCATGGGTTCCTCCTCAGTCCTGGGGTTTTCCGTACAACGAAATTACCCTTGAATTTTCAATTTTGCCGACGTTGTTCTTGGGAAGATCTTCAATGAATTGGATATATCGGGGAACTTTGAATTTTGCCAGGCGTGTGTTCAGGAAAGCGAGCACTTGGTCCTTGCTCAACGTTTTGCCTGGACGGAGGGAGAGGATGGCCTTGCCGACTTCGCCCCATTTGTCGTCCGGTACGCCGATCACGCAGGCTTCGTAAATTTCCGGTAACTCATAGATGATTTTTTCGATTTCGGGCGGAAATACATTTTCACCGCCAGAGATGTACATGTTCTTTTTGCGGCCGACGATGTAGTAAAAGCCGTCCTTGTCACGGCGGGCCATATCGCCGGTGTAAATCCAGCCGTCCCGCAGCGTCTTTTTCGTTTCCGCTTCATTGTTCCAGTAACCGCTGAAAATTTGCGGGCCGCTCCAGATCAGTTCGCCGACTTCATCGTCACCCAACTCATTACCCGCATCGTCTACAATCGCCGCCAAAGTGAAATACATCGGCTTGCCGACAGAGGCATATTTTTCCCGAATCACATCATAGCTGATGAACTCTGCCGGCACCGACAGATTGTTCGGCCCGGCTTCGGTCATGCCGTAACCGAGAACGAAACGAATGCCCCGGGCCCAGAATTTTTCCATGATATTCAACGGAGTCGGTGCGGCGCCAGCCATGATCCACTTCAATGAGGAAAAATCGGTGGTGGCAAACTCGGGCAGATCGATCATCATGCGAAAAATGGTGGCGGCGCCGAATACAAATGTCGGCTTCTCCGAATTGATCACCTGCAGGGCCTGTTTGGGATCAAACTGCTTATTGATCAGAATCCGTCCGCCTGCATGAAGAAGCGGCAACGTCAGCAGATTCCAGCCGCCGGTGTGGAACAGCGGAAGCAGCAGGTGAGCCGAATCAGCATGGGAAACGCCCCAGGTCAAAATTTCATTCATCGAGTTGAACAGCATCGCACCATGGGAAATCAGTCCGCCTTTGGGCAATCCGGTCGTCCCGCCGGTATGGATGATGAAATAATTGTCGTCAAAACTCAGGTCAGGGCAACAACGCGGCGACGAATCCCCACCCACCATGATTTCTTCATAATGCAGGTCGGGGATTTCGGCTCCGGCGCCTGCCAATACAATGTAACGCCCAATGTTGGTTTTTTGTTTCAAGCCAGCAATCGAAGCGGCAAAAACATCTTCATAGAACAGCACCACCGGCTGTTCGCTCTCGACGAGCTGGGTCAGTTCATCCACCGAAAGTCTGGCATTGTAGGGAACCAGTACTGTCCCGGTTTTTCCTGTGGCGTAACAGGCATCGAATAATTCGATCCGGTTACGTGATAAAAAGGCGATCCTATCACCTTTTTTCACACCCAGAGTATCTGCCATGAAATTAGCGAGAATATTGGCCCTTTCATCTAATTGTTTGAATGTGTACCGAACATCATTGTCCAAATCATAAATTGCTTCTTTGTCTGGTGAAGTGCGGGCCCGAAAATACGAATAGTTGCCAATCCAGCCCATTTGTTTCATATGATTTCCCCCTTCTGTTTTACGGCGTATTGCGCCGGCAACGTATGTTTTTACAAGGACTCTGCGAATAGTGATTCATATTTATGAAACATGAATCACTATTCATGTAAAATTTAACATGCCCATAATTATCTGTCAATAGGGAACTGGCGGAATGGTGAAAATTTTCTTACATTTATTTTTCATCCTGCAAATCCATTCTAATTTTGTTTGTACTCCGACTCACGAGCTTGTTATAATATACTATGCTGTAACGAATGCTTCAAAATGGGGGTGACTGAACTGAGCCTGGTTAACTTGCCAAAAACTGCGAAGGGACAGGAAACGCTTGAGAGGATCCGCAAAGCCGCTGAATTGCTGTTCAGCGCCAACGGTTACTACAATACCTCTGTCACCGATATCACTACCGAAGCGTCCGTAGCACCGGGTACCTTTTACATTTATTTTACCGATAAAAAAAGTGTCTTCCGCTATCTCCTCGAAGACATGGGACACTCATTGCGGTCCGACATCGCTGTCGCCACCAAAGACTGCGTCTCCCGCTATGACATAGAATATATGGGCTTCAAGACTTTTTTTGCTTTTGTGACCAAACACAGCGGCCTTTATAAAATCATCTGGGAAGCCCAGTTTGTCGACAACGAGATGTTCAAAGAGTATTACGAAAATTTCGCTGAGCGCTACATCCTCAGAATCAAGGATGCACAAGAATCCGGCGAGTTGAAGGATCTCGATCCCAAAATCCTGGCGTACAGCCTGATCGGAATTTGCAACTTCATCGGACTCAAGTGGGTAATTTTCGATAACCAACCCGTCCCAGACGAAGCGATCCATGAAATCATGCGTTTTGTCCGCGGCGGTGCGTTCAAAAACTGATTACAGTCAACTCCGTCAAAATTTTCTTTCAACAGGAAAACGCGGCCGGTCACCCAAAAAGTGGCCGCCCGCGTTTTTTTGTGGCTGCAGGTTGCAGACGAGACCTATTTCCCTTCGGAATCCTGATGACTTTGCCGCATAAGCAGAAATGCGCCAGCCGCCGCGGTCAAGGGGATGGACAGCACCAGTCCGATGCTGCCGACCAGTGCTCTGACAAACTCCGTCACCAACAAATCCAAATTGAAAATCCGCAGCATGGACAAGTCCGGCTGGGATGCGATCAAGAGAACCAGCGGCAGCGAGCTCCCCGCATACGCCAGAATTAGGGTATTGGCATCGGTCGCCATCACGTCCCTCCCCACGGTCATGCCAGAATCAAACAATTCCCGCCGGGACAGGGTCAGACAGTTCCTTGCAACCTCCTGTTGGGCCGCAGCGATTGAAATCGCCACGTCCATTACGGCGCCAAGAGCTCCCAAAATCACGCCGGCAAATAAAATCCCCTGGAAATCGACGTGTTTCAACACGGTCGCCTTCAGAATCATCGCCTCTTCGCTGGACAGACCCGTAAGGTGCATGAACTTCACCGTGGCGCCGGCCAAGAGTCCAGCCGCCGCCACACCGCCCAAAGTCCCGATGAATGCGGCCCAGGTTTTTGGTTCTTTCCCACCGCTTACAGAAAACAGCGTAATGCCGCTGATCAATATCGCCACGATGAATGTCAGCAGATGGACGTTTACTCCGCCTGCCATTACCTGCCCCACAAATCCGTAGTACAGAATGACCAACGAAGTTCCGATCACGAACACCGCCCGTAGTCCCACACCGCGGCCAACAGCAGCAACATCAGAATGAACAATCCGGCCAGCCAGAGCAGACCGTTACTTCGCTCATAATCTGCAATATTATAGGTCAACTTTCCCGAAGGATCGGTCATCAACGCCAAAATAACCTTATCGCCGGGTTTCGCTACAATGTTATAGAACGATCGATCCATCGTCCGGTTGATGATCATAACTTCCTGCCCGGCATCCGGGCCGGAAGTCACCCTGGCTTTGATCAACGTGGCGGCTAGGCCGCGTTGGGCCCGCACCGGATCAACGTCCATTTTTTCCTCCGACAGTACAATCCCCTTAACGTAGTTTATTTTGGGTATGTCCTCCGTATCCGAGGGTGTTTTGGCACTGGCAACCTGCATCATGCATAGAAGCCCTAGTGCAACGAGGGCCATTCTTCGAATTGGCCCGTTTATTCGAATCATCTGCGTTCCTCCCAAAATCCATTCTCTACTGCTAATTGTAGCGTACAACAAGAAAAAAGACACCTGGCAAGAAAACTCCAGGTGTCTGGTAAATTATTATGGAAGGAAATTAATCTCTAACGGAATGCAAATGCGTAAACGATGAGCAATCCGGTTTGGGCCAACGCCACCACGTAACCATTGCGCATCATCGCTTTTAGGTTGTTAGACTGCGCGAACCCCATCATCGCCACCATGTTGCTGCCGGGAATAATGAAGTTGGTGACCCGCGTCGCGACGATCAGCGCCACGGTCCAGGCGATCATCGACACATTATATTCCTTTAGCAAGGAGGCGAACATCTTGTTCAACGTCACCAGCTCGGCCACCACCGCGCCGGAAATACCAAACGCGCCGATTGCACCGCCCGCGATGACCACGGCGACTTTGCCGCCGATATTGATCAGTGGCATCATCAGATAGGTGAGCGCCTTGAATCCACCGGCCAGTTCAACGTAGTTGATGAAAAGTTCCAACAGGATGAACAGCAGATACAATCCGACATTGCCCGCCATCCCTTTGATGATTGATTTGCATACTGAATCGAATTTCATGCCGCCCACCATGCCGACCACGAATGAAAGAATCAGCATTACGGAAATCACGAATGGCGTTGCCGCTTTCACATAGATTCCATAGGCAATCAAAGCGGCAAACAGTACGATAAAAGTCGTAGTAGCCCGTCTACTGTGAGCGGTCGGATGAAACACCTCGATTTCTTTACCCACGGCCATACCCGCAGGCATTTTTTCTTCCGTGCTGCGTTGAATCCGCTGCACCATGAACCACGTTACCAGCAAGGTAACAAATGCGATCGGCAGCGCCGCCGTCAGCAACATGGTGCCATAGTCCAGTTTGGTCAAACCGATCAATGTCACTACCGGCGGCGTGAACGGCCCCAGTGTGAGGGCTTCTTCGCCTACCGACTGGTAAAGAACCGCCACGGCTGCCGGAGTTAGACCGACTGCGGCAGCGATGGGATTGACGATGGGAGCGATGATCGCGACGCCGCCCGCCATAGTCCCGAGAAGTCCCACGATGACCATTGTTGCCATCATGATGCCCAACAACGCTTTTTTCTGGGTATTGACGCCAATACCGTAAATAATCTTATACACCAGCGTGTGCGCCACCTTGGTTTCGGACAAAACCTCGCCCAGCCCGCGCCCGAGCATGATAATGAGACCGACCAGCCCAAGGAAGGAGCCCATCGCTTTAGATAAATCAGTTCCGACCGCAACCAGGCTCTTGGCGTTGATGACGGCGCCCAGCACCACGCAAATGACGGTGGCCGGCAGCGGATCCATCTCCCGCAGGACCAGAACAATATAGAGCAGCAACGGAATGAGTCCTATCAAGCCCCACCAGATGTTAAATCCCGGATCAGTCACATTGAATTCCTCCTATCGTTTTTTTCGTAAAACTTCGCCCCGACCCGCGCCGGTGAGCTTGGAATCCTTGACCGCAGTCGTACCGTTGACGAACACGTGGTGTATGCCTTCGGGGTATTGGTGCGGATTGCCAAAATCTGCTTTGTCGATAACTGTATCAGGATTGAATACGGTGATGTCGGCTTTCATTCCAGTCCTGATGCGCCCCCGGTCCGGCAGGCGCAGAATCTTCGCCGGTAATCCGCTCATTTTGTGAACGGCCAGTTCCAGTGAAATCAGTTGCTTTTCCCGAACATAACGGCCCAATACGCGCGGGAATGTTCCGTACGACCTCGGATGAACATTTTCAGCCCGGTCGCGCTCCGGATTCATGACCTGACCATCGCTGCCGACGGCGACATTGGGATTCTGCATGATGCCCTCCAGATCAATTTCACCGAGCGAGAAGTAAACCGCATTAACCTTGGCATCCTCTTCGATGAGCAATTGACGCACCGCTTCTTCCGGCGGGATGTGACGGGCCGCAGCCAGATCCTGAATCGTTTTTCCGACCCACTGCTGGTTGGCAGCCGTTTTCACCACGGATATTTTGACTCGTTCCGGGCCGCCACGCACCGTCATCTCCTGCAGAATAGCTGTCGAGAGCTGTTGACGCAAATCAGGGTCTTCGAGTCGTCTGAGCAGTGCGGCGATGCCTCCGTCCTGAGCCCAGCCCGGCACCAGAGCCGCGAGCGAAGTTGCCGTCGCTTCATAGGGATACTGGTCGGCCCAGATATCCACGCCTTCGGCGCGGGCGGCCTCAATCCGGTGCAGCGCCGCCAATCCCTGTCCCCAAAAAGGTTTTCCGATCGCCTTGAGGTGTGACACCTGCACGCGGGCGCCGCTGATGCGCCCCAGCGTGATTGCTTCTTCGATCGAATTCATCAGCGTGGCGCTTTCTCCGCGGATATGGCTGGTGTACAGGGCTTCGTGTTTCGCCAGAACTTTGGCCAGCTCGATCAGTTCATCCGGTTTGGCGAAACTTCCCGGCGGATACACCAGACCGGTCGACATTCCCCAGGCCCCCTGCCGAAGCGATTCGTTGAGCAATTCCTGCATCTGCGTCATCTCCGCCGCGCTCGGCGGTCGGTCATCCCACCCGATGGCGGCGATGCGAACCGCTCCCTGAGCCGCCAGCATGGCCAAATTAATCCCCGGTCGCAGTTTTTCCACCGCCGCCGCAAACCCGTTAAAGTCCGTCCACGTCACACCACCCTCCGGCAGCGAACCGCTAAGCGTATTCAGGTAGGATTCCAGTTCGGCTATGCGACAGGAACTCACCGGAAAGGGACCGATGCCGCAGTTGGAAGTCACTTCGGTCGTGACGCCTTGCATCACTTTGCTGTCACCGAGAGGGTTATCAAATATCTTCCTGTCCGTATGCGTATGCAGATCAATAAATCCGGGGGATACTACCAACCCGGATACGTCGATTTCTTCCCCGGCAGTACCGGTCTCCACTTTCCCGACCGCCCCGATCCGGTCCCCGTCGATCCAAAGATCTCCCCGGACTCCCGGCGCACCCGTTCCGTCAATTATGGTCCCGCCACGTAAAATAATACTTCCCATCGCCGATACCATCCTCACTTTTTTTTAAAAACAAAAATCCCAGCAGAACAAGCACATCCGTCATTGGTTAGATGCTCGTTTCGCTGGGTTTCATCCGCGCACAGCGCATGAAGCAGCCATATAAGATTATGGAACTAACAGTAACATATGGACACAACTCGTGTCAACCCGAAGTTAGCTCATCCTGGCGGGTGAGCAGTTCCCCGCGAACTCCCTGCCGGTACATGCGGAAGCGCCTTTGTGCATCCCGAAAAGCAACCAAAATCGCCTTTTGCGAGGCGCCGAAATAACGGTTCTCAATTTCAAGACGTATCAACTCCCCGTCCGTGTCGATATTACGTCCCTGAAACAACTCTTCCAGAAAGTCATACGTGCTCTTCATCACCACGGTACTGCCACAGGCGTAGATGATGCCAGTATCCTTGTCAACATTGAATCCGAGCAAAAGCCGTCCGAACTGCTGGGTGATCGGATTGTGCTGCTGGGATTTGGCGATTCCGATAATATAAATTGTATTGGCTCGGTTCACGGGATACGCCTCCTTGTGTCAAACGGGCGCCAAAATCAGGCGCGCCGGGCGGCAATCGGCCAGATGGCCTCAACCACGCCATTGCGGGTGACAAACATCGAATCATACAAGTTGACTGTAGTACAACAATGGCTGGGAATGAAGTGCATTTTTTCCCCTGGTCGCGGATCAACTTCGCCGGCAAGAATCGTCACCGAATGCTCTTCCGACAGGCTCTTAACTGTGATTGCACCGCCGCTGCATCCCTGCACAGACGGATTGAACCGTTCAGGCGAAATCCCTTTGAGTCCCACATCGAAAACGGCCACGTCGTCAGCCGGACGGCTCACGACTGTCGCCAATACGGTCAGGGCTTGATCAAACGGCAGTCCTAGTTTCTGATACGTCCCATCCATGAAAATATAAGATCCTGCCTGAATCTCGGTGATTTCCGGATATTCAGCCGCTATATCGTAGGTTCCGGTGCCGGCCCCGCTGACAATCTCGATGTTCATGCCCAGCCCGCTCAGCTCTTTGGCGGCCTTCACCAACAAATCGTTGGCTGCGCGGCCCTGACGGGTGCGTTCCGCCCGATCTGGAATAAACTGTACATGGCCTTCATAGCCGAATACGCCTTTGAGCTGCAAGTTTTGAGCACCCTCAACCTCGCGGGCCAATTCCACCAATTGCTCGATACTGCGAGCACCACACCGCCCCTGACCCACATCGAGATCCACCAGCACATCCATGTTCACGCCATATTGTCGGGCCACCGCGGACAGATTCCGGATATTTTCCCGATCGTCCACTATCATCATGACCTGGGCTTGTCGGGCCAAATTCACCGAACGCCGGAGTGACAGCGGATCAACTACTTCATTGGCTATCAGCACATTAGGAATGCCGGAATAAACCATGACTTCCGCCTCGCCAACTGTTGCGCAGCACAGTCCGACTGCTCCCGCACGCATCTGCATGTGCCCGATGGCCGGCGTCTTGTGTGTCTTGGCATGCGGCCGCAACTGGGTTTTGACCCGTGCGAGATAGTTCATCATCGTTTCCATGTTTCGGGTCATGATCTCGATATCCACAACCAGCGCCGGCGTAGGTATCTGATCCACCGGCAATCCAACCAGATATTGTCCGTTCATGTGAAATCCTCCTGTAAATCAAATTTCTGCCACGATGCCGTCAGAACATAAAACAAGGCGATGGAACTTCCACCGCCAAAAGCCCGTTATTTCTCAGTCGTATTTGGTCAGATTATACTTTTCAATGATGCGAAGCACGCCGTCGGCATAGGCCCACGGATTGTCCGTCGCATAACGCGGGGCAATGGAGTGGATGAAATTGTAGACATTGGAGGTATCTTTATATCGATAGGCAGGATTGCGGTTGATGTTGGACGCGTAGTCTTCAAAACAGTCCTGAATGGATTCATACGCCTGAAACTTGCCTACAGTCATGTAACGGCCCGCGCCGTAGCCTTCCGGCGTCACCTTTTCAAAATACCGGCCATTATTGCGCCATTTTTTACCCAGGACATTATTATACTCGCGAACTGAACGTCCATAGATATCCTGTGCGTCAAGATGCCTGCCGAAGCCCGTTTCCCGGCAGCTTTGGGCAATCGCAACAGACGGGAACAGCCCATATTCCTTGACTCTCTGCGCATAGGGCGCGATGCTTTCGATATATTGCTCCGGGCTCATTGCCTGACAGAGCTGAACGTTGAAAAACATTCCCAGCAGGAGAACTCCTGTCAGGATCCATTTCACGATTCCGACCCCCAATTTGTTTTTATTCCTGATTAGTCTATCGTAAGTTTTGATATTCTACACAAGTCTTCCAATTCCTTTATTTCGGCGCCAGCCTTCCCCATTTGAATCTTTTGGCCCGATGGGCTACAATTACGATTAGTACTGGATCTTGATACAAGGGGATGACCTATTTGTTTGCCTCACTTTACGGCTGGCTCAGCCGAAATATTTTTCAATTCGTCCTTCTGTCGCTCATCGGCGGCTATTTCTTTCCGCTTCAGCCGTCGCCAGCATTAAAACTTTTGGTTATGGTGCTATTCGGCTACATGACTTTCGCCACCGGGCTCAATTCCAGCTTTCGAGACTTTGTCCGGATTGCCGCCAAACCAGGCATCCCGCTTTATACTTTGGGCGTAATCCACATCGCCACTCCACTCGTTGCCTGGATCGTCGGGCATCTTTTTTTCCCCGGTCAGCCTCTGATTCAGATTGGCTACCTGATCAGCGCCACTATTCCTGTCGGCGTCACTTCGGTCATCTGGACTTCCATCGGCGGCGGCAATGTTGCGCTGACGATGATGACAGTGATCATGGATACCCTGATCACACCGGTGCTACTGCCCTTGTTCATCCTATTCGCCGCCGGCATCGCCATTCAGATTGATTATAGCCGAATGATTCTCGATCTTCTGTTCATGATCACCATCCCCAGCATTGCAGGCATGTTGCTGCACGATGCGTCCCAAGGAAAAGCCCGGGTTTTTGCCAATGGATTCGGCGGCGTTCTGTCAAGGTTCGCCTTTTTCGGTGTTATCTTTCTGAACTCAACATTCGTTATGTCCTCCATCCAATGGAATGCACACATCCTGAAAATCTTGGCGGTTACCAGTCTTGTCGTCGCCATCGGCTATTTATTGGGATATGCGGCTGGCCTTTTCATCCATGCGAAGCCTGATGTCGTTCTCTCCATTATTTATACTACCGGCATGCGCAATATTGCCACCGGTCTGGTCATCGCCATGAACTACTTCACGCCGGAAACAGCTTTGCCGATCGCTCTGGCCATGCTTTTTCAACAGCCGTTCGCCGCCCTGACCGTGAAGATTTTCCGTCGGCGCTACCCCCTCGCAGAACCGGCCATGGCGACAAAATGATATGGAGTTATTGCTGCAATGAAATCGTCTGCTGAAAACCCTGCAAACGTCCGATTAACTGTTGAGGCCGGCGGAAAACGCGAACTGGTGACCACCACTGCCGGAAAAGGACTGCTGGACGCGTTACGCGACTGCGGGATATACGTCAATGCGCCCTGCGGCGGAAATGGGACCTGCGGCAAATGCCGGATTACGGTATTGGCCGGAATGCTGGAAGTGATCGGAAATGACACCGAAGCGGCGCATTTTGTCTCCGCTGGTGAAACAGCACTGGCCTGCCGCGCTCAGTTGAGCAATGACTGCACCATCGACATCGGCCATCTGCAGGAGCAAAATTTCGCCGGCGCCGTTGATTTTTCTATCCTCTCCGAAGTTGGCCCGAATACAGAAATGGAAACTCTCCGATTCTCGCCGACGTCCGGCTGTTGGAGAAATGGGCGCAGCATCACCGAAACCATCTGCACAGACCTTGGCCGGCGACTAACCTTCACGCCCAAGGCGCTTCGCCAGTTATCACTCTGGATGGGCGAATCGCTGCAACAGAGTTTCGCGGGGCCGGATGAACAGCGGTCGATCTATCTGACGGTTCGCCGGGACCATGTCCTTCTGATCCGGAACTCGGAATCGGAACCGATTTACGGAATCGGAGTGGATATCGGCACTACGACGATCGCTTTTGCATTGGTGGACCTGGAAAATGGGAAGGTCTGCAAAACACTTTCGCTACTGAATTCTCAGCGCCAATACGGCGCCGACGTCATCTCCCGCATCCAGAAATCTTCTGACGGATTGATGGACGTCTTGCAGAAATACAGTCGCAACGATATCACCCGCGGCCTCGCCGAACTGTGCGTCGAAAGTCACGACTCGGTAGTACACATGGTGATTGCCGGCAATACGACAATGCTGCATCTACTCCTGGGACTGCGCAGCGACTCATTGGCGCAATATCCGTTTAATCCGGTGACAATGGATGCAATGAAAATAAGCGCTGCCGAATTATTGGGTCCTCTCCCTGTCGACTGCGAAGCGATCCTGCTGCCGTCAGCCGGCGCTTTCATGGGCGCCGATACTATCTCCGGCCTGATGTATTGCAAAATCGACCAGGCGAAAGGCATCTCACTGTTTATTGATGTGGGAACGAACGGCGAGATGGCGATCGGCGGCAAAGAAAAGCTGATTTGCGTCTCAACCGCGGCGGGGCCCGCTTTCGAAGGCGCTAATATCACTTGGGGAACCGGCAGTATTCCCGGCGCAGTCTCGTCTTTTGACTTCCATGATGGCAAGACCGAATTCAGTACAATCGGCGACGCGCTCCCTGTCGGTCTCTGCGGTTCAGCGATCGTTGACATCGTGGCTGCTTGCCTGCGAACGGGCATCATTGACCGGACCGGACGGTTCATATCCGATGAAACTGGAGCCGAGGGACTTCCCATTGCGCAAACCCAGAGCGGCGAATGGATCAAGTTTTATCAGAAGGATGTCCGCGAGTTTCAATTAGCCAAGTCGGCTATTCGGTCCGGCATCGAAATTCTGATGCGAGAATATGGATGCGGGCCGCAAGATATCGGGCAAATCTATCTCGCTGGCGGTTTCGGCACACGGATGGACGCCCGGAATGCGCTGGAGGTCGGGCTATTGCCGCCTGAACTGCAAGGAAAAATCCAATCGATAGGCAACACGTCGTTAGGCGGAACGGTGCATTGCCTGCTGAATGGCAAAAGTATGCAGACAGCGGAACTGCTGGCGCACTCTGCAACCGTGCTTGACTTGTCCAGACACCCATCTTTCAATGATCTGTTCATGGAACAGCTTCAGTTTTAGAGGTTCTATCGCAAATGGCGGCTTTATGGCCGAAAGAAGAGGTTGTTATGGAAAATCATCACCTTGTGGTAGGCCGCGAATTTGAAGAACGGGAACTCTATCAGGAAGCTCTGCTTGAGTATGGAAAAGCGGTGGAGGCAGAATCGGCGAATCCGTCGCCACTTCTCCACCGGGCGGCTTTATTGGCGGAAGTCGGTCAATACGCGCCTGCGTTGAAAGACTATACGCGGGCATTGGAAATCGACCCCTATGAATCAGCTGCCTATAATAATCGGGGCGATGTATACGCCAGCCTGGGTCGCCATGAAGATGCGATCGCCGATTTCACCCAGGCTCTGTTCATCAATCCCGATGATGTCGATTCCTATTACAACCGGGGTTTGTCGCTGGCCGAGCTGGGCAAAATGACGGCGGCGTTGGAAGATCTGACGGCGGCGCTCGCCCTTGACCCGAGGCACGGCGGCGCTTATAACAACCGCGGATTAGTTCATGTCGCACTGGGTGATTATGCCCGCGCAGTGGAGGATTTCAGCAAAGCCTTGGAAGTGCGGTCCGGATTTGCCTGCTCTTTCGACCATCGGGGGCTCGCCTATGAGAAGTTGGGCGACCTGCGCAGCGCGATTCAGGACTATACCGAGGCCCTGGCCATCGCACCCCACAATGCCGATTCCCTATATCATCGCGCCTGCGCGTATAAAGAAACCGGTGAAACAAAAAAAGCCCGTTCAGACTTTCAGCTGTTGGTGAAAGTGACGGACACGAAACATCCTTTTGTTGCTTTGGCGCGCCAGAAGATCAAAGAGTTAGAGGGTCATTCCCCCTGAGCGAAAAAAGTATCCACATCGGCTGGTTTTGCGAACAGATATCCCTGATGAATAACCTTTGCACGGGCATCCAGGAATTCTGCCTGTTCCTGTGTTTCCACGCCTTCGGCAACCACCCGCAGGTTCATATGTTTGGCCATTGCCAGGATGGTTTCTACGATAGCCCCGCTGTTGGGATCACGAAGTGCATCTTGCACAAAGGTTTTGTCAATTTTAAGTTCGGCGATGGGGAGCCTTTTTAGATAGGCGAGTGAAGAATAGCCGGTGCCGAAATCGTCGATGGAGAAACTCACGCCGATTTCAACCAGCGCTGCCATTTTTCGGATGACTGTCTCAACATCCTCAATAACTACACCTTCCGTCACTTCCAACACCAGCATTGTTGGGTCTGCGCCGCTGTCCGACACTGCTTTTTTTATGCGCTCGACAAAGTCATTTTGACGAAACTCGCGCGGACTGACATTGACCGAGACTGGCGCTGGTCGACCAGCGCGTTCAAGACGGACGATGAAATGGCAAGCTTCCGACAGCACCCATTGTCCGATCTCGATAAT
The DNA here is from genome assembly GCA_963665275.2 of Negativicutes bacterium. Classification (GTDB taxonomy): domain Bacteria; phylum Bacillota; class Negativicutes; order UBA1444; family UBA1444; genus UBA1444. The sequence goes on from CAXXIN010000010.1 coordinate 34,122, forward strand.
GAGATCGCTTTCCTCAGCAACACCGATAAATATCGCAGGCGCTATGATACCACGTTCAGGGTGGTTCCAGCGCACCAGCGCTTCAAAGCCATGCACATTTTTCGCCGAATCGAACTGGGGCTGGACGAACAATCGCAATTCACGGGCGGCAACGCCTCGCCGCAAATCAGTTTCGATAAGGTAACGTTCTCGAACTGCTTCGTCCATTTCGTATTCGAAAACGGTTTTTTTGTTTCCCCCGTCAGCTTTAGCTTTGCGCAAGGCAGTGTCAGCCCGGCGCAACAAATCTTGCGAAGTTACAGCTTCGCACGGAGAAATAACGACCCCGCCAATACTGAAGCTGAGCATAATTTCCTCATCGTTCATCACATACGATTGGGTCAATTCGCGGTGTACATCCCGCAAGCAAAGTTGGGCCTGCTGTTTATTCCCATCGGATTCAAACGCATTCAAGGTCACTAAATAGGCGAATTCGTCAGCCCCCAGGCGAGCGGCCCGATCCGTCTGACCACAAATATGCCTGAACCTGTCCCCTACCTGTTTGAGAAGTTCATCGCCGCGCTCCATGCCCAGCGCGTTGTTGATCGTTTTAAAGCGATCAATATTGGCCAGCATTAGGATGCCAGTTCCTTTTTCTTCAATCAGCTGGGTGAGCTCCTCGTGGAGTTGCGAACGGTTACCCAACCCCGTCAACGGATCAAATCGAGCCAGCAGATCGGACAAGGCTTTAGCCTGTTTGGTCGCTTCTATCAGACGCAGGTTCGTTTCACGCAATTCCTGCTCTGTGTGTTTTCGCTCGGTAATGTCTTCTTTGATTGCCAAATAGTGCGTCACGGAGCCATCTGCAGCCCGGACCGGCGCGATTAAGGCCGACTCCCAATAATATGTTCCATCCTTGCGACGATTATGAAATTCACCGCGCCATTCTCTGCCTTGTTTAAGCTCATCCCACATTTTCTTGTACCCACCCGGGTCCATCTGCCCGGATTTGAGGATGCGTGGATTCAGTCCTCTCGCATCTGCCGGACTATATCCGGTCGTCTCAGCAAATTTGGGATTCGCATACTCGATAGTGCCGTCCAAATTCGTAACCACTACTGTAGCTGGACTCTGTTCAACAATTTGCGCGAAGATGCGGAATCGCTCTTCCTCTATTTTACGATCCGTAATATCGGTATGGGAACCGGCCATGCGGTAAATTTTCCCGTCATTATCGCGGATTCCGGCTCCGCGTGACAAGATCCACCGATAGGATCCGTTTCGGTGCTTCATGCGATATTGGGTGCAGTATTGGTCAATCTCGCCATTCAGGTATTTGCGAAGATTATCCATAACTCCAGATTTTTCCCCAGGATGAAGATTGTCTTCAAAAGTGCTGAAATTGCTGGGTATTTCGGCATCAGCATAGCCGAGAATCTCCTTCCAGCGCGGCGACAAATACAGGCTGTTATCAATCAAATTCCAGTCCCAGATCCCATCTTGGGTTCCCGCTACGGCCAAAGCCAGCCGTTCTTCACTTTCCCGAAGCTGTTTTTCGATATTTGACTCGGCGTTCATCGTCGAAACCTCATTTCCGCAGAAAATTTACTGTGTTAGTTTCGTTGCAGTTGCGTCTTTCTCCTGCAATCACTGCGGATGACACTCCAGACTTTCCTTAGTGTACAGGCAAACTCAAGAGCCTTGACGTTCCTTATTGGGAAACGCCCAGTGCTTTGTTTGTATTCCCGGCAAATCCATGGTTCACAATAAAAAAAGGCCCTCGATTCCGTAAAGACTAGAGGGCTTGATTTTACTGGAGCCGCTGATAAGAGTTGCACTTACGACCCGCTCATTACGAATGTCTTTAGTTTAAGAAACTGACGTACACTGATGCTCAACTATCCGCGTAAAATATGGGCGCGTGTCGTTTTTCTGTACGGTAATGAAAAGTGAAAAAAAGTAGTGATTTTTAGAGTCGGGCAAATTTTGGGCGAAGGGTTGATTTTAGCGGTCTATGGCAATTCGGCTCTCTTGACCAGTTTCACTACCAGCTTCATTGCTGGATTTTCCTTAACATATCCCCCGACATAAAATTCATTCGGTGCTATAGGTCCGCTAAAAACTACTGTGTATTGCTCCAACGTCCCGAAAATAGATGACGGTGGCCCAAAATAATGATTTACTCTTGCTTCAGCGCTTATGTTACCGTTAGAAATTGAATAGTTTCCTATGTAAAAATATAAACTATCGCCACCAAAAATACGCAATGTTTCAAAAACAACAACGCCGGCACCAACTTGGGTTTCTGGTTGTTCAACCGAAGCAAACGAGATCGACCATAAGCCTTCAATCATTGGAGCGCCTCCTATAAATTATTTCTATAACTATGTTCGCAACTAGAATTAATATTCCTTCTTGGGCAAACAAAAAAAGCCTGCCGCACCGAAGCACGACAGGCTAGCCTGTAGGGCTATTTAATTTAAAATCTTCGGATAAAAGCTTCCCATGCCGTATACCCTATTCCTAGTAGTATACCCAGCGTCAGCACCCCAGTCCTTGTTTGTGTAACTGATCCCCGCCCCAACTTCAAAGGGCAAATCTCCTCCGGCCAGAGCCAATGTGTTAAATCCCAATTTAGCTTTGTCCAGCGTTATCCGGTAGACATCGACCTTCTGCTCCTTGATGTTCGGAGTCACTACCGTTTTATCAGCTGGTACAGCGTTTGCCGGTGATTTCCCTGCGTCGATATCCCGTTTCACCGTGACGGCTGCCTGCTCAATTGTTGGCGCCTGAACGATGTACCGAATATCCGGGGGCTTGTCCTGCACCTTGGCCAGTTCCGTGGCCAGCAGTTTTGCCTGTCCCTGGGTGATGTTGAGCTGTTTTGCTAGCTCCTCTTTGGATTTGATCTGCTCCTGCGTCATCACCACAGCATGATCGTGCTGGAAATAATAATACGCGGCAGTGCCGACCGCCACCATGGCGACGATCAAGACAGCTGCAAGCACAATTTTAACCCACAGCGGTATCGAGTCCTGCGCATATTTCAGCTCCTGGGATTCGTATTCAGCGAGTTTCGCTTTGAGTTCTTCGTCGGTCATTGAGAATCACCTTCTTAATTATCTTAATTTTGTGGCAGGAAAACATGGGGTTTTGTGGAAATAGTTTATGCGCTCGGAAAACAAGGAGTGAATAAATGACTACTCAGGAAATCGCAAGGGATATTGTGATCGCAATGATCGAAAAAGGCGCTTTCACGTTTTACTGTGCAAATAGCGAAAAGGATGTCGAAACTCCCTCGCTTAACGCCAAATCCGTAGCAGCGGCTTACGATGTGATATACGCAGGGATTCTTGTTTCCCTTAACAAAACACGCTAATTCCTAACTGACAAGCAATTAAGGTTCCGGGCGCAATCAATCAGTTTCGGCAGTTCGTCCTAACCGAAGATCTTCAGGACGTGCTTAATCCCCTCGCTTGAGTTCGGCCATTTCTTTTTTTAGAGCCTAAATTCGTTCTCCCAATCCCATGATTAATGCGTCTTATCATATTTTTGCAGATCATACCTTTTGATAATCGCCATCACCGACGCCGCGTAATTCGGATCTGATGCATACGGGATCGCTATGCTCCGAATAAATGCCTGCGCCGATCTAAAATCCCTGTGATACCATGGCTTAGATAATTTGTCACAGTAATCAACGAGCGCGGCATCTAATGATGTGTAGACCTGAAACTGATACTACTTCCATCAAGACGAGACTGGACAACGATCGAAGCCCCCCCTCAACCTAAATCCCCCTGTATCATTTGTGGAGAACATAGGATCATAAAACGCTGTCGTATTATCCCTAGCGAAATCGGTGGATCTAACCATGAAAACAATGCAATTTATCTATGCCCGACGCATCGATATTTATGGGAACATCATACATTGAATAAAAGCGAACTCGACAGAATAGCTGGTAAAATCAACGACAAAGCCGCAGATAGTATAGAATACTTTCAAAAATTCTATATGGGGGGCCTTCCATGAAATACATTGCCGGCGACTTTCCTGAAATCACCAAGATATCCTGCGATCAGCTTGTTTGGGGCTGGGGAAACGATAAATGCGCAAAGTTCACTGAGCATCTGATCTCGGCAGAAATATTGACCGAAGAAAGCAAGTCCAGCATTATGGGAAAAGCTGGCTGGGGAGCTATTGGCGCTATTGCTTTGGGTCCGCTCGGCTTACTTGCCGGCGTACTTGGTGGCGGCCGAAGCAAAGAAATTTGCGTCGCCTGTGAATTTGATGATGGCCGCAAGTTTATCGCCACGGCATCACCTTCTGAACATCGTGATTTGATGAAGTTCGCGTTTAATAACCAAAAGTTAAAGCGTTCTGTCATAACGCCTACAGCGAGTTTTTGTATACAATGCGGCACGCTTCGTCCTTCAGCATCAAAGTTCTGTTCTCAATGCGGAAACCGCTTTTAAGTTTTATTAAGGAGGCCTATCCATGATAAAACGGATATCATTCACGCTTATTCTGGCAATGTTGATCACTGTTCCATGTTTTGCGGCCACTCCTGCAACGAGTTCAGACGACTCTTACTGCCGGAAGGTACAACTCCAAGCTCCCGAGGATGCACTGCAAAGAGGCTGCTGCTCTCACCATAATGGTGTATGCGGCTGTCAGAATGGTCGGCAAGTATGTTGCGATGGCAGCTATAGTCCTTCGTGTAGATGTGATTAGACTGTACGACAGAAAGAAGGCCTTCCAACGAAAACCCTAATGATTATATTGGGTATAGCTTTGCCGGCGTTCATTGCCGGGGAGATACTGGCTGACCTGATGGTCTGGTTTTTATATTTATGGGAATAAAAAACCGCATAGAGGCGGCTGAAAGGAAGTATCAATGAACGCTATTGATAGTCTAATACGGCAGGCAATTGCAGGAAGACACCCCATAGAATTCGCTTATGATAACAAAAAGCGCGTTGCTAATCCTTATATTTATGGTAAAAGCAAACTTAAAAACCTAACGATAAGTGCCTATCAAACTGGTGGAGAAAGCTCTAAGAAACTTCCTGGTTGGCGCCCGTTTCTCTTAGACAAAATGCTAAATCTTAAGGTTCTTAATGATCGGACATTCGTCCCCACTGACCCAAGCTATAATCCCGATGATAAGTTCTTTTTAGAAGTCATTGCAAAAGTTAAACAGCTACCTTGACATTGATCGTCGGCAAAATAAAAAAGCCGCCCGAAGGCGGCAGGAGTTCATCAGTTATCTTCTGGAGTTATGAGCGGGATCTGGTCCGGCTTTTTATGATGCTCAATTACTTCAAGGATTTCATAGTCAGTTTTTATTCCTTTTTCCGTAAGTTCCTGCGTTGTTTTAAGACGCACTTCGAGGGTATCGCCTTTGCCAAACAGGTGCTCGCGATTTTCTATTTCTGACAAAAATTCTTGGTCACGGATAGATGCAAATATCTTTGTTTCCCCATCATCTAACCGCCACTTCAATTGATCTTCAAATGATACGCCAATGATCTTAAATACGGCATTGCGCTCTGACTCCCACTTCTTAGGAGCGGCCTCTTGGACTGCAGTTGGGGCCCGGAAAAACTCTTTTTCATCTTTAGTGACAATTGTCACATCTTTTACATGATCATCTACCGAGCGAACTTTAAATGCATCGATTCCGGGTTGATCAAGAGGCCGGAGGGTTTCTTCAAGTTTTTTGCGGACTGTTGCGCTACGGTATAGCTTTATAACATTGGGCTGCACTTCGATGGTTTCTATTCCAGCAGCGTCCTGAATTTCTAATCTGGTATTTCCGTTATCAATAATAAGCGCGTTTGTGATTTTACGCCCTCTTATTTTTTTAATCAAAGGTATAAGACCCATTCCAGCCACACCGCAAATATCAGCTACCAGGCCAAGATGTTCTCCCAGTTTTGTTACGTCAAAGAGTGATCCGCTAAATAGCCGGATCTGATCAGATAGGCTACCAATAAGTTCAAGACCAACATCGAATGATCCTTTTTGAAAATCAGAGCGGACCTTAACCTTTACCTTAAGATCATCGCCATTAATTACGCGATTGCCTTCTTCAATCATTTCTCCGAATGACAATAGCGCCGGAGCTAATTGTTTAATATCCATCATGCCAATTTCAACATCCGGTCCGCCATAGGCAATTCTGATACTTAGCTTTGTATTCAAATAATCACCCTCCTGCTTCCCTGCCTATATAATATTATGTTCGCTCCAATCCGTCCACATAAATCTTGCATAGCTGCTTGTTAGTTCCTATACGATTAATCAGGAGGTAGCAACCGTGGCTGGACGTCGCGCCAATAACGAAGGGTCAATATTTCAGCGCAAGTCTGACTTGCGCTGGGTCGTGTAGATCACCATTAACGGCGAACCCAAACCATTCTATCGGAAAACACAAGATGAAGCCGTTGAACTGCTCAAGGAGTTCCACCGGCAGCAGATCATTGGAATGAATATATCTGCTAGTGATGAACCTTTTGAATCGTACGCTGGGCGCTGGATGCATTCGACGGTTAAAGGAACGATCCATCAAAACACATGGGAAGATTATGCCGCGCTCCTCAAAAATCATATCCTGCCTGTATTGGGGCAAAAATCAATCGGCAGCATTCAGACCGCCGATGTGCAGGGTCTATATGATTCGATGAACACCGCCGGAAAAAGCAGCGAGATTATCCGCAAGACGAATGTCGTTGTAGGTATGTTGTTTCGGTCTATGCTTCCCGATCGCCTCGTCGATCTCGGTCCAAAGCAAGGCACCAAGCGGCCTCGTCTCGTTAAAGCAAAAAACGCCTATTCACCGACGATCAGGAGAAAGCATTCTTCGAAATCGTTTCAAAGTCAAAAAGCCAATTCGTTGATGTATTGAAAGTCTATTTCGAGCTGGGCGGCAGAATTTCAGAAGTTCTTGGTCTGAAATGGTCTGCGGTGTTTTCCGATCATGTTATGGTTGAAAATGCTTTAATATCAGTAATTGGTGGAATGCGTGATTCAGACACCAAAACAGCGAGCAGCCGGCGGAAGGTGTATCTTGCCACTGAATGTATGGCTGTAATAAACAAGCAGCCTAGGCGAGAATTGCTCGATGACAAAGGCAACCCTAAAACAGACAACAACGGAATTACGCTCATGAGCGATTATGTATTTTGCACGAAAAACAGAAAACCACATTCTGACAGGAACTGGCGGCGGCAGTGGGACCAGTGGCTGGTTCGAGCGCTTGGTGCAGTTCCTTTCACCGAAGAGGAAGAAAAGGATCCTCCCAGGTACCGAAAGCCTCTGATCAAAATAACCCCGCACTCGCTGCGCCATTCTCAAGCCGTACACCTGTTTCAGGCGGGATGGACCGTGGCCGACGTGCAGATTCGAGGCGGGTGGAGCAGCCCACGAGTCCTGCAAGAAATTTATGCCAGTCACTCCGCAGAGGATAGGCAACGAGCCATGGCCCAATCAGT
>CAXXIN010000011.1:0-17664 GCA_963665275.2 Negativicutes bacterium
GGTTATATGGCTGATATGACCCGTACCTATTGTATCGGTTGTTTGCCAAGTCATATGGAACATGCCTATGATACTGCCGTGGCGATTCAGGAACTGCTCAAAATGGAAGCTCGCGAAGGCGCTGTATGTAGCGATCTGTGGACGGCGGTACGCCAACTGGTTCGGACTAATGGATTATGCGAACACTTTATGGGCATGGCGCGCAGGGTTCCTTTTATTGCTCATGGAGTCGGCATTGAAATTGACGAGTTGCCTGTTGTGGCGCCAAAAAATGAGCTGGTTTTACAAGCCAATATGGTTATTGCCGTCGAGCCTAAATTTGTTTTTCCGGATGGCGCGGTGGGATTGGAAAACACTTTTGTTGTCGGAACGAAAGGTTTGATTTCACTGGCCGAAAGTCAGGATGCAGTGTATTACATTCATGAACATTGAGTGAAGCTTAAAAAACGGTCATAGGAGGTGCTGGATTTGGAATTGCTGCAGGCAATCAAAGAACGACGGACGATCCGCAAATTCAAGTCGGATCCGGTTCCACGGGAACTATTGGAAAAGCTTATTCAGGAGGCCATGTGGGCTCCCTCGGCGATGAACGAACAACCTTGGAAATTTTATGTACTGGCCGGGGCGGCAAAAGAAGGCTTGGTTAATATTGCTGAAGGTTGCATTGATAAGTTGGATTTGCGAATGCAAAAACTTTTCAATGACAAAATGCGGACACTGGTGCGTGGATATTTCAAAAATTTTGGCGGTGCGCCTGTTGTTGTTGCGGTTGTTACAAAGATGCCGGAAGAAAGAGTCTACCAACGAGGAAGCGAATACGGTTCAAGCGCTGCCATGCAAAATTTTTTGCTGTTGGCGCACGAAGCTGGATTGGGAGCTTGTTGGATGACCGGTCCATTATGGGTGGAAGAGGCCGTGCTGGAATATTTGGGTTGCCCGGGCTGGGGGCTGATAAGCCTAACCCCGGTTGGTTGGCCGGATCAATCGCCACCAACGCCGCCACGCAAACATCTAACAATTGAATGGCTAGGGTGATGCAAAATAGCATCGAGGTCTGCAGAAGCGCATCGCGAACAGAAAAACCGAATGGTTGGCGAAGGATAAGCTTCTATGAGTGAAACGGTTAAGGGAAAAAAACCTGCAAGAGGGTGATGCGAATGGGCATCGCCCTCTTGTTTTGTTTTTAGGTCAAATCTTTAAAAAAGGCGATTTAATAGGATTGGCATGGTAATTGCAATATAAAGATGATGAAAAAGCATAGTTGAGTTTGTGATGGTTTTCACAGAGAAGCCAAGCGGATTATCCGGGTTTTCTTTAAAAAACAGGAGGTGGAGTTCGTTGAAAAATAAGATCATGACGGCGGAAGAAGCTGTAAAACTCATCAAACCGGGCGCGACGGTGGCTGTGAGCGGCTTCATCGGCATGGGGCATCCCGAAGAAATCTCCAAGGCGGTGGAAGAGAGTTTTTTGAAAACCGGAACCCCCAACAATCTGACGCTGACCTACGGCGCCTCCCAGAATGACGGCAAATCGAACTGGGGACTCAATCGCTGGTGCAAAGAAGGGACTAATCAGTAAGATCATCGCCGGCCATTTCAATTTGCAGCCGGACATGGTCAAGATGATCAACGCCGAACAGTGTGAAGCCTACGCAATTCCCCAGGGCGTCATGATGCATTTGTACCGGGCCATTGGCGGCAAAAAACCGGGCGTCATCACCCATGTCGGGCTGAAAACTTTTGCTGACCCCCGCGAAACCGGCGGCCGCCTGAACAAGCGCTCGACCGGCGAAGTGGTCAAACTCATTGAGCTCGAAGGCCAAGAATACCTCTGGTACAAGTCGTTTCCCGTTGATGTGGCGATTATTCGCGGCACGACTGCCGATGAATTTGGCAACGTCAGCATCGAGAAGGAACCGATTCGTCTGGAGTTTTATGTACAAGCTCTGGCTGCCAAAAATTCTGGTGGCAAAGTTATCGTTCAGGTCGAACGAATTACCCAGACAGGTTCAATCGATCCTCGAAATGTTGTTGTGCCAGGAACCTTGGTTGATGCAATTGTAGTCGCTAAGCCGGAAAATCATCCGCAAGCCATGGGAATGGCGGCTGGAGAATATGATGGTTCCCTAACCGGTGATGTCCGGATGCCGATGTCGGCATTCAAACCGATTCCTCTGGATGATCGAAAAATCATTTGCCGTCGCGCAGCCATGGAATTGGCTCCCGAAGCAGTAATTAATCTCGGTATTGGCATGCCGGAGGGAGTATCGTCTGTTGCAGCCGAAGAAGGAGTTATCGACCTGTTGACGGCGACAGTGGAACCAGGGTTGATCGGCGGAATCCCTTGCGGCGGTTTGCGTTTTGGCTGCGCAATCAATCCGTTGGCGATCATTGATCATCCCAGTCAGTTCGATTTCTATGACGGCGGCGGCCTCGACTTTGCTTGTTTGGGCATGGCGGAATTGGACGAGATAGGCAATGTAAACGTGTCAAAATTTGGTCCGCGTATTGCTGGTCCCGGCGGATTTGTTAATATCACTCAAAATGCCAAGAGTGTGGTATTTTGTGGTACATTGACTGCTTCGGGATTGGAAGTCGCTATCGAAGATGGAAAATTGAAAATTATCACTGAAGGTAAAGCGAAAAAAATGGTGCCCAAAGTCGGCCACGTCACATTTTCCGGCGAATATGCCAGGGAAAAAGGCCAGAAGGTTCTCTATGTCACCGAACGCGCCGTATTTGAAATGCGTCATGAAGGGTTGACCCTGATCGAGATCGCGCCGGGAATGGACCTGGAGAAAGACATTATTGCCCAGATGGATTTCAAACCGCACATTGCCAAAGACCTTAAGTTGATGGATGCCCGGATATTCCAAGCAGGGCCGATGGGAATCAAAGATGAGATCCTGGCTAAAAACGGCAAGTAATTAACGAGAAACCCATAATCTATTTCAGGGACTATTGTGGCACGGCCACACAAAATAAAAAGGGGGAAAAACAACCATGATGATGAATGGAAAACAGTACATCGAGAGTCTCAAAAAAATGCGGCCCAATATTTACAAGTGGGGAAAACTGATCGAAGATGTTACCACCAATCCGGCCACTGCGCTGCATGTCAAATCAGTCGCCCGCTCCTATGACCTATCGTTTGATCCGGAGAAAGCACCGATTTACACCACCAAGTCGACCATCTCCGGCGAAACTATCCATCGCTGGAATTCTTTCCAGGGCGATATGGAAGCGCAGATCGGCAATGCAACGATGAAACGCGACCAATACCACCAGTCTGGAACCTGCCAGGGCGCGACTTGCGCCGGCTGGACCGGCCTCAACACTCTTTGGGATGCCAGCTTCGAATGTGACAAAGAGCTGGGAACCAACTATCATGAGCGTGTTAAAAAATTCATGAAGTTCTGCGAAGACAATGCTCTGGCTTTGGCCGGCGCCATCACCGACGCCAAAGGCGATCGTTCCAAGAAAGCTTCTCAGCAGGCTAACAAAGACGTTACTCTACATGTTAAAGAAATTCGTCCTGATGGAATCATCGTTCGCGGTTACAAGATCCAGATCTGTGGCGTGGCCGCTTGTCATTACATCGTTGCGATGCCGGGCACCGGTTACGGCGAAGTGGACAAAGACTTCGCAGTAGCTTTTGCAGTTCCCCGAGATGAAAAAGGAATTACCATCGTCGAGACTCGTCGCCCCAGCGATTGCCGTGATGAAGAAGAAGGTTTCGACGCGCCGAAGGCCGGCAACATTACCCAAGCATATATTCTGTTTGATGATGTATTCATCCCGAACGAGCGCGTATTCATGTGTGGCGAGTTCAAGTACAGCGGTCGCAATATCGGCAATTTTGCCGCTATCTACCGGGCAGCCATCGGTTCCTGCGTAGCTGGGCAAGGCGATATCATGATCGGCGCCGCCATGGGCATGGCTCGTGCGAACGGCCTTTCCGTCAAGCCCTTCCAAGCCACATTGAATGAGATGGCTATCAACAATGAAATTACAGCCGGCCTCGGTATCGGCGCCATGGCGGTTGGCAAGAAGCAAAAATCCGGGTTGTTTGTGCCGAATGCCCTGTTGGCCCACACCAATAAGACGCAAGTTGCCAAATTGCCATACCTGAACAAAGTTATGGCTCAGGACATCAGCGGCGGCATTGCCGAAACCGGCTGCATGCCGTCCTACAAAGATCTGCAAAGCCCAATCTATGGCAAAAAATTGATTGACGCTCTCACTGCCGGCGCTGATGGCGCGAGCCGCGCCAAGATGGCTCGTCTGGTCGAGTGGTTAACTGTCGGCGGCGGCATCCCGGGCTGCATGCATGGCGGCGGGTCGCCTGACGGCGCGAAAATGGTCGTCAAAGCGTTTACCAAGTGGGAAGACTATTTTGAAATGGCCAAGAAAATCATGGATGTGCCGGTTGATGCGATCAAAGAACCCGAAGCACCTGTGAAAAAATAATATCTCTCCGATTCGGACCACGTCGCCTGGAGCACTGCACCCGCTTAGGGCGGGGCGGAGACTCCGGGCGATGCGTGGCCGGGATAAAAATTCGGTGATTTTTGGCCGAATATGTGAAAAAAAGCACAAAAACTCCGTGGGCAATTTGTGAACATGGGGAACAGAAAGAAAACTTGATTCCGATGAAGTTCCCCAAAAGTTCAGCTCCGAATTTCGGTGAAAATCCGAATTAGAGACTTTGTGCAGCAAAACCGAAATTAAATTGTATAAAATTAAAAAAATGGAGGAAGATTAGAATGCAATTTTTTCAATTCAGCGAAGAACAGGAAATGCTGCGCAAAGCAGTACGGGAGTTCGTAGAAGCGGAAGTGGCGCCCAAAGCCAAAGAGTGGGACGAGAATGACGTCTGCCCGGTAGAACTGTTCCCGATGATGGGCGAACTGGGAATCTCCGGCGTGTTTGTGCCGGAAGAATACGGCGGCGCCGGCCTCGGCCATGTCGAACGCGCCATCGTTCTCGAAGAAATCTCCCGGCATTCGGCCGGTCTCGGTATAGCCCTGATGACCCATCACCTGGGCATCGCCGCCATCCTCTACTATGGCAACGAAGAACAAAAGAAACGCTATCTGCCGGACCTGTGCTCAGGCAAAAAAATCGGCGGCCTCTCGGTCACCGAACCGGGCGGCGGCTCCGACTTCATGGGCCAGAAATCCACCGGCGAACTCAAAGACGGCAAATGGGTTTTGAACGGCCGCAAATGCTTCATCACCAACTCCCATATTTCCAACGTCGACGTCTGGACCGTCATCACCGGCCAGGACGAAAAAGGCCGCCCGGTCATGACCGCCTTCATCATCGACGGCGACGCCGCAGGCCACGCCCCCGGCCGCAAAGAACACAAACTCGGCCTGCGCGGCTCGGTCACCGGTGACGTCGTCTGCAACAACGTAGTGGTCGGACCCGAACAAATGCTGCAAAAACTCGGTTCCGGCGCCAAGATTGCCATGACCACCATTCAGGAAGTCGGCCGGGCCGGCATGTCCGCCATCTGCGTCGGCATCCTGCGCGGTTGCATCGAAGAAGCCGTCAAATTCTCCAGCGAACGGATTCTTTATGGCAAGCCGCTCAATAAAATTCAAGCGATCCAGATGATGATCGCCGAAAACCGGGTCGAGTACGAAGCAGCCCTGCTGCTGACCTACCGCGCAGCCGGCATGAAAGACGCGGGTCTGCCCTGCGCCACCGAATTCGCCATCGCCAAATACTACGCCACCGAAGCCTCCGTACGCTCAGCCAAGCGGACCATGGACTCCATGGGGGGTTACGGCATCGTCAACGAATATCCGGTCGGCCGGTTCCTGCGCGACGGCCTGGCCTCGATCCCCTCCGGCGGAACCTCCCAGGTCCAGCTGCTAATCACCGCCGGCGCCACCCTCAGCGGGAAGTGATCTGAAATGGGACTCTCCATCGCTGTATGCATCAAACCGGTGCCGGACCCCAAACACTATGACAAAATCAAAATCGATCCGGTCAAGAAAACCGTAGTCCGGGAAGGAATTCCCACCATCCTCAACCCCTGCGACAAACACGCGCTGGAGGCGGCCCTGCAATTGCGGGGCCCCGAAGGCACAGTCACCGTCATCGCCATGGCCCCGCCAAACGCCGAAGAAACCCTGCGCGAGGCTCTCGCCATGGGCGCCGACGCGGCCGTTCTTCTCACCGACCGCGCCTTTGCCGGCGCCGACACCTGGGCCACCTCCCATACCCTTGCCGCCGGCCTGAAAAAAGCCGGCAGCTTCGATATCATCTTCACCGGAACCGAAAGCGCCGACGGCGCCACCACCCAGGTTCCGGCCCAACTGGCCGAATGGCTGGATTGGCCCCATCTGTGGAACGTAGTGAAACTCGAGCAAATCGACGAACAGCACCTGAAAGTCAAAACCAAAGCCGAAAGCGAATGGTCCGACTACCAGGTAACCCTGCCCTGCCTGCTGGCCATGTCGCGGGAGGCGAACAAACCAAGACTGACCAGCCTGATGGGGGTCATGAAAGCAAAAAAGAAACCGCTCACCGTCTGGTGCAGACCGGACCTTGACGTCGAAGACGCCGCTCTCGGCATGAAAGGGTCGCCGACCCAGCCGGGGGCGATCTTTGAACCGGAGATGGGACGCAAAGGCATCCTGATCGGCGGCGACAGCGAAGAAATCGCCGTCCAGCTGATCGAAAAACTGAGAACCGCAGGCATAGCGATAGAAACCGGCGACATCTGCGCACCGGGAGGGGGAGGACGATGAAAACGACAACTCCCGCCGACTGGAAAGGCATCCTGGTCGTCGGCGAACTAAGCAACTGCCGGGTCCAGCCGGTCAGCCTCGAACTGATCGGCAAAGCCCGTGAACTAAAAACAACCTGCCCGGCCGTCGGCGACGTCGCCGTCGCGCTGATCGGCAGCGGCCTGGACGGCGCTTGCGCCGAACTGGCAGCCACCGGCGTCGATGAAATCGTCGTTGTGGACCAGGCGAACCTCGCCCTATTCCACAACGACCTGTACGCCAAGATCCTGCAACAAATCATCGAGACGCGAAAACCCTCGGTCGTGCTGTTCCCGGCCAGCGCCCGCTACCAGGACCTGGCCTCGATGCTGGGCATCCGGGTCGATACCGGCGTCGCCGCCCACTGCGTCGATATCCGGATCAATGAGCGGGGCGAAATCCTGGCGGTAGTACCGGCCTTTGGCGGCAAAGTGCTGGGCGACATCCTGTGTCCGGCCCACCGGCCGCAGATGGCCACCGTCAAGCCGGGGATCTTCCGGCAAGGCGAGCCGGTTAGCGGCCACCAACCGAAGATAAGTCCGTTTGACGCCGGCGCAATCATTGCTGGTGCAATGAAGACCACCCGGATGGTGGCGCTGGAGGCGTCAAGCTGCGCGGCGCCGGAAGGAATTCCGCTGGAAGCGGCCCAGGTCGTGGTTTGCGGCGGCTGGGGGATGGGGTCGAAGGAAAACTGGGCTCTGCTCGGTGAACTGGCGAGTCTCCTCGGCGGCGCGGTCGGCTGCACAAGGCCGGCGATCGACGAAGGCTGGATGCCGGACGAGAGCTATATGATCGGCACCAGCGGCAAGGTCATTCGGCCGAAGGTGTACATCGGGGCGGCGCTGTCGGGCTCTTCGCACCATGTGTGCGGGATGAAGGATTCGGATTTGGTCATCAGCATCAATAACGATCCGCAGGCGGCGATCTTTGACGTTTCCGACCTCCGGGTCGTCGGCGACGCCAAACAGATTCTCACCGGGTTGATCGCAAAAATCCGGGAAGTGCGTAGCGCAAAGTAACCAAGTCATAAAATGAATATGGGAAAACTCAATCATAATTGAGAACGGTGAAGAGGGTTCTGCAGGGGACCCTCTTCACTGCGAATCCAACAATAAGGGAGGATTCAACCATGTTTGGACTTTTTGGCGGTAATGACAAGAAGCCGCACTCCCCAGGAATCGCCGGCGAAGCGAAAAATCGGCAGGAAGTTGAACGGATGCGGCAAGAAAACGCTATTTTGAAGGGCATACAGAGCGCGATGCCAGACCCGTATTATGTGCGGGATATGGACTACAACATCATTCTCTGGCCCAAAGCGATTGAGCAGTTGACTGGATACACCGCCGAAGAAGCTGCAAAAACGAAATGCTTTGACTTGTTTAGGGCGGCTGTCTGTCCGCCAAAGAGCGAGTGCCCGACGCAGGACTGTGTGGAAAAGAAAAAATTCTTCAAGGATGCCAAAGTGAAAATCTATGTCAAGGATGGTAGCGTTCGAGCCACCCTGGTGTCGAACGCCGGTGTATATGATGAACAGGGGCGGACCATTGGGGCGGTGGAGATATTCAAAGACGTGACCCAGCTGGATGCCCTGATGAAAGCGATCAATGTTAACTCGGAACAACTAAGCGCCGTGTCCGAGGAACTGGCTGCTTCCGCCGAAGAGGTCTCCGCGTTGTCCGGGGAACTGAATCGTCAGGCCGCTCAATCCCATGAATTGACCAAGCAGGGCATGAATGCTTCGCAGACAGTCCGGCAAAAATCAGATGACTCAAGCAAGCAAGCCGTCGAAGTAAAGCAAAGCGTAGAAAAGCTGACCGGATCGATGTCCGGCAGCATGAAGAATGTGGAACTACTAAAGACCAAATCGGAAAGTATCATTGGCATCGTTGACTCGATTCAGGGGATTGCGTCGCAGACCAATCTGTTGGCGCTTAACGCGTCGATCGAAGCAGCCAGGGCTGGTGAAGCGGGGCGGGGGCTTTGCCGTTGTGGCTGATGAAATCCGTAAACTGGCCGAAAGTTCCAACAATTTTGCCCGCGATATCAAGAAAACGATTGATGAAATTATCGAGGTCATGCACCAGACCACTGATATGATGACAACAACTTATCAAGATTTGAAAGTTGGTGACGCAGCGGTGCAAAAACTGATTGCGGCAATCGCAGAGATTCGGCAGGCCTCTGAATTGTTGGCGACAGTGGTGCAGAAGCTCGAAGGGGCGGCGGCGGAAACCGCAAACATCAGTGACCGTCAGAACAATTCAATGACGGAAGTCGCCAAAGTCGGACAGGATCTGGCGGGGATTGCCCAGGAACTTCAGGAGCGATTCCAAAAAATGCGAAAAACTTCAACGGCGGAATAGAAAACGGCCGATACAAAAAAACGGTTCCCGCATTGCTTGCCGCGAACAACGGCCAATGCGGGAATTTTTGTCCGCCGGTAAAGATGACGAGCGGCAAGGAGGAGAAGCGGCTCTGCCTCGCGAAATTCTTGCTAGGATATAATTAGACAGAGAGGTGTGCCATGAAGCGGATATGGCTGATGCTGGCAGTCTGCCTATTGCTTGTAAATCTGTTGCCGACTGCGACCACGGCAACGCCGGCTTCGTTTTTGCTGCAGGCAGGAACGCGCTGGGAAACGGTCGGCTGTGTTGTCGATTCGGGCGTGGCGGGTCCGACGGCGCTAATTTTAGGCGGCGTTCACGGCAATGAGCCGGCCGGGGCGCTTGCTGCGGAGCAAGTCTGCAATTTCTCACCGCTGCGCGGTAAACTGGTGGTTGTACCTCGGGTTAATCCTCTGGGGTTGGAAAAGGGAGTGCGTTTCTTGTCAGAAATGGGTGATTTGAATCGGGTTTATCCACCTGTCGGCACAGGGAGTCCGGCCGAACTGATGGGAGCCGAGATCATCGGCTTGATGAAACAGCATAAAATTGGAATGTTGCTTGACTTGCACGAGGCACGGACATTTCACCGAATCGACCGGACCTCTCTGGGGCAGACGCTGTTGTTTGCCGATAATTCGATCAGCACAGCGTTGGCGATGGACACAGTTGAGGCGGTAAATCGAAAAATAAACGATGCGGTTAAGAATTTCTCACTGGTTGGGCATCCGATTCGAACCAGCGCGGCTTGGTATGCGGGCAAATATCTTGATATTGCTTCTTTCACAGTGGAGACCAGCACCCGTCAGCCGCTGGCAGAAAGGGTGGAACAACAGCTGCTGATTGTCTGTGAGCTTTTAACCGCGGGAGGTTGGTTGCCACGGTGAGTTGGCCATTGAACGCAGGGCAGTTGTCTTTCTTTTTTTGTCTGATTCTCTGGGTAGGCTGGCTCAGTTGGCTGGAATGGGAGAGCCGGCAACACCGGCGCAACTTGGAGCGGGTTCAGCTGCGGATTCATGTCAATGGGACCCGCGGGAAGTCGGGAGTGACCCGCCTGGTTGCCGCCGGGCTTCGCGCCGGCGGTTTTCGTGTGTTGGCGAAAGTGACGGGGACCGAGGCCTGTTGGATTGATCCGGAGGGAGAAGAGCGACTGGTTCGTCGCCGCGGGTTGCCAAACATTAAGGAAATGATCCGGGCGACAACGGAAGCTGCCCGTTGCGGGGCCAATGTTTTGGTCTGCGAATGTATGGCGTTGCAACCAGAACTACAGGAGTTTTGCGAGCGGCGGCTGATGCAGTCACATGTTGGCGTCATCACCAACATCCGGCATGACCATGAGGAAATCATGGGTCCGGATTTATTGTCGATTGCCGCTTCTCTCGGCAGGACGATTCCAGAGCAAGGCGTGCTGGTAGTTACAACGGAGACCGCCAAGTTGTTGGCGGAAGCAGGGTGTCCGATTGAAAAAACAAAACAGGACGGATTGCGAAAAGGCAGAGAAATAGTACGGGAAATTGGTACCCAAGGGTTGCCTGCCATATTACCGGTAACGACAGGGGAATTGGCGGGGTTTCCTTTCGAGGTCGAGGCGGAGAATGTGGCACTGGCTTTGAAGGTGTGCGAATTGGCCGGGGTGGAGCGTGTACAGGCGTTGGCGGCGATGCAGTCGTCCCGGCCGGATGCGGGCAACCTGACGGTGAAGCAATTGTCTGTGGATGGAGTTGGAATTTTGCGGCTGATTGATGCTATGGCTGCGAACGACCCGGACTCGACCCGGATTCTCTGGCAGCGATATATCGAGAACTCGGCGATAGAAGACAACATAACCACGGCGGTACTACTGCACAGCAGAGCAGACCGACGCCTGCGGACGCTAACCTTGTGCAAATTATTGACAGGCTTGAATCACGGATGCTTTTATCTGACAGGCGACATTTTCTTTGCCGAACGCTGTCTCCGGCGAATGGGCGTGGGTTCGGATCGGATTATTTCTGTCGGCGAGCCTTCTTTATGCGCCGTGCTTCAAGCAGTCCAGCCAACAGCAAAAAACACTCAGATTACAGAAGGAACGCCCGCAGGTTACTGCTTCATCTTATTCGCGGCTGGTAACAGGAAAGGATTCGTGGCTTAGCGTCGATGCATTTTTTATTTATTGGCATTCTCGTCTCACTTTTTATTACAGAAACAACAGGATTCTCGCCCGGCGGAATTGTTGCAGCCGGTTATTTGGCGCTATTTGCACTGCAACCGGCTTGGTTGGGGGGGACGCTAACTGTTGCGCTGCTCTGCTGGGGCATCGTCCGTCTGCTTGGCAGGAGGCTTCTGCTCTATGGACGGCGTCTGTTTGCGATGCACCTGCTTGTCGGAATGTTATTGGGGCAGGCGGTGATGTTGTTCGGGCGGAATCTGTCGCAAGAGGATTGGAGTTTGACAGTGATTGGCTGGATTATTCCCGGCCTGTTGTCGCGCGACTTTGATCGACAGGGCTTTCTGCCTACGATGGTAGCGACGGGACTTGCAGTAGCATTGACCCGGCTGATCACCATGTTGGGCGATGGTCTATTATGGTGAGCGTATGTTGAAACGCTTGTTTTTGGTGCTGTTGGTAACTTTAGCCGTGCTGGCTCTCTGTCGGTCTTTCCTCATCATAGAGCTTCCACTGCCGTACATTGCGGAGAAAAAGGCTGCAGTGGAACTGGCCCTGCGTGCTCAGGCGGTGATCGGTTCCCGGTTGATCGGGCCGGAATATACGCCGATCACAACCACATTGGCGCCGCAACGGGTCAAAAAAATGTCCTTGCATCCAGATTTTGCTGCGATAACTGTTGAATGGTTAAAAAAAGCCGGTGTGAAGTCGGGAAACCGGGTGGCGGTGAACTTGTCCGGTTCTTTTCCGGCGTTGAATATTGCGGTGTTGTCAGCGATCCAAAGTGTTGGCGCGGAACCGATTATCACCAGTTCGGTCGGTTCATCAACCTGGGGTGCTAATGATCCTGATTTTACTTGGCTGGACATGGAGGCTGAATTGCAGAGGTCGGGGGTCTGGACATGGGCTTCGATTGCTGCTTCGCAAGGGGGAGTAGGCGATCGGGGCGGTGGATTGACAGCGGAAGGCAAAAAGTTGACTCGGGCCGCCGCCCAACGAAACGCGATCCCCCTTATCGACTCCGCAAATTTGCGGCAATCAATCGAACGGAGGCTTGAGTTGTATCGGGGCCGTGCGGGAGAGTTTCCATCCGTTCTTGTGAATGTCGGGGGTAGTCATGTAATCTTTGGCGAAGCCGGACATCGCGCGCCGTTGCCCCAGGGGCTGAATATTGGCTATCATCCTCTGCTGGTGACGCAGGATGGGCTGACCGCTGTTTTTTTTGCAGTCAAATCGGCCGGTGATCCATTTTATCAATATCAGCCAGATTGCTGCTCAATACGGCATTTCCAGTGAAACCCCGCCGCAAGGGCAGCAAAGCGTTTCGATCACCGAAGTTGCCGGGGTTGATCCGTTTGTTGGCTGGGATTTGGCTGGTTGGGGTCGTGTTTGTTCTGTGGAAAAATCGACCGTTGTTGCCCAGACTATAAAAGAACTTTTTTTCGCGACAGGATTTTGATGATTACGGTCAAATACATATAACTAGAAATACATTACCATGTTATGAATCAAAGCCAATCATGAAAAGAACCATTTGTGGGCGAAAGGCAAAAAAGTGCAAACTGTTTGCGTCGCTGAACAGGGGGACAGTATGAAAAAATTGGCAATATTGTTGTTCGCGACCTTGTTTGATGTTCGTATCCACAGAAAACACACTGGCTGCGACTAAACCGACCCGGCTGTTGGAAGTGTTTCGAAAGCCGGGCGTCAACTTCAGTCAATTCAAATCGATTGGCGATGAAATTATAGTCAGCATCCGACCGGTGGGGGCTTCTTTCTTTGATAACAGCGACCCATTCTTGCGTCAGCGGATCAAGGAAATGACGATTCAGGCGGCCAAACGGCAAGGTTGGGCGCCGACCGACAACTCCAGCGCCGATGTCCGACTCTCGGTCAAAATTACTGAATGGGGCCGGTTTCGCAATAATTATGATCAGAATCTGATGGAATTCTTGGCCATTGAAGTCAAGGCATATTCGCGGGGAAAGCGGCGATATGGTGATGTGCGCGGGAGGACGTTACAGTCGGGTTGATCCAGCGGAAGAATCAATGGGTGCAATGAACGCCGAGTTCATTTCGCTCATGGCCGAAATATTGATGGCGTTGAAGACCAATGACTAACCGGTTGTAGCTTCAGCATAGGGTTTGAACGGGAGGAGACAACATGATGGAAAAGCGCAGACTGGGCCGGACTGAGCTGGAAGTTGGCTGCATCGGATTTGGCGCATTGCCGATCCAGCGTTGCACGATGGATGAAGCCGGTGTGGTTTTGAATGCCGCCCTTGACAGCGGGATTAATTTTGTCGACACAGCCAGGGGCTATTCTGACAGTGAAGAAAAAAATCGGCCACCACATTTCCGGACGGCGTAGCGAGTATATACTGGCGACCAAGAGCTTCGCCCGGACCAAGGCAGCCATGGCTCAGGATATAGATACCAGCTTGAAACTGCTGCGGACAGAGGTTATCGACCTTTACCAGGTCCCACAATATCAAGAAAAGGCCGGAGTTGGAGGTTGTGCTCGGGCCGGGCGGTGCGCTGGAAGCGCTGAAAGAAGCAAAACAGGCCGGAAAAATAAAACATATTGGGATCACCGGACATGACTATGATCTTTTGGTTGAAGGAATCCAGACTAATGAGTTCAGCACGGTGCAGGCTCCTTTCAACGCAGTCGAACTCAAGGCGCTGGAGCGACTGTTCCCTTTGGCCCGCGAGATGGATATAGGGCGTATTGTGATGAAGCCGTTGGGTGGTGGGCAGATCGAGAGTAAAATTAACGCGTTGCGGTTTATTCTTGGCAATGACATCACTGTGGCAATTCCGGGCATGGACGAAGTCGGGCATGTTCGGGAAAACCTTTCGGCAGCCGACCCGTTTGTGCCGTTGTCCATTGGCGAAAAAACCGTTTTTAGATCGGGAAGTGGCCGAACTCGGCAAAAACTTCTGCCGTCGTTGTGGCTATTGCATGCCTTGCGTTCAGGGGATCGAAATACCGCTGTTGTTTATCTTTCATTTGCAATATGAACGCTATGGAATGCAGCAAGTGATCCCGCAAAAATATGCTGCTTTGCCAGCCAAGGCGTCGGACTGTATCGAGTGCGGCGTCTGTGAGACTCGCTGTCCTTACGATATTTCCCATACGGGAGCGAATGAAGCAAATTGCTAAAGATTTGGGATAAGGAGGAATTTTTTATGGCAGACCAACTTTTTGACATTGCTGTTATTGGCGCAGGGCCGGCCGGCCTTTCGGCGGCACTGACGGCGCGGGTCCGTAATAAAGCAGTTGCTTTGTTTGAACACATGGATTTTAGCCCCCAAAACTGCAAAAGGCTCATGCAATCAACAATTACCCCGGCTTGCCGATGACCGCAGGTAAAGACTTGATGAAGCAAATGGCCGACCACTGTCTATCGACAGGGCCGACTTTAATCAAGGAAAAAGTGACTAATATCTATTCCGGTGATACCTTCACCCTGCTGACGCCGAATAATACTTTTGAGGCCAGGGCGCTGGTGTTGGCTATCGGTGTTAGTAACTCGGCCATGCTTGTCGGCGAAAAGGAGCTGGTCGGCAAGGGGGTTTGTTATTGTGCGACCTGCGACGGCATGCTGTATCGGGACAAGCCGGTGGCCGTCATAGCCTATACTGAAGAAGGGGAGCACGAAGCCGATTTTCTCGGCGAGATCTGCCCGGTGGTATATTTCATTCCCCAGTACAAAACTGAATTTGTACCTAAGCAACCAACGGTGCAAATTATGAAAGCCCGTCCCCAGGCTGTGCTGGGCAGCGATGAAGTGACCGGTTTGCAGACCGATGCCGGGGAATTGAAGGTCGATGGCATCTTTATCCTGCGGCAGTCCGACCCAGCCGAAACGTTGCTGCCGGAACTGGAGATGGACGGACTGTTCGTGAAAGTGAACAGGGATCAGGCAACCAATGTTCCCGGCGTATACGCAGCCGGTGACTGCACCGGAAAACCTTGGCAGATTGCCCGGGCTGCCGGCGAAGGTTTGGTGGCGGCGCTGAATGCTATCAGTTTTATCGACAGCAAGAAATAGCTGACGTAAAAAGTGGGGTTGAAAGCCTTTCAATCAGCCCGATGAACAGCTTTCTGACCTCACTCGATATTTGCGATCAGATTCTCCGCCATGCCATTCAGTTCGACAGCCATCTCGTTTAGTGCCTGGGTGGCCTCGGAGACTTGAACCGTAGCAAGGGATACTTGGGCAATCATCGTAGCGATATGCGACATTTGTGCATGGTTGCTTTGATTGTCAGCCTGGATGGCGCGAATAATTCCCTCGATATTTTTTATTGAATCAGCCGTAACTCCGGCGAGTTTGCGAATTTCCTCAGCGACTACGCCAAAGCCTCTTCCCTGTTCGCCCACGCGAGCAGATTCAATGGCTGCGTTCAGCCCCAGAAGATTGGTTTGTCCAGCGATCATTTTAATTAAACCCATCACTTGATCAGTATCTTTTACGAGGTTTTGCGACTTTTCCAACGTTGATTTCATGGCTTGTCCGGCTGCGGCCATTTCCTCGGTTTGGGCCGAAATTTCTTCTGAAGTGCTGGCAATGGTCTGAATGCTTTTTCCCATACGGGTGGAGGATTCCTTTAGCGACTCATAACGATGAGTTGACTCGGAAATAGTGACGGCCCCGATTACTTCACCTTTTTCATTCAAAATGGGAGTTCCTATGCCGACATAGGGAACTCCATATAAAGATGCATCCATCTTCACCGTGACCCGGCGTTTTTCTTGCATCGCACGGTGTAAGGCGCTACCAGGCTTGATAGTATCACCGGTCTTCACCTTCAAATCCAAGGTGCGAGCCGGACGATAAAAAACTGCCTGTTCCAAATTGCAGACACATACGCCGACATCTGCGACCTGCATTTCATTTAATCGAGACAAGGCGTAGATATAGTGGGCAATAATTTGTTCATTGGTTTCCAGACCTTCCGGCATAAGTGCACCTCCCGAATTAAGTTGCTCGCTGACGCTTTGTAATATTCAAAATAATTCTACATCGCCGAAGGTTCTCCTGCTGACAGAATGAATGAGCAGGATTTTGCATTCCAGATGCAGAATATATATTCAGGCTATTCAAAAAGTTTTGGCAACTAAAGTGTGGGGAGGAGAACGTCGGAATGGGCAGTGTGGTCGAAGAGCGGTTTGGTTTTAATATTGCGTTGGAGAAACTTGAGTCCGGGCAACGACTCCAAAGGGTGGGGTGGCAAAATTTGGGGGAGTTTATCTTTTTGATTCCGCCTTCGACGGAAAAAGTGATTGCCGGGGAGTATTTGGCAACCGCTTTTAAAGAAGGCGCAAAGATTGAGATGAACCCATTTATTATGCGATGCCTTCCTCCCAATAAATGTATGCCTTGGAATGCCACGCACACGGATCTGTTATCCAAAGATTGGCGGGTTCTGTAGAAAAAACCTCTGAATATTTGAGTGAAGACATTATTGAATATAAAAGCTTGCATCAGGCCAAACGGCAAGGTGCAAGCTTTTATATTCAATAAAAATTGTGGTTATAGATGGAATGCAGCAGTCCCATATTTTTCGTTCACGATTGATATAAAAAGTTTTGCCGCTTTGGAAATATAAGCGCTTTTTTGAACGGCAACACAGAGTGCCCAGCAAGCTGAATACTTTTCGTCGACAAAGAAATAGGCTGGGAAATAACTGCCGGGGAATATTTTTAAATATTGCAGAGGGACAAAGGTTACGCCTATCCCTTCACAAGCGAGGCGTCTTGCGGTCTCAAAGCTTTTGGTAGTCAAGGTGATCAACGGGTTGATGTGGGCCTTTTGCAGAATTAGGTCAGTAACTTGTCTGATTTTTTGCTCCTTGTTCACCATGATAAATGGCTCATCGGCAAACAAGGTGAGGTCGATTTTTGGATACTCCAAACCGCTAATAGATTCAGCGGATCGGCTTAGCGGGTGCTCTTTTTTTGTAACCAGCACCAACGGATCGCGGAAGAGAGGATATATGTCGGTATTTGTCGGGCTGGCGCTTTCAGATAGAGGAAACGCATGCATGATGGCAAAGTCGATTTCACCTGAAGCCAGAGCTTTGTCCAGTTCGGTTGAATTTCGCTCGATGATGGATAATTCGATATGAGGGCATTTTTCTTGAAATACAGGTAAGATAACCGGCAACATGTAAGTAGCCAGATAAACCGTGATCCCCACGGTGACCCGCCCTTTTTTCAAGTTGTTGATGTCGCTGACCTCAATCTCAAAATCATTGTATATTTTCAAAATGTCGGTGGCAATCTGATAATACCGTTCTCCGGCAAATGTTGGCAGAAGGCCGGTGCTGGTTCTTTTGAACAACTT
>CAXXIN010000012.1:0-148329 GCA_963665275.2 Negativicutes bacterium
TTGCCGGCATCATTGATGTAAAATTCTTTTTGAACATCATAGCCGGCGGCCGTCATCAGGTTGGCAAGGGCGCTGCCGAATGCCGCACCACGGCCATGGCCTACATGCAAAGGGCCGGTCGGGTTAGCGCTGACGAATTCAATCTGGATCTTTTGCTGCTGTCCAGCCTGCGTATTGCCGTAAGTTTCCCCCTGTTCGAGGATTTCCTGCAGCAACTCGTAAAGCCAGTCGGGTTTCAGATAAAAATTGATAAAGCCGGGTCCGGCGATTTCGGCGCGGTCCAGCCAGGGAAACTGCAAATGGGTTACGATGGCTTCGGCGATTTTCCTTGGGTTGGCTTTCAGTGTGCGGGCCGCCTGCATCGCAAAATTGGTGGCATAGTCACCGAAGCTCTTCTCCGGGGGCACCTCCAGAAATACTTCCGGCAGTACGCCTTGAGGCAACGCGCCGTCCGCAACAGCCGCAGCCGCAGCTCCGGCAATTGCGCCAGATAGTTGTTCCTTAACGTTCACTCTGTGTTCCTCCAGTGCATCATAAAGGCATTTAAGCAAATACGATTCTATTATAACAGTTGTTTTCTCTGTTGCCAAATCAAAATAAAATAGGATTACAAGGCTTTCTCCATTGCATCAGTCACGGTTTTCAGCACGGTCAGCCGCGCATATTCTTTGGAATTGGCAGCCACAACCGTCCATGGAGCCTTATGGGGCGAGGTTCTGAACAGCATCTCATCCACAGCCAGCTTATAGGCATCCCATTTCTCACGGTTCCGCCAGTCTTCAGCCGTAATTTTCCACTTTTTATCCGGCGTGTTTTCTCGTTCTTCAAAGCGGCGCAGCTGTTCCTCTTTGTCGATGTGAAGCCAGAATTTGACGAGGACTGCGCCGAAATTCGTCAGCTGTTCTTCAAATTCGTTGATTTCCCTGTAGGCGCGACGCCAATCGGCCTCCGGGCAAAAGCCCTCCACTCTTTCGACCAAAACCCGACCATACCAGGTCCGGTCAAAGATGCTGATTCGACCAGCCGCCGGTACTGCTTGCCAAAAGCGCCAGAGGTAATGATGCGCCCGTTCAATGTCGTTTGGCGCTGCAATCGGCACCACTTCATACCCGCGGGGATCGAAATTTTCCACCAGTCGTTTGATGGCTCCACCCTTGCCGGCGGCATCCCAACCCTCGAACAGAATAATGACCGGAATTTTCTTTTTATAGGTCTCATAATGCAATTCATGAAGTTTATTTCCCAGGTGGCCCAGTTCTTTTTCATAGAGGTCCGGATTCCAGTCTTTTGGCATCACGACCTTATCCAGTGCCGACGTCAGAACTTCCGTCGGTATAGGCACAGGGGCAATCGCCGGAATTGCCGCCGCTTTCTGACTCTCCACGCTCTCGATTTTTTGCTCCAATGCCTGAATGACTTTGCCGCAAATTTTCGCAGTAGCAAACCGCCGGTCCATCGCCGCAACAGGAGTCCATGGACTGCTGTCCCGGTCCGTCCGGCTCAGCGCCTCTTCAATGATATTCATAAATTCGTCATATTTTCGGTGTCGCCGCCATTCCACATCGCCGACTCGCCAACGAGTCGCCGGATCCTTTTCCAGATCATCCAGCCGCGCTTTCTGCTCTTTTTTGGTAATGTGCAGAAAAAACTTGATCAGAATACAGCCTGAATCCGTCAACTGGCGCTCAAAAGAAACGATTTCATCATAAATCGCAGCCACTCTGCCATTCTTGCTCACTCCATCGATCCGTTCGTTCAGCACGGCCTCATACCAACTCTTGTCATAAATCATAATTTTTCCTGCGGCAGGGGTCGTATTCCAATATCGCCACAAAAAGGGATGGGCATTCACATCATCGTGACAGAGATTGTTGGCGAACACCTTGAATCCCCTGGGATCCAGGCGTAAAATCAATTCATTGATCAACGTGCCGCGGCCCGCTGCATCCCATCCTTCGAACACGATAATAGCAGGGATTCCCAAGTCATGAAGCTTGCGGTGCAATTCGCCCAGCTGACTGCCCATACGATCCATTTGCGTCTTGAACTCATCTTTGGCAAGTTTTTGTTCGAGATCCATCTGGTCAAGCATACGACTATCCCCCTAATTTTCCGCGTTCTATCTATGTTTCCCGCATGGATTCATGGTAAAATACTCGCAGGATCCAAATTTGTTTGATGAGGTGAAACTATGAAACCAGCCAAAACCCAACTCATACTCTCGTTGCTGCTGGCCGGATTGTTGCTTTTGGGCCTGCAGTCAGCCACTTTTGCCGCCACTCCCCCTGCCGCAGCACCGGCTGCCACAGCTGCTGTTCCGGCGCCCCAGTTCGTGATTCCCGTTGAAGTTCGCGAGTTTACGGCCGATGCTCTCGGAACGACCCTGGTTCAAAGAACCCGCGATTCTTTTGCCTCTGACAATCGATTCCGCATGTCCTCCTCCGAAGCCAACCGGATCATTGTCCGTTTGTATACCCGCGGGATATCGGGGAAAGATCCACAAACAGCGTATAGCTTTACGGTTACTTTCAAGCTCGCAGATTCGCCTGATGAATTATTTGCCGGCAGTACAATCGGCACCTGCAATTTCAAGGAAATTCCGGCCGATGCAAAAGGCATTGTCGATATGGCGTGGAATCAAGCAAACAATTATCCCAAACTGTTTGATACTGTCAAGAAGAAATAATTAAAACAAAGAGTATTGGAGACCTCCGGTTTAACCGGGGGTCTTTTATTATGCACTTAAACAGCCATCTGTGCTCCGAGGGAAGGGCAGCTGTTTTCGGCCGACTGAATCGTGCAGGCCGCTGCCCGCGTTCCTGTGACAACCGCATGCGTCAAGGTTTCTCCGCGGACCAGTCCGGCCATAGTACCTGAGAAAAATGCATCTCCCGCTCCACAGGTATCCACCACATTGACCTTCATCGCCGGCTGGATTCCTGACTCTCCGGTCCTAACATCCAAAAATGCGCAGCCGCAAGGGCCCAGGGTAACAACCACCGATTGCAGGTTCCTCTCCCGCGCAAAGGAGGGAAGTCGATCGAGCACGCGAGCGGGCTCATTTTCATCCCATTCGGTCCCGCAGAGCCGGCCCGCCTCAATATGATTGCAAATGAAACAACTCAGTCCGTCCAATACTTCCGGCGTTTTCAGGATCACGGACAGATTGCCAGGCAATCCATACACCGGTCGCTGCTTTTCACTGGCCAGTTTCAACGCCTGCTTGGTAATTGTTTCATTCAGATCCAGTTCAAGAGCGACGTGTGTGATCCTGTTCATCAAGTCCACACCCCGTTGATCAAGCATATCGGCCATTCCCTGCAGATTCGGCATTTGGGATATGGATCCCGCGAGTTCGCCCTGACCGTCCATGACCGCCAGCCACATTCCCATACCGCATTTATCCATCTCCGCCAAAAACGTTATGTCCACGCCAGCAGCGCCAAGACGTCCCGCCACATCCGCGCCGATGGCACCTCTGTCAATACTGGATACAAGGCTAACAGGCAGTCCCAGTTGAGCTAGGTTTTCCGCGACATTGCGTCCAACGCCGCCATGCACGAAGCGAACCGAACCGACATTTCTGCCGAGCGGTACGTAATTCGCGGCGGCAAAGCCTTTACAATCAACAAAAACAGTCCCCACTACCCCCACATGAGTTGCCAAAAGCTGTCCCCCATCTCCACTCCAATTTTACAAAGCCAAAAAGCGAGACGGGCCTGCCCTCCGGGAGAAGAACATGCCCGTCTTTTCATTGATTTATACTTTCGGAATATTTCTGCCGGAGAAGATTTCATTCATCTCTTTCTTCAGCCTCTGTTTGATTTTCTTCTTTTCCGAGGTGATCAATTCCTTCTTGGCAGTGCCAAACAGATAATTATCCAGATCGAATTCCTTCAGCAGCATCTTCGTATGAAAAATATTGTCCTGATAGACATTCACGTCCACCATCTGATAAAGATCGCGGGTTTCCCGGGAAATATAGTTTTGGATCGAATTGATCTTGTGATCAATAAACAGTTTTTTGCCGTTAATGTCGCGAGTAAAACCGCGCACACGATAGTCGATGACCACCATATCCGAACTGAAGCTGTTGATCAGATAGTTCAGCGCTGTCAGCGGCGAGATTCGTCCGCAGGTCGAGACGTCAATGTCGGCGCGAAAGGTACTGATGCCCTGATCCGGATGGCTTTCAGGGTAAGTATGAACTGTAATGTGGCTTTTGTCGAGATGAGCCACCACAGCATCTGTTTTTTTCTTTTTCCCTTTCGGCTTGGGATCGTCCTCTTCAGAAACATCCGTAGCCTCTGCCGCCAGTGCTTCTGACGCTTCCTTGTCTTCCGCGATCAGCATGGTCACGCTCGAGCCCTGCGGTTCATAATCCTGCTGGGCGATGTTGAGAATGTTGGCTCCAATGATTTTCGCCACTTCGGTAAGGATGCCGGTCAGTCGCTCGGCATTGTATTCTTCATCGATGTAATCGATGTAAGCTTGTCGGTGCTGGGGAGTCTTCGCGTAACAAATATCATACATGTTGAAACTCAGACTTTTAGTCAGGTTATTGAACCCATACAGCTTGAGTTTTTTGATTTTCTTAACTTTCATGCGTTTCCTCTTTCCTGCTCCGGCTTTATTTTCCAAACAAATAGTAGCAGATTTTCCGTCATTCTACAACCCATTTTCATTCCAGCAAAAATATACCCCGAGGAATCCTCTGTTCAAAAACACGTCAACACTGCGCGAGCCGTCAGCCAATCGATTGCAGATGCCTCCGGGGTGATCGCGCTTCAACAGGGCTTGATGCAGCGGCCATTGGACTCCCACGCTGTTAACATTTTCGCACTCATCTGACAGTGGCAAAAGAGAGATGGCAACAGGGGTTTCCAGCAAATCGGCGTGAAAGGATTGCCCTCCTTCGAGCAAAAACAGAGCTTCCGCCTCGTCCGCCAAGCCGATCGCCTGCAGGCCCAATAAATTAGCTTCCCATAGACTGAACACATTTGAGTATGCATGATCGAACCGTCTGCCCATTGCGCCTGTCAACAGGACTTCTGCGCCGGGGCGCCTTGCGGCGAGTTCTTGCAAAGACAGCTGCAAATCCGTCAGATCTTTGTCAACAGGATGGCGTACCAGGGGAACTCCGAGCGATTCGGCCCACCGCCACGATTCCGAAGATCCGCTGTCCGCGTCCCCGATCAGCACTTCCGGCGACACGGCCGCAGACCTGCATGCGTCAATGCCCCGATCAGCCGCCCACACCGGATACCGCCGCGCGACCTGTTTCAACCAGCCGTCAGCGGGCGGTCTCCCGCCAGCCACCAAAACCACCGGCGCCGACGGCTCAGCACCGGTCAGAAAACTTCCCTGTGGCAAGTCTATCTTCATGCATGCCTCCTTCGCCGCCGCTCCCCCTCAAGGGCTTTCGGCGCCTTCCATGTCCTCCAGTGTGCATCCGAGCTCTTCCCACGTACGGTAGGCGGTCTCCAGCGCTGCCTTGACGCGTTCATGCTCTTCGCCCAGTTTCCGGCTTTCCACCGGATCTGCATGAGAAGCTGGATCATTGATCCGCTCCTCCAGCTCTGTCAGCGCAGTCTCCAATTCACCGATTTCTTTTTCCGCCCGGTTTATCTGGCGAATACAGTCTTGCCGTCGTTTGAGCGGCGAAGTGTTTTTCTTTTCTGTTTGCTCATTTTTTTTGGCTTTTTTCTGAACCGCCTCCGCAGGTTTTGCCAGTGCCTCCTGCACCACGGACAGCGCCGCTTTGTATTCGGTATAATTGCCTGGATAAGACCCCAGGGCTCCGGCCTCGAGCACCAACACGCGGTCGGCGATCCGGTCGATCAGGTAACGATCGTGCGACACCAGTAAAATCGTGCCTGGGAATGCATCCATTGCTTCCTCGACAGCCTCGCGCGCGCGAATATCGAGGTGATTGGTCGGTTCATCCATGACCAGAAAATTGGCGCCGGACAAAATAATTTTCAAAAGGGCCAGCCGGGCTTTTTCACCGCCGGACAAATCCCCGATGGTCTTGAACACATCGTCGCCCCGGAACATGAACCGCCCTAACACCTTGCGGGCCCGATCTTCTGTCAGGGCACATTGATAAACCAGTTCATCAATTACCCGCACAGAATCGTTCAATTCTTCAAATTCCTGAGCGTAGTAGCCGATTCGGGCACGCGGACTCAGCTTCACCCGTCCATGAAGCGGCAGCATTTCTCCCAGCAAAATCCGCAGAACCGTGGTTTTCCCTGCTCCATTGGGCCCGAGCAGCGCCACTTTTTCGCCACCGCGAAGCAAAAAAGAGAGCTTGTCGAAAACCGGGACCTCGCCATAACCCCCTGAAACATCGATAAACTCAGCCATCCGGTCGGGTATCTCGTCGCAATCCGGAAAGAAAAACTGCATCGCCTCGCGTATTTCCGGTTGCTCCAGTCGTTCCAGGCGATTCAGCTGGGACTGGCGGCCGCGGGCCTGCTTGGATTTTATTCCTGCCTTGTAACGCCTGATATACTCTTCAGTTTCGGCGATTTTTTCCTGTTGCTGTTCATAAGCAGCCAGCGCCGCCTCGAGGCGGGAAGCTTTCTGAGCCACATACCCGGAATAGCCCGCCGAATATTCCTGCAGCGAACCGTTCTCAAGTTCCAGTGTCCTGCGTGTCACCGCATCCAGGAAGTACCGGTCGTGCGAGATCACGAGGATAGCGCCCGGATAGTTCCGCAAATAGCCTTCAAGCCACTCTGTACGCTCCAGGTCTAGGTGATTGGTAGGTTCATCCAGAATGAGGAAGTCAGGCTGCCGCACCAGTTCGCGCGCCAAGGCTATCCGGGTTTTTTGTCCACCGGAGAATTCCTCCGCCTTGCGGCCCAGTTCTTCTTCCGAAAAATCCAGTCCGATAGATACCTGACGTATCCGGCTATCCATCGCATAGCCGTCGGCATGTTCAAAGCGCGCCATGACCTCGGCGTATTCTTCCAGCAATCCAGCGGAACTCGCCTCGCCCTGGCTGGCGATCTGCTGTTCCAGCTCCCGCATGCGGGCCTCCCAGGCAAGGACGTCCTGGTATGCCTGCTTCAGTTCTTCCAGTACGGTTCGACCGCCGAAATCGGCAGCCTGTTCGACATAGCCGACCGCACAGTGGCCATACCAGGTGACCTGCCCCCCATTACTGCTTTCCTGACCCCGCAGGCAGCGAAGCAAAGTCGTTTTGCCGGCGCCGTTCGGCCCCACCAGTCCGACTTTCTCTCCCCTGCGGATTTCGAATCCAACTCCGGAGAACAAGGTACGTTCGCCGAAAAATTTAGCCAGGTCGGTTACTTTCAACAGGATCTCACTCATGCTTGTGTCATCTCATTCCCGTTCAATAATATTCGCTGATAAAGTTACGGCAAGCCGGAAAAACCTGTTCCAGAATCGCCAGATCAGTTGCGCTGCAGCGGTTGCCGTTCCGCACTGCCAGGATCTCCCTTACCGGACGTTCTCCGAATACCATCTGACTCATCGCACCGACGTCGAGAGACAGTCCGCAGGACAGTCCTGGGGGTAAAGGAAGCAGTGCGCCCTTGCCGTGCCGGATGCTCCAGTGAAAAGCCCCTTCATTCCATGGGGTCAAAGAATCCGTCACCGTCAGGTCCAGTTCCGCTGACAACCCTGCCGGATACTCCAGCTCTGCCAACACTGTCTGAATATCGGTGATCCGGCCCATCAAGAAAGGTTCGGACTGCGTGGCAGAATAAAAAACCGATCCGGGATCGCCTGCGGGATCGTCCCATTCCAGGCCCGCGTCTCCGGTCACACCTGTCTGGCTGACCAGGCACTGCCAGATCGCATCGACCACCCATTTTTCGCGCCAGACCATCTCACGCACACGCAAAATATTTTCTTGTGTCTTATACAAAACATAGCCAGCTGGAATTTCATCGCGGGAAAAGATCCCGACCCGCCCGCCTTCGCTGCGGTGATCCGCCAGCAAATCGTCCCAGTCCTGTCGTCCCCGCCAGGCATACCCATGCCGCGGCCGGACAAAAGTTTCATACAACGCTTCCAGCGGCTCAATCGCCTGTTCGTCTGGCGTCCAGTTCCCCTCTGGCAAAAAGCCATTGAGTTGCTGCCTGGCCTTGGTCATCGCCAGACTGTATTTCTGCCGCGAATAACAATAATCCCAGCCCAATTTGCGATAAAAAACCGGCCACCGTGGCTGCAAGATACTGACTCCGACGCCGGTCCGCTTCAATTCGGCCAGGGCAGTTGCCATCAGGTCCCGGCCGATTCCGGTCCCGCGCAGCGCTTCCTCCACGCACACGCCCACGAAATAGACCGCTTCACGCCAGGTCCCCCGCAGCATCAGCCGGTAGGGAAGCAAGTGCGCCTGCGCCAGAACATTCCCGTCTTCCACGCCAACCCATACCTGATCTGCCCGGTAGTGCCGGGAAAAATACCAGCTGGTCCAGGGTTCTTCCTCACCGAAACATTGGCCCCAGAGCCGCCGTATCGGCGCATATTCATCTTCCCTGCTCAAGCGGAAGTTCATCTCTTTCTCCTCAGGCGCCTCTGACGCTGTATTTTTCGACCATCCGGATCGGCCGATATGAAAGTTTGGCTGCCCGCAGTCCCGGTATTCCCATATCCTCTTCCCGATTGACAAAGGTCATATGCGACCAGGCATGCGCCAGATATTCCCGGTTGATCATCTGATAAAGCCCGACCACTTCCTGGTCTGCTTTTTCGATGTGAATCACCACCGTATCTTCGCTCAGTGCTTCCCCGACGGTAAAAGATTTGATTTTTCCGTCGATCCGGATGATCCCACCGCTTAAGTTCAATTCAGTAAATTGGGTTAAGGCCTGTTCCACCGCGAACGTCTCCGCTTGCAGAATTTCATCGCCACTCTGTTGCCGGGCCAACCATTCCTTGGTCACGGGAATACATTCCAGAGCATTGCCCGCATTCATGGCTTCGTAGGAAAAATCCGGCGTATTTCTAAGAAAAGTACGGATATGATGCCGTTTGGCTTCGAACTTACGCCCTTTGAGCTCAATGAGGTCTCGGACGCTATATATATAGTCGTCTTCACACAAGTCGTGTTCGATCTCCCAGGCAGGGAAAGCTTTTTTCAACAGTTCAGCCAAGGGTTTTTCCAATCCACGGATCAATACCGGCTGCCCTTGTTCGCGGAACCAATCCGCCAGGATTTTTGCCGCCTGAACGGCATCTTCTTCATCTGGTGCACAGGGATGCAATGAATATAACGGCCCATCATTTCGGACCACTACGCAGATGGCCTTGCCGGCCCAGGTCCAGACAATATCCAAAGGCTTTCGCCATATGAATAGGTTGGTGAAGCTGCTTTCCGACCCTTCGTGCCGGCAACTTCGATACGATCGATCAAAAATCGATCTGTCCTGTAAAGTGATTTGATGAAACTCCATGCTGCAAACACTCCCAAATCCGATTGTCTTTCCTGTCCCTAAGGCTTGAAAACAATCTTTATTTCGACGATCTCCGAGGCGGCGCTCGTGCGGACCGGTGGTCCCCACGTCCCGTAACCAGCGGAAACGATCGCGTTCATTTTTCCTTTGCGAAGATAGCCCCAGTCCGTCTCGAAAAGCGAACTTGTCACCCATTGATTGGGGAATAACTGTCCCCTGTGGGTATGTCCGGACATCATCAGATCTACACCGGCCGCTGCCGCATCTTCCATGTTCCGGGGCTGATGATCCATTAACAATAAAGGTTTTGCGGCATCGACACCTTGTAGGAACTCAGCCAAAGGCTTGCGCGCAGTATTCGTGAATCTGGCCCGGTCCCAGTCATCACGGCCAGCTATCACGAAATTGTCTTCCACGGTGAAAAACGAATCACGCAAAACATGGATCCCGGCGCCGCGCAACAACGCCACAGCCTGCTCTGTCTGCCGCCCGATATATTCATGATTTCCCAGCACGGCAAACACACCGTAACGAGAATGCAGACGCTGAAGTGTCGCCGCCATGTTCTGGTTGATAAAATGTCCGATGTCCTCGTCGATCACATCGCCGCCGAGCAACACCAGGTCCGGATGCCTTGCGTTGATTGACTCCACCAGTTCCACCAGGCGGCCGTTATTAATGACTTTGCCCAGATGGATATCTGTGACCAGAATAATGTGCATCTCTCGCAAATTGCCTGCCGCTTTGTCAATTGAAATTTCATACTGCCGCCAGACCGTATTTCTTGCGTTCCATACGCCAAAAGTGATGATGACGGCAACCAGCCCAACTACGACCCCGCCGACGATACCCGGCGACAACCGCCAGGACGATGGAATGAAAGTCGCGAATCTGTTGGCAACCCGAATCAGATCGACCGCAGCGCAAAACAACACGAGATAATAGAGGACCGCCAGCCAGGTTCCGCCGGTAATCGCCAACACCCGGTCGACGGATTCCGGCAGATAATCGCCCAAGATTCTTTCCAGAAGAAAAGCAGAGGCCAGGAACAGGATAACAAGAGAATAAAAACGGCCACCGGGGAAGGCCGGCAATGCATGAAATGCCTGCCATCCCCGGAGACCTACATAGTAGTTGGCTATTGAATATATGGTGAAGAAGATCCCTAAGAAAACATAAAATTGTGTGTTCATGGGTATTATTGTATCACATGAACACCGCCATTAACTACTTTGAACCAGTCCCCTCGGCTCCAGCGATATTGGCCTGGGCAGCCGCCAAACGCGCAACTGGCACCCGGAATGGCGAACAGCTCACAAAATCGAGTCCGATCTGATGACAGAACTCCACAGAGTTCGGTTCCCCGCCATGTTCACCGCAGATTCCGATCAGCAGCCCCGGTTTTGCCAACCGGCCGGCTTCTACCGTCATCCGCATCAACTGGCCGACTCCCCGGCGATCGAGAACAATGAATGGATCTTCCTTGAGAATCTTCCCTTCCAGATAGGCGTCCATGAACTTGCCTTCGGCGTCGTCGCGGCTAAATCCGAAAGTTGTCTGGGTAAGGTCATTGGTTCCGAAGCTGAAGAAGTCGGAAATCTCCGCCAGTTCCCCCGCCAACAGAGCCGCACGCGGCATTTCGATCATGGAGCCGACAGCATACTCGAAGTGTACTTTGGACTGGATCATGATCTCCTTGGCCATCGCGTCGATGCGGGTCTTGAAGAAGTCCATTTCTTTGAAATCAATCGTCAGAGGAATTTCGACTTCCGGCAACACGGTGACGCCTTCTTTGGTCAACTTCACGCAGGCATTGAATATGGCCCGGACCTGCATGTCGTAAACATCGGGGTGAGTGATGCCGAGTCGGCAGCCGCGGTGACCGAGCATCGGATTGAACTCGTGCAGTTCCCTGATCTTGGCCAGCAGCGCTTCCTGCTGAGTCAGTCGCGCAGGATTTTTGCCTGTGATGCGAAGTTCGATGGTTTCCACCAGCACCGATTCATAGTTGGGCAGGAATTCGTGCAGGGGTGGATCAAGGAGACGAACGGTAACTGGCAGTCCATGCATTGCTTTCAAAATTCCGTAGAAGTCATCTTCCTGCATCTTCTGAAGGTGCGACAGCGGCTCGATTCTTTCTTCCGGAGTTTCGGCCAGAATCATCCGCTGTACGTGCGGCAACCGGTCGGAGCCCATGAACATGTGTTCCGTCCGGGTCAGGCCGATTCCCTGTGCCCCAAAGGCGCGGGCGCGTTCGGCGTCTTCCGGCGTATCGGCATTGGCCCGTACCTTCATACGTGACAGATTGTCGGCCCACTTCAGTACTTGGTCGTATTCTTTGGAGAAGACTGCATCCACGACCGGCACCGAGCCGAGAATCACCCGACCGGTAGTTCCATCGATCGACAGCATGTCGCCGGCTTTAACGACATGGCCGGCAACGGTAGCCGTCTGTTTTGCATAATCGATCCGCAGCGCATCGCAACCGCAGACACAGGGTTTCCCCATGCCGCGTGCCACCACGGCCGCATGGCTGGTCATACCGCCCCGGCTGGTCAAGATGCCCTGAGCCGCTACCATGCCGTGAATATCTTCAGGTGTGGTTTCCATACGCACCAACAGAGTTTTAACCCCTTCGGCCGCTTTCTTCGCCGCCGTATCCGCATCGAACACCACCGCGCCCGAGGCAGCGCCTGGCGAGGCAGGCAAGCCTTTGGCGATAACGTCCAGTTTGGCATTCGGATCGATCTGACGGTGCATTAACTGTTCGATGTGAGCCGGTTCGACTTTCATGATCGCTTCCGATGGCGTCAGGATATTATCCTGCACCAGATCATAGGCGACCTGTACAGCGGCGCGGCCGGTCCGTTTCCCGTTGCGGGTCTGCAGCATGTAAAGCCGCCCGCGTTCGATCGTGAACTCGATATCCTGCATGTCTTTGTAGTGATGTTCCAGGGTGTTGGCCGCCTGTACAAACTGCTTGTACATTTCCGGCATCTGGTCTTTGAGTTCCGAGATCGGCCTCGGCGTCCGAATTCCGGCCACCACGTCCTCGCCCTGGGCATTGGTGAGAAATTCACCATACAAAACCTTTTCGCCTGTGGAGGGATTCCGTGTAAACGCAACGCCAGTTCCGCAGTCGTCGCCCATATTGCCGAAGACCATCGACTGAACGTTGACCGCAGTCCCCAGTTCATGGGAAATCCGGTTTAGATTGCGGTATACGATCGCGCGTTCATTGTTCCAGGAACGGAAAACCGCCTCCACCGACATGAACAGCTGTTCCATCGGATCTTGCGGGAAAGGACGTCCAGAGCGGTCAATCACCAGTTTTTTATAATCAGCGACCAACGCCGTCAGGGACTCAGCCGTCAGTTCCTGGTCGAATTTCACTCCCTGTGCTTCCTTGCGTTGCGTTAGGATTTCTTCAAAATCATGTTTATGAATCTCAAGCACTACATCACCGAACATCTGAATGAAGCGTCGATAGGCATCGAAAGCGAAACGGCGGTTCGCCGTGGCGGCGGCCATTCCTTCAACGGTGACGTCATTCAGACCCAGGTTCAGGATCGTATCCATCATCCCCGGCATCGAAAAAATAGCGCCGGACCGAACAGAAAGCAACAAAGGATTCGTTGCATCGCCGAATTTTTTACCGGTTTTTTCTTCGGTCGCAGCCAACCCAGCCTTCATCTGCTCTTTCAAGCCATCAGGAAAGTGATTACCTACTTTATAGTATTGACGGCACACTTCCGTCGTGATGGTCATCCCCGGAGGAACCGGCAAACCGATTCGGGTCATCTCCGCCAGTCCGGCGCCCTTACCGCCGAGCAGCGAGCGCATGTTGGCACGTCCCTCTTCAAACAGATAAACCATCTTTTCCTGTTTTTTCCGCTGTGTCCATGTATTATTTCCCCCTGTATTAGTTTTGCTTGCGGAACTGTCGGCCCTTTGACCCAGCAGACAGATTTTACCCCATTGTCGCTATTATTTCAACTTGTCTGTTTTTTCCGCCATAAGATTCGATATTCGACTCCGAAGCGAGAAACCCTGCTGTCCTTTTAAAATTTTCGCTTATTTCGTGACAGGTTTTTCTTGCAGGCCCAACAGCATTTCACGAATCACAGGATCCCAGAACGGACGCTCCCCATCAAATCCTGCCAAAATCCCGATGGTCAACTGGTTGTCCACGCTCATGGCATAGATGCGGGAAAAAAATGCAAAGGGCATATCTTCCGCCGTGATCATGACTCTGGCTCCAGTCGTCCAAAGTTTGCCGTCCTGCCTGGGCAGCGATTGCAAAGGCAACATTTCAAGCAGTTTAATGCTCACTTTGTTTTTCTCGTCCGTATATTGAGCTTTCTGAATATTTTCATCCACCCATTTTTTGAGTCCGTCCAGCTGTTCTGTCTGTTCCGGTGTCAGCTCCTTAGTAAAAACATCGATGGTGGAGGGCAGCGTTTCGCCGTCACGGGCAGCCAAAAACCAGGCCATGTGAATCGCTTCCCCATCATCAACAGTCAAATGATACAACGAAAAATCCGATTTCAGAAACCGTTTCTCCGCTGCATTGGTATCGGCGGGCAGCGCATCCGACAAAATCGTCGGCGTCCCTGGCGGTACAGCTGGCAAAGGCTTGTTCGCTTTGGCCGCCTTGGGTCGTTTCGGATCGGTCAGTTTATTCTTTTCCTGTTCGATGAAGTTGCGGAAATCTTTGACTTCCACTGCCGAAAAGCCAACCGGTGCTTGCATTGCGCCGATAAACGGAATGTTCCACTCCGACGTTTGCCACTCAAACGCGGCCTCTGCCTGCGGCACGTTCGAGCAAAGTAGGAGCCCCCGCCAACAGCAGAATCATAGACAGTTTTTTCATTACAGCACACTCCTTATCATTTCGTGATACTCAAGTCAATGGATTATTCGAAGCTCCCGAAAACTAGGGATGCCAAATAGTGGCTGAAGAAAGTACATCAATGAATCGGCGGCCGCTCCGCAGCGTTACATCCAATCCTCCGACCACTACCTTCATCACTTCCACCCGCGGCAGTGTTCCGTCCGAGCGTGGATTCCCGGCGTCCCCATAACTGCCGAGACTATGAATGGCATAATGCTTGCCGCCTTCCTGTCCCAGATAAAGCATCACATGATTGCGCAGATGAAGCGTCGCCCCCGGCTCTGCCTGGCTCAGCCGCGCGTAGCGGGTTGCCGAATCGGCTATCCCGGCCAACGCAATCCGGCGTCCCGGCACTTTCTCCTGTTGGTCTGCATTCCGGGGTGAACGAATTCCGAATACATTATAAATATCCATAACGAATGAAGAACAATCCCGGCCTTCGTGCAGACCGCCCCAGCCGTAGTTTTCGCCCAGCATCTTGAACGCCTGCCGCAGAATGTTCGCGCGGGTATACGGAAGAAATCCGACCGATACGTCCGCCTTACCGTGAATCCAGGCTCTGCGCCACACAACCAGTCCATCGGTTCCCTTCTGCGGAATCTCGATTGC
Source organism: Negativicutes bacterium (assembly GCA_963665275.2). Taxonomy (GTDB): domain Bacteria; phylum Bacillota; class Negativicutes; order UBA1444; family UBA1444; genus UBA1444. The sequence goes on from CAXXIN010000012.1 coordinate 14,935, forward strand.
ATACCCCTCTTTCTCCATTCCCAGAAATACCAGCCGGGTTCCCATGCCGGCGCGCCAGTCCGGCGCCGGTTTCCCATTCACGGATTCACGCGGAGCCACCTTGGTACCGGTAATCACCAGGAACATTGCCGATTCGGCTTTAGCTTGCCACGCCTGACGGGAAGGGGCCAAGGCCACATCCGCCGCCAGCATCCAACCCCGATAATTGTACATTTGAACAAAAAGCCATGCTGCATCGTCGCTACGATGCAACACGGCCAAAGGCTCGGAAATATTGACCGCAGTCTCCTGGAACAGGTCGAAGTCATCCGATTCATCGTCTTCGCTAGAAGCGGTGTCGGTCGGAAAAGTACGCAGGTCGGTCCGACGGACCGTAAATCCCCAGGCGACGGGGTTCATTTCGTGCAATCCCTGCAAGTTCAAATTCTGTTCCAAATGGTCATAAAAGGTTCCGGTAACCAGGTCACCGTCAGAGTAACGTTCTGCTCCACGCGGCATTCGATCGGCAGCCAGCCATTTTCGCAGTGTGTTTTTGTCGAGAGAGTCGGGAAACCGATTCATTTCGACCACGCTCTCTGGCATCGCAGTCGAAATAGAGTGGTTGAACGCCGCGATTGCGGCCGGAGCCAGAATCACCTGCTGGGGAGACGACGCCCGATCGATCCAGAACCCTGCCTGCAGCATCGGTTCCGACACGCCAGGCAACCGGGCGCCAATAAAAGGCGCCGCCGAGCCTACCGTTGGAAAGCACAGAATCAGCAACAGGCAGAGGACACCACTTACTAATTTCATTTCCATTTGACTAGTCTCCTTGATATCCGAGGATAATCTGCGGCTTTTTGTTCGGGTCCAGCCAGGAAGTGATCCTCTCCAGATCAGTCCGCTTCATGGCGACACAACCGGACGTGGATTGCCCCTGCCCTTTCCATACGTGCAGGAAAATCGCACTACCCCGGCCGGCCACGACCGGAGCCGTATTGTAGCCGACCACTATGCCCAGCTGGTACAAACCATCAGCGCGGCGCATTTTTTCGTGGGACTCGTGAGACGGAATCCCCCTTACCCATTGGTTGTATCGCGGTGAAGCCGGTTCATCAACCCAGACGTCCAAGTCGGTTGCCTGTCGATAGGGCATCCGCGTTTCAGCTGTCGCTGCATAACCGAAAACAGGCCCCAGGGTGTAGACGCCCCGAGGAGTCATGCCATCGCCTTCTCTTTTTCGGTCGAACGCGGCGATTCCAGATCGTCCCAGCGATACAGGTATCGGCCCCAACACCGCATCCCAGCCATGGGGCGTTTTTTCAAATCCCCACAGGAGGCTCTCTACCGATCCCTGCTTGGGCTCTGCCACCGCCAGCACCTGTACGGCATCTGGAGAAGGAACCAGCCGGGAATCCGCATCCGACAACCGGAACTCCTTCCAGTCCGGCGAATCGAAATGCCACCATTCGGTTGTCATCGACAAAAACCCTGCCTGACGCATTGCGGTCTGCAAAACCTGGCGATTGCGCAGAGCCTCGGGTGTTGCCTCCATATAGTCCAAATGGGAACGCTCCGAAAACTCATCGAAGCTTGACGGCATTGGTAGTTCGCGGCCTTTTGCATCCACCAGCCCAACATCGATTGATGCGCCACGATTATGACGGGAACCGGAAGCGGGATCAGCCACATAATTGGGATCCGGATAAATTTTCCACATCTTTCGCTGCACCTCGATTGGACGATAGCAATCGAACACTTTCAGTCCCAGCCCCTGCGCCCGCAGATTTCGTTGCGCCTGCAACAGTCGATACGCAACCGGTTCGCGCAATAGACATCGGGCGGATGGATAAAGGACCTGCCCGGTAAAATTATCTGCAGTTGCATATTTCAGGTCCTGAACGATGGACGGATCCAGTACAGCCACATCCGCCAGACCCAAGCCCAATTGTTCCGGAGCGACGGCCTGCACCACGCCGCCAAAAAGCAGAACGAATCCTGCCAATAACAGACAGCAGCCAACTTTTCCCGGGAAATATTTCACTGAGCATGCCCTCCTCTATCGGATATGTACACCAAGTTCGAACATTCGGTTCCATGGAAACTCCACCCAGATGTTCTCCGATGGAATCGGCCACAGGTTTTCAGCGACAAATTGCCGAATCTTGGTTGTTGCCGCTTTCGTCACTTTGGGTTTCAGGGAGTTGAGCCATTGCCCATTATTCCCGGCCGGGTATACGACTTCTTCATAGAGCTGTCCCCGGATATTGGCTTGGTAGGCCCAGTCATCAAGATACCGGACTGCCAGCAGTTTTTGTCGCAGCGCATCCGGAGTATGCTCTGCCAACATTCCCTGTCCTACTGCATAACCGAGAGTATTGCCTGCTGTATTCCACCCGGAGTAAGACGCCAACCGATCCAGCAATCCCTCTTGCTTCAGCGCTGTCATCAACGAATTATCGGAACCATTGCCAAACGCTACGTCGCCCACCGCCACACGGCGACCTGACTCAACTTCCGTTTTCACACGTTGCACGAACTCCCGCACGGCCGAATTGGGCTGAGAGACATTACTTGGCTGATTCGCTTCCCGGGTCACTCCATTAGCCGGTGTATTGATCGCCAGGATCAAATCCGGTTTATCCGTCCAGTCCAGCTTCACTCCACCGGACACGGTAATATGCTGGGGAACACTGTCGAAGAGGGGGTGATCTTCATAGGACGCAATGGTGGCGCTGCCGACGCCTGGTGCATAAAACACCTTCACGAACGGCAGTCGAAATTCGATGTCATTGATCGACTGCACCACCAGACTCATCCCCAGGTTATCCGCACCTGGAATCGACAGGTAGCGGCTTGCGTCGATCCCCGCACCGGTTTTTTCCAAGTGGCGGGATTCTTGATGCGAAGCCGACAAGGGAGATGAATCATCTCTGCCGATCAGGAAATACTCAAATACGCCTTCTCGCGCCAACTGTTGCATCAGCTCGTTCACGCGATAGTTTTTGGCCCGGCGCGCCCGCCAGTCGATTAGATTCTCTGCGGGAACCTTTTGCACCAAGCCTGCCAGTTCTGCCGATTCCACCGCCGACAGCCCGGTCGTCTCCCGTTTGTCTTCCAGTGCGGTAATACGAAAAATCGAAGGGCCCACCTTTTCGTAGTAAGGAGGCTCCGTAGCTCCTGCGCTCATTTTCGGCGTTCGCATAACCGTGCCGAACACGTACAGTCTCAGCGACGGATACCGTCGTTTCAGTTCACGGAATTTTTCGATCCTCGCCTGCAGTTCCGCATCTGTAGAAAAATGTGTCCGTGACGCAACCAAACCGCCATAAATCAGAGAATCGGAAGACAAAACCAACGCATCACTGATAGGAGCCTGCTCAAAGGTCCACTCCCAGAGACGAGACACATGGCCCGAATGCTCCCGTCCCGCAATATCCAGCTGCGCGGGCGTTTGCAATCCGCGTTCCGGCAGACCTCACCGTATCAACCACGTACTCCAGATTCACCGGACGGTCATCCATTGGCACATAACCTACACTAGCCGCCTGTACAACCGGCCCGCCCCAAACATCAGCATCAGCCCTACAGCACAGATAAATGATTTCATTCAGATACTCCTTTCCCTGGTGCTCCTTTCAATTTCTCCATTAGAGTTTTTAAGCGACCAGTTCGCCGTTTCAAGTTCAGCCCGCATCCGGCGGTGAGGCCTCCGTCGTCTTGCCGAGCGCTATGTGAACAGCCTCCCATGTGCCTGGTTTTTCAAAGCCCTTGCGCCAGGCAGCGACTCCCGCCAGTTCATATTTCTTGGCCAAGTCAGCTTTTAGGCCCAAAGATTTTGCATCTTCGATCCAGACCTTGTACCTGGCGCTGTCAATCGCCATACTCGATATAGTGTTGTCCGGCGGATTCCAACCACCTTGGCGTCAATCCATAACGGGCGATTCGGTTTTCCACGTCCGCCATCCACATTGTCGATGAACGGACCCGTTCATTGTCAGCTTCCCTCCACTCCCGTGTATAGAAGGGGACTCCCATCAGAAGCTTCTCTTTGGGTACATATTGCAGCGTGTTGATAATGCCACGCTCAACCCAGCCAATCGATGCGACCGATCCGGCTACCGGACTGCTCCGCCAGTGTTCATCATACGTCATGACCATATAATAATCGACAATTTTCGCCAACTCGGCCCGGTCATAACAACTGGACCACATCGGCACCCCCGACGGAACAGTGGTATCGATTGACAGCACAACCCGCTGTTCCTTCAGCTTGTCCCGCAAGCCGCGCCACAAAGCCGGTCAGTCGCTCTTTGTCGTCATCATAAACATTTTCAAAGTCGATGTTGATCCCGTCCCAGATCATACAACGCCGTATACATCAAAAGTTGCCGGGACGGTCCCGGTCCTGCGCCGACTCGTCGGCCAGAAACAGCTTTGTCATATCGGGATCAAAAACTATTGGAAATCAGAGCCCATACTTTATAACCCTTGTCATGCGCATCTTGCACATATTTCCAGTCCGCTTTGCTTGCAACCGTGCCCCCTGGCGTCAGTCACCGCAAACCAGGTCGGCGAGATCACCGTCAAGCCCGCGATTTTCTCTTCCTGCGCCAGATCAACCGGATCTCCGAGGAAATGATCCCATACCAGACTGATTTTTCCGGCTGGTTTGAACGGTTCCCGCAACGGGCGCAGTTTTTTTGCTTAATGAAACCAGCGGCATTTTATCAGCCGACGGCTCAGCCAATTTAGTGATCACCAGCTTCTGACCATCACCCGATCTTGCGATAGAAATGTTCAGCAGTTTTTTCCAATCCCTTGAGATTCACATAAGGTGCGCCGTAAACACTCGTCGTACCCAACTGAAAATCCACGCCATCCTTCAGAAAGTCGGTGAGGACGTGAAGTTTCCATTTCAAACGGCGGAGTCGCGATATTGAAATACAAGCCGGAGCCCTCAGTCGATAACGCATAGTCTCGTTTCAAGTAGTCAGCAACAATCGACAGCGGTACGAGAGCTTCATGTTTTCTGACGTAACCGGACAGTTGCGTATTGGTCAAGGCGCCATCAGCCTGTCGTATAACGACAGGAATATAGGGATCGGAATAATCGCTCTGCTGGACCACCGGCGCCGCACCCGTACAACCGGACAGGCCTATCATTACAAAGGTTATGATAAATACTGATAGAAAAATCTTTTTCACATTCTCATCCTTCCTTAGCTATTGTATTGCAATTCGACGAAAAAGAGTTCCGGGGGACTAAAACAGTCTCCGCGCGCCCAGATAGCGACCGCTCCAGTAAGGGTCGGACAGCGACGCCACCGCTACGCCAGTACCGGAGTTAGCGGCGATAAACTGACCGTCACCGACAAAAATCCCATCATGCGATGCCCCTGGTTCGTACGTTTCGAAAAAAACCAAATCGCCCTGCTGCAGATCCGACTGCATGATTTTTCGTCCCACTTCATACTGTACATCGGCAGTTCGCGGTAAATTCACGCCAATCTGAGCGAACACGTACTGGACAAACCCTGAACAGTCGAATCCCTCCGGAGTGGCGCCTCCCCATACATAAGGAACTCCGCCATAACGCATTGCGAGATTGAGCAGTCTGCCAACGTCCTTCTTTCCATAGTTTCCACCCTTGCCGTAATCCATCAGAAAGTGCCAGGTAATCTCATCCACCGCACCGGTCTGACTCAGCCGTGCCTGTTTCTGGTATGTCGTTACCGCCCGTGTCGTCCGTTCATCATAAGTACCTGTAGCCTTAGGAACATTGTAGCCCAAGTCAATCAACCTCAGCTGAACCGCCAGCACCCGATCCCCTTCGTCGCCTTCCTGAACCGACGCTGCTTCCACAAGGTGTCTTCCGCCCGTGAAGGCAAAAAAGCAAAAGCACAACCCAATCACAACGATTTTATATCTTCTGTTCATATGTTCCTTCCCTTAAAACTCCGCCCCCGAAAGTCGGCCAAACTCCCCTATTACGGCGCCAGTCGCCTTCACTAGATCTGTTGGTGCGATAAAAATCTGCATCCCGCGCATGCCGGCGCTGATTGAAATTGCCACTTGATCCACGGCGGCACGGTCTAAGTAGACCGGATAGTTTTTCTTGGCGCCCAGCGGCGAAACGCCTCCCCGAATGTAGCCGGTCAACGGAAGCACTTCGTTCAGGTGGACCATTTCAACCTTTTTATTTCCACTGACAGACGCCAGCGCTTTCAGGTCGACTTCCGCCGCTCCAGAGACTACGGCCATAAGGACTCCGGTCTTATCTCCCCGCGCCACCAGCGTTTTGAAAACGCGTTCCAGAGACATGCCAACCTTTTGCGCCACGTTTTCCGCACTGAGGTCGTTTTCATCGACGGCATATTCACGAATTTCATATTCAATTTTTAACTTGTCCAATAATCGGGCAGCGTTTGTTTTTTTCATAATCAATATAAATTCTTGACCAAACTGCAAAAGACCTTTTTTGCACATATAAAATCATAGCAGGAAACCAAGCGTTTGTCGTCCAATATTTATAAGCATGAAAGTACAACTTAACATCGATTCAAACTCCATGTTGCGTTCCTGTCGGCTCTGCCCCCGCCTCTGCGGATCGGACCGCACACAGGGTGAACCCGGATTCTGCCGTGCGGGCGCATTGCCGCGAGTCGCGCTGGCTTCGCTGCATCAATGGGAAGAGCCTTGCATCTCCGGGCCGCAGGGTTCGGGAACGGTTTTCTTTTCCTGCTGCAACCTCTCCTGTGTGTTTTGTCAAAACCGTGATATCAGCCAGTCAAGTAACGGCATCGACGTTACAGTAGCCAGATTGGCAGAAATTTTTCTTGAGCAACAGGAACGGGGAGCGCATAATCTGAATCTCGTCACACCGACACCCTATGTCCCCCAGATCATCGAGGCCCTTTCCATCGCGCGCAGGTCCGGATTTTCGCTGACCGTCGTCTATAATACTTCGGCCTATGAGACTGTCGAAACCATTGAAGCCCTACGAGGCTGGGTCGATGTCTACCTGCCGGATCTGAAAATACCATAGTGATGACTTGGCAAGCCGGTTGTCTCATGCGCCCGACTATTTTTTTTCATGCCACTGAAGCGATTCAGGCAATGATCAGCCAAACAGGTCCCTGTGTTTTTGATACGGACGGTCTCCTCCGCAGCGGGGTGCTGATACGCCACCTCGCGCTACCCGGACAGAGCGCCGACTCACGAAAGGTTCTCGCGGCCATGCGTGAGCGGTTTCGGCCCAGATGTATGGTTCAGTCTGATGAACCAGTATACTCCCCCAGCCGCGAATGGAAGCCTTCCCGGAACTTCAGCGACGACTGACGGATGAGGAATATGACGATTTGATCGACTTTGCCCTTTCACTGGGCCTGGAAAATGGTTTTTATCCAAGAAGCCGGCGCCGCCTCCGAACAATTTATTCCTGCATTCGATCTAAGAGGTGTCTCCACCAAAGGAGAATCCCCGTGACCAAAAAAGCGGATCGCATTTCTTGCCACAAATGCAAATTTTTCTATGTTACCTGGGGACAATTCATTTCCTTATGGCTGCAAAGCTATGGGATTCAAGGGCAAAAAGCACCCCCCTCCATGATGGTGTTCCAGGCATCAGGTAAAACCTGCATGGCCTATGAGGAAAAAGCTGAAAAAGTTTCTGAAGAAAAAAACAAAAATTGAAAGGGACGTGTTTTTTCTGCGACATCTACAATCTATTGTGTTAACCGCTCTTATTTTAGGGAACCTTCTCCCGCAGGCTTATGCAGCAGAGCCTACCAAGCCTGTCCCGCCGCCGACTTACTATATTAACGGCCAGGCCGCTTTCGCGGATTCCGGCGAACCGCTGAACGATGTTAAACAAGTCACTGCCTGTGACGCCCTGCCAGGCTACCAACGTTATACAGATCATGCCCAGGGATACTCCATCTGCGTCCCGGCATCACTGGCCCCCGATTTTTCCCTGTCCGCCGTTCGAAGCTCGTTCGGCGCCGGACCAACGCGACTCGAAGTCTACCACGACAATTTTGCCGATTCCATCTCCAATCCTCGGGGACTATATGGTCTACTCCAACCGCTTCCTGCCGGACAGCAGCCGTCACAACATCTCCGTCCGGGAAACCTTTGGCTGGAACGGGTTCACCGTCAACCGCATCAAATGGTCCCGCGCGCCGCTGGCGGCCCTGCCTAACGACCGCAATCATTATACAAGTTTGGAATTGCTCCGCTATCCCGATGAAGCTTATACAATATTTATCAAATCAGCTGAGCCGATTGAAAATGACCTCTCCATCCTGCACAGCTTCCAGCTGGTTGAGAAGCGCGGCGCACCCGGTATCTTCCGTCAGATGACTCCGGCAAAAACGAAACTTAATAAAGAAACCCGCGACTTCAAAGCAAAGTATTTTAGTGAAAACAGTCCCCTGCGCTGGGGCTATTTTGATTGTTCCGCTCCCGAGCAACTGCGGCATGTCAAGGAATTGGAGGCGCGTCTCGGCTATAAATTCTCGTTCGTGCTCCGTTATCAGTCGCTTGACGAACGAGCCGCAGTCCAGGGCTTGGCCAACGGGTACGCTGACGGTCGCTATACCGAACTGACGATGCAGACCACCCACGCCGATACGGTGAACGCCCCTGTTGGCCGGCGCCAATCGCGGCAATCAGGATCTCATGTATGATATCCTTGACCGGCAATATGATGAATATTTTCGCGAGTATGCCAAATCGCTGAAAGCGTTCGGTCATCCGGTGCTTTTCCGCCTCAACAACGAAATGAACGGGGACTGGTGCTGGTATTCGGCCATGTACGCCGGCAAGGACACGGATATTTACAAGGCGGTCTGGCGGCATATCCACGGATTGTTTGACGAAGTCGGCGTCGATAACGTATTGTGGGTATGGAACCCCCACGACATGTCCCTGCCTGATTTCAAATGGAACCATTCGCTGATGTACTACCCCGGCGACGACGTGGTCGATATCATCGGCGTTACCGGCTACAATACCGGAACCTACTTTCCTGGAGAAAAATGGCGAACCTTTCACGACATCTATCGGCAAGTCGATGTGGACTATTCCGACTGGTTTGACAAGCCGCTCATGATCACAGAATTCGGCTCCAATTCTGTCGGCGGTGACAAAGCGGCCTGGATCGATAGCATGTTCCGGGAAATTCCCGACTATAAACGAATCAAGGTGGCTATCTGGTGGAGCGGCATCGACCTGGATGAAGCCGGTCGCCCCGGACGCATTTATTTGCTGGATGAAAACGACTCGACAACAGAAGCATTTCGTCGTGGCCTGAAGAACTACCCCAGCCCGAAGTAGAAAATTTTACTCACTTGAGTCATCAATGGAGGTCTCGCCTTGAACCATAAAAAATTAGGAATCGCACTCTGCATCATTCACTTAGCACTATTCGAGTTCTTCCCCAACCCTGTCGTCGTTGCAGCCCCTGCCCAACCAGCCTTTTGGTACATCAACGGCCAACCATCCCAGTCGCCGCCCGCAGGTGCGTGGCCGGACGTCAAAAAAAATCGACTCCTGCGAAATTCAACCCGGCTATCAGAAATTCACAGACTACCCTCACGGATATTCAGTCTGCATTCCGGCAGGATTGCGGCCCGATTTTTCGCTTTCCGCCGTACGCAGTTCGTTTGAAAATCCTGACACGCATATCGAAATCTACTACGACAATTTTTCCAGCTTCAATCCCAACCCTTGGGACTACATGACTGACGCCAATAAGAATCTCCTTTCTTCACAACGAAATCACATCGCCACGCAGGAAACCTTTGAATGGAGCGGTCTCACGGTTAACCGACTCAAATGGTCCCGCGCGCCACTAACAGCTGTGAAAGGCGACCGTAACTACTATGCCAGCCTGGAGCTGAAACTTTTCGCGGATGAGTATTACACGATCTTCATCAAGTCATCAAAACCGATTGACAATGATCTGGATATCCTTCACAGCTTCCGTTGGGATGCGAAACGAGGCACGGCGGGAGTCTTCCGCAATCCGGTCCCTGTTGCCCCAAAGCGGAATAAAGAAACCATTGATTTCCTCAAAAAATACTTTGCCAAAGACAGCCCGCTACGCTGGGGACTATTCGACTATAATGCACCGGATAATCTCCAAAGCGTTATGGATTTAGAATCCCGTCTCGGATATAAATTCAACTTTCTGCTGCGCTATCAGTCTTTGGAGGATTTTCCTCCCGTCGCCGGCCTGGAAAAAGCCTACACGGACGGACGTTACACCCAACTGTCGATGGAAACCACGCACCCCGAAGCCAATAATGCCCTAAGGTTCGGCGAGAGCCAAATTAACAGGGAAGTCCTGTATGAAATTCTGGACGGAAAATACGATGATCATTTCCGAAAATATGCCCAGACACTCAAAAACTTCGGACATCCGGTCCTGTTCCGCTTTGACAACGAAATGAACGGTGACTGGTGCTGGTACTCCGCAACTTTTAGCGGCAAAGACACGAATATTTATAAGGCGGCCTGGCGGCACGTCCACCGCCTGTTCGACGAAGTCGGCGTCGACAACGTGCTCTGGGTCTGGAATCCCAACGACCTGTCTTTCCCCAGATTCAAGTGGAACGAAGCCCTGATGTACTACCCTGGCGATGATGTAGTCGATATTGTCGGTCTCACCGGCTATAACACAGGAACCTACTTTCGTGACGATCCATGGCGGGAATTCCCTGCCATTTATCAACCTCTTTACGCTGATTACTCCGCATGGTTTGACAAGCCTTTCATAATCGGCGAATTCGGTTCCAACTCCGTGGGCGGCGATAAAGTGGCCTGGATTAATAAAATGTTCCGCGAAATGCCCAAATTCAATCGCATCAAGGTAGCTATCTGGTGGAGCGGCATCGATTGGGATGAAGCTGGCCGGCCGGGACGAATCTATAAGCTAGATGAAACTGATGCTACTGTCGATGCTTTCCGCCGAGGATTGCAGGAATACAACAATAAGAAATAGGAGGAATACCAACATGTCTAAACTAGTCGAATGCGTACCGAATTTTAGCGAGGGACGCCGCCCCGAAGTCATCGAAGCCATTGCTGCCGAGGTGCGGAATGTTCCCAATGTCAAACTGCTCGATGTCAAAGCGGATGCCAGCCACAACCGGGTAGTCGTCACCTTTGTCGGCGAACCCCAGGCGGTTAAGCAGGCCGCCTTCAATGCCTGCAAAAAAGCGACCGAACTGATCGACATGGAAAAACAGCGAGGAGAACATCCACGTATCGGCGCAACCGATGTCATCCCCTTCATCCCGGTTAAAAACATGACCATGGAAGAATGCGTCCAATTAGCGGATGAACTCGCACAAGAAATCGCCGAAAAGCTCGAAATTCCGGTCTATCTTTATGAAGAAGCAGCCAAAATTCCAACCCGCAAAGCTCTGCCCGACATTCGCAAAGGTCAGTACGAGGGACTGAAAGCCGAAATCAGCAAGCCGGAGCGGCAACCCGATTATGGTCCGGCCCGCATGCACCCAACGGCTGGCGCAACCGTCGTCGGCGCCCGCCAGTTTCTCATCGCCTACAACATCAACCTCGATACAAGTGATGTCCACATCGCGAAAAAAATCGCCAACTGCATCCGGGAAGCCAAGGGAGGTTACCGCTACGTCCGCGCGATGGGAGTCAGTGTACAGGTAGGCGGTCGTGATATCGCCCAGGTCACGATCAACATGGTTAACTATAATGGCACGCCTCTGTTCCGGGTGTTCGAGACCGTCAAATCCGAAGCCGCCCGTTATGGGGTGAATATCATCGGCAGCGAAATCATCGGACTGACGCCGATGCAAGCCCTTCTTGATGTCGCTGAATTCTACCTGCGGCTCGATGGTTTTGACCGCAAACAAGTATTGGAGGACAATCTGTGATGTTAGTGGCTAAATCCGTCCGTGATTTCGTGACCGAACTGGCCTCAGACTCCGCCGCTCCCGGCGGCGGCAGCGCCGCTGCCCTAGCGGGAGCCCTGGGCGCGGCTTTGACTACAATGGTCTGCAACCTATCGCTCGATGAAGAAAAATTTCAGGCCGTCTTGCCGGAAATCCAGGCCATCCGCCTCCAAGCTTCCGCCCTGCAGGAAAAGCTGACGAACGCCGTCGATGAAGACGCCCAGGCTTTCAATTCAGTCATGAATGCCTACAAACTGCCAAAGTCCAATGACGAAGAAAAGAAGGCCCGCCTTGCAACCATCCAGCAGTCCATGAAGCAGGCAGCCCTTTTACCGCTCGGTGTTGCTGGGGATAGTCTCGAAGCGCTGAAACTTGCCGCCCGCATCCTGCCGCTTGGAAACCAGAATGCCGCCAGTGATGCAGCCGTATCCGGCCTCATGGCTTACGCAGCCATCCAGGGGGCCCTCTTCAATGTAAAAATCAATCTCGGCTTCATCAAAGACGCAGACTTCTGCGCCACAACCAGAGATCGAATTACCGCGATCTCCGCCGAAGCGAAACAGGAAAACGCCGCTCTCGAGGCGGCAGCGCAAAAAATCCTGGGGTAATGTATAGAAGCCGCTACATACTCAGTACAATTCCATGACAGCGTTCAAGCCAAAAGCAGCGGCCTCGTATACTTTCTACGAGGCTGCTGCTTTTGATTTTAGAAGGAGATTATTGTCCTTTGTAGAAAAGGTAAAACATGACACCTCACCTCAAACATGTTAGAGAACTGCAATAAGAAGGATAGGAGTATCGCTCATGTCAATATCTTCAATTATTTCGTCCCAACTTAGATCGCTGAAGGCAGGCAAACACTCCTGGCTTTTTTTGTATTTTTGCTCAATCATCGCGCCCTTCACGTATATTCTACTCTTCATGTTTAAGTTTGCCGGTCCAGGTTCCTCTTCTTTCCTGCTTACCCTGATCTTGACGGTCATCGGTTTCTACTGCACACTCATTCCTTTATTGGCAATAGCGCAAATGTTTTGGACATCAGTCAGCAGCCGCAAATTGACCGGAGAAAAATTATTACGGTTGTTATTTACTTACTTTTATATGCTATTCGCCTTCGCAGGAGTCTATTTGGTGTTGTACTTTCATTCGGACTTCAACTTGGCTCGGCACGAGTTTTCGAGTTTATCCGAAACTGCAGAGCCTGAAAAAACAACTGCGTACCTGGCAATTTCAGGAGTCAGCGAACGTTTTTGGACGCCTGGAGATTTTCAGACGAGTACCGAATCAGGCGAAACCCCGCAACCCGTGCTACGACATCTGCCTCTCATTTATTTGGATATGCTGTACTTCAGCGTGGCGACATTAACAACCACCGGCTTTGGTGATATTGTGGCCAAGTCGCCCGGTGTGAAAACAGTTGTAATTATCGAAGCCTTGCTGGGAAATCTGCTTCTCGTCCTCGGCCTAGCCAGTATCGTTCCCCGCAACGATTCCGATTCTTGAACGACAGGGGATAAAATGTGAGAAAAAAACTTTACACTGCGCTGCAGAACTTTATCCAGTTAGAACAATTCAGCGGCCTGCTCCTCATGGGCTGCCTGCTGATTTCATTATTGATCGCACACTCTGACTTGTCTGCGAAGTATGAAATTTTTCTGCGCGACTACGCACTGCAACACTGGATCAACGAAGGCCTCATGACGGTTTTCTTTTTTGTTGTTGGCTTGGAGATTAAGCGCGAGGTAATGGGCGGTGAGCTGTCAGAGCCACGTCAGGCCCTCTTTCCAGTGTTGGCTGCTATCGGCGGAATGGTCGTTCCCGCTCTGATTTATGGAGCTTTGAACTGGAATGGCGCAAGCATTTCAGGCTGGGCGATCCCCATGGCCACCGATATTGCGTTTGCACTGGGTGTACTGACATTATTGGGGCAACGAGTACCGCTTTCCCTCAAATTGTTTTTAAGCGCACTTGCTATCGTGGATGACATCGGAGCCATAGTCGTGATTGCCTTGTTTTATTCCGGGGCACTGTCCTGGATTCATCTGTCGTACGTACTTGTCATAGCTGCTGGAATAGCAGGCGTCGCCAAATATTTCAAAATACGAAATCCACTTTTCTTTCTATTAGCTCTGTTTCTGATCTGGCTCTGTTTTATCCCCACGGGAATTCACGCCACCCTGGCCGGAATTTTGGCTGCCATGCTGGTACCCTCCGCTAACGAGGTTTCCAACAGAGAGTTCCGCAGCTCCCCGCTGGAACGGTTGGAGGCAATACTGCATCCCTGGGTGGCATTCGTCATCCTCCCGGCTTTCATCCTCGCCAATGCCGGCGTACGTATTGATAGTAATTTCAGACTGTTTTTTCAGGAACCCTTATTTCTCGGGATCCTGGCTGGCTTGTTTTTAGGGAAACCGCTGGGCATCGTTTTGTTCGCCTGGCTTGGATGCCATCTTCGCTGGGCTCAAAAACCCAGCAACATTGGCTGGAAGCATATCGCAGGGGTCGGATTCATCGGAGGAATTGGATTTACAATGTCGCTTTTTGTCAGCGGTCTTTCTTTTCCAGCACCACATTCCCTGCTACCTATTGCAAAGACTGCCGTGATCACTGCATCCTTTGCCGCAGGCGCCGTAGGCCTGGGCCTGCTGAATCGCACTTGTCACAAATAACAGCCTCGAACCTTATTCTTCCATCAGACAAAATCCACCCTGGCACATTGCCAATTCAACATCGGGATTCTGTTCCATCGGTATATTGACTCGCGTTACCATCTGCTGATCCGCCCTCATGTAACGAACCTCGTGCACCACTACCCGAAACAGCACTAATGCCGTTGTATCCCGCGCCGGAAAAGTTTTCTTCATCTCCGACATTTCCGAATACATCATATCCAACATAGCCCGGTATAAAGGCGACCCCGGGCGGGTTTCATCCCTTACCCGGCCCGAGAGAGAGAGCACTTCGTAATTTTTCCCCACCACGCAAATCTCAATGCGCGGATTGTTTTTCAGCTCAACCACTTTTCGCGTATCAAATGGACTGAACAGCCAAATATGTCCTTCCTTATCCACATAGAGTTTCATCGGGCGAACCCGTGGTTGATTCCCATCGAGGCTCCCCAAAAAAGCAGTTTCGCTTTTCAGCAAATTGAGAACTTCTTGTTCATACATATTACAGCACCTCCAACGAAATTAGACGACGTTTGTCTCTTTAAAAACATTTCTCCGTTACTTTTACTTTCTCCTGCACTTTACTAGTTTTCATGTCAATTGTAGAAATGCAATCCAAGAATATGCCGATTGTTTTTTCTATGCTTTTCCTGCCAAGAACTTTCTTACAGTATGCTCGCGTGGCTAGGCGCCGCATCAGCTAATTTTTGCATGAACTCTGACGCCGCCGGCAATTGTTCCATCACCCACCACGGAGAATGCTCCGCTAGTTCCGCTGCACTGAATGTGCCTGTCGCGACGCCGATCGTATACGCCCCGATATTTTTTCCGCACCGGATATCATGTGGGGTATCGCCGATTACAAAGACTCTTGCAGCTTCCCCCACAGTCAGGGACCGAACAGCGATCAACGCTCGACTGGCCACATCATCCCGAGTTTTTGAGTTTTCGCAAAAAGCGCTCTGATCAAAATCGAAATATGATTCCAGCCCGAATTTTCTCATTTTCGCTTCGGCGCCCCTGCGGCTGTTACCTGTCAGCAGCAAGGAAATCGCGCCCTGTTCATGCAACTTCGCCAGAATTTCCCGCACCGACGGCAATACCCGTCCCTCATGCTGTGCAAGATGCTCCGGCAGCAATTCTTCATAACGTCCTGCCAGTGCGATTATTTCTTCATGCCTGGCCGATCGCCCCAGCATTGTCGTTAGGATTTGCCCGGCAATGGAATAGTCCGTCATGCCGGCAGCCTGAATTTGCAGCAGATCAACCTGACTAAGCCCCTGTTCGGCTGCCGCCGCCTGAAATGCGAACAATCCTGCCCTGGCAGTTCGAATCAACGTTCCATCAATATCCCAGAATATAATATCCAAAAGTATCGTTCCTTTCATTGCCTGTCTTAATGATCTTCCTTCTCCCTCTCTCTGTCATTCCCCTCCCTGCGTCTGCGAAAACTTTTCTATTTTAAAACAAAGTGGAACAGATAGGCCTTGCGGCTTTATCTGCTCCACTTTGTTTTAAAAGACTGGTTTTGAGTCTTATACGACTTGGCTTACGTTAATGTCCGCCGAACACCCCGTCGAGATCTGAAATCAGGTCACGGAGGATTCCGGCTTCTTGGGGGTTCAAAGTGACGCCCTTGCTCATTTTTATGTGATTTTCATCCCATTCGCGAAGATCAAGTTTCGGTGGTCGTTCATTCCAGCTCACCAGATTGACTTCCTTCTTCCACCCCTTTGTGCCCTCTGCCAGCACGCCAATATGACGCACGATCGAGAACTTGAACTCCCTGTTTTCTTCCACTGTGGTCGCTTCCCTTCACCGCGGCATTCGCCGCATATATACGCCGCAAATGCGACGCAAGCTCCTAGAGGAAGTGAGTATCATGGACGATTTGTCCACGTTTCACTACCGTCTCGACACAATTCACGCCTGCATGGTAAGGCAGATATAAGTGTGACGGATGTGACAAGACGATGAAATCAGCCTGTTTTCCTACTTCCAGACTACCGATGCGGTCAGCGCGTCCTACAGCTGCCGCCGCGTTGATCGTCAATGCCGTAACGATCTCCGCCGGAGACATCTGCATATATAGGGCCGCCAGCGCTATGACCAACGGGATAGATTCGGTAAAACAACTGCCGGGGTTGAAGTCGGTCGCTAAAGCGACTGGTACCCCGTGATCAATCATAAATCTCGCTCGGGCATAATTTTCCCGCAGGCAAAACGCGGTGGCCGGCAGCAGTACGGCAATGACACCCGCCTCTCCCATCCGGCGGATTCCCTCGTCCGAAGCATGCAGGAGATGTTCGGCGGACACGGCGCCGATCTCGGCTGAGAGTTCCGCTCCGCCGAAGGAAACGATCTCATCCGCATGAACTTTGGCTTTCATACCCATTCTCTGAGCTGCCAGCAGCAGCTGTCTCGATTGTTCAACCGTAAAGACGCCCTTCTCGCAAAACACATCACAAAACTCAGCCAGTTTGCTCTCTGCGACCAACGGCAGAACCGTTTTCCAGCAGATACGCAACAAACTCGTCGGTTCGTCCTTTGTATTCCGGCGGCACGGCATGCGCGCCCATGAAGGTCGACGCCACTTCGACCACATGTTCCCGGCCGAGCTGGGCCATGACTTCGAGCTGCTTTATTTCATTTGCAGCGTCCAGACCGTAGCCGCTTTTCCCTTCCACCGTCGTCACACCGAAAGACAGCATGGAGCTCAGGCGTTGCCAGCCTGCGGCCAGCAACTCTTCCTGTGAAGCTTCTCGCGTGGCGCGGACAGTGTTCACGATGCCACCGCCCCGTTCCATGATCTGCATGTACGTATCGCCGCGCAGCCGCCAGGAAAACTCTTCCGCCCGATTCCCTGCAAACAGAAAATGGGTGTGCGGGTCGACAAACCCTGGCAGCACACAATGTTCTGCCGCGTCGATCACTTCCGCGCCAGTCGTATCGAGGCCGTCCATAACTTCGGCGGTCGTTCCCACTCGCCGAATCACGCCATCCTCAATCCACATGGCTCCATCAGGTATTATGCCGATATCCGCCATCGCGGCGCCTGTCTTGGGCGCTATTCCCCGACAAGTCACCAGCTCGGCAGCGTTTTTGATCAACAGCTTCTTTCCCACATTATCCTCCCAAATAAGCCCGTTTGACGGCATCGTCGCTCTTCAATGCTGATGCTGCGCCTTCCAGCACGATATGCCCTGTCTCCAGCACATAGCCGCGGTCGGCAGCGCCGAGGGCCTTGCGTGCGTTTTGCTCCACCAGCAGAATCGTTGTTCCCATCGTATTCAGTTGTTTTAACACTTCAAAACAACGGTTGACCAATATCGGCATCAAGCCCATGGAGATTTCATCCACCAGCAGCAGCTCCGGCTCCAGCATCAACGCCCGTCCGATCGCCAGCATCTGCTGTTCGCCGCCTGACATTGTCCTCGCTGCCTGATTCATGCGCTCACCCAGACGTGGGAAAATGGTTACGACTTTTTCCACCCGGCGCGGCAAATCGGCAGGAGGCTCCACCCAACCGCCAATCCGCAAATTTTCTGCTACAGTCAGTTCACCGAAAACTCGCCGTCCTTCGGGCACATAACCGATTTTCATGCCGGCTCGGTCCCACGGTTTGGCCGCTCTGATGTCTTTTCCCTTGAAAGTCAGCGTGCCGGAGGTGACTGGAACCAGTCCCATGATCACTTTCATCAGAGTGCTTTTGCCGGCGCCGTTGGCGCCGATGATCGTCACGAACTCTCCATCCTTCACGTCAATTGAGATATCATAGAGCACCTGCGAATGTCCATAGTGGGCGGTCAAATTGCGAAGTTCCAGCATCATTCGGCCTCCTCGGCTTCACCCAGATTAAGCGTCGATAACGGCCTGGTTGCTTTGAACTTCCTGCGGCGTCCCTTCAGCGATCTTCACCCCATAGGAAAGCACCGTCATCCGGTCGCACAGCGCCGTAGCCACCGCCATATTATGTTCCACGATCATGATGGTTGTCCCGGCTGCCTGCAGTTTGCGAATCAATTCCATGAAATCGCGCGTGGCATCTTTGGACAGTCCAGCGCACGGTTCATCCAGCATCAGCAGAATCGGTTGCAGTGCCAGAGCCCGGGCGATTTCGAGCCGCCTCATATACCCCAGACTCAGATCCCCGGCTTTGGACTGGGCAAAAGCGGCAAGGTCAACCTGTTCGAGATACGCCATGACCTCTTCGCGATTGCGCCGCGTATGGCTGCGGCCAAGACTGGAAAACAGACTGGGCGCGCGCCGGAGCGCAAAGGGCCGCCAGCATATTGTCCTCCACCGTCATGTCTTTGAACACCCTGGTAATCTGGAACGTACGGGCAATTCCCCTGCGAGCTACCGCATGCGCCGGCAACCCTTGGATCTCCTGCCCGTCGAGCAATATTTTTCCGTCTGTCGGAGTATATGCGCCGCATACCATGTTGAAAGAAAGTTGTCCTTGCCGGCGCCGTTCGGAACCTATCAGACCCATGGTTTCGCCGCGGCGAACGCTCAGGTCCAACCCCGTCGACCGCCCTTCAGCCCGCCAAAATACTTTTTGAGGCCGATGACTTTGAGCAGCTCTTTCGTCTCACTCATGCCGCTTCACCCCCTTGCCGCGTCCCCGGATGGCGGCCCATTTGCGCGGCGCATAACTATCGTCGCCGAGCATTCCCTGTGGCTGAAAGCGCATCATGAGCACGAGCAGGCTACCGTATACCAGCATGCGGTAGTCGGATACGAAACGGAACACTTCCGGCGCCAACGTGAGGATCAGTGCTCCCAGCAGAGGACCTGACACCGTGCCGAGGCCCCCCAGCACTGCCATGGACAGAACGCCGATCGAAACAGGAAACGAAAAGTCCGTCGACGAGATGAACCCCATGAAGTGGGCATATACGCTGCCGGTCATGCCGGCGATAAAGGTCCCAATCCCAAAGGCAAAGACTTTATAATGATCCGCATTAAAGCCGAGAGAGGCCGCCGCCTCCTCGTCATTGCGCACGCCGCCGAGCGCCAGGCCGAGCCAGGACTTGGGCAGATGGCGCATGAACAGATACACCAGCAAATTGAGCACGACCAGCAATACCAGAATCTCCGTGTTGCCGAATTTGATCCCCAGCACCACCGGCTTCGGAACCGCCAACCCCATGGAGGCGCCAAACAACTCGACATATTGAAAAATCGCTACCACGACAAAATTGATGCCGATGGTGGTTACGGCCAGAAAATCTTCTCGCACCCTCACGCTGAACAGGCCTAGCAGTACGCCGACCAAGGCCGCCATCGCTCCGGACGCCGGCAGCGCCAGCAAGAACGGCCAGCCTGCTTTCGCCGTCAACAGGGCCGACGTATAGGCGCCGATCCCGTAAAAAGCCGCATGCCCCAGCGTGGGCTGTCCGGCAAAGCCTGTGATGATATTCAGACTCATGGCCAGCAGCATTGCCAGCCCAACATTGATCGCTACTACCTGTTCGTACATAGAGTCCCCCTTATGACGTCCGGCGCTTGCCCAGGAGTCCCTGCGGCCGCCAGAGAAGGATCAGGATCAGCACCACGAAAGCAATCGCGTCACGCGGCAGGAAGAAGCCGATATAACCGCCGATCAGTGTCTCGGCCATACCGATGACCAAGGCTGCCAGCACAGTCCCGAGCGGATTCCCCAGCCCGCCCAGCACGATGACTGCCAGCATTTTGTATGCCGGTACATCACCCATCGTCGGATAGACCGCATTATAAAGAATGCCGACGAGAATCCCTGCTACAGCAGCAAAACCATACCCAAGGATAAAATTGAACGCCACCACCCGATTGGTGTTAATGCCCATCGCTTTGGCTGTCTCGAGGTCCTGCGCCGTCGCCCGCCAGGCCAGCCCGATGGAAGAACGGTTCAGCAGCAGCCAGAGAATCAGCAGCAGCATCGCTGTCGCTCCGAGAATCAAAAACCAGGCGCCGTACAATGTCAGCCCGATCTCCGGGAACTGGATGGAAGGCAGCAGCTTGCCAAAATTTAGTTCCCGTGCCTGGGGTCCCGCTACCAGTCGCAGAAAATCCTGCAGGAAAATGAACAGTCCGATTCCCGCAATCAACGAGACATTCGGCGACTTATTCATCAAGGGCGCATACAGAAATTTCTGCACCAGGAATCCGAAAGCCGCCGTCAACGCGACACCCATTACGAGCGCCACTACCGGGCTGCCAGTCTGCAGCAGGAAAAAGAACGAGACATAAGCGCCGATCGCATAGGCGCCGGCGTTCGAGATGTCGAGAATTCGCATGATGCCATATACCAGAGTGGCGCCCATCGCGGTCAGCGCATATACGCTGCCGACGACGATGCCGTTAACGATCTGCTGAAAAAACATGGCCACCCTCCTACCATTGCGGCAAAAAGAATACGGAAGGGCCGGAAGCGTTCAACGCACCCGGCGCCTTCCGCGCATGGAACTACAGTTTATTTGTCAGGCGGAGTGATGATCGTCGGATCGCTGATTTCGCCATAATAAGTGAAAGCGCCGTTCTTTACGATCTGGACCTGAACATTTTTCGTTACTTCACCCAGTGGGTTGTATCCCTTGATCAGGCCGGTGGCGGCTTCAAAATCTTTGATCTTGTAAATGCCGTCTTTGATCTTGTCAGGTTCGGTGCCATTCTTGCGCATGGATTCCGCCAGAACCATGAAGCAGTCATAAGTGGAGGCAGCCACCATATCCGGCGCGTGTCCGGCCATGGCCGTATAATCTTTGATGAATTCCTGAGTGGCTTTCAACTTGGATTCACGGTTCAGGTTGGTGGTGATGATGATTCCATCGGCTGTCGGTCCGGATACCTTGAGGAATTCCATCGTGGAATCAATGCCCTCGGTTCCGAGCATCTGGATACCGAGATTCAGTTCCTTGGCCTGACGGGCAATCTGCGCACCAGTGCCGGAATAAGTCGGCATGTAGATCAGATCAGGTTTCAGCTGTTTGATCTTGGTAAGAACCGGATTAAATTCTTTTTCTACCATCGTGAACTTATCCCGGGAAACGATCTTGGCGCCCTTGGACTCAACGTATTGCGTGAAGGAATCCGCCAACGTCGTGCCAAAATCATTATCAACATTCAGTATGGCGATGGTCTTGGCTTTCAGCATGTCCACCGCAACATAGCCGCCAGCTTTGCCCTGGGCCGTGCCGACGAACGATTGGCGGAATACATAGTCGCCGCCTTTGGTGATGTCCGGATGCAGCGCATAAGCTGCGATCATTGGGATTTTGGCATTTTCGAAGATCGGCGCCGCTGCGCGGGTGGTATGGCTGTAAGAGCCGGATACCGCCGCGGCCACTCCGTCCTTGGTCGTCAGTTTCTGAGCGATACTTACCGCTTCCTGCGGTTTCAGATTGTCATCATAAGCAACCAGTTCAACCGGCCGTCCATTGATGCCGCCGGTCTTGTTGATTTTTTCGACAGCCAGTTTGGCTGCTTTGGTGACGCTATCACCATCTGCTGCCGCCGGGCCGGTCACTGGCGCAAAGAAGCCGATTTTGACAGGGGCTTTGTTTTCGGCAGCCGGTTTTTTGTCGCCGCCTGCGCCGCCGCAGCCGGAAACTATGAGGCCGAGAGCAAGAACCAGTACCAGCATCGCGAGAATTGTTTTGTTTTTCATGATATCCCTCCTTGAGATTCGCAGTACCCAAAACTTAGCATAGGTAAAAATATTCCGCTTCGACGCGCTAAATCCTGCCTTGTGACCAAAATTAATTTTTATTCTCTTTCCAGCTCCGTCTGATCGCCTCCCCAAATTCGGCATCTGCCTGTGAACGCTTCCTTAAACGAGCAGGAATTTATGGAACCGCAACGAAAGAAACACAAGAGGAATCATCCAGCGTCTGACAGCGAAGGGAGACTGTGATTATGAAGAAAATGACGAAAATTGAAATCATCACCCGACCCGAAAAACTGGAATCCCTCAAGGAAGGCATGAATAAAATCGGCGTGACCGGCATGACGGTAACCCAGGTACTCGGTTATGGCCTTCAAAAAGGTCACCGTGAAGTATACCGCGGCACCGAATATAATGTAAATCTCGTCCCGAAAGTTAAAGTGGAAATCGTGGTTTGCGAGGTTCCCGTCGAAAAAGTCATTGAAACCGCCAAAACAATCTGCCGGACCGGCAATGTGGGCGACGGCAAGATCTTTGTCTACGGCATCGATAATGCTGTCCGCATCCGTACCGGCGAGGAAGGCGACAAAGCCATCATCGACCCGGCGGATATCCACATCAATAGCTAAATTTCGTTCAAATTAGTTACACACTAAATATATTTAAGACTATATTCACACCCTACTTGACAATCAAATCGGTTTCTGTTAAATTAAACATAAATATTTTAGGAAAAGGCAATGAAGCCTTCGCAAATTCGCGGAGGCTTTTTGTTTTTTTCTAAACACGCTAGTGGACAATGGCGTCCCGTGGCTCAGCCTCGGAACGCCGTCTTTTTTTACCCGGAGTATTGAATTTTCTCCATCATCAATTTGAAAAGAGGGAAGGATTATGAGAAAGATGTTTTCAAGAATTGCTTGTTTGACCCTGGGATTCTCCTCCACTCTGTCGGTTGCCTTCGCGGCAGAAGCCGCAGCCGCACCGAAAATCGACACCGGCGACACCGCCTTCGTACTGATCAGCGCGGCTCTAGTCCTTTTGATGACGCCGGCCCTGGCACTATTTTACGGCGGCATGTGCCGCACCAAAAACGTTCTGAGCACCATTATGCAAAGCTTTTTCATCATTGGCCTGATTTCAGTGCAATGGGTATTGTTCGGTTACTCGCTGTCCTTTGGTCCGGACATCAATCATTTCATAGGATCTTTGGACTGGATCGGCCTCAAAGGAGTTACCAACGCCCCCAATGCTGATTATGCGGCCACGATTCCCCATTCCACCTTCATGATTTTCCAGGCCATGTTCGCTGTCATCACTCCCGCGCTCATCACCGGCGCTTTTGCCGAACGGATGAAGTTTTCGGCCTTTGTGCTCTTTACGCTGATTTGGTCCACCTTCGTCTATGATCCTGTAGCGCACTGGGTCTGGGGCGTCGGCGGCTGGCTGCGTGAGATGGGTGTTCTCGACTTTGCCGGCGGGACTGTCGTTCACATCATATCCGGTGTTTCCGGACTGGTCATCTGTATCATGCTCGGTAAAAGGAAAGGACACGGCAAGGAAGTCATGTTGCCGCACCACCTGCCCATGACCGTTCTCGGCGCTGGTCTTCTGTGGTTCGGTTGGTTCGGGTTCAATGCCGGCAGCGCTCTCGGCGCCAACGAGCTCGCCTCGGCCGCATTCGTCACCACCCATGTTGCCGCAGCAGCCGCTACGCTTTCCTGGGTACTGGCTGAATGGATGATGCACGGGAAACCGACCGTGCTGGGTGCAGCCAGTGGTTGCATCGCCGGACTGGTCTCCATTACGCCTGCAGCTGGTTTTGTCAATCCGATGTCAGCGCTTGCGATTGGACTATTGGGCGGAGTGATCTGTTTCTTTTCAGTCAGCCAGCTAAAAGCCAAAATGGGCTATGACGACTCGCTGGATGCGTTTGGTGTCCATGGAGTTGGCGGAACCTGGGGGGCCCTAGCTACCGGCCTGTTTGCCTCCAAAGCCGTCAACGAGGCGGGCGCCGATGGCTTGCTGTTCGGCAACCCTGCACAGTTCAGCACTCAATTGATCGGCGTTGCGGTTAGCTGGGTGTTTGCCATCGCCATGACCTTCATCATCATCAAGTTCATCTCGCTCTTCATGCAAATTCGAGTGCATGAAGCTCAGGAACTTTCCGGGCTCGACATCACGGAGCACGGCGAACGCGGTTACGCTTACCAGGACCTCATCACCGGTTCGCCTGTCGCCCACATGGCAATCCAGCCCCAAACGGTTTCCGCCCGCGAAACGAGTCCTGCATAACAGACTGTTGAAGGAGGTTTACGCATGAAAAGCATGACTAAAATAGAAATCATCACCCGTCCGGAAAAACTGGAAGCACTCAAGGACTCCATGAACAAAATTGGCGTAACCGGCATGACCGTGACCCAAGTCCTCGGTTATGGCCTGCAAAAAGGCCACCGGGAAGTCTATCGGGGTACTGAGTATACCGTCAACCTGGTTCCAAAAGTGAAGGTGGAAATCGTCGTTTGCGAAGTTCCGGTCGAAAAAGTAATCGAAACCGCCAAAAAAGTCTGCCAGACCGGCAACGTCGGCGATGGAAAAATCTTTGTGTACGGCATTGACAATGCTGTCCGCATCCGTACCGGCGAGGAAGGCGACAAAGCCATCATCGACCCGTCGGATTTCAATAAATTGATATAATCTTCACCCTTCCCCCTCTTCCCCCCCCATAAAGAAGCCCCCCGCCGATTTGGGCGAAGGGGCTTCTTTCCCTATTCTAGATTATGCGTTCTTTCGCTCGTATATCAGACCGGTTACCAGCCCTTCTTGTTCCATGACGCATTGCATGGCGGTGATCCTGTTTCCGGGATCATATTCCGCACGGTCCGACAGTTTCGCAATTCGCTGGCTATACCATTTTCATAGGTATTGATTTTGTTGAACGTCACGCAGGGACTGAACACATTGATGAACGAAAAGCCTTTATGGCGGATCCCGGCTTCGATTAACTGCGCCAGTTCATTCAGATCTTTGGAAAAGCCTTGCGCCACGAACCCGGCTCCTGCGGACAATGCCAATTCCAGCGCCGATACGGGCCGCTCCGTTGATCCATGAGGGCTCGTTTTCGTTACGAACCCCAGGTCGCTGCGGGGGGAAACCTGCCCCTTCGTCAGTCCGTACACGTGGTTATCCATCACGATGTAAGTGATATCGACATCACGTCGCATTGCATGGATCGTATGGCCGACGCCGATGGCAAAGCCGTCGCCGTCGCCGCCGCAAGCCAGTACCGTCAGCGCCGGATTGGCCAGCTTGACTCCCTGCGCCAGCGGCAAAGATCGCCCATGCGTCGAATGAAAGCCATAGGCGTTAACATAGCCAGGCAAACGGCTGGAGCAGCCGATGCCTGAGATGATGGCAACTTCATGCGGCTGGGCATTGACCGCCGCCAATGCCCTCTGAATCGCCGCCTGCACGGAAAAATCGCCGCAGCCTGGACACCAGTTTTGCTTGACATTAAATTGAAAATCAGCAGCTGTTGACATCACAGCACCTCCCTGCAACCGGCAACAATCTCTGCCGGTCGGAACGGATTCCCATCGTATTTGAGAATGGAATGAATTGCTCCGGCAAGCCTGGTATTCGCTCGAACCAATGCAGCCAATTGACCGGTCGCATTGTGTTCAGCAACCACCACCGATTCTGCGGCATCCAGCAATGGTTGCAGGCTTTCTGACGGGAACGGGTGCAGTAGCCGCACCTGAACATGATTCACCGTGATCCCTTCCAGTCGCAATTGAGTGACGGCTTCCGCAATCGGTCCGCCGGATGCGCCGACGCCAATGATGAGCAATCGGGGCTTTTCAGCCGGAGCATCGCTTCTCAGCGGTTCTGGAAAACGCGCAGCCACGGATGAAAGCTTGCGCAGTCTTTTATCCATCTGGGCGATCCGGTTTGCAATCCCTTCGAAAGGCCGTCCTGATTCATCATGTTCCAAGCCTGTCACATGATGGATACCATTTCTCATTCCGGGAATGACCCGAGGTGACACGCCGGAGGGCGTCACCTGATATCTTTTGAAATATTCGTTTTTAGACAATGCCGGCAGCTCCGCAGCGGACTTTAGTTCGCCCCGCCGCACTGGAGGAGCAACCTCCGCAGACGAAATATCTGTTGTTTGATTGGCAAGCGAAAGTTGCATGTCAGACAGCAAAATGACTGGACATTGGTACTCTTCAGCCAGGTTGAACGCTTCAACCGTATCCCCGAAAGCCGAGGCCGCCGAGTCTAGGGCCATGACAATCTTGGGAGCTTCACCGTGCGTGGAGTAGATTGCCGCCATGATATCAGACTGTTCGTGCTTGGTCGGCAATCCGGTGGAAGGACCCCCTCGCTGCACATCGATGACTACCAGCGGCGTCTCGGTCATCCCGGCCAGTCCTATGGATTCAGCCATCAATGACAACCCTGGCCCCGAGGTGGCGGTAAAAGCCCTGACCCCCGCATAGTTGGCGCCGATTGCCATCATACAGGCGGCGATTTCATCTTCAGTCTGAACCATGGCGCCGCCCAATTCCGGCAATCGTTCCACCATGGCTTCCATGATCTCTGAGGCCGGTGTAATCGGATAAGCCGCCATGAACCGGGCTCCAGCTGCAATCGCTCCCTGCGAGATCGCTTCGTTCCCGATCACATACAGACGCCGAATCTTGTCCCCGGCGTCCATTTTATACGCTTCACGCAAATCTGCCGCAAACTTTTCCCCATATTCCCATCCGATGTGCAACGCGGCCAGATTCCCTTGCAGCATTGTTTCACCCTTGTCACCAAACATTTCCCGCAGCGGTTCTTCCCATTCCGCCGGGTTCAGGCCTAACATAAACACCGTCAAGCCTACGGCAATGATATTCTTCATTTTGACATTTCCAGACTGCTGTGCCAGCGCTGTCAAGGGTAAGCTCAACATTCGCGCCTTCGTCCCCGCCGACAGACTCGGTGCGAATTGCTCATCCGCAATGACCCAGCCGTCGCCGGAAAGTTCACGGGCGCAAATTGTGATAGTCTCCTGATCCAACGCAATCAGTACATCGATCTTGTCGGCGATTGAAGCTACCCGCGTGGTGCTGAGGCGCAAATTGTAGTCAGTATGTCCGCCCCTGATCCGCGATGAGAAAACCCGATACCCATACAGATGATAACCTTGCCGGGACAAACCCTGCGCCAGAAGATCCCCGGCGCTTTCGACGCCTTCCCCCTGCTGACCGCCAATCTTCCATGAAACTTGTTGCAACACCCCACACTCCCCCAATCAGCTTTATTGACGCAACCGTTCAGCTGCCGCCACCCAGGCTCGCCAATTCCTTCAGTCGCTCCCGATGCCCAATCACCAGCAAAATGTCTCCCGCCTGAATCATCTCGCTCGCCGATACATGCGTCATCAAAACACCGCCCCGATGAATACCGACAATCAGCGAATCATATTGTTCCTTGATGCCGCAGACTGCCAAACTGGTCCCGACCAACCGCGACGTGGGAGCAATACGGATTTCGGCGATATCCAGATGCAGCTCTTCGTTATAGAAAACATTATCCATCAAATCGACAATCGCCGGTTTGGTCATGGCTGTTACCATCTGACGGCCGCCCATGATTTCAGGAGAGATGACATTGCTTGCTCCGCTGCGCTTCAACTTTTCAATTGCTTCAGGCCGGTTGGCCCTGGCCACAATCGAAAAAGCGGGGTTCCGATTCAAATTCCGGGCCGTCAAGGTGACATAAACATTTTCCGCATCGTGTGCGATCGTGGTGATGATACCACGAGCGCGTTCAACTCCTGCCTTTAAAAGGATCGAGTCCAGCGTGGCGTCGCCCTGAATCGCCAGAATTCCCCGATCCACCAGTCCCTGCCACAGCGCCTCATCCTGGTCGATGACAATGAAGGGTGCCTTTTCCTGTTGCAGTCTATCCATTACGGCATTGCCTACACGCCCCGCGCCGCAGACGATAATATGCCCGGACAATTTTTCGATTCGGTGTTCCATGCCTCTCCTCCCCAATAAATCCCGCAATTTTCCTTCCAGCACAACCTGAAAAATTGACGTAAACACATAAAAGGCGCTGCCCACGCCGAAAAGAATCAAAACAATTGTAAACATTCGTCCGGACAAAGTTTTGGCCACTACATCCCCATATCCCACCGTGGACACCGTGGTCACCGTCAAATACAAAGCATCCAACAGGGACAACTGTTCCAACGCCATGTATCCAAGGGTACCGGCGGCAAGCATGCTGATAAAAAGCCCGAGCGCGAGAATCAGATTTCTGGATCCCAGAAGTATTCACCCCTCCCTACGATATTAAAGTGCTTCAGCACACCTGTCTTGCAGAGACTTCCGCAAACACATTGCCAATTCCTGCTTGCCAGAAAACCATATTTGTGCCCAGGCCGGACTATGCCCATCATCTCTCCTTAGTAAATCAAAGGCGGCCCAATTTGCTCATGCCGAAGCATTCGGGACAAAGCATATGAGAAAACGGCAAATTCCTGTAAAGGAAAATGCCGCCATGAAAGACCCGTGCTGTAACACCAACAATTATTTACTTTCCGCGTAAGTCGCCCTGAGCTTTCGCCGTTGTTGTATATAGGCCCCGATAATCGAGAACGCCGTCAGTCCTAGAATCATCAGGCAGATTGGCCGGGTGAAAAAGATGGAATATGCCCCATCGGAAAGCAGCAAGCTGCGCCGAAACTCGCTTTCCACCATCGGGCCCAGAATCAGTGCAAGAACAATGGGAGATACCGGAAACTTAAACTTGTCCATCAAGTAACCCAACAGACCGAAGAACATCATCACCACCAGATCGAACAAGCTGTTGTTGATCGAATAAGATCCAACGATACACAACACGAAGATGATCGGAGTCAAGATCGGTTTCGGTATATTGATGACCTTGGCGATATACTTGATGGCAAACAACCCGAACAGCAGGAAGATCAGATTGGCAACAAACATGCCGGCGAAAATCGAGTAGACCAAGTCCGCATTATCCTTAAATAAGAGCGGGCCCGGACGCAATCCCTGCAACATAAGTGCGCCGAGAAAAATCGCCGTGACTGCATCGCCAGGAATCCCCAGTGTTAGCAATGGAATAAGTGCGCCGCCAGTTACACCATTGTTCGCTGCTTCCGGCGCTGCTACGCCTTCCAGAACGCCCGTGCCGAATTTATCGCCGTCCTTCGAGCTGCGCTTGGCTTCACCATACGAGAGAAAGGCTGCAATGTCACCGCCGGTTGCCGGAATAATGCCGATAAGAGTGCCGATAATCGATCCCTTTAAAATAGTTTTGCTGCAACCCCGCAGTTCTTTCCATGAGGGCAATACTCCTGACAGGCTGAAATCCACATGTGCATTCCGAATCATGCTTTCGGTTGTCCGTAGAGCCTCTGAAACGGCAAACAACCCAATCAGCACCGGAATGAAAGAGACTCCGTTCAGCATATCCACCAGCCCGAACGTAAACCGCGGGTAGCCATTTAATCCGTCAATGCCCACAACACCCACGAGCAAACCGATGCAGGCGCTGATCAGACCCCTGACGACATAATCGCCTGAGATACTAGCCACGATACTCATCCCCAGCAGGCCCATGGCAAAATATTCGGGCGAACTGAATGATAGAGCCAGCCGTGCAAGTTCCGGCGCGATAAAGGTAAGGCACGCCGCGCTGAAAATTCCTCCGCAAAAAGATGCGATGGCCGACATTCCAAGAGCCTTTCCCGCCTGCCCTTTTTTCGCCAATTCATTGCCATCGAAAACGGTAGCGGCAGCGGCAGGAGTCCCCGGCGTCCGAATCAGTATCGCAGATATCGATCCCCCGTATATCGCCCCGCAATAGATCCCGCACAACATCACCAGCCCTGTTGCCGGCAGCATCGAAAAGGTCAACGGAGTCAGGAGCGCAACGCCCATGGTAGCAGTCAGACCAGGCAAGGCGCCAATGATGATCCCGCCGAGCGTCCCTGCAATCAAAACTGACAGAATTCCTGGCTGAAGAACGGTCATAAATCCGTGCATTAATTGTTCCATGCCGATACCTCCTAAAAGGACCATGCCGGTAACGGCACGTCAAGCATAACTTGAAAAACGAAGTATATACACGCTGTAGTTCCAACGGCTGAAAGCAGTTTCAGCTTCCAATCCCCTTTTTCCATCACCTGCATCAAAAGAATAAGGCAGAGCGGCGTTGTAATCAGGAATCCCACATATGCCATTGAAACAAGATAAATGCAAGTAATGACAAATACTTTTGCCGTTCGCCCAAAATCAAACTGCACAAAGTCGAACACAATCGCATCTTTGACCGAGTGGTTTTCGATTAACATCAGCGTTGTTAATACAATCAGCGCAATCGATACGACGCGTGGAAAAAACGCCGATTCCGGCGTAAATGATGCAGATCCGATCCAGACGGCGACAGCCAGCAACAAAACTAAAACTCCTGCAATCACACTGCCACGTTTCACGGTTTCACTCCCCTACGGAAAGAGGGCGGGCTTGCGCGTCCGCCCTCTTGTGCTAATTCATTTTCCTTTAGCAGGTCATTACTTTTTCTGTTTCAGGCCCAGTTTGTCAACGAGTTTCGCGTAGTTGGCAAAGTCTGCGTCCATGAATTTCGTGAAATCGGCGGCATTCATGTAACTCAGACCCAAACCAGCTTTGTCGGCCTGGGAAATGAAAGTGGGATCTTCCATAGCTTTTTTGAAGGCATCATGCAGGATAGCGACGATCGGTTCGGGAGTTCCTTTGGGAACGCCCAATCCCCGCCAAGTTCCGATCACAATGTCATAGCCCTGCTCTTTGAAGGTCTTTACGTCCGGGAAAGCTTTTTCCCGCTTGTCGGACATAACACCCAGGATCTTCAGTTTACCGGATGCTACTTGGGCGCCCACTTCCGCCGGGCTCACAGCTACGGCTTCGATAGCGTTACCGAGCAGTGCCGTCACTGCCGGAGCTGCGCCGCTGTAAGGAACATGGTTGAACTTAATACCGATTTTGTCTTCGATCGTAGCAGCCGCCAGATGCCAGATGCTGCCGGGACCGGAGTTGCCCATCCGGACTTTGCCGGGGTTTGCTTTCGCATAATCCAGGAACTCTTTCAATGTTTTCCACGGTGCGTCAGCCGCAACGGTGATCGCCGCCGGGTCCATATTCACGCGCATGATCGGAACGAATAGTTTATGATCCGCTTGGGCAATTCCCAGATGCGGCACGATGACGATTTCCGCGAAGAACATGGTCACGGTATAGCCGTCCGGTTTGGCAGTCTGTCCGGCTGTGAAACCGACCGTGCCGCTTCCACCCGGTTTATTGACGATAACTACCGGTTGGCCCAGAAAGTCTTTGGCTTTATTGGCCAGCGCACGGGCCAACATGTCGGTGCCGCCGCCGGCGCCTGCAGGAACGATGACTTCGATCTGTTTCGTCGGGAACTTCGGTGTTTCCGGCGCTTTTTGCTGCGGAGTTCCTCCGCCGCAGCCAGCCACCACCAGCATCATGGATACGACCAGTATCATTGCCACCAGAGTCCACTGTTTCTTCACATTCAGTCCTCCTTCTCCTAAAACGATTTATACGAAAAATCTAACATGTTTGAATTTTCGCTCTTAATTAGGAAAAGTCCTGCTAAATAAAAAAAATTCATGCCCCCGGCGCGGATAGGGTTATTTCCATGGAATCAATCGTCGCTCCAGCCAATCGAGAACGCGATTAAAAACCAGTCCCAACAGCGACAATACCAATACGCCCACCATGAGTTTCGTCGTAAGCATCAGGTCGCCGTAGTGCAGAATCATGGCCCCGACACCTTCTTTGGCCGCGATCATTTCTGCAGCGACCAACAGCAACAGCGAGGTTCCCGCAGCCAGTTTCAATCCGGCAAAAATTACCGGCAACGCTGCAGGTAAAACAACCTTGCGAATCAGGTTCATCCGTGAAGTTCGATAACTGACAGCAACTTTAATCAATAACGGATCGACGTTTTTCACGCCGGAATGGGTATTGATGACCACTGGAAAAAACACACCCAGACTGATGATCGTAATTTTTGAAACCTCGCCGATGCCGAGCCAGAGGATGATAAGAGGCAGCAATGCAATCTTTGGTATGGGATACAATGAATAAATCAAGGGATTTCCAATGGCCTCCGCCAGCCTGGAAAAACCGGTCAAAAGTCCGATCCCGATGCCTGCCAAGGTACCGATCGCAAATCCCCAGCCAATCCGCTGCAAGCTGGCCTGCAGGTTGACGGCGATTTCACCGCTTGCCGCCATTTCCCAGCCGACTTTGAGAATGGAAGTCGGCGCCGGAAGGTAAAGCTCCGAAACCCAGCCGGTCATGCACACAGCCTGCCAAAGCACCAGCAACACGATAATACCGCCGGGCCCTGTCCAGCGGGAGACTTTGCGTTCCATGAATGCAAGGCGAAATTGAACTTCCCTGCGAAACATACTCATTCGTTCACGCCTCCCGCAAAGCGTCTTCCGCATCTTTGCGAATGAGGCTCCAGATGTGGTCGCAATAGGAATTGAATCGAGAGATATGTTCCGCACCGTCTCGCCCACGCCGCGGCAAATCAATCTGCAAAATGCTCATGATCCGTCCCGGGCGACGGGACAAGACCACGATCCGGTCCGCCAGATACACCGCTTCCTGAATGTTGTGAGTCACATAGAGCGTGCTCAGGCGATGGGTTTCCCAGATTCGCAGCAATTCTTCCTGCATCAGGGTCCTCGTCTGGGCGTCCAGGGCTGAGAAGGGCTCGTCCATCAACAACAGATCCGGATTGATCACCAACGTACGCGCAATGCCGGCCCGTTGCCGCATACCCCCTGACAGCTGATGGGGATAGGACTTTTCAAACCCGGCCAGGCCCACCAAGTCGATATGCCAACGGATTCTCTCCTGTTGCTCTGCTTTCGACAATGACGATTCTTCCAACCCGAACCCGATGTTGTTTTCCACCGTGCGCCAAGGGAATAACCCAACTTCCTGGAATACCATGCCCACCGATGGATCGCGGTCTTCCGTCAATCCCTCCACGACAATCTTGCCTGAAGTAGGCGCGAGCAGCCCGCCAACCATGTTCAGCAGCGTCGATTTTCCGCAGCCGCTCGGCCCAACCAAGACAACAAACTCTTCCTGTTCTACAGTAAGGCAGACATCCTCAAGAGCGGTGACCGGACTCCCGTCCGGTCCCGCATATTGTTTTCCAACATGTTCAACAATAATCCTCATTGGCCAGCGCCAACCTTTTTCAGAGCCTCCTCCCAAAGTTTCAGATCCATCACCTGGGAAGCGTTCACCTGTTTTTCAATCATTTTATGGCTGTAATACCAGTCGATCTGCGTCTGAATATCCGCAGCCAGCAATTTCCCGTCCCGATCCATATACGGCAGCCCCAGCTTGACGTCCTCAACCGGAGCTCCGGTGTGTTTGGCGATGATTCCCACCACTTCTTCATAATTGGCTCCCGGCGCCGGTTTCCCGCCATTTTGCTTTAAAACGGCATCAAAGTAATAGCGGGTCGACTTGATATACGCAGCCAGAAAGCGCACTGCCGCATCTTTATCCTTCATAAACTCCGGCGCAAAAAAGATTGCCGAAGTCTGATACTCGATCGCATCGCCCACCTGCACCACGACTTTGCCGTAGCCGGCTTTTTCCATTTTTGTGATATTCGGCTCGTTCAGAATAACTGCATCGACTTGTTTCCCCTGCAGCGCCGCCATCAGCGCGCTAAGCTTGCCCAATGGGACGATCTCCACGTCCGTCAATTTGAGTCCTTTGGTCTCGAGCAAGCGTCCCAGCATATAGTGGAAGGTCGAACCGGTCTGGGTAATCCCCACCCGTTTCCCCTTCAAATCTTCAAGCTTTTTGGCGCCGCCTTCCCAAAGATCGGTCCGCATCAGCACCGCTGAAGAGGAAAAACCTTTTTGTTCCCTGCCTTTATCGGCCACGATCGACAAATTCTGCCCGCCTGCGACCATATTGAACAGGCTGGCGGTAATACCTGTTGCCCCTACCTGAACTTTGTTGGAAGCAGTGGCAACTGCGATCGGATGCGCTGCATCAAACCACTCGGGGTTGATGTCAATTCCCTGCTCTTTGAAAAACCCTTTTTCCATCCCGATGAAAATTGGCGCCGAACTGGTCAGTTTCAAAATCCCCACGCTGACCTTCGTCGCCTGTGAGGGCGCCGCAGGTTTTGCCGGTTCCGTCCCTTTGCCGCAGCCTGCCAGCAGCAGGACTGCCATGAAAACTGTTACTACCCCGATAATGACCCCATGACTTCTTTTCTGCACAATAATACTCCCTTTCTACCTTGCTACATTTAATTACACGAATGGGCTCCAAGCTCCATTTGCTACTGATTATATTACACGCTGCGGTTCGCGGCAACACAGCAAGCGGTTCTCCATTCGCCCGCCATTGAATTGTCTATTCTTGGTGCGGGTTTGTCTATTTTTTTAAACAAACGCGCTTGCTCTCGGGAAGGATTTTCATCACACAACCCGAATTTGATTATTAAGCGGTTTCTTTGACGAGACACGCTCCTTGCGGAATCCCCTATATTTGTCGCATCAGTTTGCCACGCAAGAAACATTGGCACGATTTATGCAATAATATTTTTTCTTGTAGCAATTATGGATAAAAATCAGTTTTGGTACAACAGAGAAAGGAGCTGTACGCATGTCCGATGAACCCAACGTTGTCCTTGAGAAATTTCTTCATGTCATGCCTTTACTAGGAGGCATGTTCTCCTCAGATGTGGGTGTCGCTGTAACCGATCGTGAAAAATATCTCCTTTATAAAAAGGGGCGGACGCTTGACTTGAAAATTGCAGCCGGAACCATGCTCAAACCCGGCACAGCGGTTGTCCGGGCCATGGAGGAAAACCATCGGGTTGTGGTCCGTGGCGACAGGGCAACTTTTGGACTGCCGTATATTGCAACGGCAGTGCCGATACACGATGAGAGCGGTCACGTAGTCGGCGGGGCCGTGATCATCGAGTCCGTGGAGCAACAGGATCAGTTGAAGCAGATGGCTGAAAAGCTCGCGGATACCACCAATACTCTGGCAAGCACTTCCGAGGAAATTTCTGCCCAAACCCAGGAAATCAGCGCTCTCAGCCGGACGATGTCGGTTGCTGCCGGGGAATCGCAAGGGCGATTGAAGGAAACCGACGAAGTGGTCGGATTGATAAAAGCGGTCGCCGGTCAAACCAACATGTTGGGGCTGAATGCTGCCATCGAAGCAGCGCGTGCCGGGGAATCCGGTCGGGGTTTCTCGGTGGTCGCCGACGAAATTCGCAAACTGGCAACCACCAGCGCTGACTCCATCAAAAAAATCGAAGCGACCCTGCGGACGATTCGGGACGACGGTCAGAAAAATTTCGAACAGTCTAGGCGAATTGACGAAGTGATGCCGCAAATCGCGCAGGCCATCACACAGGTTGCCGGAGCCGTGCAGGAAGTGAACGAAATGGCTCGCGGGCTTAATGAGATGGCGGATAATCTGACGAAAGACCAGGCGTAGGTTTGAATCCACGGCACTGATACACCGCCATTTCCCGAGAAACGTAGCGATCGTTATATAACAGCGGTCCGATCGGCTCTACTTCAGTAAAGAAGGCGGCCAATTGGGTCGCTTGTGTTTTATCCCCGAAAAAAACCGCGTCACTGCCGGCAGAAATATTCAGGTCTTTTCGCCAGTAGTCGAACTGTGAAAATCGGGCAGGAGTTAGGATCTGAGCAGCCGGATGTCCGGGCAGGTAGTACCATGCAAGGGACGCCAGCTTGTAGTCGGAAGCCAGAACCATCGACGTTCCGCTCACATACCGGCCGCCCTCCCGGAACATCACGTCGTAACCCAGCACCTGTCGTTTCATAACGATTTGCGGCGGCAGGAAACCGAATAATTCCGGTACTTTCAGCAGCAAGGTCAATAAAATGCCCAACACAATTCCCGTTCTATAGATCGCTTTATAACGCGGCAAGTTGATCCATTTTGCTAGCAAGATGATCCCGGTTATATAGGCCGGCGCCGCCCAGTTGCCTTCCACTCTTTTAAACAACGCCGCATAGCCGAAAAAGCCGAGAACCACTAGACAGGGCCACAGCAAAAAAGCCTGACGGTCGTCTGAAATGATCTGTCGAAAATTCTTCCAGCATACATAACCAAAAAAGAAAAAGAAAATCGGATTCAGGGCAGCAGCCTGCACTCCCAGATATTCGGCAAGAGAAGAAATGTTCAGGTTGCGCTCACCTGCCAGCCCGTGTCCCAATTGAAAGCGAAAAGAGCTCCAGTCATGGCCGGCATTCCAGACAATGACCGGCACAAATACCAGCAAGGCGAGTCCAAGGCTCGCAAAGAGTTCCTTGCGCCGCAATTCGCCGCGATGGGACGAGAAGAGCAGAAACAGCAACAGGCCTGGCAACAGCAGCACTGCGGTATACTTGGACAGCACCGCGAATCCGGCTGCCGCCCCCGCCGCGTAATAGTACCGGCGTTTCGCCTTGAATATCGCCTGGTAGACAAAAAAAACGACCGCCATCCACCCCAGAATCAGGGGCGCGTCAGGCGTCGCCAAGGTAAACCCCATCTGGGCCAGCGGTGATAACAAAAATATCAGCAAGGCTTTGCCTGCGACGGCTTTACCAAACATATCCGCAGACAAATGCCAGATTCCCAGGCCGGTTAACGTCGAACAAAATAGAGGAACCAAGCGGATCTGCCACTCCGAATCGCCAAAAATCGTCGCGAGCCGAATCAGCCAGGCGATCATTGGCGGATGGTCAAAGTAGGAAAGCTGCAGATGATTGGACCACACCCAGTAGTACGCTTCATCGAAATGCAGCGGCAAAGCGGCGCTATAAAACAGATTACCTAAAACGACCGCCGCCAAAATAGCGGCCCAGCGCCGGCTCACGAACCAATCGTGGAGTCCATGCGCAATTTCCATACCATCAACACGGCCTCCAGGAAAATTTTGCGTGACATTTTCGATTTCCCAGCAGTCCGATCTTCAAAAATGATCGGTGTCTCAACAATTCGGAATCCCAGAGCCTGCGCCCGATAAGTCATTTCAATCTGAAAGGAATAACCGTTGGACTTGACTGCATCCAAATCGATAGCCTGAAGAACCTCCCTGCGGAAGCACTTGAATCCACCGGTCAGATCACGCAGGGACAGCCCGAGGATTGTCCTGGCATACAAACTGCCGCCGCGGCTGATAAATTTCCGTAGCAATCCCCAGTTTTTCACCCCGCCGCCCGGAACATAACGGCTGCCCAAAACCACATCATGCGTCTGAATTGCCGCCAAAAAATCGGGCAGGTACTTGGGATCATGGGAGAAATCGGCATCCATCTCAAAAATGTAGTCGTAATCACGGGCCAGCGCCCATTTGAACCCGGCAATATACGCTGTCCCCAGACCCAGCTTCCCGGCGCGCTTCAACAAAAACAGACGATCCGGATATCGCGACTGCATCAGCCCCTCGACGACTTCAAAGGTGCGATCAGGCGAGTTGTCGTCCACGATCAGCATATGGGCTGCCGGATCGGTCCGGGTAATCAGCTCCAGCAAACTTTCTATATTCTCCCGCTCATTATAGGTGGGAATGATGATTAGATGTTTCGACAAGGCTATCGTTCCTCCCCGTTCGGTTCTTTCCCGCACGTGCTGTTTCGCTTTTCGCCAAAAGTAAACCGCGAATTCATGGCAAAATTCAAGATGCTGACCAAGCCAATGGAAACGAGCTGTGCCAGGGTCTTGTCCATATCGAATTTCTCGACAAAGGCTCCCAGCAACAACAAATTGAACCCGAGGTTCAGAACGCTGACCCCGAGAAATCGAAAGTACTTGTTGCGCGTGCTGCGACTAGCGGCATGTCCCTTGAACGTCCAACGGAAGTTCCAGAAAAAATTATTGGTAACGGCAAACAAAAAGGATACCACGGCTGCCGCGAGATAATACAGACCGCCTTGCACTGCGACCGCATACACAGCCATGTTGACCAGAGTTCCTGATAATCCGACGATCGAAAACTTCATGAATCGCTTTAACAAAAAGTGGGTCCGCCTTCTTTACACAAAATTCTTTATCATTATATCACAAGGCTTCGATCAACTGTCAAAATCCATATTTTGCATAG
Organism: Negativicutes bacterium; assembly: GCA_963665275.2. Classification (GTDB taxonomy): domain Bacteria; phylum Bacillota; class Negativicutes; order UBA1444; family UBA1444; genus UBA1444. The sequence continues at coordinate 53,375 of CAXXIN010000012.1, forward strand.
CCTTATTATTATTGATAATTTTTCTCCGCAGTCATATAATAATGTTAATATAGGGTTCCTGAGGGAGAGGGCCTAAAGCCTGACGCCGAGGGATGAACAACGCGGCGCATCAATGGGTGTGTCACAAGGTTCATCAGCTCCGCGAATTGTGCGGAGTTTTATTTTTTTAAAAGGGAGCTTGGAAGATGAATTCACGTCTCGGCTTTGTTGGCATCGTTATCGAAGATCCGTCCAGTGCACCTGACATCAACAACATCCTCAGCCGACATGGCCAAATCATTGCCGGCCGCATGGGTATTCCCCGTATTCATCACAACGAAGCGGGAATCTCAGTCATCACTTTGATTGTGCAAGGAACTACGGATGAAATTGGCGCCCTGACCGGCCAGCTTGGCAACGTGGCCGGTGTTCAGGTCCGGTCTGCTCTGAGTAACAAATAACTTTCGTGGGAGGTCGTCATGTTCCGTATCGAATCCGACTTTCTTGGAGTGAAAAACGTACCGACTGATGCCTACTATGGAATCCATACAGTCCGGGCCATGGAGAATTTCACTGTTTCGCGGCAACTGATCCATCCCGAACTGATTCGCGCCATTGCGACAGTCAAGCAGGCGGCAGCGGAAATGAACATGTCACTCGGGCTCTTGGATTCCCGACTGGGCTCAGCCATATTTCAGGCTGCCGCCGAAGTAGCAGACGGACAATTCGCCGACCAGTTCCCGTTGGATGCGCTCCAGGGAGGCGCTGGCACTTCCACCAACATGAACGTCAATGAAGTCCTCGCCAACCGGGCGATTGAATTGTTGGCCGGTGAAAAAGGGGATTATTCGCTGATCCATCCCCTAAACCATGTTAACCTGTCGCAGTCCACCAATGACGTCTATCCTACCGCCCTGCGTCTTGCGGCTATCCGTCTGCTGCAGGCCCTGTCCGAAGCCTGCGCCCAATTGCAGGGTTCTTTGCAGAAAAAAGAGGCTGAATTTGCTGGAGTCCTGAAACTGGGCAGAACCGAAATGCAGGATGCGGTCCCCATTACGCTTGGGCAGGAATTTTCCGCCTGGGCGGAAGCGATCGCCCGTGACCGCTGGCGCCTCTACAAGGTGGAAGAACGCCTCCGCGAAGTGAACCTCGGCGGCACGGCCATTGGAACCGGCCTGAATGCGGAACGAAAATATGTGTTCGGCGTTGTGGAGCGTCTGCGTTCCCTGACAGGCATCGGGCTGGCGCGCGACGAAAACATGATTGACACCACCCAGAACGCCGACGTCTTTGTTGAAGTATCGGGGCTGCTCAAAGCCTGCGCCTCTACGCTGATCAAAATCAGCAATGACCTTCGCCTGCTCTCCTCCGGTCCCCGCGGCGGCTTCGGCGAGATCCGGCTGCCGGATCTTCAGGCCGGCTCTTCCATCATGCCAGGCAAAGTGAATCCGGTCATTCCTGAAATGGTTGCCCAAGTCGGCTATCAGATCATTGCCCGCGATCTGGCCATCACGTTGGCAGCTCAGGGCGGCCAGCTGGAACTTAATGCTTTTTTACCGCTCATCGCCGCCAATCTGCTGCCTGGGATGGAAGAACTCACACAGGCAATGCGTCTGTTTGCATCCCGTTGCATCGACGGCATTGAGGCGGATACGGACCGGTGTCGGGCTCATTTGGAGAACAGCGTCGCCCTGATCACAGCGCTCTCTCCGCTCATCGGTTACGACCGGGCTGCCGCAATCGCCAAACAGGCACTAAAGAATAACTCCCCCATCAAGAAAGCACTCTTGGAATCCGGTCTGTTTACCCAGGCGGAACTTGATGCTTTGTTGCGCCCGGAGACACTCACCCGTCCCGGCATGATCAAAAGGCCGACCGCCGATAAACCAAAGGAGGCCCGCCATGAATGAAACCCCACGCGGCAACCGGTTGCATATCGCTTTGTTCGGACGTCGGAACGCCGGAAAATCAAGTCTGATCAATGCACTGACCAATCAGTCGCTGGCCATCGTATCCCCTATTGCCGGCACCACTACCGATCCGGTCTATAAATCCATGGAGATTTTGCCCATTGGTCCTGTGGTAGTTATCGACACCGCAGGGCTGGATGACGTAGGTGACTTGGGATCGTTGCGTGTCGCCAAATCATTGGAAGTCTTGCGAAAATCCGATTTGGTCCTGCTAGTGGTTGATGCAGGCGTCGGACTCGGTGAGCCAGAAAAAGGCCTGGCGGAAAAATGTCTGGCGCAGAAAATCCCCTTCATCCTCGTCTTTAATAAAACCGATCTTCAGGAAGTTTCTCCGGCAACTCTGGAAACGGCAAAAAGCGAACTCGGAGCCGTTGCTGCAGTGGCCCTCAGTGCGCAGGAACGAAGAGGCATCGGGGAGCTCAAAATCGCCATGGTCCGTCACGCCCCAGCACGGTGGGATACGCAGACCATCGTGGGAGACTTGTTGCAGCCGGGTGATATCGCCGTTTTGGTCGTTCCGATCGATCTGGCCGCACCCGCCGGACGCCTGATCCTACCGCAGGTCCAGATGATTCGCGATATCCTGGATCACGATGCCATGGCCTATACGGTTAAAGAACGCGAACTGAAGGAATGCATCGCCAGTTTGAACCGCAAGCCGAAGATCGTCATTACGGATTCGCAGGTTTTTCTCAAAGCCGACGCCGATACACCCCCGGATGTACTCCTGACTTCTTTTTCGATCCTGTTTGCCCGCTACAAGGGTGATCTGGAAACGATGGTGCGAGGCGCCCGGGCAATTGATCGCCTGAAACCCGGCGACAAGGTTCTCATCAGCGAATCCTGCACTCATCATCGGGTTGAAGATGATATCGGCACTGTTAAAATTCCCCGCTGGCTACGGCAGCATGTCGGCGGCGAACTGATCGTCGATCACTCCAGTGGATTGACATTTCCGCAAAATCTTAGTGATTACAAACTGGTTCTCCACTGCGGCGCCTGCATGACCAACCGTCGCGAAATGCTGGCCCGCATCGTCGAAGTTCAGCAGGCTGGCGTTCCTATCGTCAACTATGGCGTTGCCATCGCGGCGCTGATGGGCATCCTGAAGAGAGCCTTGTCGCCTTTTCCCCTGTTACAAGAGATACTGGATGAAGACGAGTGAGTAAACAAAAATCCCGGAGCATGAAGCTACCGGGATTTTTGATAATCAGGCCACGGTTGATGCTATTATACTTTAAACTGGTTTACCGTCTGCTGCAGGTCGTTGGCGAACTTGCCCAACTCCCGTCCCGCTGCGGCAATTTCCTGCATTGCAGCCGATTGTTCTTCTGTCGCTGCCGAAACATTATGAGTTTGTTGCACTGCCGTTTGTCCGATAATTTTCAAATCGTTCATTGCCCCAAGAATGGTAGAATTCCCTTCGGCCATTGCAGCGAAGGACTCGTCAATCTTCCGGACTTGATTCGAAACATTAGACACCTGCAAATTAATTTCTTGAAAAGATTGACCCGCGCTTCGCACATCATTGGCCCCGGTTCGTACTTCCTTGCTCCCTGCCGCCATGACTGCAACAGCCCGTTCTGTTTCCGACTGAATACCGCCGATTAACGAGGCAATTTGCTGCGCGGCATGATCTGATTGCTCCGCCAATTTTCGAACTTCATCCGCGACTACGGAAAATCCTCGCCCGGACTCACCAGCGCGCGCTGCTTCAATCGCGGCATTGAGCGCCAGCAAATTAGTCTGTCCGGCAATATCCGAAATTGTTGCAACGATGTGCCCAATTTCTTGCGACATTGTTCCTAGTTTCGCAACAACTTCCGCTGACTCTCCTACGGTTTTCTCAATTTGATCCATCTGTCGTACTGCTTGTCCAGCTGCAATTTCACCTTCTGCTGCTTTGCGTGCTGCAACAGTTGAACTTTCGGCAACTCCCGCAGCCTCTCGCGCCAAACGATCAACCTGATTCGCGCGCTTTGCCACACTTGCGATGACTTCTTCAATCGTTTTATTCTGGCTGTCGGCGCCAACAGCGACTTCGGCAATTGCGGTTGCGACTGAGTTTGCCGATTCCGCCGATTGCTCAACATTCGCCCCAAGCTGCTCTGCTGACTTGGTCAGCATATTTGAATTTTGACGAATGTTGAGCACCAAGGATTTAATATGCCCTTGCATCCGATTCATAGCCGCGCCAACCTCACCAATCTCATCATTGGAAGAAACAACAATCGCCCGGGTCAGATCTCCCTTTGAATACATTGCGGCTCCCTCAGCCAAAGCTTGCAGTGGCCGCCTTACCGCACGTGAAAGCGTAAGGCTGAGCGCTATGCCGACCACTAGAGCAATTCCCCCAACCCCTGCAGCAACCTTAACTGCTTCCGCAGCAGCAATCGATGCATCTTCTACGGTTTCCGCCACGTTTTTTTCATCAGCTTCGACGAAGTTTAATATACTTCTTTTTACTGATTGCGCCTGAGAATTAAAGTTGATTGCCATCGCAATTGCTCGAACCCGCTTGGCCTCAACACTCCCATCAATCACCGCCGAGTCTCGTTGCGCATGACTAGCCGAATAATAGTCCTTGACCGCTGGTAACAGCTCACCCGTCAGTTTCATTTTATACTCAATTACTTCTTTTACCAATTCATCAACGCGAGTCTTCTCGCCTTCTTCCCGCAAAAGTTTTTTCAATTCGATTGCCATATCGCTGATTTTATTTGCGGATTCTTCAGCTTGGCGAGCGTAGTTTTCATCTCCGAAAGCTACCAACCCCCGCAGACTTGCCAGCATGCCGGCCGCTTCCGCATCCATCTTCATTTCCAGCATCAGTCGACGATTAGTCTCATGAAGCGCTCCAACCTGTTTTTCCGCCTCATAGAGCGAATAAAGCGCTATTGCCGCCATGAATCCCAGCAATACCAACATTGCCGCAAACCCGGCGGTTATTTTGGTTCCGATACGCATCTGCATAAAACACCCCGCAACAAACTCTAATTTTCCTTATATTTCATTGCACATGCCTCTCCTATTCTCCTGCTAAATTGTCAAAAAAAACCGGCCAATTTCGGCCGGTTTTTGACAATTGAAATTATTGAGTTATTTAGGAAATTCGATTACGGTTTAACGGTTGTTTTGTAGACCATCTTACCATCTTTCATTTCGATGATAACCGCGCTCTTCACCGCATCATGACTTGCATTCAGAGTCGTTGCTCCGGTAACAGCCGGGAAATCTTTGGTCGCTTCGAGAGCGTCGCGGATCTTCGCAGGGTCAGCAGCACCAGCGCGTTTGATCGCATCAGCCATTACGTAAGCGGCATCATAACCGAGTACCGCCATAGCATCAGGCATAACGCCGTATTCTTTTTTATAGGCATCAACGAATTTCTTGGAGGCAGGACTGTTATCTTCCGGCGAATAATGATTGGTAAAGAAGGTATTGTTCATGCCGGCAGCCGTTCCGATTTCAACCAGTTTCGGAGAATCCCAGCCATCGCCACCGACGATGGGAACGGTGATGCCCATTTCACGAGCTTGTTTGGCAATCATACCCACTTCTTCGTAATAACCAGGCAGATAGATAACTTCGGGGCTCATCCCTTTGATCTTGGTCAGGATAGCCTTGAAATCCTTGTCTTTTTGCAGATAAGCTTCTTCACCGGCGATCGCACCGCCGCCTTTCGTGAAGGCTTCTTTGAAGAACTTAGCCAGTCCTTTGCTATAGTCGCTGGAGTTATCGATCATCACAACCGCTTTTTTCAGTTTGAGGTCTTTCAGTACGAAATTCGCACCAACTGTACCCTGGAACGGGTCAATGAAACAGACGCGGAAGGTGTAGGGTTTTGCTTTGCCTGTGGCTTCATTCACGGTGACTTTGGGGTTCGTTGTAGCGGCAGCCATGAAAGGAATCTTGTTGGCTTCGTTAACCGCTGAACCGGCAATGCCATTGGAGCTGGTGGTGAAACCGACAACCGCAACAACTTTGTCCTGCGAGATAACTTTGGTCATCGCATTGGCCGACTCAGAAGGTTCTCCCTTATTGTCAGCGCTGACGATAGTGATCTGCTTGCCAAGAACACCGCCGGCAGCATTGATTTCTTTGAATGCAAGTTTGGTGCCATTATTGGCTGCTGTACCAAAGGAAGCCGTATTGCCAGTCAGTTCATAGACAACACCGATTTTGATATCTTTCGAATCAGCCGGTTTTGCCGGAGTACTGGCGCCACCACAGCCTGCAACAGTTAAGGCAGCAACAACTAGAACCACAAGAACATAGAGAAGTGCACTCTTTTTCATTCTTTCAACCTCCATTTTTTTGTCTTTCTCGTCAGCGGGTTTATCTACAATAGGTTCCCCTATGGCCCCCCCTTCAGCACGAAGGCTTACACGTTCCAGATAAGAGAAAAAAGAAGCTTTTCGACATAATACCAAGACGGTATTGCGCAAAAAGCTTCTTCGCTTTTACTTTATGGCCTCTGTATGCTATGTAATGTTCTTGAAATAGATTATAGTACGCAAATTCATATTTATCAAGCATATTTAATAAAAAAAGTAACATTTCATCGCAAAAGTGGTTTTTCCAATCAGAAATTTACCGGAGCCGTTCCCCCAAAGCCGATTCGGTTGCCGTTACGATTTTCTCCAGCACCAGCATTTTATAGACTGTTTCTATATCTTCAGCCGGTACCCGATCTTCATCCAGGTGGGGAACTTCCCGTCTGATCGCCTGAAATGCCGCATTAACTCCGATTCCCGGAGCAAGCGGTCGCAAGAAGTCCAGCCCCTGGGCCGCAACCAGCATCTCGATGGCCACAACATACCGAACGTTTTCCAAAATCTCGCGAGCCTGGCGCGCCGCAATGGTTCCCATGCTGACATGATCTTCCTGATTGGCTGAGGTGGGAATCGAATCCACGCAGGCGGGATGGGCCAGCACTTTGTTCTCCGACACCAAGGCCGCCGCGGTGTACTGGGTGATCATCAGTCCTGAATCAACACCGGGATAGGCGGTCAAAAACGGGGGAAGATCGCTCAAATGAGCATCAAGCATACGATTGACACGACGTTCAGCAATGCTGCCGATCTCCGCCAGTGCAGTTTTCATATAGTCCATGACCAGTGCAACGGGTTGTCCATGAAAATTTCCGCCCGAAATCACCTCTCCCGTATCCGGGAAAATCAGAGGATTGTCGGTCGCAGAATTCATCTCAATATTCAGAGTGTCCAGCGTTCGCATCAAGGCATCCTTGGATGCACCGTGAACTTGGGGAATACAGCGAAGCGAATAAGCATCCTGAACTTTTTCGCAGTGGGCGTGCGAAGCGATGATCTCGCTTTCCGCAGTCAGTCGCAACATGTTCGCGCAGGCGGCCAACTGTCCCGGATGCGGGCGCAAACGACTAATCCGCTCATCAAAAGCAGTCCGTGTGCCGCGCAAAGCTTCCAACGACATCGCTGCCGCAATGTCGGCGGCTTTCATCAAGCTTTCCGCATCAGCCCAGACCAGTGCCCCCACCGCAGTCATGATCTGTGTCCCGTTGATCAGCGCCAATCCTTCCTTGCCGCCGAGCTCTATCGGCTGCAACCCGGCCGCCGCGAGCGACTCTCTGCCTGACACCAATTTTCCGTCAACAAAGGCTTTTCCTTCGCCCATCAATACTAACGCGATATGCGACAACGGCGACAGATCACCGCTGGCCCCCACAGAACCCTTGGAAGGGACTGCGGGGTAGATACGGTGATTAATGAGGGCAATCAGCATATCCAATGTCTCCGGCCGGATACCTGAATAACCCTTGGCCAAGGAATTGGCCCGCAGGAGCATCGCGGCCCTCACCACATCTTCCGGCAAACATTCGCCGACCCCGGCGGCATGGCTCAGAATCAGGTTGCGTTGCAGCTTCGCCCGCTCCGGCGGCGAGATCCAGATGCGACTGAGATCGCCGAATCCGGTGGATATGCCGTAAACCGGCTCCTCAGAAGCCAGCAGTTTTTCAACCACCGCCCGGCTGGCTACGACTTGACGACGTCCCTCCGAGCTCAGGGCAACGATCTCAAATTGCCGGGCTACCCGAACGACGTCATCAATGGTAAGTGAATTCCCGTCTATATTGATCATTTCTTCACCTTTTGCCTTTTCCTCTTTTAGCCCATGCCCAACATTCTTTACATCAAGCGGCCATTGTCAACGCATATAGAAAAGCCGCCACCCCTACCAACCCGGCGCCGGCGCCGCCATACCAATAATAATGGTTTTTGCTGATAGCAGCCAACGATGAGAGCAAGATGCCGATTTGCAGCAGGATCAGGGCCTCGCCGAAACGAACGCCGTGCGCCTGGTAGCGGTCCCTCGCCGCTTCGAGCTTCTTGGCTTCATCCATGATTTCATTTTTTTCTTTCTTATAACGGGCACCTTCCTTGTCATAAGCGGTAATTTTATCCTGGTAGGTGCTCTCGAGCGTCGGGGAACCCTGCCGCGCCAAATCCATTGCGTCGCGTTGAGTCTGATAGGCAGTTTCCTTGATGCTTTTCGCCTGATAGAAAGCCCATTGATCCGATGCCTGACTTTGCGTCAGCACCATCTTATTACTAAAGCTACCAGCCTTAAAGGAGGCCAGTGTGGCGCATACGGCAAAAACGAGAGTCGTAACGGCGATTAAAGTTGGGATTCTATCTTTCCACGTTTTTTTCGGCTCTGCGGATTCTTTTTCACCTGCAGACTGTTTTTCCAGAGACATTCGGTAGAATCATCCTTTCCTTTATTAGGTTTAACAGTGTTTGGCAATTTTATTTTACCACAACCATGCTTAAGGAGGCAAAAAAACAGGGTTGCCATCGCGGACAGCCCTGTTGCTTTTTTATTCCCTGTTCTTGTATGGTTTTCTCAGTTCAGCCAGTTCGTGTCGGTGCATCATGAAGTCGGCTTTGATCTGCTCGAGCCTCGCGCCGTGCTCCTGCATCCCGGATGGAGAAAACCGGGGATGTTCGGGGGGCTGCCAGCGGCACTGAAGCATCGAGTCCGCCCCTTCCCCTGATGCCGTTATCTTGCCGATGGCTCCACAGAGTGTGCACCGACTCCCGCCATCCACGGCAACTCTCAGCATGCCGCTGCCGCAGAACCCGCAGACGAGGTCCGACTCATCCACTGACTGTCGCAGCATCGCGGCATTGTTCTCAGGAAGCCTTTCGCCCAACAAAAGGCCGGCCAGTTCTCTCGCGCGCTTCAGGACTTCAGGCTGGACTACTTCGCCCGGGTTGGCGGCATGCACAGGCATCACTCCAACCACTTCCAGATGAAGGAACCGCGCGAAACTCACAGTAGCCTCCACACCATATCCTTGCCAACCCTCGACTCCGTAAGGAACGGCAACCACGCAACGTCGCCCCGCATATTTTTCCGCTTCATTCAACACGCTGATGAAACGGTCGCATAAAAGCTTCAACCGGGTATGCATCCCGAGAAAATAAACCGGAGCCGCTATAATCACTGCATCGGATTCTCTGACCTGCTGCAAAAAAGCATCGTAGTCATCCTGAATCACGCAGTCACAACCGGACGGCAGACAGGCATAGCAGGCCTTGCACGGCTCTATATTGAAATCAGCCAGCCGTATCATTTTTTTCTCTACCGATTCCGGCAGAGCCGCCAGCATTTCCCTGGCCAGTATCTCCGAGTTACCCGTTTTTCGAGCTGATGCCACAATCGCCAGCACTTTCATCCTTGGAATCCCCCCTGATTCGATCCTATCTTTCCTGATTTCATACACTTACTGCACACACCCCATGCTATTGCGCGGTCCAGCCGCCATCGACAGTCAGCGTTTGGCCGGTCATATAGTCAGACGCATCCGAGGCCAGGAACCAAACGGCCCCCACCATGTCGGAAACCTGACCCAGGCGGCCATTGGGAATCTTGCGCAGCGTCGCGTTGAAAATTTTCTCATCTTTCATGGCTTCTTCATTGATCGAGGTCAGCACAAAACCCGGACACAGGGCATTGACCTGAATGTTGTGCCGCGCCCATTCCAGCGCCAGCGCACGAGTCACTCCGATCACCCCAGACTTCGCCGCGCAGTAAGTCAACGTGAGTTTTTGCCCCACTTGCCCCATGATGGAAGCAGTATTAATGATTTTTCCGCGCTGCTGACGGATCATCCGCAAGCCTGCGCGTTGCGAGCAAAAGAATACGCTCTTTAGATCAAGGTCCAGCACTTGGTCCCATTCAGCCTCTGTAATGTTTTCCGCTTTATGGGTCAGGGCGCTGCCGGCATTGTTCACCAGAATGTCGATGCGCCCGAAAGCGTCCTCTGTCAGTTGCATCAGACGTTCCACCTCAGCCACTTTGGTCACATCGGTCGGCGCCGCCAAGGTTTTCACCCCCATCGCTGCCAATTCCGCCGCCGCCAGATTGCACGCCGCCTTATTTCGGCCAACCACAACAACCGAGGCGCCTGCCAGTCCCAGACATTCGGCGATCCCTCTGCCGATGCCTCGCGTCGAACCGGTTACGATAGCCACCCTCCCTGTCAGATCAAACAAATTTGCTTTCATTTCATTCTTCCTTTCTGCACCCGCCGTGGCGGATCGCTTATCAACTTCTGCCCGGTTTTGCCCAGGCATCGACCGGATAGCCGCGCACTTCCCAGTACCCTTTGTGCGGCGCGTCGGCAAGCTCCATTCCCACCAGCCACTTAACGGCTTTGTACGCATACATCTGCGGTATCACCAACCGGACCGGGCCGCCCAAGTCGGAGGGAATTTCGCTTCCATCCAGCAGCACCGCCGCCATTACATCCGGCAAGCGCGCTTGCTCCAACGATAAAGCATCGGTATAAATCTTTTCGGCGGAATAAAATTTCACATACTTTGCCTGAGGTTTCACCCCGACCCGCTCCAGCAAATCAGACAGGCGGACGCCCTCGTATGTGATCGTGTACACCGACCAGCCTTCGACGCAGTGAAAATCGCTGACCTGGACCACCCGCGGCAATTTCAAAAACTCTTCCCAACTGAAAGTCTGAGGCTTTTCCACCAGACCGTTCACCGTGAACTTCCAGTCAGCACTCGTTGTACAAGGAATCTGCGGGTCAATTTTATATACTTTGAACTTCCCTGTGTACCCGCCGCCTTTGGGTGGTGAGGATTCCGGCAGCGGGCTGGGCGCCGGGGTCATCTTGTTGCACTGGGCAAATATCGCCAACGTTTCGGTTTTGATGGTCTCAGCATGTTGCCCGAGCCATTTCCAAGCCACGCCAACACCGGCGAACAAGATGCCCCCGATAACATAGCGCAAAAAACTGCGTCTTCCAGAGTTCGGCTCTGCCGCGACTGTATTTTCTACTGCGGCAGACTGTCGCCGCCGCTTCACAATTGAGTAAAACAAGTGGGGTGAAACGATCAGCGCCCCGAAAAGAGCTGTAACCATGTGCATTTCATATAGTTGGGAACTTCCCTGGCCCAACCAACCCAGCAGCAACGCCGCAAGTAATCCGCCGCCCGAGATAATTAATCCCGCACCGACAACCAGCAACAGCCATAAATATTCCCGGCGATTGAGTCCATCAGGGGCTCCGCACCGAAATGCCCACAGATAAGGAATGTTGGCGAAAAACCCTACGATGAACAACGTTCCGGCAGCCAGATGAAAGCCCCGCAACGCGAATCGAAAATCGGAGATAGAACCTCGAAGCGCTTCACTGTGGGAAGCGTCATTAAAGCGCCTGTAAGCGCCAAAATCACAAATAGAATGCCCAACAGTTGATGCAACCGGCGTTGAGCCTTCATTCAAATCCGCCCCCTTTTCGATTTGAAAATTTCGAAAACCATTCACTATTTGGCATATTACGCAATCCTTAGTAAATTCATCTCCTCCAGTCCAAATTCCTGTCTGACCATAGTATATTCGGCAGATTTATCCATCCACAATCAAGTTAACCTTCATTATTCTTCATAAAACCTGCCTGTTTCGCTGTCAGCGGGGCAGGCTTTTTTCTTGCCATGCATCGGCAAATATTATAAAATGTCATCGTATATTGTGCAAATGTTCATCAGAAAAGGAGTCTTGCCAATGCGTCCGTTTTCGAAACTTACTCAGGGCCTTCTCGGGCAACCCATGCTGGAAATTTTGTCTACCGTCACAGCAATGGAAGCGGCCGGTCGCAAAGTGTACCGGTTTGAAGTCGGCGATTCTGATTTCGACGCACATCCTCATATCATTGAAGCAACCAAGGCGGCTTTGGACGCTGGCCACACCCGATATGTCAACTCTATGGGCATCGAGCCTCTACGCCAATCCATCTGCACTTACATCGAGCGCGGCTGGGGCTTCAGGCCGGACCTGGACCAAATCGTCGCAATGCCCTCCAACAGCATCATCGACTTCGTTGTCCGGTGTCTGGTCGATCCCGGCGATGAGGTTATCTTTCCCGATCCCGGCTTTCCTTCTTATTTTGCCGTTACCAATTATCTCGGCATCAAGGATGTTCGGGTACCTGTTTATGAGAGCAACGGCTTCCGCCTAAATCCTGACGACCTGGAAGCAAAAATCACTGATAAAACGAAACTGATCATCGTAAACACCCCACAAAATCCTACCGGCGCCGTTATGACCGAAGAAGAAGCGGCACAGATCGCAGCTATCGCGAAAAAACACGATCTATGGCTGCTTAGCGATGAAATGTACTCCGAAAACCTCTACGAAGGATTGCGGCATTTCTCTCCCGCCTCCCTGGATCAGTGCCGCGAACGCACCATTATCCTCCACGGATTTTCCAAAGGATTTTCGATGTCGGGCTGGCGTCTCGGCTATGCCGTCGGCCCAGCGCCACTCATGGCCAAAATGGGGACGATGTTTCAGACCATTTACTCCTGCGTGCCGCCCTTTATCCAATATGCCGGCATCAGCGCACTCGAAGGCGACCCGAAGCTGCTGCGTGACCGTATGAAATTTTACCAACACCTGCGGGATGTCATGGTCGGGGCTCTGAATACGATTCCGGGCATATCCTGCCCTGCCCCCAAAGGCGCGATCTACGCGTTTCCCAACATCAAGGGAACCGGACTCACCAGCCAGGAGTTCGCCAAAACCGTATTGGAAAAAGCGGGAGTCGCTACCGTTCCCGGCACCTGTTTCGGCCCGGGCGGCGAAGGCTACGTCCGTTTCTGCTACCTGCGCGAAGAAGCGATGCTGCTGGAAGCGTGCGAAAAGATGCGCCAGGCGTTGGCCTAAACCTTGCACTTCGGGACCGGTAAACGAAGGCCGTCTCAAAGCAGGTTGCAAAACCTGTTTTGAGACGGCCCTTTTTAGTCGACATACCTTTTTGCAAAAAGCTCAGCTGATTTCCCTGTTCACTACCGGAATCGTTAACAGCAACAACGTTCCTGCAAACATCAGCAACGATCCTGCAACAATTGCCGCAGCCAGCGAGCCGGTCTGGTCACGCAGAAAGCCCGAAACCACCGGCGCCACTACTGCGGAAAACATGATGGCGCAGTTGAAAATCCCCACGGAGGCCCCTGTGAGTCCAGGGTGACGCCGTTCCACAATATCAACAGACCAGGTAAGCATCGAAGGCACAAAAGCGGTATTGCTCAACATACCAAACAAAACGAGCATCCCGATCAAAGCCACGTGCCCTTCTAATACCGAGAGAAGCAATAATGCTATTGCTCCTGCCGGCAAAACAACAGCCGCAATTTTTTTGCGTCCAAAGCGATCCGCCAGCCGTCCCCAGAAAATCGACGCCGGTATGGCGCTTACGGCAATCAGACCGGTATAAAAGCCGGATGCCCCCAGCGAAAACCCCCGTTCCACTTTCAGGAAAGTCGGCCCCCAGGTGACAGCGACCCAAAATCCATACAAGGCGGTAAAAGTTGCCAAGTTGATCCGCCATAAGTCCCAATCCAGCAAAATTGCCCGATACTGAGCCCAAGCCGGGGTCGGGGCTCCGCTAGTGTCCGGCAGATATTTGTAAAACAAAAACCACATCAGAACTGTTGGAAGCGCCATCAGCAAAATAGGAATCCTTATGCTATGAAACAGTTCAAACAATGTGCCACCGGCGGTCATGCCAGTCAACAGTCCAACAGCCATCCCGATCCCGATCAGCGCCGAACTCAATGCCCGCCTGCCCGGTTCCGTTTTTTGCATCACCATGCCAAACGAAGAGGGGTAGAATCCTCCGGCGCCCAGTCCGTGCAAGGCCATGAAGACCAGCATCGCGGTATAATTTCCTACTGACAGCGCCATCCCAATCGCGCCTATCGAAGACAAGGCATATGTCCAAAGCAGAACCCGCTTCATGCCGAACCGGTCGCCCAGTATCCCGGCGGGAATCTGTAACAAAAGGTACGTCAGGAAATATACCCCCGTCAGTAATCCAGCATCAGCGGAAGACAGGGAATATTCAGCGGCAATGATGGACAATAACGGGTAGATAACCGTACGATTCGCATATGTCAGAGCCCAACCGGCTGCAAGAAGCATCAACATCCAAATTTATTCCTTTTCAAATGATTTCATCACTGCCTGCTGCAGGTCCGGCTGGCGAAATAAATAGTGTATTTCCTGCAAGCGTTCCGGTAAAACCCGCTGCCCCTGCAGAATCAGTTCATCCGCCATTTCACCGAATAAAAGCCGCAGCGGCAAAGCCGGAACGCGCAGCCAGGAAGGGCGTCTGAGCGCCACCCCGATGGCTGCCGCCATTTCATCCATAGTCGCCGGTTTTGGCGCCGTTACATTATAAGAATCCTGCATCGCTGAATCAGTGAGGGCATTGATAATCACCGCCACTACGTCATCCCGATGGATCCAGGAAATCCACTGTCGGCCGCTGCCAGCCGGGCCTCCGGCGAAAAACCGAAAGGGCGGGGCTAGCTTTGCGAGAAAGCCTCCGGGTCCAAGAACAACCCCAAGTCGTAGAATGACACATCTAACGCCAGATTGCTGCACGCGACACGCTTCCTGTTCCCAATCCTTTGCCACCTGGGACAGCCAACTGTTTCCGGCCCGACTCTGTTCGGTAAAATTCTCAGATGGGTGAGTGCCATAATAACCGACCGCTGAAAAACTGATTAAGGTTTTCGGCGGCTCTTTTCCTTTGGCCGCCAAATCCAGACAGGCGTCCACTAGGCTCCGGGTGAGGGGGATACGGCTGTCCCTTATTTTCTTTTTATAGACATCTGTCCAGCGGCTGCCGGCAATACTTTCGCCCGCCATATTGATAATGGCCTCGATGCCTGTCAACGTCTCGGGCGGAATAGGCCGTCCAGGCGCAGGAACATCACGGCGGGTCAGAAGCACGACTTCATGCCCCTGACCCTGCAATGCGCTAACCAACGTTTTGCCGATAAACCCGGTTCCGCCAGTCACCAGAATACGCATTCCGGTCACTCTCCCTCGCCTATCCTTGACTCCACTCCACCCAGGCCGCACCTACCGCCGCCCCTTGCTGCACCTTTACGCCAAGCGCCGTTAACGTTCTTTCCAATGCATAGAGGGTCAATACCAGTTCATTGATGCATATGTTTCCCATATGACCAACCCGGAAGATCTTGCCTTTTAACGGGCCGACGCCGCCTGCGACAATGATATCGTATTCTTCCATTTTGGCCCGGAAGGCCACATCATCCATTCCTTCGGGGTATTTGATGACAGAGAGCGTCGGAGCGACTGCGTCTGTTTCTGTGACGAGCGTAAGCCCCAACGCCTTCAGACCGGCCCGAAAACTACGGGCAATCTTTTCATGGCGGGCATACCGCACTTCCAACCCTTCCTCCAGAATGATCTGCACCGCTTTCGCCAAGGCCTGGATAAGATTCACCGGTGGAGTCGAAAAATACATGGAGGGATTGTCCATAACCGGCAGCCAGTTTTTCCAGTCCACGTAATAACCGGCCACCGTTCCAAGAGATTCCCGGCGAGCCAGCGCTTTTTCATTGAAAGCCACGATGGTCAGTCCCGGCGGTGTGCCAAAAGCCTTTTGGCTCGTGGTGATGACGACGTCGATCCCAAAATCTTTCATCGGTTCCGGAATACCGGCGCTCGCACAAACTCCGTCCAGAATGAACAGCGTATCGTATTTTTTCGCCAGTGCCGCGACTTCCTTGACCTGTCCCATGACCCCGGTCGAAGTGTCCACATGCGTCAACGTCAGCGCCGCATATTTCTTCGACTTCAGTTTTGCCTCAATGTCGGAGAGGGAAACCCGCGCACCTGCAGGCGCCGTCAAGACATCCGGCACGATCCCCAATGCCTTGGTCAATGGCACAAAACGCTCGCCAAAATAGCCCTGCGTAATGACGAGAACTTCTTCTCCCGCCCGTACGGTGTTGATGAGGCCCATCTCCATGGAAAGAGTTCCTGCTCCGCCGATTGCCACTACATGATCAGCCTGGAAGATTGTTTTCAGTCCCGCCAGACAATCTTTATAGATCGTCACGAACGGGCCGTAAGTGTGCCCGTATGTCGGCCCGGCCAACGCCTGCCTGATCGGTTCGGCCACCGGCGTCGGTCCGGGAATCATCACCAAAGGATTCTGTCTGATCATTTCACTACACTCCTTTGTCTTCATAATTGGCACAGCCCAGCAGTTCTTCTTTTCTCGTTTTTTGACCATTATCCTGCCGAATTTCCAACAGTTTTCTGAGGCTTATCGATTTTCTCACGAACCTCCACGATCAGCGGGCAACCGATATTGCAACGCCCGCAGCCGATGCACCCGCCGACCTTGCGGCGGACTGTCACATAATCCTCTCCCTCAACTTCCATCTGCCGATCCATCCATCCTTTCACATATACCAACGCCAATAGACAAATCAGGGTAAATACGTTGGCAAAAAAAACCGAGGGACTAGCCATATAGTAGCCATAAACCATCCAGAGAAAAACACCCGAAGACATCATGACCAACCAGATCCAGGACAGATCTCCGGTTGACCTGCTACGCACCGTTTTGGCAACCTGCGGCAAAAACGCGCAGGTCGTCAGGGCCCCTGCCACAATACCTATCCATTCAACAGTCATTTTCATACCCCGCTTTGTAAATCATCCTATTCATGGAGTGGAGAAGCCTTTGAAAAAATTCCAGATCAGGGTATTAGCATCGATATCCTTGGAGGTTTTTCCAATAAACGGCTCAGGCAGATACTGATATCCACCCGGCCAGGTATGTCCGCCGCCTTCGATGGCAACCAAGGTCACATCAGCTTTGTCGCCGCAATCGGCAAATAGCTCCAGACGCACCCGAGTACCGTCTTGGGGGTCGCGGTCCGGTTCGCTCATTACCAGGGGCGCCCCTTTGCAAAGATTACGCGATGCCCAGAAACGGGCGGTTTCGGCAGCAGACACCACCTTGCCGAATTCTTCGAAGCCGGCCACCGCGCCTCCTCCCCAGGGAATAATCGGATCTGCCGTTCCATGAATGACCATGACGGGTACCGGTCGTGACGGCTTGCACACAGTTGCCATTCCAGCCGGCATCGTGCCTGCCACTGTCGCAATGGCCGCCACCCGGTTCGAATATTCGCAGGCCATGCGTTGCGCCATCATTCCTCCGTTTGAAATCCCTGCCATATATACGCGTTTTTTGTCGACTCTGGATTCAGCCGCCAGTTTATCCACGATGGCCAGCAAAAATCCGGCATCGTCCACCGTCCCGTCCTGTTCATTCCAACGGCGCTCCAATGCATCCGGGTATACGACGATGAACTTTTCCTTATCGGCGATGCGTTCAAACCCTCTTTGCGTCACCGTCATCATCACCTCGCCGTTGCCGGCGCTGCCGTGCAAAACGAACAGAAGCGGCGCCGGGATATTTTTATCGGACCCTGGCGGGGTATAGATCAAAAAAGTCCGTGTAACGCCGTCCAGCACGACCTCGGACGCCACCGGCTCAGCCGCGTATACTGTCACACCATACACCAGCAGCATGGCCAACAATAGAATTCGACTCCGCACAGATACTTCAGCTCCCCTCTTTTGCAAATCGAACCCAAATGGATGTCAGCACCCGAACCGGTTTTTGTCCCTGTGGTTGACGAGCTGGTTCGAACCTCCATCGCGACACATTTTCCCGGGCCGCTTCATCCAAAATCTTCGACCCACTCGAGCGACCGAGAACAATTTTGCCGACACTGCCATTTTCCAGCACTTCCACGCTCAGCAGCACGTCGCCTGTCAATGCGCCTCTTGCTGCTTCCGGAGCCAGCAGTGGCGGTCGTTCTTTGATCTTGGGCGGAATCAGTGCGAATCCACTTGACTCTCCTTCGATCGGGTCTAACGGTCTTTCAGAAGAATTCTGCGCACCTACAGGTCCAGTTGCAACCTCCGGTGTTTTGGGGGGTGGGACAGGTTTTTGCGAGGGGGTCCCCGTTGCATCCGCCGGCGCCGCTTTGCTTTCCTGTCCCGGAACGGATAAATCCGACGGTGCCGGAGTTGACGCGGAACCTTGTTTTTGAGCAGGTTTATCGGGCGCCGGCTTCTCGGGAGTCGGCGCACTCCATGTCCATTCCACCTCAGGTTCGACGGTTGGCATCGGCGAGAACATCCACGTTCCCCAAAAAAGCACTCCGGCCAGAACATGCAGACTCAGCGAAACTCCGAGTGCAATCCAAAAATCATGGGATGCCGCTCCCCTCCGTCTCACGGGACGAGGTCCACCGCAACGGTCAATCGCTGCACGCCGAGCCGGCGCAATAAGTCCAATACTTCAACTACCTTCCCGTAGGCAACGGCTCGGTCGGCCCGGAGCACAAACCGCGTTTCCCGATCTTGCACCATTGCCGCACGAATCTGTGCTTCCAGTTCAACGACAGAAACGCCCTTTTCACCGAATTGGACGCTGCCGTCAGCCATCACCGTGATCGGCGCCGTCCGCTGCGCCTCGGCATCCGGTGCAGATGCCGCAGGCAATGTCACAGGCAGCACTTTCTGTTCCACCATGAACATCGTACTCATCATAAAAAACACCAGCAAAAAGAACATAATATCAATCATGGGAATGACCATCAACCGAGGATTTTCAGCAAATCTCCGCTCACGGATCTTCACGATTCCCGCTCCTGGATCGCTGATAACACAAGGGAGGCAACCTCTTCCACATCACCCAGCATCCGGTCGAGTCGATTTCGAAAATAGGACAGCAGAACAAGGGCCAGGATGGCCACGCACAGTCCTGCCGCCGTCGCAATCAACGCCTCACCGACTCCGCCCGTGATCGCGAAGGGCTGCCCGCTGCGAACGTTCAGCACATTAAAAGCACGAATCATGCCGATCACTGTTCCCAAAAGCCCCAATAGCGGCGCCAACGTCACCATCAGCCCCAGGATATCCAACCGTTGTCGCAACCTCGCCGCGCCGCGGTTGGCCACTCCTTCCATCGCCATGTCCGCAGCGCGGCTGCCTCGCATGGCATTTTCAAGCCCTGCAGATGCAACCAGCGCAATCAACGACTCCGTTTCCCCCGCCTCCGTCAGTGCAGCCTTCCAATCACCCTGTTTCAAAAAAGGCTCCAGCCGTTCCTGTAAAAGAGCGCTGTTTGCATCCCCTCTATGAAAAGCGCGGAACCTATCAACAGCCACCGCCACGGATAACACCGACCCCAGAAAAAGCAACGGCATCACAAGGCCGCCTTTTTCAAGCAATGCCCAGAATTCAGCCATCCTTACCTCCTTTATCGCCCTGCCGCAGGCAATATGAAAAATTGCCACACGGCAAAATCCTCGCATCCGTATGTCGCCACCCGGCCACGAATCATCGCCTGCCCGTCACCCAGGAACACCTTTCCTTCCAAGCTTACCATCCGGTAACTCGGATCCACAGGTTGGTCGATCCAGTTTTCCGGCTTCAGGAATAGGGCCCGCGTCGCCGGGTCCCACGTACCCGTCATCCGAAACGACCCGGTTGGCACCTGCGGATTATCCGGGTCCGCCGAGAAAGCGAATTCTGCTTCCATACGGCGTTCACCTCCGCCAGGCAACGGCCGGAGCGTCAAGCGCAGTCGGGTCAACCCCTGATTGCATACATACGACCCATGCCAGGGCGCCGACAGCAGCAATGGCATCATATCCGTCGCCGCTTGCGCTTGGGGAGCAAAAGGGATGGATATCAGAAGAACGCCCAATAGGATCCCCAGCCAATACGTCCTGCTCATTTCCGGACCGGAACGATCTCCAGCCAATATCCGTCGGGATCCGCGATGAAATAAATCCCCATCGCTTTATTTTCATAGCAGATGCAGCCCATTTTTTTGTGCAGCTCGTAGGCCTTGTCGAAATCTTCGACCCTGAACGCGAGATGAAATTCGTTTTCTCCCAAATTATAGGCTTCTTTGCGGTCTTTTAGCCAAGTTAGTTCCAGACTGTGGGGCGTTTTACCATCCCCCAGGTAGACCAGTGTGAAGTCCGGATTTCCCACCCGGCGGACCTCGGTGAGATTGAGCGCTTCCTTGTAAAAGGCAAGGCTCTGCTCAAGATTCAAAACATTGAAGTTGTTGTGTGCGAAAGTAAATTCCATGATGTTGCCTCCTTGAAGGTTTTTATTATATTATACCTTAAATGCATCAATCAGCACGTCACATCACAGGGAGGTTTTTTCCATGAACCGGATTACCACCATCCCACTGGGATTCTCCAATGCCATCCTAGTCCAGGAATCAGGCACGATTCTCGTAGACACTGGCGCACCAGCCACGCAGCAAAAATATCAGGAAGTGTTCGCGAGTTTGCAGGTCAATCCGCAGGACATCCGACTGATCGTGATCACTCACGGCCACTCCGACCATTTCGCCCACGCACGCGAACTACGTGAACTGACAGGTGCGCCCATATTGTGTCATCCAAAAGCTTTGCCCGCTTTGCGAACAGGCAAAAATCCACCCGTTCATCCGCGAAACGAACTGGGCGAGAGTGTCCTGAAAATGATTACCGGCAAAGAACCCCCTGCCATGCCGGTTGAACCGGACATTGTTATTGATTCGGACTATGACCTGGCGTTCTTCGGCATAGCTGGCAAAATCATTTCCACGCCAGGACACAGCGACTGTTCCCTATCCGTACTCCTGGAGTCAGGGAATGCAATCGTCGGCGACCTGGTCGTTTCCTCTCCTTTCAACCGCAAGGCAAGCATAGCCTATTTCGCAGACAACCCTGCCGCGCTCTTCGCCAGTGTCCGAAAGTTGCTCCCGTTTGCCCACACATTTTACAGCGGACATGGCGGCCCTTTTACGCGCGAGCAAGTGGAAACCGCGCTGCAGGAAAAAGGGTAACGCTTTTTTGTTTATTTGCACAACAATATTTCGTTTTTTTGTACTCACAGACATAGACGTTGAAAATCATTTTTGTTATGATACATGCATAGGTGTGGTTGCTCAAGTCGACATCATACAACAGCAGCAATGAGGCTGGCAGAGAATTCTTCTGCCGGCTTTTTCATTAAGGTGTTTCGCGCAAACATTCCTGGCGATGAAAGAAAGGGGCACACGATGGCTCTCAAATTGAAAGACCTTTTCGGGTTGCCCCAACTGAAGAACCTTAAACTGGTGGCCGGTTCCGCTGGTCTGGACCGCGCCCTTCACTGGGTTCATGTAGTGGAGCTGCCTGATGTCATGCATTGGACTCTGGGCGGCGAACTGCTTTTCATGACCGGTATCGGGATTCGGGACAACCTGGCAATCCTTTCACGGATTGTCGAAGAATGCTCGCGCCGCAATATCGCCGGCCTGGTCCTTAACGTTGGTCCCTATATCCCAGCCACCCCGCCCGAGGTGATCGAATTGGCGGATGCGCTGGGGTTCCCTGTGTTCGAGCTGCCCTGGGAAGTGAAGTTAGTCGAAGTCACGCGGGAAATTTGCAACCATATCATGAACCAACAGGTCGAAGAAAAGTCGATCCAGGACATCATCGAAAACATCCTCTATGGCGACTGCTCCAATCCCGAGCTCCTATCAACCCGGGCCGCGCTATATGACTACGACCTCACCAAACCCCATCGGGTGCTGTTTGTAAGATACAGCCGTGTTCTTCCTTCGAACAGACCTGATATGAATACCGAGCAGAAAGTTCTGGAAGACAAGCAAAAAATCCAGCAAATCGTCCAGGATGCTTTTCGACGATCCGCAAAGAAAGTGCTGTTCACCAGCCGTTCCGACCGCATCGTCCTGTTGGTTCCCTCTGATGGCAGCATGCAGGAATCTCAACGTGTTGAGTCTATTGCGCATAGTATCCTGCAAACCGCCGCCGAGCAGATGAAAAACATCCAGATGCATATCGGGTGGGGAAATCCTTTCGAAGCCCTGCAGGATGGCAAAAAAAGCATGGAACAGGCCGAACTGGCTCTGAAGGTGGGCATCACATCAGGCCGGAAAAAGTTTTTCGGCTATGAATCACTCGGTTTTTACAAAGTGCTGTTCAACGTATCCAACCGCAAGGAACTGGAGACTTTTCGCTTGGAAGTTTTGGGCCCGCTGAATGACTACGACCAACGGCACAAAGGGGAACTGCTGCCGACCTTGACCGCCTATCTGGAAGACACCGAGAACCTGGCCCTCGTTGCCGAGCGGCTCCATATTCACCGCAACACGCTCCGCTACCGGATGCAAAAAGTGGAAGAACTCACCGGACGCAACCTCAATGACACTCAGGACCGGATGCATCTGTATTTCGCAACGGTTGTCGACAAATACCTCAGTTTATAGCAAGGAGCGAAGGCGATCCATGGATACTAAAATCATTGACGCAGCAGCCAAACTAAAAGAAGAAATGTTCACTTTTGCCCAAAGACTGATTCAGACGCCCAGCCTCAGTGGTGAGGAAAAAGCATTGGCCGAATTATGTGAGTCCGAGATGGTCCGCCTCGGCTATGACGAAGTTTTTATCGATGGTATCGGGAATGTTGTGGGAATCATCCGCGGCTCCGGTGATGGCTGCAACCTTATGTACAACTCCCATATGGATCACGTCGACCCTGGCAATGAAGCGCTTTGGGACTACCCGCCCTACGGCGCGGTAATGGCTGATGGGTATATTCACGGGCGCGCCGCCAGCGATGTCAAAGGAGGTCTCGCCGCCCAGATTTACGCCGGAGCCTTGCTGCGCCAGGCTGGAATTCCGCTGCGGGGCGATTACATCGTCACCGGCGTTGTTCAGGAAGAACCGGCGGAAATGCTGGGCATCCAGTACTTATGCGATAAAACGTTTCCTGCACATGGACTCCGTTTTGATCTGATGATCAGTTCCGAAGCTACCGGTCTGAATTTATTTCTGGGCCATCGCGGTCGTGTGGAACTGGAAGTCGTGACTGAAGGGCGCACCAGTCATGGTAGCGCTCCCTGGAGGGGCATCAATGCCGTAACTAAAATGCTGCCTGTGCTCGATCAGGTCAATCGCCTGGCCGAAAGTCTTCCCACTCACCCGATCCTTGGGCAGTCCACCCTCGCATTGACCAATATTACCTGCAGTCCCGGCCGATTGTCGATCATTCCGGATATTTGCACCGTTTCCCTCGACCGTCGATTGCTGCCGGAAGAAAGCTGCGAATTGGCATTGGCTCAAATCGAGGCCATCTTAACCGATCTCTCGGCAAAGGATCCCGAATTCAAGGCTCAGGTCCGCATCCGAACGGTTCGTGAAACTTCTTGGACCGGCGTATCGATGGACTGCGAGAAAAAAATGGCAGCCTGGATAATCCGTCCCGATCATCCCCTGGTTATCGAAACGGTGAAAGCGCTCAACTCCATCGGCCAGACACCCGATTTCGGCAAATGGGATTTTGGCACCGATGCCAGCTATGTCACGGGCGTACTCGGCATCCCCACGATTGGCTATTCTCCTATGGAAGAACAGTATGCACATACGCCCCAGGACCGGGTCAGTACAGAAATGATGCTCAAAGCTCTGGCAGGCAACGCAGCCATTGCCCGGCGCATCGCCGGATAACCGTCTGAAATTAAAATTACTGGAGGAGATCAACATGTCCATCGATCTGTTTCAATCCCCTGAACGTCTTTTGTTCGGCTGGGGCAGCGTGGAAAAATCCGGGGAGGAAGCGTTGCGTTATGGAACCAAAGCAATGCTTGTCAGCGGCAAAACTTCTTCCCGCGCCAGCGGAGCGCTTGACGCGGTGTGCGCTTCCCTGAAATCGGCCGGTATCGCCGTGACGTTGTTTTGTGAAGCGGAATCCGATCCCAGCGTCCGCACAATCACCGCCGGTACCGCGCTTGCCAGAGAAATCGGCGCCGAGGTGATCATCGCACTCGGCGGTGGCAGTCCTCTTGATGCCGGCAAAGCCATTGGCCTCATGGCCGCCAATGACGGCAACATCACCAACTATGAAAAAACTGCGCCAACGAAGCCCGGTCTACCGGTCATCGCCATCCCCACGACCGCCGGTACCGGCAGTGAAGTGACAAAATTCGTTGTAATTACCGACACCGAACGAAAAGTGAAAATGTTGATCAGCACTCCTTTCCTAATCCCCAGAGTCGCGTTGCTCGACCCCCAGCTCACGCTGAGCATCCCGTCCGCTTACACAGCCGGACCGGGAATGGACGCACTGACCCATGCCATTGAAGCTTTTCAATCCAGCCTCGCTTCCCCCACCACCGATGTGTTTGCCCTCTCTGCCATCCGCCTGATCGGAGGCCATCTCGTCAAGGCAACCTTAAACGGCGCCAACATCGAGGCCCGCACCGCCATGTTGCTCGGTCAGATGCATGCCGGTCTTGCCTTCGGCAATGCTTCGGTAGCTCTCGTCCATGCCATGTCCCGACCGCTCGGCGCGCACTTCGGCATTCCTCATGGTCAAGCCAATGCCATTTTGTTGCCTTGGGTCATGAAATACAACAGGCCTGCCTGCCCGGAAAAATTCGTCCGAATTGCCGAAGCTCTTGGCTGTGAGGTAAAGGGACTGTCGCTAAGAGAATCCAGTCAGCTCGCCGTGGATACCGTACGCGAAATTTATGCCGATACCGGGCTGCCGCTTACACTCGCCGAACTCGGCGTTCCGGCAGACGCCTTGCCCCAGCTCGCCAAAGATGCGTCGCAAAGCGGCAGCGTGCTCTTTAATCCCCGCAAACCGACCTTAAGTGAAATCGAACAACTCTATCATTCATGCCTGAACGGCAAATAAGAAGGGAGCGAAGCCGTATGACAACCCCAATCAACGTAGAAGAATTGATTGCCCAGGAAAAGGAACATCTCTGGCTCCATCTGACCAACCACAAAATGATGGAGACTCAGGAACCTCAAATCATGGTATCAGGCAATGGTTGCAACATCACGGACGCCCGGGGCAACGAATACCTTGATATGCTCTCCGGCGGCGTATGGTGCGTCAATGTCGGCTATGGACGCGAATCGATGGTGCAGGCCGCTGCCGACCAGCTTCGCACCCTTCCCTACTATGCCGGGACAGTGGCTACCCCTCCCTACATCCATCTGGCAACCAAGCTCGCTTCCCTGCTGCCAGCGCTCCCCAAAGTCTACATTTCAAACAGTGGATCTGAAGCCAATGAAAAAGCGTTCAAAATGTCTCGCCTGTACTTCGGCGTCACCGAAACGCAAAAAGAGAAACATAAAATCATTTACCGTGACCGGGATTATCATGGCAGCACCCTGGCGGTCCTCGCCGCCGGCGGACAAAAGGAAAGAAAGGCCGGTTACGGCCCTTATCCGGAAGGGTTCGTGGAAATCCCCCACGCATGCTGTTATCGCTGTCCGTTCGGCAAGGAATATCCGAACTGCGAGATCGACTGCGCCCGTGCTCTGGAAACAACCATTCTAAAGGAAGGTCCCGACACCGTGGCGGCGATCATTCTTGAACCAATCACTGCCGGTGGCGGCATCATACCGCCGGTTCCGGAGTATTTCCCGCTCATCCAGTCTATCTGCCGCAAATACGAGGTGCTCCTCATTATCGACGAAGTAGTCGCCGGGTTCGGGCGGACAGGGAAAATGTTCGGCCATGATCACTACGATGTGCAACCTGATATGGTGACTCTCGCCAAAGGCATCGCAAGCTCCTACATGCCGCTCTCGGCTACGCTCGCCACCAAAGCGGTTTTTGACCGATTCCTGACCTCGCCGACCGATACCTTCGGTTATTTCCGTGACATCAGCACTTACGGCGGCTGCACTGCAGGCTGTAGTGTAGCACTGGAAAACATCCGCATCATCGAAGAAGAAAAGTTGGTTGAAAACAGCGCCGTGTTGGGCCGCTACCTGCTCGATCAACTGAAGCAGTTCGCCGATCACCCGATGGTTGGGGACATCCGCGGCCTGGGCCTGTTCGCCGGCATCGAGATCGTCGACGACAAAAAGACCAAAGCACCTTCCGCAGAAGGCACTTTGGCCGGCATCGTGGCTGATGTTAAAAAGCAGGGCATTCTGATGGGACGGATGGGACGCAGCGTTCCTGGACTCAACAACGTTCTCACGCTCGCCCCTGCCCTCATCGTCACCAAAGAGCAGATCGACTCAACCGTCAAAGCGATCGGCGTTGCTCTGGGCAACCTGAAAGCTGCAAAATAGTACGAACCGACTTAGCCTGCGTCCGGTCTGGACAACTCAAGCAGCAAATCTCCGGATTCAATTGAGTCACCGGGTTTGACGAAAATTTCTTTCACGAAGCCATGAATGGGCGCCTGAATCGAGGTTTCCATCTTCATGGCTTCTGTTGCAACCAACGGGGTTCCTTTTTTTACCTTGGCGCCTGTTTGCACCATCACCTTGACAACAGAACCGGACATTGTCGCCGCCACGTGCTCCGGGTTAGCGGGGTCGGCTTTGCGGCGCTCGGCAACCGTGGTTTCCACGGCCTTGTCCTTGATCAACGTTTCCCGCACCGATCCATTCAACTCAAAACTGACTACCCTAACTCCGGCGGCATCAGGAGCACCAACGGACAGCAGCCGGATATTGAGCGTTTTTCCTTGCTGAATATCCACACTGATTTCTTCTCCCGGCAGCATGCCATAGAAGAAGGTTGGGGTATCCAGCATCGACATATCGCCATATTCCTGCATGAATCCGACCCATTCCTTGAATACCTTGGGATATAGGGCATAAGAAAGCACATCTTTTTCCGTCACATCACGGTGAGGAATTGCTCCGACGGCAACCCGCAGCGCGTCGAAATCAACCGGCGCCATCAGTTCGCCAGGCCGACAATCCAGAGGTTTTTTGCCCTTGAGGATGATTGCTTGCAGTTTTTCAGGGAAACCTTGATACGGTTGCCCGATCTGACCTTCAAAGAATTCGACCACCGACTGTGGGAAATTGAGCCGGTCTCCTTTGGCGTAAATGTCGTCTTCTGACAGACCATTCTCCACCATGAACAGGGCCATGTCGCCCACAACTTTGGACGAAGGAGTAACTTTCACGATATCGCCGAACAGGTCGTTGACCCTGCGGTACATCTTTTTGACTTCTTCCCAACGCGGTTCCAGTCCCAGCGCCTTGGCCTGCTGTTTGAGATTGCTGTATTGGCCGCCCGGCATCTCGTGCTCGTACACTTCCGGATTGGGAGAAAACAGTTTCGCGTCAAAGTCTGCGTAATAGGAACGAACATCTTCCCAGTAATGGGATAGCTCATTCAATCCCAGAATTTCGGCATCCGGTTGGCGTTTGTGACCCGAAAGGGCATAATAAAGACTGTTGGCGCTTGGCTGAGAGGTCATGCCTGCCAGCGAAGAAATCGATACATCCACGATATCCACGCCGGCATCAATCGCCCGCGCATACGTATAGACCCCGTTGCCGCTCGTGTCATGAGTATGAAGGTGAACCGGAATGTCGACCGCATCTTTGATCGCCGACACCAGCTGATAAGCCGCTTCCGGTTTCAAGAGGCCCGCCATGTCCTTGATGCCCAGAATATGAGCACCGGCTGTTTCCATCTCTTTCGCCATGTTCACGTAATATTTCAGGTCATATTTGCTGCGATCAGGGTTTAGAATATCCCCTGTATAACATAGCGCCGCTTCCGCGACCTTGCCTGACTCGCGCACGGCCTCGATGGCGACTCGCATGCTGTCCAGCCAGTTCAGGCTGTCAAATATCCGAAATACATCGATCCCGGCTGCAGCGGACTCAGCCACAAAATTTCTTACCACATTGTCGGGATAATTCGTGTACCCTACGGCATTGGCGGAGCGCAGCAGCATCTGGAACAAAATATTGGGGGATTTTTTCCGCAGGACGGCCAGCCGCTCCCACGGATCTTCATGCAAGAACCGGTAGGCTACGTCAAAAGTGGCGCCGCCCCACATTTCCAGGGAAAACAGCTGGGGCATCAGACTCGAGGTAGGCTCGATAATATCGATGATATCCCTTGAACGGACACGGGTGGCCAGCAAGGACTGATGCGCATCACGCAACGTCGTATCTGTCAGCAGCACCTTGTCTTGCGCTTTGATCCAGGAAATCAATCCACCGACGCCGCGTTCATCCAAAATCTGCTTGGTACCGGACGGAGCCTCTCCCACCGGCACTTCCGGCATGCGTGGCGTTTGATAGGCCGTCTTTTCCTTGCGTGAAATTCCTTCGTAGCCATTGACAGTGATGTTCCCCAGATATTTGAGCAACTTGGTCGCCCGGTCTTTACGGTCAGGAAAAACGAATAATTCCGGCGAACTGTCGACAAAAGAAGTATCATAGGAACCTTGCAGAAATTTTTCATGCCCCACCACGTTGGCCAAAAAAGGAATATTGGTCTTGACTCCGCGAATGCGGAACTCTCCGAGGCACCGCTGCATCTTGGCGATGGCTGCTTTGCGGGTCAGGCCCCAAGTCATGGCCTTCACCAGCAGCGAATCGTAATAGGGCGTGATCACCGAGCCAGTGAAAGCATTACTGCCGTCCAGACGCAGACCGAACCCGCCGCCGCTGCGGTAGGTGGTCAGTTTCCCGGTGTCCGGCAGGAAGTTGTTGGCAGGATCTTCTGTGGTCACCCTGCACTGGATGGCATGTCCGTAGCAGTGGATGAGCTCCTGGGCCGGGATCCCGATCTCATCGCCGTGCAGGGCATACCCATCGGCGATGAGCAGCTGCGACTGAACGATATCTATGCCTGTGACCATTTCCGTGATGGTATGCTCCACCTGGACGCGGGGGTTGACCTCAATGAAATAGAATTGATGCTCCGGCGTCACCAGGAATTCCACCGTTCCGGCATTTACGTACCCAACGTTTTGCATCAGCCGGACAGCGGCCTGGCAGATATCCAGCCTCAGCGAATCAGGCAGCGCGGCCGGCGCGACTTCCACCAATTTCTGATGGCGTCGCTGAACCGAACAGTCCCGCTCATAAAGATGAACGATGTTGCCGTATTGGTCTCCCAGTATCTGCACTTCAATATGTCGGGGGTTCTCCAGAAGTTTTTCCAGGTATACCTCATCGCTGCCAAACGAAGCTTTCGCTTCGGATCGTGCTTGGTTGTAGAGACCTTCCAGCGATTCGGCGTCGCGTACAACCCGCATGCCGCGACCGCCGCCGCCCAAAACCGCCTTGATCATGATCGGGAACCCATGCCTGGACGTGAAGTCCCTGACTTCTTCCAGGCTGGCAACAGGTCCGTCAGTTCCCGGAATCATCGGGATTCCGGCGTTTTTCGCCTGGATCCGGGCATTGATTTTATCACCGAACATGGTCAAATGACGCAGCTCAGGCCCGATAAAAATCAGGTTTTCTTCTGCACAGCGTTTGGCCAGCTGCGCATTTTCGGCGAGAAAACCATATCCGGGGTGAATGGCGTCCACATTATTTTCTTTCGCAATTTTCAGGATTCCTTCAATGTCCAGATACGCCTCAATGGGGCCCTTCCCCTCGCCGATCAGATAGGTTTCG
Organism: Negativicutes bacterium; assembly: GCA_963665275.2. Classification (GTDB taxonomy): domain Bacteria; phylum Bacillota; class Negativicutes; order UBA1444; family UBA1444; genus UBA1444. Next base: position 83,163 of record CAXXIN010000012.1, read on the forward strand.
TCCGCTTTGTAACGATGCAGGGACAAAACATCCTCCTGCGAATAAATAGCCACGGTTCGAATCCCCAGCTCGGTGCAGGCCCGAAAGACACGTATGGCTATTTCGCCGCGATTCGCAACCAACACCGTTTTAATTCTGTTCATTTCAAGCCCACTCCTTTTGCTTCATTTTCAGGCGCGCCTTGCAACACACTTTTAAAGTCTACCACAAATATTTTTCCGCCTCAAGAAAAAAAAACACCGAAATGTCCGTATTTCATTTCGTGATAATTGATGTTTTTATTAAAAAAATACCTTACTCAAATCCACAATTTTTCTTTGTAAAATTTGACTTTAATGCGTTTTTTTATTCGCGCCATTATTTATTTTTTCTTGAATTTTCTTTGCGGAAATTTCCTTAATTCAAAAAAAGTTGCCGTATAACCAGCAATCGTTTCTCCCACGTAACACACCCAGCCATTTTTCACACTTTAACAATATTATCGACGCGCCCGCCTAATCCAGAGCGAAAAAATGCCTGGTATGGGTTTTTTCCCTACCAGGCATTTTTTTGCTCTATTATTTTTACTCCAGCTTGAAATCTTCCTGCGGCACTTTCCCCAATTCCAGAAATATCGCCGCATATCCGGCAATCGCTTTTCCCATGTAATCAGTGCGGACTTTATCAATCGGCCGATGGCAGTAAAACTCCTGCATGGGAGAATAACCGATAGCCGGTTTCTGGTCGCGCCCGCAGATAACGGAAAGGTCAGTGCCGAAATCCCAGTAGCCGTATTTGACCGGCTGGTCGACCTGAGTCAGGCCCGACGCTGCCGCCTTGACGAAGGGATGGGACGAGTCAATCTTCCAGGGCTGCTTCACGTTCGGGATCGTGGCCGATTGGCCGGTATAGGAAGTCCGGGGCACGGCCGCGATCTCCACCTTCGCCCGGAAATCTTTATCGCTGGCCGCCAATTCGTCAATAACGCTCTGGATTTGTTTCACGCAATCCTCAGCCGATTCACCCGGAACCATCCGCCGATCATAAGTGATATGGCAACGGTCCGGCACGATGCACATCGCCCCCGGCGTACAGCTGATGATCGTCAGGGCGATGCTCGATTTGCCGAGCTGCGGATCCTCAAGCGCGTTCGCCGCCACGACCTGTTCCACCCGGTCAATGAAGGCTGTCGCTTTGTTCACTGCATTGACGCCGAGCCACGGCGCGCTGCCGTGCGAGGTCACGCCTTCGATCGTCACCAGCAGTTCGACCCGCCCCCGATGCCCCAGATAGAGTTTGAGCGAAGTCGCTTCGCAGGAAACAACGCCGTCATAGTCCAGCCCCCGGCCTGGCAAAGTTTCATCAATCAGTTTGATCATGCCGAGCTGTTCGGCTGGTTCTTCCAATACGACGCCCGTAAACATGTAATTGCCGTAGAGATCCTGACCCTGCTCCCGCAGCTTCAGCAGCAAGGCTCCAGCGTAAACCTGACAGGCTCCGCCGCCTTTCACATCGGAGGCGGCCCGGCCATGAATGACTTCAACCTGCTCCGTCCCGGTGCGGTCCTGATTCTCCATCTCATCGATATCGAGGGCTGCGCCGTAGGGGTCATAACCCAACCATTCGGAGTGATCGCCTGGCGCCACATGATCCAGATGGGCATTGTACATGATCGTCGGGCCCGGTTGGTTCCCCCGGACAATCCCCACGACACTGCCCCATTCATCCCGGAACACTTCGTCATAGCCAAGCTTCTCCATCTCGGCCAGATACAGATCCGCTACGCCCTTTTCCTCACCCGGCAACGCCGGTACCCTGATCAGCCGGCGACAAAACTCCACTGCCGCCGGTTTCAGCTCGGCGGCAAGTTTATTCAACTCACTCGACATGGTTATCCCTCCGTTACTTGGTCGGCGGTTTCAGTGAAAATACCGATGCGGGCGCCAGCTCCGCCGGAAACTCTTGCGCCGCCGCGCGCACCGCCGCCAATAATCCCGCCACTTCTTTCGCATATTGGGGAAGGTGTGCGTCAATCGCAGGGTTCACCGTTCGACCGGATAGCTCGACTGTCATGCTGCGCAGTGTACTTACTTCCACAATCCACACTTCCTCTCGCTGATTTCCGGGTGCGCCTGTTCATAGGCATAAGCCACTTGAAACACTTGATTTTCCGCAAACGGTTTCCCCTGAATCTGAAACCCGATCGGCAAGTCCCCGGCAGCAAATCCGCACGGCAGCGACAGCACCGGGTGCCCGTTGAAATCGCCAAGGGAGGTCAAAAACATCAGTACCGCATTCACACGGGGATCTACCGCGTCGTTGCCGAACATCACCGTTTTTTCACCGATGGGGAAAGCCGGCATAATGACGGTGGGCGACAAGAACACATCAATCTCCTGATAAACCTCCGCCCAGATCTGTCGGTCCTTGTTGCGCAGCCGTTGCGCGTTGACATAAGCCGACGCTGGCAGGTACTGGCCCTTCTCGAGTCGATATCGGATACTGGGGCCGTATTTCTCGCCGCAGTTCTCCAAATTCTGTTCGTGGTAAGCATAGGCTTCCGCCATCGTGAGAACGCTGCCGATATTGAACGCATCCCTGTTTGGATAAGACAGTTCCTTCAAAACAGCGCCATTAGCCTCGAACCATTGGAGTACCTGTAAAAAAGCCTGCTCGACTTCCGGTTGCAGCAAACCCTCATAATAACGCGGGCAAATTCCAACTCGCAGACCTTTGACGCCGGGATTATTTTGATCCAGCCCAACCGTATAATCCTGGGCGGCTACATTAGCAGATCCCGCATCGATTTCATCATAGCCAGCCATGACATTCAGTACGGCAGCGGCATCCCATACGGACTGCGCCAGCGGTCCGGCGTGGTCCATCGACCAGCTCAGGGGAATGATCCCCCGCTTGCTCACCCGGCCATACGTCGGTTTGATGCCGACCACGCCGCAGAAGGAAGCAGGAATCCTTATCGACCCGCCGGTATCCGTTCCCAGCGAAAAAACCGAACTGGCGGCAGCCACCGATGCCGCCGATCCCCCGCTGGAGCCGCCGGTTACCATGCGGGAATCCCACGGGTTGCGACAGGGACCGAAGTGGTCATTCTCACTGGTCGTGCCATAGGCGAATTCATGCAGGTTGTTTTTGCCGACCAGAATGGCCCCGGCTTCTTCCATCCCTTCAATCACGGCAGCATTCGAATCCGGTATGTTGTCGGCCAGAATCGCCGATCCCGCCGTTGTCCGCACGCCCCGAGTCATATACAGATCTTTGGCTGAGTACGGGATTCCATGTAGCGGGCCGCGGTAACGCCCCTGCAGGATTTCTTTTTCCGCCTGCGCCGCTTTTTGCAGCGCCGGCTCAGCTGTCACCGTAATATAAGCGTTAAGTACGGGTTCAGTTGCTTCGATGCGTTGCAGACATTCCCGGGTCAGCTCCACCGGCGATATTGTTTTTGCTTGCAGCAGCGGCGCCAATTCCCGGATAGATTTTTGCATTAGCGACATGTCATCGGCTCCTTCCACGGTATTGATCCATTCGACTTAATTATACCGTAAGATACCGATGAATGACTTCATCCGACAATTCTTCCGTTGCTCCGCAAGCAACAATTTCGCCTTTTTGTATCACAATGAAGCGATCCGCCAGTTTCTTGGCAAACTTCAGATTTTGTTCCACGATCACGATCGGAATCTGCATCGCCTTGTGGATGCGTTTCAAAATATTGCCGATCTCCGCCACCACATTCGGTTGAATTCCTTCGGTCGGTTCATCCAAAAGCAATGTTTTCGGATGGCTCATCAGCGCGCGGGCGATGGCCAGCTGTTGCTGCTGCCCGCCGGAGAGCACGCCGCCCTTGCGGTGCAGATGTTCAGGCAGGATCGGAAAATAGTCGAATACTTCCTCCATCCGTTCTTTGACCTCGCTCGTGTGCGCCAGGGCGCCAAGTTCCAGATTTTCTTTGACAGTCAGATTGGGAATGATCTCTCGTCCCTGCGGCACATAGGCAATCCCGCTGCAGGCCCGTTCGTAGGCTTTCATCTTCGTCAGGTTGACACTGCCGAGACTGATAGACCCCGTCTGCATCGGCAACAGTCCAATCATGCTTTTGAGCAGAGTCGTCTTGCCAACGCCATTGCGGCCGAGAATCGCCAGTTTCTCCGTGGAATCGACAGCGAAAGAGACTTTGTTCACGATACGGCTTTTGCCGTAACTGACCGAAACCGCGTTCACTTCCAGCATATTAAGCCACTTCCTCGTCATCATCTTTCAGATACACTTGCACCACTTTGGGGTTGCGCTTGACCTCGGCAAAGGTTCCCTCCGCCAATACTTTTCCCTGATGCAGCACGGTCACGGTTTCCGCGATCTGCTCGACAAAATCGATATCATGTTCCACCACGATGACGGTCTTGTCCTTCATCATAGTCTTGATCATTTCGCCGGTTTTATAGGTTTCATCAGCGGTCATTCCTGCTGTGGGCTCGTCCAGTGTGATCAGTTGGGGCTTCTGGGCAATGACCATGCCCATCTCGAGCCACTGTCGCTCGCCGTGTGACAGGGAGGTGGAAATCACATCCCGTTTGCCGTATAAATTGATCTGTTCCAGAATTGTTTTGATTTCATCGGCAATCGATTTGTTCTTGCGGTAGAGAAAGGTCTTCAGGACACTACTGTGCCCTGCCAGCGCCACTTCAACGTTTTCATACACACTGAGAAAATCAAACAGATTGGGCCCCTGAAATTTGCGTCCCACTTTATATTTCCCGGCAATTTCATGCGGGCTGCAACCAGTGATATCCGCTCCGCCGAGAAATACTTTACCGCTCGTCGGTGCTGTTTTGCCTGTGATCATATCGATAATGGTAGTTTTTCCTGCGCCGTTTGGCCCAATGACTACCCGGGTTTCGCCTTTTTCCACTGATAGGGAAACCCGATCCACCGCCAGAAATCCGCTGAAACTCACGCTCACATCCCGCAATTCCAAGAAAGCCATTCCTTACACCTTTCCCTTCGCCGTGGCAAAATCGCTTTCCCGCAATCCCACAGAATCGTCGGTTTGAACCAGTCCCATTTGCCGGTCAATCTTCCGGTTATACTGCCAATCCAGTAAGGTTCCGACCAGCCCTTTGGGGAAGAACATCACGACCGCCAGCATCGCGGCGCCGAGCAACAACAGCCAGACATTTTCAAATTGCTCGGACAACAGGCTTTCCATCCAGGTGATCAGAAAGGCGCCGACCATGGCGCCGGTCAGATTGCCCCGGCCGCCAACCGCCAGCCACACCAGTACCGACGTGGAAAAAGCCACGCCGATGTTGCCGGGGGAAATGAAGGAATGGATCGGAATGTATAACATGCCGGATAAGCCGGCGATCATGCCCGAAATCACAAAAATCGTCAATTTGAATGCCGCCGGATTGAATCCGAGAAACTGTAGCCGGCTCTCATTATCGCGCACCGAACGCAGAATCATGCCGAACCGGCTGTGCGTCAACCAGCGGCAGAAGAGATACACCAACACTCCGACAGCCAGCATCAGATAATAGTGCGCGGTGATCGACAACGGCTCCGAACCCAGGGTGATCGGCGGCAGTCCGCTGATCCCGTTCGCGCCGCCGGTATATTTCTGCTGATTGTTAAAGAACATTTCGATCAAAGAGGCCAGGGACAGGGTGATGATGTTAAAGAACACCCCCTTGACCTTGCTGGTGAAAATGAAATAACCGAGCAGGCCTGCCACTACGCCAGGAACGACCATTCCCAGCAACACCGCCAACGGGGTGTTTTGCAGTATCTGCATGAACCAGGGAACTTCCGTCACGCCAAATCCGGCCATGAACGCAGGCACTCCGTCGCGGGCGGCATAAGACAATGCCAGCACATATCCGCCCAAGCCGAAGAACATCGCCTGCCCCAGATTCATCAAGCCCGCACTGCCCCAGAGAATATCGAGAGACAAAGCAAAGATGATGTACACGATGCATTTGCTCATCATCTCCACCCGGAACAGCGACCCGACCAGTGGAAACCCGATCAGAAAGGCAAACAACAGCACGTCGATATATTTGTCCCAGCCAATATTTTTCATTTCCTTCATCATGACGCTCACCTCTTCTCGCTTGTAAACAAGCCTTCCGGCTTGAACCGGATCAGTACGATGATAATGAGGAACACCAGGACTTTGGCCGTGATCTCACTGATGTAACCGGCCATCACCGTGACGGATTCGCTGATAACCACCGAGCTGGCGGCCGTGCCGGCGATGGAGGCGAAGCCTCCCAGCACAACGGTCAGAAATCCATCCACAATGTAATAGGAACCCATCGAAGGCATGACGCTCTTTACCGGCGCGATCAGCGCTCCCGCCAGGCCCGCCAGGCCGGAACCGCAGGCGAAAGTCAGGGTATCAATCCGTGCGGTATTCACGCCCAGGCATTGCGCCATGCTGCGATTCTTCGTCACTGCCCGCAGCTGCATGCCAAAACCAGTCTTGTAAAAGAGCGCCAGCGTGGCCGCGAGGATTCCCAACGCAACCATGATCAGAAAAATGTTGTAGTGCGGTATCACGATGCCTTGCAATGAAAAATGCCCTTCCATCGGCAGACCAACGAACTTGTCTTCAGGACCGAAGGCCATACGCACCAATTGCTGCAAAATGATGGAAAGGGCAAAGGTCGCCAGCAGCGTTTCCGCAACTTTTCCATACAAACGCTTGATTAACGTCACTTCAATCACAATACCCATCAGAGCAGTGACCAGAAACGCCAGCAGCATCGACACAGCAAACGGCAAGTGAAAAACGGTGGTCGCGAAATAGGTAACATACGCACCAATCATGATGAACTCTCCGTGCGCCATATTGACTACATCCATCAAGCCGAAAATGATCACCAAACCCAATGCCGTGATGAACAACATGGCCGATACGCTCAGTCCGTTGATGCTCTGTGAAAGGAGAAGTTCCATGCACCGATCACTCCCCTACCCTTGATTCATTGTGGCTAAAAGCATTAATGCGCCTGCCAAAAGCTATCATTAAACTTTTGGCAAGCGCACTTCGTCGTGTCAGATTATCCTATTCGTTTGTAAAAAACCGCTAATTGATTCGAAGAGCTTACAGTTCCGGTTTCACCCATTCTTTGGAGCTGTATACGATTTCAAACGTTCCGTCGGGTTTGACCTTGCCGATACGGGACTGTAGCCAAGTATGGTTATTGGTCGGATCAACCTTGATTTTCCCTTGCGGCGATTCGATTTCCAACCCCTTGAAAGCGCTGAGCAGAGTCGGTCCGTCATAGGCAGTCGCTTTTTCCAATGCTTTGGCCAGCAAATAGACACCATGGTAAGCGCCTTCAGCCAGATTGGTTACGGTGGTGTTGTCCTGGAATTTACTGTTGTAAGCAGCGACGAACTTCTTACTCGCAGCGGTTTCATCTACCTGGAAGTAATCGAAAGAGCTGTAGTGTCCGGCTGCGGCTGCCGCGCCGATCCCCTTGACCGTCGCTTCATGGGTCGCGATCGAGCAGATTGGGATATCTTTGGCGGAAAGTCCGTACTGTTGATATTGTTTGTAGAAAGGAACCACGCTGTCACCGGCGACCGCCGAGAAGATCACATCCGGTTTAGCCTGCTTGATTTTATTGATCAGGGAGGAGAACTCCGTATGACCCAGCGGTACGAATTCTTCGCCGACGATTTCACCACCGGCTTTCTCCAGCATCGCTTTGGCCTTCTTGACGCTCGTTACGCCAAACACATAGTCTGAACCGACGAAGAAGACTTTCTTGCCGAGGTTCTTCACGATCCAGGGGATGAAATCAGCGCTCTGCTGGCTGGGAACCGAGTTGGTATAGATGACATTGGGGGAAGGTTTTTCACCTTCATAATAAGTATTGTAGACCAACACCGACTTGTTGCGCTCCACATCCGGGATAACGGCCAGGCGGGAGGCGGAAGAATTGGTGCCGACGGTGGCGACGACTTTGTCCTGCAGAATCAGCTTTTTGATTTTCTCTGTGGCCTTCGCCGGATCAGAAGCGTAATCTTCATAAACAGGAATCAGTTTTTTGCCTTTGATTCCGCCAGCGGCGTTGATCTCATCGATCGCCATTTTCGCGGCGTTAAGCATCGGCTTTTCCGAAATAGAGAAAGGCCCGGTGGTCGAGTAAAGCACGCCGATTTTGATTCCATCAGCCGCAGCGGCGTCTGTCCCGCCTTTGGCCGGGGTCGTTTCCGACTTGCCGCAGCCGGCGAGCACCGTTATTGCCATTGCCGCCACCAAAAGTAATATCAGCCATTTCTTTGTCGCCATCGATTCTTCCTCCTAACGCTATTGCACCTTTAAAAACAAAACAGACTTTGTTCCTGCGAACAAAGCCTCATTGCTTTTACCTGTGTCCATTATATCGGGGCGATTGCCCTGTTGAGATAGATTATAGCATCGTAAAATTTCAAACACAATAGATGCAGCAAACAAACAACCCTGTGCGGACGCACAATCGATCATAAAACAGATACTATCCGAAAGTATACTATTTATCTTTTCCCAGCCAGTTTCAGACTCCCGCAATATGGTCATTAATTCCACAAATTTCATCCACAACGATGATTGCCGTATCGGAGTTGTTTTGAATTCGCATCATGGGTGATTGCTCCTTGCTTCCTCGACGGCCATCATCAGAAAGCCGCCAAAAGCAGCATTATCAACGCGTAGCAGTTCATTTACTTCCTGTTTCATCAGCATGATCTGCTCACGGCATGCCTGCTAAAATGCGCGATGATTCCATTCACGGTTGTCGGCTTGATGAATGCCTCGATACTGGGCCGGTAATAGATCGGGTAACCCGTCAACAGCGGCCATTTCGCAACTTTATATTCCTGCAGCAGGCCCGTCGTCAACCCAAACCCCTTTGCCTGGTCTCCATGCAGAAATCCTTTCAGCCCGTAGGCCAAGTGTTCTTTTTCATCGGCACTCATGGAATGCACCGCATCACGAAATTTTGGCTTTTCAAAAATCGAGACTAAAGATGACTGGCTGACAATTTTGATCATAGATTCGGCAATGGAGGTAGCACTGTGGAATTGTTCCGGCGCGAAGCTTTCCTGCGCCATTTTTATCATCTTCGGCACCTTGTGCTTCTTCACGATTTCAAGCATGTCCGGGTGGGAAAACCCGCCTGGATACTGAGCCAGAAAGCGACCTTCGGCTTCTCTAAGTTTCGTGCTGTTCATTCTTTCATCTTCCCATCAATGATGCCACTGTCAGCGTTTACTTTCTCTCCTGTTAGCTTTGTCGCAAGGTTATTCTGACGAATCGACAGACTCTGCGATCAGTTCTTCTTCACGCTCATTCAACGATGAATATATTTTGAACCGTTGTTTAGTCTGTCGATGCGTGGCGTATCCGATAAAGACAGAGTCGTTGCCATCGTCTTTGCGACTACTCTTTTTTAGGCTGCCAATGTTGGACAGCTTAAGAATAGTCTTATTGAGTTGTTGAATCCGCTCCTCAAGTCGCTTGGCTGCAGATTCCAGCGTGAAACCTTGATCCAAAAAGTCTTTCAGTAATACAATTTTCTCGATAGTTGGGTAGTCGTATCTCCGATTGGTGCTGTCGTTGTCGCCTATCGCGCGGATGATCCCTTTTGTTTCCCAGTACCGAAGCTGCCTAGCCGATACGCCGGTGATTTCGGAAGTTTCACCAATCCCGACAATGATTCGTGACAGGATCGGTGAATCAAGTATCGTTGAAAGTGATGTTGATTTTTTTGCCACAATATCAGTCCTTTACGCAGTTTTGCTTATTATAATATATGTTAGAATGTTTTTCAACCTTGTAAGATATATTGACATTAATGTAAGATTCGATTACACTAAAAATAGTTCTATTTAGGGAGGCGATTGGCTTGGATATTCGATTTAAAAAGGGATGGGACAAACTCCGGGAAATTGATGGCGAAGCAGGAGAAGCTGTGGTGCAATCACTACACGACATTGCTCCGGATTTGGGGAAGTATATCATTGAGTTCGCGTTCGGCGACATTTACTCACGACCCGGGTTGAATTTGCAGCACAGACAATTGGTAACGATTGCGTCTTTGACTACACAGGGCAACTGTGAACCGCAACTTGAGGTTCATATCAATGCAGCGTTAAATGTAGGCTTGTCGCCCAATCAAATTATTGAAGCGATCCTGCACTGTAGCCCGTACATCGGATTCCCACGTGTAATAAATGCCGTAAAAGTGGGACAAAAAGTTTTTGACAAAAGAGAAGTACAGCCTGTTTGGGAGGAGGGAGCGGACAATGCGTCTTCGGACTAGGTCAACCCAATGGGTGGTTGGAAGCCTGTTGTTGTTTTTGGCACTACTGTCAGGATGCCAGTCTGCTACTAGTCAAATGACGGGGAAAAGGCCGGATTCACAAGCGGCAATGACAGCAAGTAAACCGAAAGGAACCATGATGGCAACAATAACAGCAAAAACAGGTTTTAATGCCCCAACGGCGATAACGTTTGATCCCGCAGGGAATATGTATGTTGCAAACTGGAATGACGGCACGGTATCGAGAGTGGACAGCACCGACAATAGGAAAACCTTCGCTTCAATCGACGGATCACCTGCAGGACTTGCTTTTGACAAGCAGGGAAACCTATATGTGTCGGATTATAGAGAAAATATTTATCGCGTCAGTCCCGATGGGGCTACAACTATTTTTGCAACAGGATTGCATACTCCGACAGGGATCGCCTTCAACAAAAGTGGAGAGTTGCTTGTGACAAACCGGAGTAGTAATGAACTGGTAAAAGTATCGCCGACAGGAAATGTTTCCGTTTTAGAACGGGGATTGCGAACTCCAGTGGGTGTCGTGGAGCATCCTGACGGCACGCTTTATGTTTCGAATTACGGCGGCGGTATTACCAAAATTTCACCTGGTGGTTCTGCAACGACGATAGGAGCTAATTTTGTTACACCAGGATGCGGGATTGTAATTTTCCATGGCGATGTTCTGGTTGTCGATTATGGACAAGGAACGATTAAAAATCTAGGACCGGATGGGACACAATTGAGTGTGGTTGCACAAAATCTCAAACAGCCGGTTGCGCTGGGAGTACATCCACAGGGCAATTTATATGTTGGCACCTGGGGTGATGGCTCGGTTTATTTATTAGATTAACTAGATTATGAGGCGAGTTCGAATCGCGTTGTCGGACACAAAAAAGCGCTTTCGGTTTTTCGCCGGAAGCGCTTTTACATTATATTCAGCCGAAAAAATCAAAAGAAATTGCATCGTTACCGTCTTTATATCGTATTCTTTTTCGCGGCAGCCTCTCGTACCGATTCCCTATCGCACCGGATAAAAGCCATCAGTTCTTTGGCCGTCTGCGAATACAGTTTCGTTTCCTCATAATCAGGTTCTCCGCCGGACAAATGCTGCATCAATACTCCGTCCGTCCCAAACCAGCGGGGTGCAAGTCCTCCGAAGAAAAAGCCGTTATGCCGCAGCAATTCGACCGCTTCGCCAATTGCTGGGCAAGCTGCGTTCAGCACTACCTGCAAACTGACCACCTGCCGCCTGTCGGCCTCAGTCAGCAGTTCCTCCACCACCGTCGCCCAATCGCCGCCGATCGAGCTCACCGCTACTTTCCAGGTTTTCGCAAAGTCATAATACTTATCCTCTCGGACTGTATCGCCTGCCGCCGGCAAGGCTGCCGACGACGTCAGAAAAGTCCGGGGTCGTAGCGGCGCGGCCAGTCGTCGCAAATACTCATCATACCTGGCAGGCAAATACTCTGGCGCCACAGGGTCAGAAAGTTCCGAAAAATTCAGTACGCAGGATACTCGTGCCATGCCTGCCTTATTGCTTTTTCCGTCTTTAAAACTGGCGCCGTCCAATTGATCCAGCTCCAGCGCACAGTCGACAAATCCTGACTTTATTGCGCTGACTTGGGTGAAATAATGACAGCAGACCGCTTCGCTGAAAATCCCGTCATTGCCAGACATTCTACACATTGTCGGATCAAAATAAAAGCACGCCAATTCCAATGACACAGCAGACTGGGCATAAGCCGGATCAACCAACATATTTCCGGCTTCCCACAGCCGGAAGTTAGGGGCTGACTTGAAGAAAGAAATGTAACCTGCGGGATGCCCCTCGGCAGTCAACGCCAAAGCGGCCGTCAACTTTTCAGCTTGAATATCCCGCCACAACACGTCAGGTTGATACACGTCCTTGACGGGAAAGTCCTCACCATACAGCGCACGAAAAACAGCGCCCACATGGTGTGCATTGTTTTTCCCTACCGCAACAATTTGAAACATTTTTTCCAACATTGGTCTTACCCCTTTTCTTCCGCGACTATTATTTTGCGATTCGTTTATCCAGATAGGCCACTGCATATGCGATAGTCGTCATTTCTTTTACATCTTCCTGTGGAATCGTTATCGCAAAGGTTTCTTCCGCCATTACCAGAAGTTCGGTGTAATCAAGCGAATCCAGTTTGAGGTTCTCCACCAGCAAAGCTTCCGGTTTCAAATCCGCCTCTGTGATATTTTTCTTTTTTAGTTTCAAAATGATTGCCTTTACTTTTTCCAATGTTGTCATGTTCATCCATCCTTTCATTTTTAGCTTGTCTTTTTTCATGAACTTTATCCGGAATAATTTCTGCAACCTATGGCATTCCCCCTTTAAATTGAAAACCAAATTAACTCCTTGCCGGAATTGGCAGAAGTCAAATCCAACGCATAATGATGGACCCCCAGGCTAGTCCTCCGCCAAATCCGGTCAGCGCAATCACATCGCCGGACTCAATCCGTCCGGTTTCCAACGCCTCGAAAAGAGCTATTGGAATGGTGGCGGATGATGTATTTCCGTACTTCTCCACATTGACCATAAATTTTTCCATCGGTAAGTCCATGCGCCGGGCGGCAGCTTCAATAATCCGACGGTTTGCCTGGTGCGGGATGATCAGTTTCAGATCTTCCCTGCGCAAATTCGCCAGCGTTAATGCCTGATCAGTGACTTCCGGCAACATTTTCATCGCAAATTTGAAAACCTCCGGCCCGTTCATCTGTATCTTATTCATTTTGTCCGCTATCACTTCCGCCGTCGCCGGCTTCCGCGACCCGCCTGCCGGAACCATCATAAAGTTGGCCCCAGACCCATCCGCGCCGAGCTTCGCCGACAATATGCCATAGCCGGAAGGAACCTGACGCAATACCACCGCACCGGCCCCATCTCCGATAAGCATGCAGGTATCCTTATCCGACCAATTAATTACCCGGGACACCGCCTCGGTTCCAATCACCAACACCGTCCGGGAAAATTCATTGGCAATAAACTGGGCGCCGACTGTCAGTGCATACACAAACCCCGAACAAACTGCAGTCAGGTCAAACGCCGGAATATTTTTGATTCCCAAACGCTCCTGAATGATACAGGCAGTCGACGGGAACTGCATATCCGGGGTTGAGGTGGAAACGATGATCAGATCCACTTCGTCCGGAGACACTCCCGCCCGGGCCAACGCCCGCTGTGCGGCAATAACGCCCAGATCGGAGGCTGCCTGCGAGGGCGCGGCGATATGGCGCTCCCTGATCCCCGACATGGATTCGATCCATTCTTCTGTGGCATCTATCATCCCTGCCAACTCAGCATTGGTCAATACTTTTTCCGGCGCATACATCCCAACGCCTATGATCCCGGCACTAATCTCAGACATGTTAATTCTCCCCCTCTTTCCAAGACAATCGAGTCAAATCCACCGCATCACAATCGATCCCCAGGTCAAGCCTGCGCCAAATCCGGTTAACACTACCACGTCACCCGATTTTATCCGACCGCTCTCCAATGCCTCATGCATCGCAATCGGAATGGAAGCCGAAGAAGTATTGCCATAGCGATCCAAATTCACCATAAACTTTTCCATAGGCAAGTCAAGACGTCGGGCCGCCGCCTCAATGATTCGAATATTGGCCTGGTGCGGAACAATCAGGTCGATATCATCTTTGCGCAAACCAGCAAGCGCCAGTGCCTGTTCCGTAACTTCCGGCAACATCTTCATGGCAAATTTAAATACTTCCGGCCCATCCATATGGAGTTTATTTCGGTTGGCTTCGATCAACTCCGGTGTCACAGGCAGCCGTGAACCACCCGCCGGCAGCTGCAGATGTTTGCCGCCGGCGCCATCCGAGCCAATCTTCATCGACAAAATTCCGCTACCCTGCGCAGTCGGCTGCAACGCAACAGCACCCGCTCCGTCCGCCAACAATATGCAGGTCTCGCGATCCGTCCAATTCGTCACTTTCGACAAAACTTCGGTCCCAATAACCAATACGGTCCGGCAAAAATCATTCGCAATAAATTGCGCCGCAATCGTGAGTGCGTAAATGAAACCCGTGCAACCCGCCGTCACATCGAAGGCCGGTATATTTTTGATGCCCAAACGATCCTGAATGATGCAGGCTGTCGAGGGAAACTGCATGTCAGCCGTCGCTGTCGCGACGATGATCAACCCCACTTCATCTGCAGAAACACCGGCCTGCGCCAACGCCCGCTGCGCCGCTATCACGCCTAGGTCAGAAGCCGCCTGTGAATCTTCTGCTATTCGTCGTTCCTTGATCCCGGTACGTTCCTGAATCCATTCATCACTGGTGTCGACCATCTTTGCAATTTCATCGTTCGTCAGCACTTTATCAGGCAGACACACTCCAATTCCGACGATTCCTGCTTTGACTCTTTTGTTTATCATTCCGATATCCTCCACCAACAAACTTCACTTATCTTCGATAAAATCTTCTAATATATATTTTTTTGTTCTAGCTATTACCCTGCGGTTTTTCAGGATGGTGATCGACTTTATTCATTCTCGCAATTGGGTCCAAAATAGCGCAGCGCAAGCATCGTAATATCGTCGGACTGTTCCGCCCCTGCGGTGAACCGCGCCAGTTCTTCGGTCATTCCATTCACCAGTCCGACACAATCCTGTTGCCGTAATCTGGATAAGGTCTCTTGGGTCCGATCATTGCCGAATAAGCGATTTTCTTTATCCATCGCTTCATTGACTCCGTCCGTGTAAAGATACAGCGAATCGCCAGCCTGCAACACCAGCTCCGCCTCATCGAAGCTCATATCCTCCATAGCTCCGGCCAGGGTTCCCTTGGTGCGGGGCAAAAAGTTCGGTTCCCCTGCCGCCTCCGTTAAAAACGGCAGATTGTGTCCGCCGTTGGCCCAACGGAATTTTCCTGTCGGCAGATGCACCACCCCGCAGAATAACGTCACGAACATGTTGGCATCATTGTTGCGGGCCAGTTCATTGTTGACCCGCACCAGCACTTTCCCTGGCGAGCGTTCCTCCTGTACGAAAGCGCGCAAGAATGTCCGCGTAACCGCCATGAACAGAGCCGCCGCAATTCCCTTGCCGGAGACATCCCCGATGACGATCCATAAATGGTCTGAATCAGGCATCATAAAATCATAGAAATCGCCACCCACTTCACGGGCCGGCGTCATCATCGCGTGAAGATCAAAGTCCTTTCGTGCAGGGAACGGCGGGAACGTTTTGGGTACCAGTTCCATCTGAATGCTCTGCGCGATTCGAAGCTCGCTTTCGATCCGTTCTTTGGCTGTAGCCGCATCCTGCAGCAACACAATATGTTTTTCCAACTCATCACGCATGGCCGCAAAAGAATTTGCCAGATTCGCCACTTCATCCTGCCCTGGAATCTGCGGCAGCGGAGCATTCAGGTCTCCTCCAGCCAGCGCCCGTGTGGCGTCGGCCAATTTACGCAGCGGCCCGGTAATGGAGCGGGAAATCAACAGAATCACCGGCAACAGGAACAGAAAGCCGACGAACCCGATAGCGCTTTCCTTACGACTAAGTTCAGCGACTTTCGCCATCACTTCCGCCTCCGGAAAAAAAATGCCGATAGACCAACCGGTTGATTGAATGGGACGATACATCAGCCACCCTTCCTGCCCGGAAAAGATACTCCCGGTAGCAACGAACCCACTCCGCCCCTGGACCATCTCACGTCCGAGACTTCGCAGCTGGCTATTATGCTGCTCTTCCGCCTGGCTGAAAATGTTTTCCTTCAGGATCAGCTCTCGATTGGGGTGAGTGATAAAGGTACCGTTTTTCGAAAGCAGAAATGCATAACCGCCTTTGCCGAGAGGCAATGAATCCAGCAAATCAGACAGCCATTCCAAAGAAATATCACTGGCAACCACGCCTCGGAAAACACCCGCACTATCGCGAATCGGCGAAGAGTAAGTGACCATGAGCGTGTTCCCTCTCGACTCCGCCCGGTAGGGTTCACTCCAACCCGCCTGCTTCATCATCTGCGGAATTGAGTACCAGTCCTGAACAAAATAGGGCGTTGCCTGTTTCCCGCGATCAGCCTGCACCAACTGGTTCCAGGAACGGAAAACATAAGGCGATGTATAGGCTTCGTTATAACCGAAGGCCCCCGGTTCCAAAGCCACAGAGGCGCCATAAATCTCCTCATTGTCCCGAACCAGCCGCTCCAGCAAAGCGTAAACTGTATCCTGACGAGACGGCGCCTGCAATTCCATCCGGCCATCCATGCCACTGACTATTTTTCGCACCGCCACTTCAATCAGTTCGATCCGAGCAGTCGTCGCACGGGCCAGTTGTTCAGCCTTTGCTTCCTGTTCCTGCTCCAGGATCTGACGCGCCACGACATATCCGTAGCCGATCACAGCGGCTAAAGTGAGAACGGACGCCAACAAAACCGACACCGACAGCCGCCAGGTAATACTCAATTTACGGAACATAGCCAAGCCCTCCGCCGGTGAAATCATCATAGAATGGCGACTGTTGCAGCAACCCCTGTTGACGCATCACCTGAACAGTTCTGGAGTAGTCTTGCCGGGATAACCTGCCGAAAGCCCATGAATCCTGTGCCCCCGGAATCACGCTGGTCAGGATCTTTTCCAGCATCCATTTCATGTGGGGCCGATTCGTCGGCACATTATCTTTGATAACATACTGCATCACAATATCGAGCGCCTCGTCCGGATTCTCAGCCGCATACTTCCACCCGGCCAACGAAGCTTCGCGGAAATTGCGCGCCTGTTCAGGATTTTTCGTCAAGGCATCCCTGGTTGTATAAATCCCGTCCTCCGGAAAGCCAAACTCATCATCCCGCAGAAAGAACAGTTTCAGTTCGTCCATATCGATGCCTGTTTGATAAGCCATGTGAACTTCGTTGTAGTTCATTGCTGAACATGCCACGACTCCCTGCTGCAGGAAAAGGTTCACAGAGTAGTACTGGGGTACAACCTCCGGGCGGGCATTCATTGCTTGCAACCAGGCGGCATACGGTGCGCGGAAGTCTCCGCCCCAGACACTGATTTTTTTGCCGGACAAATCGGACAGCGTAGAAATATTGTCCTTCTTCCAAGTCATCAACACTAAATTCGAGGAGTTAACGACCTGGGCCAGGTTCACCAGCGGGATATCCTTTTCACTGCGAGCGAGAGCCGCGCTCAGCCATAACGAAGCAAAATCCACTTCGCCCCGGATGAGAAAATCCGCAGCATCCAGTCCCGGACCGCCGGGGACGATGGAAACATCAAGTCCCTTATCCTTATAAAAACCTTTTTCCAGAGCGACGTAATACCCTGCGAACTGAGCCTGATGACTCCATTGCAGCATGAGACGTACCGGTTGAAGCTCAGTTGCCTGCACCGGAAGCATCCATAACAGCACCAGTATCAAAACAACCAGAGAAACCGGCAACCGCCCGGATGTTCGACTATTTATCACCATAACGCACAGCCAATGACAGGATGTTGCGGTCCCCGCTGCGACTGTAGTGCACCTCGTCCAGCATCCTGCGAATCAGAAAAATACCCAGACCGCCAACTTCACGGTTTTCCAGCTCCGACTTGATATCCGGCGCATCCGCCGCCAATGGATCGAAAGGAACGCCGACATCAGTCAACTCAATGCGAACAACCTCCGCTTCCCGCGAAATCCGGATCGTAACTTCGCCGGGCGGAATTTCATAGGCATAGCTGCAAATATTGACAGCCGCTTCTTCCACCGCCAGTTCCAAATGCATTACCCGTTTTGGGTGAACGCCCATTGCGGTTGCAGTTTCTGAAACGAATCCCACAATATCGGGTATCGTTTCCATAGTGGCCGCAAAAGTTTTTTCCACACCGTCCATTATTTGTCCTCCCCGGCAGTTGCCTGCTCTACATCAGCATATACCGTCAGAATATTGTCGAAACCGGATATCGAGATAACCTCCTCAACCAAACCGGATAGGGAACAGAGGGATAGACTACCGTTAAGGGGTTTCACTTTTTTGGTAGCGGCAAGAATACTGCGGAGACCGGCGCTGCTGATATACTCCAGGCCGCCGAAATCGAGTACGAGTCGGTGATGTCCCTCGGCAATCCAGTCCAGACAAGCTTTTTCAAACTGCGCTGCATTTCCGATATCAAGGCGCCCCTCCAAACGAATCACCCAAAAGCCGTTTTTCTCTTTTGTGCTTAAATTCATGTTGTTCAACCCTCCATATTTTATATTCATGCAAGCTCATATTATGGCAAAATGTTTTTCAATGCCGCAACCAATTTCTCCATGACCGGCAACATTCCGAGCGTCACCCTAATGTGGTTGGGAAAACGGAATCCCGTCATCGACCGCACCATGATTCCCTGGCGCATCAACTTTCGATACGCCAGCGTATCGCTCATCGGCAACCGAATCACCATATAGTTCCCTTCGCCGGAAATATACGGCAATCCCATTCGGGTCAGTTCCGTTTCGAGAAAACGCCTTGCTTCCCCCACCATCCGGCGGGTCCGTGCAACATGCTCTTCTGCGTCAAGAAGGGACCCCAGAGCGGCCTGCTGTGCTATGGAATTGACCGAGTACACCACGCAGGTTCGCCGGATCACATCCACCAATTTTTCTTGCCCGGCTAAAAAGCCAATTCGCAGCGCCGCCAGCGCAAACATTTTCGAAAAAGTCCGAAACACCAATAAATTCGGGTATTCCCGCATCAGCTCCATTCCGTTGGGAAAATCCGGTGCATCAACAAATTCGCCATAGGCCTCATCAACCACCACGATCTGTCGCCCATCCACCTGGTCGAGAAACTTGCGCAACCGTTCTTCGTTCCAATAAGTTCCGGTCGGATTGTTCGGATTGCAGATAAAAATGATTTTGGTGCGCGCATCGACCGCCGCCAGCATCGCCGCTTCATCATAGCCATAATCAGCTGCCAGTGGAACGAGCCGGGCTTCATAGCCGGAAAACTCCGCCACCCACTCATACACTGCGAACGTCTTGTCGGTGGTGATGATATTATCGCCTACCTGACAAAAAGCATTGATTACAAACGCAATGACTTCGTTGGCGCCATTGCCGACAATAAAAGAGTCCGGCGAATGTCCGAACTTCTCCGCCAGCTTCCGCCGCAAATGATAGGCGTCGCCGCTCGGATAGATCGCTGCCTGAACCGGGTCCATCGCCCGGATGGCTTCCAAAGCTTTGGGCGATGGGCCGAGAGCATTTTCATTATTGTTCAGACGATAAAGAACCGGGCAGCCGAACATCTGTCGCAGCACATCATCGGGCTTATTGGGAATATACGGCTCGATTTTTTGAATGTGACGGGGAACCAGCGTCTCCAGCGGCGGAAATGGATGATTCACAGGGTTTCACCCTCCCGAAGCATCAACACCAGAATATCCCCTCGGCCTCCCCACGGCAAAATCCACTGGGGAACAAAACCGGCTGCCGACAAAGCCGGGCTGAGCATCGCCTGTTCCGCTACGCCTGTATCCAGATGAAACTGAATTTCCGTGAACCCTTCCTGCCTCAGTGCCCGAACATGCTCCAGCAATACCGGAGCCGCGTCCTGTCCTACCCAGATGGCTGTCAGCGTCACCCGCCCAACCGGCCGGTTCATCTGTGCAGCAAAGGCCGAGCAGGGAGACAGACTTTCCCCCTGATGTTCAACAGGATGCGCCGCTCGCGGCAAATAGAGCTGCTGATAGCATTCTTGTAAAAAAGCAGCAAACTGCGGGTGTGCATAGGCCGTCGTCCCATTGTCTTCTTCCAGTTGCCTGTATAGCACCGATCCATCCTGCGCAAGCTGTTCGAAGTATCCCGGCGGCATATCCGCTGTCGGATCAAGCACCACCATGCAAACAGCAGAAGTTCGGGCCATTTTTCGCAAACAGGCTTCCACCGCAAGAATCGACAAATGCGATGGATCATAAAAAGCATAAGGACCAAAAGCCTCCACCAGTTTTTGTCCCCGCCGCCAGAGCATCCCTGCGCCGACATTGCCTTTGCCGTCCGCCAGCAATACAGCGCCATACTCACCACAGGCAACCATGTCGGCGACTTTTCCGGGAAAAGTGAAGAAGAAAGGCGCTTGCGTTCCATATTTCGCCGTTACGCGAGAGGCAAATTGTTTCAGCAGTTCCGTTTCCGGCTCAACTTCCTGGAAATTTCCTGACGATGCCAACTCCGGCAGGCGCTCCTGCAAAGAGGGATACCGCTTGTTTTTGACAAAACAAATTTTCATTTCGCCGTTTTCTGCTGATATCCCCAATTGATCGACAGTCCGCGCCGCGAGCAGCAGGCCCATCTCATCCAGGGATTGCTCGTCGTCCGAAGAAACCGTCGAGGTAATGTTGAAGGCGCCGACCGGCAACGCATGCTGAGGAAACCGGCAGACGACTTCCGCATAATACCCGCCATTGCGGCACAGCAGCTTCAACCGCTGATCCGCGGCGATGCGGGCTGCCAAAAACGAATACACCTCTTCCACCGCCAACGTCAAATGCATGGCTTCGGCCCGTCCCATGTCGAAAGCCTGCACCGACTGTTCAACACAACCTGTTGCGATCGGCAAAAATTCCGCTTGCAGAGGCAGGTTCAACTCGATATTTTGTCGATTTGGCACCTTCACATCCCTCCGTTCATTTTAGTCCAGCCTGCGCGAGCCGCAACAACAGATTCCCGGCAACGCATCTCCGGTAATCGGCGCTTGCCCGAAGGTCATCAATGGGACAAACGGCAGCGGCCGCGAGCTGCCCTGCGTCGCGCACGCACTCCACCGACAGGACTCGCCCCAATAGATACTCCTCCACCGCCGGCGCTATTGTCACAGTCGGACCGACGCTACCCCAGGCCAGCTTCACAGCTGTTATCGTTCCGTCGTCGTCGGTCGTCAGGCTGGCCGCCATACTCGCCACCGAGATCGCCATTGCCTTACGTTTTCCCACCTTGTAATACACGGAGCGCATCGCGGCGGCGGGCCTGGGCACTCTGACAGCGGTTACCATTTCGCCGGCTTGCAATGTTGTTTTGCCCGGACCGGTGATAAAATCAGCCACCGGTTGACGGCGGGATCCGGTCGCGCTGCACACTTCAACCGCGGCGTCCAAAACATAGAGCGGCGGCAAGGTATCGCCAGCCGGCGAGGCCGTGCAAACATTGCCGATCAAGGTTGCGCTATGGCGAACCGGCGGGGATGCAAGTTCTGCTATTGCTTGATGCAAAGCAGTCAGCTCCTGCTTAATGGTCTCGCATTCCAGCAGGCTTTGGAGAGTTACGGCAGCACCGATAACAAATTCCTCTTCCAAAATGTCAAGTCTCTGCAGTTCCTCAATGCGTTCGATACAAAAAACTGCCGACGGTTTCTGCCCGTTGCGGCGCAATCTGACCAGCAGATCAGTCCCTCCCGCCATTATGAGTCCGTCAGGACTGTCCGCTCTCATTGTATTCAATTCTTCCAGCGTTCGGGGAAACAGCACTTCCATCAGCTCATCCCCCCATTCAGGATCCGAGCTGCAGCCATAACAGCGTCCACGATTTTTTGGTAGCCGGTGCAGCGGCACAAGTTACCGCTCAATTCCCGGCGAACTTCTTCGCGCGTCGGATCAGGAATGCGGCGCAGCAAATCCAATGTGGCCAAGATCATTCCCGGAGTGCAAAAGCCGCACTGCACGGCGCCGTGGTCGACAAAAGCCTGTTGAACGACATGAAGTTCTCCATTTGAAGCAAGTCCTTCGATCGTCAGAAGGGTCCGGCCCTCGAGTTGCGCTGCCAGCATCAGGCACGACAGCCGACTTTCCCCATCGACCAAAATCGTGCAGGCGCCACATTCTCCCGAGCCGCAGCATTCTTTCGTACCGCCCAGCCCCAGATCCTCACGCAGCAAATCAACTACCCGCCGGTCGGGCGCCGTTTCCACACTCATGGATTTTCCGTTTAAAATAAAATTCACCTTCACGGCCTACCCTCCTGCCCTGTCTGACGCAATGCCGCCAATACGTTTTCCGCATTCATCGTTTCGGCGGCAATTCGGAATCCCGCAGCGTCCGCAATCGCATTGGCGACAGCCGGCAACACCCCGTCAATTCCGATTTCACCGACGCCCTTCATCCCAAAGGGACCTTCCTTTTCATTTGGGGTGACAGGCACCGTCACCATATCCGGAACATCCAGCGCCGTCGGCAAAATATAGGTGCTGAAATCATTCGTCAGAATCCGTCCGTCCGAAACGGCAAATTCCTCAAACAGTGCGTAACCCAGCCCCTGGGCTGCGCCGCCCTGAACCTGCTGTTCATAGACCTGCGGGTTCAGGACCCGCCCTGCATCCACACAATTCAACATATCGACGGCCGTAGTTTCACCTGTCAGGGTATCGATTTCCACCGCGACAAGTTGTACCCCATAGGTTATAACCCGGTGAGGAAATCCGTGCATGCGCAAATTTTCGCCACTGGCTATCGGTTGATCATTTACCGGGCAAGTATAGCTGTAAGTAGTCGTTCGTTCCGACGCATCCATCACCGAAGCAACCAGCGCCAACGGAACACTGCGCCCGGAAGGCAGATGCCGCGCCAGGCCCGGCAGCAAAATAATCTCTTCTATGGAAACACTATGAAGCAACTGGAAAGAAATCATCAAGGCCGCCCGGGCGCGAATCCTGTCTAGCAATAATTCCGCCGCTCCAATCATCGCATTGCCATAGGTGAAGGTTGTGCGACTGGCAGATGAGGACGCCGAAGGCAAGGTTCGGGACGTATCCGGCATAACGAGCTCCATCGTTTTTTGGGGCTGACAGAGGATATGCCCTGCGATCTGCGCATAGGTGCTGGCATTGCCCTGTCCCATATCGGACACCCCTACATAGACGCGAATCTTGCCATCGGTCAGGAGCTCCAGTTTGGCATTGGCATAGTCGGCAATAGCCGGACCAAACCCGACGCTATGATAAACCGCCGCCACCCCAACGCCTCTGCGCTTGAAGTCCGGCGCGCCAGCGCACCATTTTTTCCGGCGCCGCCACAAAGGATGCCGCTCTGTTTCATCCAGACATCCCAGTAATCCTGTCGTCTGTGTCAGCAATACGCCGGTCGGTGAAGTATCCCCGCGCGAAACCGCATTTTTTCGCCGCAGTTCGAGCGGGTCAAACCCTCCCGCCTTAGCCAGTTCATCGATCGCCTGCTCCATGGCAGCAGCCGCCTGCGGCACACCAAATCCCCGAAATCCGCCTGAAACCGGATTATTGGTATACGCGACCGAACCACGGACCAGCACATTGGGGATCCGGTAAGGTCCACCCGCATGTTCCATGGCCAAGGCAAATACTTCGCTGCCAAGAGAAGCATAAGCGCCAGTATCAAACAAAAGCTTACAGGATAAAGCCTGCAGAACCCCGTCCTGATCACAGCCCACCGTGTACTCCGCACGCATCGGATGCCGTTTTACTCCCGTCAGTATACTCTCTTCACGCGAATACCACAGTTTCACCGGACGTCCTCCGCTGTGCATCGCCGCCAGCGCCAGGAATCCCTGAACGGTAACGCCGTCTTTGCCGCCGAAGCCTCCACCGAGGCAGGGTGCGACAATATGAATCTTTGCCGGTGACAAGCCTAAAGCCTCCGCCAGTTCCAACCGGTCGCGAAAAGGGGTCTGGGTGGAAACCGTCATCGACAGGGTTCCATCCTCTTCCATCCAGGCAACTCCGGCCTGTGTCTCCAGAAAGGCATGTTCCTGCCAGCCGGTCCGAATCTTCACCGTGGCCTGAAACGTACATTTCCCCAGATTCGCCGCTCCGTCGCCGCAAACGATCTCACTTTGGATCAGCACATTCCCGGCCGGACGGGTTGGGTGCAAAATCGGCGCACCCTCTTCCAGCGCCGCTTCGGGATCGAACACAGGCGGCAACGGCTCATACTCAACCCGGATAGCCGCCAAAGCCGCCGCGAGGGTCTCCTTGCCCTCCGCCACCACCAAAGCCACGGCATCGCCATAATGGCGCACCCGTTCATCGGCCAAAATCGGTTGATCCTTTTCGAAAATCCCCAGGCGATTTTTTCCCTTGATATCGCGGTGCGTTTGAACAGACACGACTCCTGCGAGGGCAGTCGCTCCTGTTGTATCAATCGCCAGAATTCGCGCATGAGCATGTTCGGACCGCTTGACCCCCGCCCACAGAAGGCCCTCCGGGTACAGATCCGCTGCAAAAACTTCAGCACCCGTCACCTTTGTCAACGCATCCAGTCGCGGAGCATTGCAGCCGATTTCCCACACCTGAGCGGTCTTCCTCTGCCTATTTTCCGACATGTTGCTCCACATAATCGACCGCCGTCGCCAATGTCTTGAGTTTCATAACATCCGAACCGCGCAGAACAAAATCGAAAGTATCCTCCATATCCGCCAATATCCAGCTGAAAGCCAGCGAATCCACTCCCATCGTTGCCAGTTCCTGCGCAGGGATAATTGTATCGGGGTTAACTCCTGATATCCGCTTGGCAATAATTTTACGCAACTCGCTCTCAATCTTTTGTCGTTCCATCTTTAGAAAACCTCCCAACACTCCTATCAATTTGATCCCCAGACCAAGGCCATTACTGCTGCGCCATTTCTTCTACCGCCAGGTCGCGCAGTTTGAATTTCTGCACCTTACCGCTGGCTGTCAGCGGATACGCATCCACAAAAAAGAACATAGCCGGAACCTTGTTAATGGCAATTCTTTCCCGGCAATATCGTTTCATTTCCAGCACGCTAGCGCTCTCTTCCTGTTGGAGACGCACAAAAGCTACCAGGTCTTCTCCGTAATAATCACAGGGAATCCCGACCACCTGAGCATCCAAAATTTTGGGATGCGTCATCAGAAACGCCTCGATTTCAGCCGGATAAATGTTCTCGCCGCCCCGGATGATCAAGTCTTTGATCCGGCCGGTGATGACGCAATACCCCGAGGAGTCAAGCGTCGCCAAATCTCCAGTATGGAGCCGGCCTGCCGAATCAAGAGCCTTGGCCGTCTGTTCTTCCATTTTGTAATACCCGGTCATCATCGAGGTCCCCCGGACGCACAGTTCCCCTGCAACTCCCACTGGCGCGATTTCATCGGTTTGCGGATCAACAATCTTCACTTCATAGCCGGGCATGGCGTTACCCACACTGCCGACCCTTCGTCCCACAGAATCTGACGGCGCATTCATGAGACTGACCAAAGCCTCCGTAGATCCATATAAAATTCCGAATTCCGGCGCACCCATCTTCTCAATCACTGCTCTGACTAATTCCGGCGGACAAAAAGCTCCCGCCACGTTTCCTCCGCGCAGCGCCGACAAGTCATAGGGGCGGCGCGACATTTCTTCGAGGGCAGCCACGAACATTGTCGGCGTTCCCGACACCGCGGTTGCCCGACTCGTCTCCATCACCTGCAGCATTTCCTGCGCCCGGAAACGTTCCACAACCGCCACCGCTGCCCCCACGATTAAGGAGGAAATAGTGGTGAGACAGCCATATGCATGAAAAAACGGCAACGGCACACATACAATATCTTCCGACGTCAATCCCTGCCGCTGTGCAATAGCCCGGGTGTTTTCAATATAAGCCGCATGGCTGAGCATTGCGCCCTTCGGCGCTCCGGTAGTTCCGGACGTATATTGAAGGGTAAAAATATCGCTTCCAGATACAGACTGTTCTCTTTCCGTCAAAGAATCGTCAGCAATCTTTGATCCGCCTGCTAAAAACTCCGTCCAACTCAGCATTCCCGGCTGGGACGTTCCATCCAACAGCACAACCTGCTGGAGCTGCGGCAGTTGCTTCTTTATTTCTTGCAGAGCGTCCAAATATTCTCCTGGCCGTCCAACGCCGCTGACTAAAAACAACAAACGGGTATCCGACTGCTGCAAAACATATTCCAACTCACAGGCGCGATAGTTGGTATTGATCATCACCAGCGGGACACCCGCCAGCGCGCAGCCAAACTCTATCATCATATACTCCGGAATATTCGGCGCCCAGATCGCAGCATGGTCTCCCCGTTCAATCCCGAGCCCCATGATAGCTTTAGCCGCCTGCATTGCTGCACACTGAAATTCCACATAGGTCAGGGCCAGCTGTCGTTGTGGAAATAGCAACGCCACCTTGTTCGGATAGTCTTGCGACGTTTTGTGCAACAAATCGCCCATCGTCCGAATGCAGACCGTCTCCCGATCCTGCCGAACCATCTCCCGCAACTTTCGGGCCCGTTTGGTGAGTAAAAAGATTTGCTCAAAATCAGGAGCGTGCAGAGTTTTCTGCATCAACAAGCCATCCTCATCGAACCACCGGGGTAATGCGCCGCCAATAAAATAGCCACGCTGCCGGAGAATCTCCACGGCCCTCCCGACCCACGGTTCGCTCAGTCGCAAAAACACCTGCCGAATGAGGGTCCCTGCGGAGGAAGCTTCGCTCTCCAGCGCCGCCAACCGGTCTTCGAAGTCATCCCCAACCCGCTCAAAAGTCATCCTTGCCACCCCGGCTTCGCCAAACACGCGCAAAGAGGCCTGCGTTTCCACATGCTCCGGCAGCGGGGCGGTAGACACTTCAAACGTATGCCCCCACTCCGGCGAATCATAAAGGAACCGCAGGACTTCTTCGTATACCGACGGCAAATACAGGGTCTGCGGGCGCGGCTGAAACGACCGGTACACCACCAGCGCCGACACCCGCCCCTTGTAAACCGGAGGTCCGCTCAATGCCTTGGCATAGGACTCGGCAGGCATCAGATCCACTTCCAGCGCCATCTCGATGAACTGATTGTCCCGGACCATCTGCTGTGTGAAAGGGTGATTGCATACCGCTTCGCCCCAAATCGACTCCAAGCCTCTTTGGCGGGGGATGACGGCCAACGACTGTTCCATCAGCTGAAATGCAACATCCGTTTGTCTGAAGTCATGACGCACCAGCAACTGACCGTGCTCATAAAGTCCCGGGTTCGGCGGCGACGACCGATAGAACGCGACGTGCCCTACGACAGCTCCGTCCGGCGTTCGGGCCACCATCCGCCACGCTTCTTTCGCCTCCTCCTGACGAACCTTGGCCTCGGGATCGTAAACCGTCCTCACCGGATAATTTTCCCCATAGACTGCCCGATACAGTTCTGTCACTCCACTGGCGTCCTGCGGGCGAAAGGCATCGATCTCCCAGGCCTGCTCCACTTCGTTTCTACCCCTTTATCCTTGTTCTTGTGAAATGGCTGATTGCAAAGTTGTTAATTTTTCCGTTTCAATGCGTTGCCTGCTAGCCGACAGCAACCGCTGCAAGAGAAATGCGGCAAATAGAGCCGTTCCTGCGGTGGCTGCCGGATGACTCCAATATACCCCGGTCTGTCCCCAATGCCCGGCAAACGCATTGGCCAAAGGAATCCGCAGGCAAATCACATACAAAAAGGCCATAACCATTATGTATATAGGATGCTTGGTTCCCTGCGACATTCCGTTCACGGCGTATAACAGCGGTGAAAAAAGCATGGATATGCCGGATGCTTGCATAGCAATGCCGCCCAACAATTGAAGTTCCGCCGTTGGGCGAAACAAGCCGATCAGTTCCTGTGGGAAAAAGAAAAACAGCGCCGCAAGCGGCGTGATGATTGCCCAGGCGACCCGAAGGAAAAAGTTCAATCCCTGGCGCACCCGGTTGTAATCAAGCCGTCCCAAATTGAATCCGGTAAAAGTAGCCAACGCATTACTCAGACCCATGACAGGCAACATTACCATCATTTCCGAGCGGGACATCAAATTCCAGGCGCCGATTGCCCCCGGACCGAAGCGCGACAAAATCCCGTTCAACATTATCAAGGCAACAGGGCTGACCAGGTAGGCTGCGGTCACGAACATTCCCTGTCCCAGAATCTGTCTCCACGCCCGCAGAAATCCTGGATAAGGAAAGAAAACCATTTTCTCAGCGAACAATTCTCGCAGCTTGTGGCTGAGATAGATGGCGGAAACGCTTTGTCCAATCAGCGTTCCAACGGCGGCCCCAGTCACGCCCCAACCCAAAACAAAAATGAACAGTGGATCGAGCGCCATATTCAGTAAATTTCCCCACAGCATCGCTTTCATCGGGGTCATCGTGTCGCCGCGCGAAGTAAACAACGCTTCAACCGTCATCACATAGCCCATCACTGGAAACCCTGCAACCAGCCAGAATATATATCCGCTCCCCTGGTCGGCAATCGATGCGTCAGCGCCGATTCCCAAGTAAAACAAACGGCACAGACTCGGAGCCATCAAGGGTAGAAACAATCCCATGAATAGGGTCATCAGCGGCAATACCGCCGAGGCCGTGCGGCGGGCGCCATCCTCGTCACCTTTGCCCCTGGCGTAGCTCATCAGAATCACGCTACCCATGGCAATCCCTTTGGCCATCGACAAAGCCAGATAGCTCAGCGGCAATGCCATCGATACGGCAGCCAGCGGGACTTCACCCAACCAGGACACAAAGATGGTTGATACGTATGAATAAAGATTTTGAAAAAAAAGAGACACCATCAGAGGAAGCGCCAAGCGCCCAAGCACATGGGACACTTTTCCCTGAGCCATATCTACTGCATGCGCCACGTCCACTTCACGCTCCTCCGCTGTTAATTTCGCGCCGCTGTCGTTAATTTCCTGCGTATGATCATTCTCTACCGCAGGATTTTCAAGCAGTTCCGGACAACACAAAAGCAGAGCCGCAATGAACTCAAGGTTCATAGGGCTCTGCAAAGTGGAAGCTGCTATGTTAGTTTATTCCTGAATGTACGGAGCCTGCCCGACTTTGTAAAAATCCTTGCCTTCCGCATCCATAACTACGATGACCGGGAAATCTTCCACGACCATGCTGGCAATCGCTTCCGGACCGAGGTCCGCATAAGCCAGTACTTTGTACTCTTTGACCCGTTTGGCAATAAGCGCCCCTGCGCCGCCTACGGCGGCAAAATATACCACACCGTGTTTTTTCATGGCATCAACGACTGCCTGGCTCCGGTTGCCTTTGCCGATCATTCCCCGCAGCCCTTCTTCAATCAACCGGGGCGTGTAGCTGTCCATGCGCCCGGAGGTGGTAGGACCAGCCGATCCGATCGGTTCGCCGGGCTTGGCGGGTGAGGGACCAACATAGTAGACTACTTGATTTTTCAGATCAACCGGTAGAGGCTCCCCTCTGTTCAAGGCTTCCACCATCAGCTTGTGCGCCGCATCGCGGGCGGCAATGATCGTTCCTGAAATCAATACGCTGTCGCCGGCTTTCAGTGAGCGGGCAACGGATTCATCAAAAGGAGCAGTGATACGGATCGGTTCTTTAGCCATGTTCCCCATCCCTCCTACAACTCTACTTCGGCATGCCGGGCTGCATGGCAGTTGATGTTGACAGCTACCGGCAGGCTGGCGATGTGAGTGGGATACCATTCGATGTTGACTTTCAGCGCAGTCGTAAGACCGCCGAGTCCCTGCGGCCCAATGCCGGTCTTGTTGATCAGCGTCAGTAGTTCCTCTTCCAGCGCAGCATAACGTTCATCAGCGTTTCGGCTGGTGATATCCCTCGCTGCGGCGCGTTTGGAGCAAATAGCCGCCATTTCCATGGTGCCGCCCAGTCCCACTCCCACAACCATCGGCGGGCAGGAGTTGGATCCGGCTGCTTTCACGACTTCCAGAACGAACTTCTTCACTCCGGCGACTCCGTCGGCCGGAACCATCATTTTGACGGCGCTTTTGTTCTCCGAGCCGGCCCCTTTGGGCGCCAGTTTGATTTTCACTTTGTCACCCGGCACGATACGGGTGTGGATCACTGCAGGAGTGTTGTTCTTGGTGTTTTTGCGGTCGAACAGGGGCTCCGCTACAGCGGATTTGCGCAGATAGTAGTCGACATAGCCCTTGGCCACTCCCGCATGAATCGCTTCATCCAGAGCACCGCCGGTGAGATGAACATCCTGGCCGACATCGATGAACACGATGGCCAACCCGGTATCCTGACAAATCGGCATGTCTTCGTTGCGGGCTATGTCAGCGTTCTCCATCAATTGGCCGATAATTTCCTGGCCACTGGGGGATGGTTCGCTGGCCCGGGCTTTCTGAAACGCCTCATAAACATCCTTTGGCAGATAACAGTTGGCTTGCTTGGCCAGTTCAGCCACGGCTGCCGTAATCTGGGAAACAGGCAATTCACGCATAAACGATCCTTCCTTTCCACATTTTCATATCGTCGCTTTGATCCCGGTTATTTGAAAGCTCGACTTACCAGAGGCCGAGAACCTTCCACCAGAAAGAGCCGAAGCCGATGAAAATAACCATGTTGACAACTGAAATGACAAAGCCGAGCTTCCACCACGTTCCCTGTGGAGTATAGCCGGCGCCGAAATAAATCGGTGCGGGCCCGGTAGAGTAGTGGGTCAATCCACCAAACAAAGCAGAGATAACGCCCAGTCCCATTGCGGCGAGGAAGGGGGGCGCACCGGTTCCGACTGCTACAGCCAAAAACGCAGCATACATGGCTGTAACGTGAGCCGACAGACTGGCGAATGCATAGTGGGAATACATGTAAACAGCCAGAAGGATGCCGAGTGCGGCCATCCAGGAGATGCCGGCCAATGACGCACCAACCAGTTTGGCAAACCAGGCGATAAGGCCGACTTTGTTCAAGGCCCCGGCCATACTAATCAGGCCGCCCATCCAGATAAGAGTATCCCATGCGCCCTTTTCTTCGAGAACGTCTTTCCATTCAATGGCCTGTCCCAAAAGCATGAGACCGACGCAGACAACGGCAACAACTGTGGCATTCAGCTTGGTGTATCCCGAAGTTGCCCAGAGGACAAGCGCCAACACGAACACGCCAGCCACGACCTTTTCACCGAAGGACATGGGACCCATTTTCGCAATTTCGGTGCTTGCAATATTTTTCGCCTCAGGAGTTTTAATGATTTCCGGCGGGTAAATTTTATACATGATATACGGCATTACCGCCAGCGCGATTAATCCAGGCAGAACGGCCGCCATAGCCCAGGTTCCCCAGTTCAGGTCGACTTTGGCTGTCTGCATGGCCATTGCCGCCACCAAGGTATTCGGTGCGACAGAGGTCAGGAACATAGCCGAAGTGATGGTATTGCCCTGAAAGGCGGTTGTCATGAGGTAGGCGCCGAGTTTGCGGGAACTCGGTCCCGGTTCGGAGCCAAATGCCGCAGCCAGACTGCGGACAATCGGATACATGATGCCGCCGCCACGGGCGGTATTGGAAGGAGTGGCAGGGGAAATGATCAGGTCGCTGAGCACCAGGGCGTAGCCGAGTTTCAACGAGCTGTCACCAATGGCTCCCATGATCTTGTAGGCGATACGCCGCCCAAGGCCGGTTTTGATAAAACCCTTTGCAAATAGGAAGGCGGACACGATCAGCCACATGGTGACATCGCCGAATCCAACCAAAATCTCTGCTGGTGACATGACTTTCAGCAGGGCCGCCGCGCCAAGCGCGATAAAGGCGACCGCGCCGATGGGGAGAGGCTGCAGAATAAAACCGAGGATCGTCGCGGTAAATACCGCAAACAGATGCCACGCCTGCGGTTTCAGGCCGGCCGGGGTCGGAATGAACCAGATGATGAGTCCTACAACAATAGCGATGAGTCCGTTTCTCAGGTTCTTGTTCATGTATTCTCCTCCTTTTTAATAGTAAAATAAATTCGCCTGAATTTGCATTCCCCATTGATCAAATTCGCGAATCTTAGGATGACAAAAACAAAAGATAAAGATTTCAGAATTTCACTTACATTTACTATAACATTCAGACTCTTCATTAATCCAATATATGAAGAACATGATATAATAAATTATTATAATGATTCATCCGAAAGAGCGAGGGCAATTCATGGAAATAAGACAGCTAGAGTATTTTGTTTCCGTTGTGGAGACCAGCAGTTTTACCCGCGCGGCGGAAAAGCAATATGTCAGCCAGCCTTGCATTACTCACTCCATCCGAAAATTGGAGGAGAATCTCGGCGTCGATTTGTTCGACCGCAGTCAAAAAAAAGCCGTGCTGACCGATGAAGGCAAATTGTTTTACACACGCGCCTGCAAACTCTTGCACGATATGCAGGATACCATGACCGAGATGAATGACTTGCGCACCCTGGCCAAAGGAACGATCAAGCTGGCAATCCCGCCGATGATAGGTTCCTGCCTGTTTCCATATCTTTTTACCAGTTTTCAGACCCAGTACCCTCACCTGACGCTGAATGTTTATGAGGAAGGTTCCTTTGCCGCCAACCGCTTGATCGAGCAGGAAGAGCTCGATTTGGGCATCATCATTCTGCCGGAAGAAAATCTGGGAACTCTTGAGACAGTTCGACTGACCGAGCAGGAAATCCTGCTGACGGTTTCGCGGAACCACCCGCTCGCAAAAGCGAAGTCAGTCACTTTTGCCGATTTGCGTCAGGAAAAATTCATCTTGCTGAAAAACAACTTTTTCCAGCGTCATGCGGTTCTGAAACGTTGCCAGGAAGAAGGGGTAGAACCTCAAATTGTGTTCAACTCGGGGCAGATCGAAACGGTGAAATCGCTGGTTTCTCATGGCGTAGGCATTTCATTCCTGATGCGGATGGCGCTTGAGGGGTTAGTGGAAATCGTCGGGGTCCCGCTCAACCCTCCCATTCATGTACAAATCGGCCTGGCCTGGAAAAAGGGGCGGCAGTTATCCCCCTCGTCCCGAGCTTTTATTAACTTGGTTTCCTCGCAAACGGAGAATGCACTGTCACTGCCAATGGAGCGTACAGTCGCCCGTTAGAACAATCTACTCTGAGATAACTAGTGTAAAAGGCGCGGCCTTCCGTCAGGAGGAC
Organism: Negativicutes bacterium; assembly: GCA_963665275.2. Lineage (GTDB taxonomy): Bacteria > Bacillota > Negativicutes > UBA1444 > UBA1444 > UBA1444. Next base: position 116,294 of record CAXXIN010000012.1, read on the forward strand.
CGCGTCTTTATTTATTTAAACTGATAGCTAATCCTGTCCGTACTGTTTCTTGATCAGAGGTTTGATTCCGCCGCTGTCGAGAATGTTCATCACATAATCGGACAAGGGCTGCGCCTGTGCCGTGGCCCCGGTCGTTTCATTCGTCACTTTGCCTGTGGTCATGTCCACGGTCAATTGATCGCCACGTTTGACGATTGCACTGATTCCGGGGCAAACGATCAACGGCACGCCGAGATTGATGACATTGCGATAAAAAATCCGGCCGAAGGAATCTGCGAGAATCGCACCGACTCCCGCGGCTTTGAGCGTAACGGCGGCATGCTCCCGGCTGGAGCCGCAGCCGAAGTTGGTAGACGCCACAATGAGATCGCCGTTCTGAACTTCTTTCACGAAGTTCGGATCTGCGCCTTCCATCGCATGTTTGCCAACCTGATCGGGATCCGTAAGGTCAAGAAACCGGCCCGGATAAATCTGGTCGGTGTCGATATTCGGTCCATAGACGAAGGCTTTTCCTGTCAATACCTTTTGCACAATTCTCACCCCTACTTCAGATATTCGGTTGGATCAACGATTTTCCCCTCAAGCGCCGCAGCAGCGACGGAAGCTGGCGATCCCAGATAAATATTCGCCTTGCCAGAGCCCATACGGCCGGGGAAATTCCTACTGGAAGCGGTGATACAGGTTTCGCCTGAGCCCAACATCCCTTCGTGCGTTCCCAGACAGGCTGCGCAACCGGGTGTGACGAACGTAGCTCCAGCTTCAACCAACGTTTTCATCGTGCCGTTGGCCATTGCTTCCAGCAAAACAGCTTTGGAGGCCGGGACCACAATGAAACGGGTGTGGGGGTTTATTTTTTTGCCCTGCAGAATTCCGGCGGCGATCGCAAGGTCGTCAGCGCGACCGCCTGTGCAGGTACCGAGGAAAGCCTGATTTACAGGTGTTCCAATGTATTTTGCAATGGGAGCTACATTATCAACGCTGTGCGGTGCGGCGATTTGCGGCGTCATTCCGGTCACGTCAAAGGTATGCTCTGCTGCATATTTGTAGCCAGGATCCGTTGTGAAAATTTCGTATTCGTGCTGAACTTTTCCCTTCAGGAACTCCAATGTGATCTCATCCGGTTGGATATAGGCGGTTTTTGCGCCCAGCTCGGTCGTCATGTTGCACAGTGCCATCCGTTCGGATACGCTGAGTTGTTTGAGAACCGGGCCTGTAAATTCCACCGCCTTGTAAACGCCATAGTCTGCGCCCAGCTCTCCAATAACCTTGAGAATGACGTCCTTGGCATACACGCCTTTGGGGAGCGTTCCGTCAAGCTCTATGCGAATGATCTCAGGGATGCGGAACCAAAGCTGGCCCGTCACCATGATAATGGCCAGATCTGTAGCACCAACGCCAGTTCCGAAAGCGCCAAATGCTCCGTGGATGGTGGTGTGGGAGTCAGTGATGACCAGCACCTGCCCTGGATAGACAAGTCCTTTATCGGCCATGACCTGGTGGCACACGCCCTGGTCTACGTCCATCAACAGGTCGATCCCCTGTTCCCAGCAAAATTCGCGGAAAAGTTTCTGATTGTCTGCCTGCATGATCGTTGAAGCCGGCGCATAGTGATCCAGGAACACCACGACTTTTTTCGGATCGTAAACTTTTTTGCCGCCCATTTCGTGAAACGAGCGAATGGTTTGCAAGTATAAATCGTTGATCCCTGCCATGTCTACCTTGCAATTAACGATTTCGCCTGTTGTAACCGTCGGTTTACCGGCCGCTTTGGCCAGGATTTTTTCTATTGCATGCATGAAACAGCATACCTCCTTGTTTACTTTGTGGGTCTGGCATTAAGAGGAACTGTGATCGCACCCATAGGCATCAACGTAATCGTCGGTTTGGGTCCGAGTTTTTTATAGGCAAGCTCCAGGGCTTCTTCGATACTCTTGGCTGGTGTAAATAAAAGCATCTGCGAAAAATCCGGCTCCATGCAGGATACCAGGATAAACTGGGCTTTCTTCATCAGACGGGTTACTGCGTAAGCCTTGTGGGCACCAATTTCAAAGTTTTTTCGCAGCGCAGTCTCGATCCCCTCCGGCGTCTTGTGTTCTTTCATCATTTTTTCATACTGAGCGGAGCCCGAACCCTCGCGGCACTCGCCGAGAATGATGACCACGCCGCCTTCCTTAACGGCGCACCAGGCGTTGTCCATAGTCTTTTGCAGCTGATACACGTTAATGTCCTTCGGGAACCCGCCGCAGGACGCAATGACAAGATCAGCTTCCTGTTTCACTTGGGCGCCATACACTTTGTCAACCATCTTGCAGGCTTCCTTGTGAGCCTCGATATAATCGCCTGCATATACCGCAAGGAACCGTTTTTCCTCATCAAGTACGATGTTGATCAGGAATGAAGGCCGACACATTTCCACACCTTCGACTTGATCATGATACACCGGATTCCCTTCCAGTTTACCGATCACAGCATTCGCGTCGAACATCATGCTGTGGTTGTGGCGGATGGTTTCATAGGCAGCCACTCCAGGCAACATCGCCTTGCGGCCGCCGCCGAAGCCGGAGAAAAAGTGATGCACGATACCGCCGGTGCAGATAATATGGTCCACTTCCGTCACGAGTTTGCTGAAACCGACCTTCGTTCCCCGTGAAGTCGTGCCAAAATATTGAAGTGTGCTTTCATCGTGACAGTCGGGATTATACATCTTCACCCTTTTGGCAACTGCTTCGCCGACTTCCTCCACCATTTCCGCTTCGGTCATCGCCCGGTGGGTTCCCAGAGCAAAAACGATTCGCATGTTGGCGTCCGGAATTCCGGCCGCATTCAGTTCATCCATCATTACAGGCAAGAACACATAGCTTTTGGCAATCCGGGTAGGATCGTTAACGATAAATGCTACGGTCTGTCCTGGTTTCACAATGTCCCTCAATGCAGGAGTTCCGATCGGATTACGGATAGCCTCAAGTACTGCCGCCGCCGGATCAGGAAGCGCCGGGAATTCGTTGATAACCAGTTCGTCCAATACCAGTGCCGGATCAAGCGAAAACTTCACTTCGCCTTTGCCATAATGCATACTATACTCTTTCATTCGTTTCCGTCCTTTCATTCATGGATTTTACAGGTTTCTTCCTGTTTTCTCCTCTGTTTGCCATCACATCCTTATCAGCTCTTGTCCATTTTGTCAAAATTATCAACTAATTTATTTACTATGCAAAAATGATGCCAACACTGTTTTTGCGCCTATTTCAGGGATATTACCAAACATTCGTGTTGCACTGAAACATTTTTCGAGCTATGATTGTTTCATAACGTTTCATTATGTCGCACGGGAGGTTTCCGATGATTGTTTTCATGGCCCCGGATGAAGAAATATTCGCCACCGCCCAAGCAACTTTATCGTCCCGCCATCCTGATATCCGAATCGAGAAGGGACTCCTGAGCGCAGGCGTTGTCCGCGCCCGCGAATTGGCGGGCCAAGGCGTGGAAATCATCATCACGCGCGGCGGAACCGCTTCCGCCATTAAAGAAGCCCTGCCGGACATGATCGTAGTCGAAGTCCCCATCACCGGATTCGACGTTCTGCGCACGGTAGAGGAAGCCAGTCGTCATGGCCGTCGCATCGGAGTGGTCGCGTTTCCTTCGATGGTCATCGGAATCGACTGCCTGGCGCCGATTTTGGATGTGGAACTTCGCCACTATCTCCTGCAAAACGAATTCGAAGCAGACTCCCGCGTCCTTGAGGCGATTCACGCGGGAGCCGAAGTTGTGATCGGCGGCGTCATCACCGGACAGGCAGCGCGCAAGCATAACGTTCCCTACTTTCGGATTCGCAGCGGCGCCGAAGGTATTTTGCAGTCCGCACTGGAAGCAAAACGGATTTTTGAAGCCCGCTTGTTGGAGAAACTGAAAGGCACTCTGTTTCGCACCGTGCTGGATTATTCTTACGAGGGAGTCGTATCCATCGACTCGGAACAGCGCATCGTCATTTTCAACCCTGTAGCAAGCCGAATCACTGGAATTGCGGCACAGGATGCCCTCGGAAAACAGATTGGCCAGGTCTTACCGCCGCTCAACCTGGACCGATTGCTGCATACCGGTCGCGAGGAACTCGGTCAAATCATCGAGTTGCACGGTACGCAAATCCTCTGCAACAAACTTCCCATATTGGTCAATGAAAAAATAGCCGGTGTCGTCGCCACTTTTCAGGACACAGGAAAAATCCAGCAGTGGGAAGCCGCTATCCGTAAAAAAATTTATGCCGGCGGCCACACTGCCTCCTTTGAATTTTCCGATGTGATCGGCAGCAGCCGGGCCATACTCGATGCCGTCGCCGTCGCCAGGGAATTTGCCGCCACCGACTCGTCCGTTCTCATCACCGGCGAAACCGGCACAGGCAAAGAGGTCTTCGCGCAAAGCATCCACAACGCCAGCACACGCGCCCAAAAGCCCTTCGTGGCAATCAACTGCGCAGCTCTCCCCGCCCAGATCCTCGAAAGCGAACTGTTCGGCTACGTCGGGGGCGCCTTCACCGGCGCCAATCAAAAAGGAAAGCCCGGCCTGCTGGAAATCGCCCACGGCGGTTCACTATTCCTGGATGAGATTGGCGAGATGGATTATGCGATCCAAAGCAAATTGTTACGGGTAATTCAAGAAAAAAAAGTGATGCGGCTTGGCAGCGACCGGGTTCTTCCAGTCGATGTCCGCATCATCGCCGCCACCAATAAAAATTTAAAGCAGCGGGTATCGGAGCGTCAGTTCCGCGCCGATCTTTATTATCGTCTCAATGTTTTGCGTCTGCGTTTGCCGCCTCTGCGGGAACGCCGCGAAGATATCGGAGCTTTCGCCCGCAACCTATTGCGCCGTTTTGAAAAAAATCCCCTGCAGCCACTACAGTGGAGGACCGATTCTTTGGAACGCCTCACACAGTATGAATGGCCAGGGAATGTACGCGAACTGCAAAATACGGTCGAAAGGTTGGTGGCCGTCTGCCGGCAGCCGCTCATCCCCCCTGACCTCGTGACCCGGATGATGCGCGACGATGACGACGAAGAAACTGCTGGCGTGACGGCGCTCGAGCCGATTGTCAATGGCGCCGAAGAAATCCGGCAAGCCTTGAAACAAACACGGGGCAAACAGCTGGAAGCCGCCCGGCTGCTCGGCATCAGCCGTTCCACCCTCTGGCGGCGCATGAAAGCTTTGGGTCTGCGCAACTAGGACTGCTTGTCGGCGACCCATCCCAATCGTCTCTATTCTGCCTGATATCCGATCAAATCCTTAATGACTTCCCCGGCCAGAATCAGCCCTGCTACCGACGGAACAAATGAAATACTGCCGGGGATCTGGTTCCGAGTGGTACACGTCCGCGTGGACCCCGATGGGCACACACAATTCGCGCGACAGCCCGACTCAGCATTATCCTGCGGCTTCAGGGGCTTTTCCCTGGAATAAACTACCTTCTGAGACTTGATGCCGCGCGCCTTCAGCTCATAACGCATGACTTTTGCCAAAGGACACACCGAAGTCTTGAAAACATCCGCCACTTCAAACTGAGTCGGATCCATTTTGTTCCCCGCTCCCATACAGCTGATCACCCGGACTCCCTTCGCCTGGGCTCGCACGATGAGATCGATCTTCGCTGTTACCGTATCGATGGCATCGATAATATAGTCACATTCCGCGGCAAAGAACTCTTCGGCATTCTCCGGCAGATAAAACTTTTGAATGACTGCCACGTTTGCCTGCGGGTTTATCTCCAATATGCGTTCCTGCATCACTTCCACCTTGGGCCGGCTGATCGTCCGGGTCGTTGCGATCAGTTGCCTGTTGATATTCGTGAGGCAGACACAATCATCGTCAACCAGCGTCAGACGGCCCACCCCTGCGCGAGCCAATGCCTCCACCGCGAAACTTCCCACTCCGCCAATCCCGAACACCATCACGTGGCTGGTAGACAATTTTTCCATTGCGGTCGACCCAATCAACATTTCAGTCCTTGAAAAAAAACCTGATCCAGCCATTCGAATAATCCGCCTCACTTTTCCCAGCCCTGCCTGAAGCATGGGCTTTTTTTAATGCGAACTCCGCGTTGTCAACAAGACACCGGACATAACGAAAACCATTCCCACAACGTGGGGCCAAGTCACCGTCTCACCGTACAACAACGCCGCAATCAGCACCGCATTGACCGGCATCAGGTTGATGTAGGCGCTGGCCTTGCCCGCCCCGATTTCGCGAACCCCCATGTTGAAAATCAAAAAAGCGATAAACGACGCAAAAATCGCCAAATAAATCAGCTCAGCCGCAACCTGGAATGAAACATCCGGCAGCTTCGCCCAGCCTTTTTCAGGCAGTGACGCAATCAACAGCATCATCGACCCCGTCAGCATTGATACCGCCGTTGCCAATGTCGGCGAAATACGCCGCATGATGATCTTTCCCAATATGGCATACGTCGTCCAAGTTGCAACAGCAGCCAACAATAGCAGTTCACCTCGGTTAAGGGAAAGGGAGAGCAGGGTTGACAAATCCCCCCTGGTTATCACGATCAGGACTCCTACCGCCGAAATCACGGCTCCCAGCCCCTGCCTGAGCGACCAGCGTTCCCCAAGGAACAGCACTGCCAACAGCGAAGTGGTCACCGGGTTGATGACGATCACCAACGCTCCGTTGATCGCCGAAGTATACTGCATGCCAATGTTGAACAACGCATTGTAACCGAGGATCCCCGTCGCTCCCAAGCCAAGCAGTCCAGGCCAGGAAGCCCAGATGGCTCTCCAGTCCCACTCTCCCCGCCAAATTGTCCAAAGCGTCATCAGCAAACCGGCGCATAAAAAACGAAACGCCGCCACAGTCAGTGGCGGCAGTTCAGTCAGCACATGTTTTGTAGAGCCGAATGCACCACCCCAGAATAACGGAACCAATAGCATCAATAGATAGATCCCCACTCGATTTTTTGCCAACCAACATCATCCTATTCTTCCAAATTCGCTTCGCTATTCTTGACGCTCCCATTCCTCGACGGGATAGGAACCCAGGCTCTTGAACCAGATGCTTTTTGCCTCCACCGCCGCCAGGACCTCCTTGATACGCGCTTCCCTGCAGTCGCCTTCCATGTCGAGGAAGAAAAGATACGCTCCCAGACCGGTACGAGCTGGCCTTGATTCAATCTTCGTCAGGTTGACCTCCCGATCGGCGAATTCCGATAAGATCCGATATAAATCTCCAGGGCGGGAGCCGTCGATCTGACAGACAATCGAGGTTTTCCAGCGCTTGGATTCGATCCACGCCGCCGGGGAAACCTTCAAAGTCACAAAGCGGGTACAGTTGCTGGCCGTGTCCTGAATATCCGCAGCGATAATATCCAGGCTGTAGAGTTCGGCCGCCGTCCTGCTGCCAATGGCGGCCAGACCGCTCTCCCCTGCGGCAACCCTGCGGGCCGCTTCCGCGGTACTCTCCACTGCAAGGCAGGCAGCTGAAGGGAATAGACGCGCCAGCGTCCGGCGGCACTGCGCCAAAGCCTGCGAATGCGACAAGATCAGCTGCACGCCTCGTCCAGCTTCACGCACCAGCAAATTGTGCCGCACGGGCATTACGATTTCACTGGCGATCAACAGCTCAACTTCATGCGCCAAGGTATCCAGCGTAACATTTACAGATCCTTCCAGTGAGTTTTCAATCGGCACGACGCATTCGGAAATTTCTCCCGCAGCCACCGCCCGAATCGCCGCATCGATGGATGCATAAGGTTCCAAAACTGCCGCGCCGCCGAAAAGTTTCAGGGCCACTTCCTGGCTATACGTTCCCTGTGGACCTAAAAATCCCACCCGATAATTGGACTTTTCAATATGCTCCCGTATCAATGGCCTGTCGCCCCTTTCTACTCATGGCTCGCAGGCCAACGTTTTTATTGCAGTTCCGCCCATGTTGAACTTTCCCGGCTCATTAGGCGGGCATTATGGATCAGCGCGTCCATCGGCGTCAGTTCTTTCGCGTTACTGCCATACAGCCCCACGTTCAGCACCGTTCCGTCGCGGACCCGGTACACAGTCTGATTCAGGGAAATATAGTACGTGTTTTCCGCACGGACTTGCACGGCCTGAATCTCCGGCACTACCAACAAGGAACAACCTGCCGCAGCCGCTTTTTCCAGATTCGACAAGGTGCTTTTTTCGCCCGGGTCCACCACATATCCCGGCAAAATTCCGTCATATTGCTCCCAAAGAGCTTCCTGCATATAAGGAAATTCGCTTTGCAACGCCGCTGGGAGGCTGTTTTTTATCTGAGCCACATAGAGGCGATTTTTTCCGGCAACCGGCTCGGAACGGGGCGCCAACCCTTCGTTTATGGCCCTCCGCAGTTTGGGATAATAATTTTTCAGAGCCAAGTCCAGATAGACCGGCATGTCATGGCTGAAGTAGCTTTTTAGGTCATCCGGCACCGTCCACTCCAGTACGGAGCCCATCTGCCGATATCCGCCATAGACCCGCCGCAGGGCGAACGGAACTGGGTCCCCGTCCGCTACGATCCGCGTTTGGGCGAACTTTCCATCATATTTTTGCACGAAAGCTTCATTGCCAACCGACGGCGCACCAAAATTGATGACTTCAATCTGGCTGGCCTTAACGCCCATATCAATTAGCCGGGCCGCAAGCAGTGTCGCAACGGCGCCTCCCATGCTATGTCCCACCAGATAGATCTTGTCGTTATGATCTTCCCGCAAAATATTGGAAATCGACCGCTCAGTGCCGGCCTGACTGTCATTGGCGAGCACCGTTCCAGCTGACAATAACAGCTGCGCAGCCTGGTTGAATCCTTCATGTACTCGCGGCACATCCGACGGCAAATCGGCTCGCGCCGCATTAGCTGCAAATTCATCAAGCGTCGAACCGGCAAAATAAACCTTCTTGGTTCTGAGATCGACTTTCGCATCCCTGACACTCTCGGTTCCGCCGATTGCCAGCAAATAAACGTCGCGATCCTGCTCGGAATTCGGGTTCCAGGCCAACAGATATCTGGCGTCAGCCTTTTCGCCAACCAATTTCTTCGGCTCCACTTTCCAGCCTTCCTGCTCGAATGCCGTCACAGCAATACCGCCGATGCGGTTGCTGTAAGAAGCCATACAAGCGGCTGCCGCCGAATAGATTCTTTTCGCCTCCATATATTCAGCCAAGGTTCCCGCCGAGACGGCTGAAGTCCATGAAAAGGTAAACAACATTAACAAAACACCAGTAATGAGCCTCATTTTCTCACTGTCCTTTGTCCAATCGTTTTTTCACTCAACCAAATGCTCCTTTTGCTGCAGAAATTCGCAGAAGACGTCCACCAAAGCCGGATCAAATTGTTTGCCGGAACATTTTTTCAGCTCCTGAAGCGCGTTATTGATCGGCATCGCCTTGCGGTAAGGACGGTCGCTCGTCATGGCGTCATAAGCATCCGCAATCGATAGAATACGGCATTCCAACGGAATGTCCTCACCTGCGAGTCCAATCGGATAACCGCTGCCATCCCACCATTCATGATGACGCAAAATCCATTCTGCGATATGCAGCAGATCCACCGACGACAACGCGATTCGATAGCCGATTTCGCTGTGCCGTTTCATCTCTTCCCTTTCCGCTTCATTCAACGCACCCGGTTTGAACAAAATAGCATCACTGACGCCAACCTTCCCGATATCATGAAACTTCGCGAACAGCTTCATGGCTCCCTGTTGGCTGGAACCAAATCCGATCTTTTCCGCCAGACCGCCAACCCATACTTCCAACCGCTCCGCATGTCCTTCCGTTATAAAATCTCTCGCTTCCAGCAAGGTCATGACCGTGTTTACGATACCACTGCGCGTACTTTGGGAGCGCAGCAGCTTTTCACGGCGCACCTGATGATCAGCGTCCCGCAGCAGCACATTCAGCTCTATCGGCTTGCTTTCAGCAACCGCATGGCCAACGGACAGGCTGAGAAAGCTGTCATTATTGCTCAAATTGTAGGATTCCACCGACTCGCGCAAATGCCGACAAATACCCTCAGCCTCTTTACGTCCGGTTCCCGGACAGATGAGGGCAAATTCGTCGCCCCCGACCCGGGCTAATATCGCTCCCGTTTCTACCAGCTCGCTGAGAAGTACTGCCGTCATAATGAGACGCTGGTCACCAGATGCATGGCCCAGCGTTTCATTGGTCATCTGCAGTCCGTCGATATCACAGGCAATCAGAGCACAGGGCATCGATAGCGAATCGCGTCGCCGTTGAAACTCGTATTCCAGATATGCCCGGTTATAGAGACCCGTCAATGAGTCGTGCGTGCTCACATGATGCAACATGGCATCAGCCCGCTTGCGTTCGGAGACATCCCGCAAAATTACTACGGCAAAAATCGTTTCGCCCAGCGCTACCACATCAATGGAACCTTCAATCGGAACCTGTGAACCATCCCGACGTCGGAACTCCGTTGAAAACTCCTGCCGCAACCCCGCCTTATCCGATCTCCCTTCCAGGTGCTGCAGCACCGCTCCGGCTACAGGGAACAAATCCGTCAGCTTGGATTCGAGCAATTTGCTGCGAGAAAAGCCCAAGACGCCGCATGCCGATTCATTGGCATCGACAATGGCACCGGAAGGCAAGCGAACCGTCAGGATTCCGTCGTTCACCTTGTCAAGCAAATTACGGAAAGTCTCCAGTTCTTCCAACCGTTTCTGCAGCTCCGGATAATAGTTTTTGCGGATCGAATTCTCGCCCAACCCAATCAATTTTTCCCGGATAAAATCAGGTTGTTTGTCAGAGAACCGCTTCATAAATCGCCTCAACATCCTGCTTTTTCAGGAGGATAGGATTCGTCGCCATGCAGGCATCCCGCATGGCAAATTCGGTGAGCCTTGGAATGTCCGATTTTTTCACACCCAACCGCCCGATAGTGGGAAGAATTCCAACGGTTTCCCGCAGCTCGGAAAGCTTTTTGACCAACAGTTGCGAACGTTTCCCTGCATCGCAACCCTGCAAAGGGATTCCCAGGACTTCCGCGATCCGGTCATAGCGTTCCGGGCAGCCGGGATAATTGAAAGCAACGACCGCTGTCAGCAGAATCGCATTGCATTCGCCATGCGGCAGGTCCAGATATCCGCCGAGGCTGTGCGCCAAGGCATGGACCGCGCCAAGAATCGCATTGGAAAAAGCTAACCCTGCATTCAAACTGGCCAACATCATCGGCCCCTGAAACTGAAGCAACCAAGGCTGGGCGACCGCACCAGGCAAATTGGCGGCAACCAGACGAATCGCCTCCAGTGCATGCAAGTCGGTAATGGGGGAATGGGCGCTCGAAACATACGCTTCAATGGCATGCGTCAAGGCATCCATCCCGGTACAGGCAACTCCATAAGGCGGCAACGTAGTCAAGGTCTGGGGATCGATCAGCGCAACATCAGGCACCACCGTTTTGCTGACGATAGCCATTTTGGTCCGACGACGGGTGTCTGCAATAATCACGAATTGAGATACCTCAGCGGCGCTGCCGGCTGTTGTCGGGACACAGACAATCGGCGGAGTCGGGTATTCGACCAGATCCACCCCTTCAAATTCCTCAATGTCACGCCCGTGGCTGGCCACAATGCCAATCGCCTTGGCGCAGTCCATCGGGCTGCCGCCGCCCACTGCGACGATCGCGTTACAGCCAGCCGCCTCATAAAAACGCTCTCCCGCACGAACTTCCTCGGCCTTGGGATTTTCGCTCACATCTTCAAATATCACATAGGGAAGCTCAGCCCGGTCAAGACTCTCTGTCACATGGGAAACCCATCCGGCTTTCCTGACCCTTGGATCTGTCACCAACAGGACCTTTTTGGCGCCCAGGTTTTTGGCATACTGACCCGCGAGGTCAATCGCCCCAACTCCGAACACGAATTCCGGCGCCACAAACTTTCTCAGGGCCCATTCGCCAGTCATCCTGTCAACCTCCCTATAACCCAGCCCAAATTCAGTAAGGAGAACTCCGCTGTTATTCCAAAGAAATTCGACGCCAGAGTTGCCGTGTCCTGCCAATCCTTTGACAGCATTATTAAATTTGTTGCTCAACTATTTGTCGGCAAAACAACGCGAAACAGGCTGCCGCCGCCGCCTGCAGCCTGCACTTCAATTGTTCCCCCATGTGCATCGACAATCCAGACAGCAATGGACAAGCCGAGTCCGGCGCCGCCTTCTTCCCTGGAACGGGCTTTATCCACTCGATAAAATCGTTCAAAAACGCGTTGTCGATCTTCCGGCGACAGTCCCATTCCCGTGTCAGCCACTTCCAAAAGAATGGAATTCGGTCGTTCCTGGTCGACCCGGATCGTCACCCGGCCGCCGGACGGCGTGAATTTGATTCCGTTATCCGCCAAAATCATCAGGAGCTGGACGATCCGGTCTTTGTCCGCCTGGATAAAAAGATTTCGCTCACCCGACAGCTCCAGGATCACTCCCCTAGCTTCCGCCAAGGGCTGCATTGTGCGAAAAACATGCTCCGCCGCCTCAGCCGCGTCGAAATGTTCCCGATTCAGTTCGAGCCCCCCCGCATCTGCCCGCGCCAACGTCAATAAGTTCGTGGTGAGCCTGGCCATGCGACGCACTTCATCCTTCAGGTCATCGAGGATCTGCCGGGACAGGGAAGACATTCGCTCCCGTTCCTCCTTTTCCACCACGTCCAGCGAGGCCTGAATCACACTTAACGGCGTTCTCAGTTCATGTGAAGCGTCCGCGACAAATTGCCTCTGGGCCTCAAAAGATCGACGGATGGGAACCAGCGCCCTGCCGGCGGCAAAATGTCCGACAGCGCCCGCCAGCAATAAAAAACCAGCCAGCGACCCCCACAAGGTCTGCGCCAACCGAGACAGGAAATGATCGTACGCCGACAGATCTTTGCCGACAATCAGCAGGCCGCGTGACCGTTCGTCCTCCCGCAATTGCAACGACGTCCACAAAAAACGGAGTCGCCCTCCATCCCCCATATCTGTTGTGTTGATCAGCATCCCATTCTCAGGGGGCATCGCTGACATGAATTCCAACGGTGGCCGCAAAGCAGGATCCTGTCCGTCAGCGCCAACAATGTCGCCGCGCGACGTCACAACAAAAAACGCATACGACGAATCCAGGAAGCCCCGAGCTTTCTTTTCCCGCCCTCCCTCGCTGCGTTTTCGGTCGTTGTTTTTCAAAAGTTCCGCCGCATCATGGGAAATCCGGGCTGAAAACAGTTTCAGATCGCGCTCTTGTTCATTCATCAACAGCGTGGACAGGCCAAAATAAAAAATCAGCGCAAAGCTTCCCAGCGCCAGCGCCGTCAATATCGTATATAGGAGAGCAAGTCGGTTGCGAATACGGCTAAACATTTCAGACATCCACCTTGTAACCGATACCCCGTACCGTGCTGATCAACGGAGGCTCACCGGGGCAATCGAGTTTTTTGCGCAGCAGACGAACATAGGCGTCCAGGCTGTTGTCGGACACTTCGCTGCCCAAACCCCAGATCCGGTCGAGCAACACTTCCCGGGGCAATACCCTGCCGCGGTTCTGCACGAGCAAGTCCAGCAGCTGAAACTCCCGCGCGCTGAGGTTGATTTCCACGTCCTCACGGTAAAAAGTACGTCGGCTCCTGTTCAGGATCCAATTCCCCACCGCGATCACCTCTTCCTGCAACGGCGCGTCTCCTCTGCGCAACAAAGCCCTCAATCGCGCAAACAGTTCCCCAAATTCAAAGGGTTTCACCAAATAATCGTCCGCACCTGCGTCCAGTCCCTGAATCCGGTCATCCAAAGCATCCCGGGCCGTAAGCATCAAAATCGGCCGTGAATAACCCTGTTCTCGCAGTTGTCGGCACGTCTCAACTCCCGACAGTCCGGGCATCATCCAGTCGAGCACCAGCACGTCATAGACCCCGTCGACGGCCCGATGCAACGCTTCGTCACCGCGAAGCACCCAGTCCACCTCGTGATGTTCCGCCGAGAGCATGTGTTCAATCAGGCGTCCCAAACGAGCATCATCTTCAGCCAGCAGAATTTTCATTCGCAGAGCGCCGCCTCTCAACCAATTTCCATACACGCATCAACAGGAGGGAACTCACGATACTCGCCGTAGCCGGATAAATCCAGGACAGGAACAGGATATTGCCGCTTTTGCTCAGCATTGCGCCATGATAGAAGGAAAGTATAAAGCAGGGGAACGCCAGATAGTGGGTAGCGCGCCAGTTTTCATAGCCGATCGCTTTCATGACGGAACGGTAGGACGTCAGCACAAGCGCCGCCATCGTATAGAGCGCGATGATCCCGGTCGCGATTTCTAAAGTTTTGTGCTGGGTCCAGAAGGGAATCAGCACATCCATCCAGGACACGAATGCATATTTGTCGATAAAAAAGGCTAAGCCGTGAAGCAGCAACAGAGCCAATGCCGAAAACGAAATCAGCCGGTGATAGGCCAAAAAATTCGCCCGCTGACGGGCGGGGACCCATTGCAGACTGAGGATCAGACCTCCGGAAACAATGAGGAACAGCAGTACATAAGCCGCCATTCCGCTGCCGCGAACCATGTCGCCTGTAGAAAAAACCGTTAGAAGCTCACTAAGCCTGTTTGACACGGGGACTCACCTTCCATTCCTGTGCATATACTTTCAAATTGTCACTGTGCACGATCGTTCCATCAACGCGAACCACGACGAAAGCCAGATCGGGCCGTCGTTCCTCAAGCCAGGGGACTCCATCGGCAGAACCAAGCACCAACAGACACTTGGCGTATTGCTCCGCAATAGACAGATCGCGGGCCATAACCGTAGCCTGCAACAGGTCGGACGCAGCAGAGACGCCGGTCCTCGGATCGAGGATGTGATGGGCGGGAGCTTGTCCCGGATTTTGCCATCGACGTTTCACCACGCTGCTGGTAGCGATCGCCGTCAGTCCCTCGATCCAAAATTCCGCGATGTCTTCGCCGCTTTCCAGGGGATCGGCGACCCCGATCCCCCATACGCCCTGTGCAGGTTCCCTGCCCCATACGACAACATCTCCGCCTGCATCGACGAGCCCGTTCCGGATTCCTTTTGCCATCAGTCCGTCCGCCGCCCGCTGCGCCGTCCAGCCCTTGGCAATACCACCGACATCAATAGCGGCAAACTGTGAAAGCCGCACCTGCTGCTTGTGCGAATCCATTTCCAGAGGAGGCTGCTTCAGAGAAAACTCTGTCGCGGCAACCGTTCCCGGCAAAATCGACCGTACTGCCGTCTCGTGCTTGCCGAAGGCAAGATGCGGTGCTGCCGGCAAGGTTTCGAAACTCCGGTCATAACCCAGAGCCGCCACCTCTCGCCCCATAAAGGGATTGAACAGGCCCTCCGTAGCCTGAAACGCATTGACTGCATCTCTCAGAAGGTCATAGGTCAGCGGAGAAACTGAAGTCCACTCGCCTGTCGACTGATTGATCCGGCTGATCTCACTGTCTGGCGCAAACCGGCTGAAAGCGGACTCCGCCTGCCGGACGAGCTCCTGTAGCAAGTTTGCCGCCACCTCCGGGAGTCCATCGATCAGAAAATCCGTATTCATGGCTTTGAAGGCGAGCGGCATGTCCATGATCAGGAAGCCTTGGTCTTGGTGTTTTTGGTGCGCGTGGCATTCGCCGGCGCCGGATCAGCCGGAGGCGCAACTTGCGAATCCGCTGTTCCCTGAGTCAACTTAGTCGGAGCTGGCACAGAGGTCTTGGCAGTGACTGCTGACGCCTGCGGGGGCAGAGCTGCAGTTTTTCCCTTCCCTGCGACATGACTGTATGCGGTAAAACCTGTAAACAGCGCGGCGCTTAACGTTCCGACAATCAACATATCTGTTTTCTTTGACATGAAGTTCACCCCTTATTTGTATTTGTCTTTACTATACAGGGTGTTTCTGAAAAAAAGCTGAAAAGCTTAACCTTCGAACAGGCCCCGAATCTCCGCTTCCGTCATCTTGCCGATAAAGTTCTCTCCCGGCTGTATCAACGCATCGATCAACGCTCTTTTTCGTTCCTGCATCACCAGAATTTTTTCTTCGATTGTTCCTTTGGCTACCAGTTTGAAAACTTGCACAACATTCTTCTGGCCAATTCGGTAGGCTCGGTCGGTAGCCTGGTCTTCCACCGCCGGGTTCCACCAGGGATCGCAATGTACGACCATGTCGGCGCCGGTCAGGTTGAGACCAGCCCCGCCAGCTTTGAGTGAAATTAGGAAAACCTCCCGGTCGCCCTGGTTGAATAAATTGACCAGATGAATTCTTTCTTGCGCCGCCGTAGATCCGTCCAAATAATGGTACCCCACTCGCAGCTCCTCCAGAATTGGTTTGATCAGTGCCAGCATACCGGTAAACTGCGAAAAAATCAGCATTCGGTGCTTGGCCGCCACAGCATCTCGGACGATATCAGTCAGCAAGTCCAGCTTACCGCTGCCTCCCGTGTAATTGTCGATAAACAGTGATGGGTGGCAGCAAAGCTGGCGAAGCCGTGTCAGTATCGCCAATATCTTGATACGGCTCTGATCAAAGCCGCGCAGCGCAATCTCCTGCTCGAAATCCTGCCGCGCCGAGAGCAACCACGCGGTATACAATTTTCCCTGCTCCTGCGACATCGGCGCAGTCAGCCGACTCTCAATTTTTTCCGGCAGCTCCCGCAAAACCGTTTGTTTCATCCGCCGCAGCACAAACGGCCGGATAAGCCGCCCCAAGTCTTTGAGAGCCGTTTCGTCGGATTTTTTCATGATTGGCGCCTCAAAGCGCTTCACATACGATGAGTGGCTATGGAAATAGCCCGGCAAGATAAAATCAAAAATCGACCACAATTCCGTTAACGAATTTTCAATCGGTGTGCCTGTCAAAGCAAAACACGCATCCGCCTGAATCCGTTTCACAGCCTGCGCGCTGAGAGTCTGCGGATTTTTAACATTCTGCGCTTCATCCAGGAAACAGTAGCGTATCGGCATTTGTTCATACAATTCTATATCTCGTTTCAAAAGGCCATAGGACGTTATAATCACATCCACCGCCTCCATTTCGGCCAAGGCAGCCTGTCGCTCGCCAGGTTGACCCGCCACCACCAGCACCCGCAACTCCGGTGTAAACTTCGCCGCCTCGTCCTGCCAGTTGTACACCAACGAAGTCGGCGCGACAACCAGAGAAGGCCGTCCGGCGCTTTCCGACAACAGAAAAGTCAAAACCTGCAACGTCTTGCCCAGCCCCATGTCATCGGCCAACACGCCCCCCATGCCATAACGGGCCAACGATTTCAGCCACTTGAATCCCGTTTTTTGATAATCCCGCAAAGTGCCCTGAATCCCTTCCGGCACAACATCATCAGACTCCTGCGGTTCACGGATATCCTGCAACATGCGGCGCACCGCGCTGCTGCGCTCTACCACCAACTCGCCATTTTCCTTCATGAAGCTGTCGATCAGCAACGCCCGATACTTGGGCAGCTTGATAACCGGCTTCGACATATCGGCAGCATTGATTCCCAGTTCACCGATCAAATGTGCGGCGGCGGCAAATTCCGGCGAATCCAGCGGTACGAAACTGCCGTCCTTCAACCGATGATACCGTTTCTTCACTTGATAAGATTCCAGCAAAGATAACAAATCCGACTGATCCATGTCCTCGCAGTCAAGAGCCACTTCCAGCCAGTCGAAGTCCTCTGTCAAACGAACGCCGATCTTGACTCGCGCTCGTCGATTGATGCGCAGAGACGAGAAGTCGTCTGAGGAAAAAACCTCAGCGGTCTCACACAAGACCGGCAAACCCTCCAGCAGAAAGTCGTAAGCCGCGTCTTCGTCCGGCAAAACCAGAGATTCTCCGCCTGCCACAAATCGATAAGCCAAAAATATCTGCAACAAGCTCATTTCAGCTTTTGCATCCCGCACTAGATATTTGCCATCGAGATCGACAATCTCGCGCGCTCCTTGCAACGCCGGGTTAATCACAGTTTCTCCATAGCAGAATTCTATCCGGGCGCTCATCCCCGCCCCGTGACGATCCAGGTAAACTTTTTTCTCCAACTGCTCCCAAAACAAACGTTGTTCCGCTTGTTTGCCAATTTCCAGCGTCCCGACAGATTCCAACGCCGGGATCACATTGGAAGCGAAATCAGAGACCAACGAAGGTGGCAATTGAATAGAATGAAATTTATTCTCGACAAAACATTGCATCAACGGAGCCATCGATGTAGCAAAATCAGCATCAACATGATAAATGGTCTGTTGATGTAAAAAATAACGCAGACCGGTGTCCAACGGAAAAAATTCCGCTTCGTTCCATTCATGACTCAAGCTTAGACCCTGCTCTTCGGCGTCAATTTTAAACCGAATCGGCGGCCGCCCGGCGCAGACCAAAGTCAAACGGGGCGTTTGACGCTCCAATGAAACCGCAACCGATTTATCCATGTAAAGTTGAAAAAACTCATCAAGAGTCGCCCGGGTAAGACGAAAACGGCGGCCTGCGTCAAAGACCGAGCCATTGGCGCTGGATGAATAATTCCACCTCTGCCGCTCCTGTTCTTCGTCGTAGACACGGGTTAGAAGCTTGATCAACCCGCGCGATGTGTCGTCCAGCTCTGCAGTTGCCGACTTCAATGTAAATTGCTTGCCGAAAACAAGCTCGGTATTACCAGCCCAAGCTTGCAGAAACTCGGGAATATTCTTAACAACGTATTGCCGCTCAGATCCGATCGAAAACTCCAGCCAACTCTCACCGTCCAAGAAGTTGAAACGATTCCGCACAAACCAAAAGGTCGGCTCAATGCTAACCGGTTGCATCGCAACAGGACGGGAAGATGCGGCAGGAACCGCACGAAAAAACGACAACATCCGCCTTGTCGCTTCCGAAGCTCCCCTGTATCCAACTACAGGTTTTAAATCCGGAAGCAATTTAGCGGCAGGTTCCGCCCCCGATGCCAAATGAAAATATTTATGCCAATCATATTGAATGGATTTCAACACCGCCACAATATGCTTGCAAGCCCCTTCATACTTTTCAAATGCCGGGCAACTGCAGAGCTGATCATGGACATCGCCGCTTTCATCAATTTTCAGTTCAACATAATACAATTGACTCCCGCGAACTTCTGCTTCAAAAATCCCATTGCCGCGCAGATATACAGTTTTGACATATCCATCGGCATAATAATCGCAGCCCTTGAGGTAACTGGCCTGATCCGCTTCACTACGAATCTTTGCTTCGGTCAACATGTTTATCCCGTTACCTCCCCTGTCACATCTTTTTGTTCCCTCTATTATACGACAACAACGCAAAAATAGATTGGCGAATATTACCAATCTATTTTTGCGTTGCAAGCAACATTGCGAATTCAACAGTCTATTCACATAGTTATCCACAGACTTATCCACATTTTCCACAACGAGAAGTAGAGATTCTCTACAGACAGGGAAAAGCTACAAGTAATCCTGCAGTTCTTTTGGTATCGCTGCACTCAGATACGAAACAATTTCATCAGCGGTCGACAGTTGCATTGCTTTGGCTGCAACTTCCCTCGCATAAGCCATGTCTACCGACGTAATGATTTTTTTGATTTTTAGCAATGCCGACGGATTCACGCTGAATTCCGTCAGGCCCAGCCCCAATAACAAGAGCGTTGCTACCGGATCGGACGCCATCTCGCCGCACATCCCGGCAAATTTTCCGCCGCCGGCCTGGTTCGCGGTTTCAATAACTGTCCGAATCAGTCGCAGTACACCCGGTTGAAAAGGATTGTAAAGCTTGCTGATTTTCTCATTCATCCGGTCTACCGCCAAAGTGTACTGGGTAAGATCATTACTGCCAATGCTGAAAAAAGCTGTTTCCAAAATCAACAGGTCCGCCATCACCGCCGCCGAGGGAATTTCCACCATGATACCGGCCTGCAAATCATCGTCAAAAGGTAGCCCTTCGATCCGCAAGGATTCCTTCGCTTCCTGTAAAATTTGATTCGCCGCCCGAACTTCTTCCAACGAAGCAATCATCGGATACATGATAAGCGCCCGGCCATGAACTCCCGCTCGCAGAATCGCCCGCAACTGCGTCATGAACAGGGCTTTTTCCTGCAGGCAAATCCGGATTGCCCGATAGCCGAGAAAAGGATTTTCTTCCTTGGGCAGATTCAGATAGGCAATTTTCTTGTCCCCGCCAATATCCAGAGTTCGTATGATCACTGGTTTCCCCTGCATGCGCTTGAGAACTTTGGCGTATGCCTCGTACTGTTCGTCTTCCATTGGCGCAGCGCTTCTGTCCATGAACAAAAACTCCGTACGATACAGGCCGATGCCGTCCGCACCCAATTCCGCCGCTTTTGCCGCACCTTCCGGGTCCATAATATTCGCTGCAAGTTCCACGGCAACCCCGTCGCGGGTTCGAGTCGGCTTGTCGACGAGTTCATTCAACGACTCCTCGATCGACTTTCGCCGGGCAACGTCGCCGTTTATCTCGGCAAGACGCCAGGAATCGATCTGCGTCTCCACGTTTCCTGCATCGCCATCCACGCCCACTAACTCTCCAGCGCCGATTGCGTCCAAAATTCCCAGGCATCCCAGCACAGCAGGAATCCCCATATTATTGGCCAAAATTGCGGTATGGGACGTTTTTCCACCCATCTCGGCAACGATCCCCTTCACCTTGGACACATCGAGCGAGGCCATTTGCGACGTAGTGATTTCCTGTCCAACCAAAATCACTTCTTCCGGCAACATCGACAAGTCTTGTTCCTGAACGCCCAGTAAAATCGACGCCAACCGAGAGCCGATATCTTTGACGTCAGACCCCCGCTCCCGTAGATAGGGATCATCCAGTCCCGCCATGATATCCGCTTGCTCCGCAATGGTTTCCTCCACAGCACGAACAGCCGAATAAAGCTGCGTGGATATTTTTTCCCGCACCCCATCCTCCAGCGTCGGGTCAGTCAACATAAGGCTCTGCGCCTCAACAATGTCAGCCTTAGTCTCATCCCCAGCCTTGCGAGCCCGCACTATAATGGCTTCCAACTGCCCCCCCGCATGTTCCACCGCTTGCTTGAAACGTCCCAGTTCCGCGTCGATCTGAGCGCGTTCAATCGACCGATTGGCCGATGTGAGATTGGGCAACGGTCGGATTACAAGGCTTTTTGCAACAGCGAGGCCTGGCGCCGCTCCAATTCCATGAAACAACATCCGCTCACCCTCTTTTCTTATTCCGGCAAGGTTTCGATCAAGTGGCACAAAGCTTCCAACGTCGTTTGTTCATCTTCCCCTTCAACAGCCACCACAATCTGCGACCCTTGGCGAATGCCGCCACCCAGCACATTCAGTATGCTTTTGGCATTGATCGTCTTGCCATTAAACAAAATTGTCACTTTCGATTTGCTTTTTGCCGCCTGAGCTACCAGCAGCGCTGCAGGACGGGCATGGAAACCAGTAGGATTCGTAACTGCAATTTCTCGTTGAACCATGATCTTTCCCCTTTCACACCGATTTGTTGTCCATCATTATATATTTTCAGCCATACAGCATGGGACCTTTACCCAATGGTGAAAAATCCTGTGTCGCCTCGTTTTATCCAGCGTCCTTCTTCTACCGTCACCGACACTCCTTCCGGCAAATTGGTAAAAATAATTGGTGAAATCAACGAAGGCACTTTGTCGCGGATAAGCTCCAAATCGACCTTTAGCAAGGGCTGGCCGGCCTTGACTATATCATCCTGTCCAACCAAGCCAGTGAAGCCTTCTCCCCCTAGTTTGACAGTATCAAGTCCAATATGGATCAAAACTTCCATTCCATTATCAGCCGTAATGCCGACCGCATGGCGGGTATCAGCCATAAAACTGGTAACCGTCCCATTGACCGGAGAGGTAATCTCGCCGTTAGACGGATCAATCGCAAACCCATCTCCCATGATTTTCTGGGCGAACACGTTGTCAGGCACATGCGCCAAATCCACCAATCTTCCTTCAATTGGCGCTAAAAACTCTTTGTACATATTTACATCCTTTCCATCCACGGTGATTACTTTCTCATCAACCGATTTGAGATCCGGCAGAGGGGCGGCTTCAGACTCGACACCATTGATGATGTTCTGCATCTGCGTCTTCAGTTGATCGGATTTGGGGCCGAATACGATCTGCAAATTGTCCCCCACTACCATCGTCCCCGCCGCTCCCAACTGTTTCAAGCGTTTTTGGTCTACATTCCCCACGTTTTTCACGCTGACTCGTAGTCGGGTAATACAGGCATCCAGGTCCGTGAGATTCCCCTTGCCTCCGAGCGCCTTCAGGATTTCTCCGGCCAATCCACCCGACTCCGTCTGTGCAGGCCCAACGCCTTCTTCTTCCGTTTCGCGCCCTGGAGTCTTCAAATCCCAGTGTCGAATGGTCCAGCGAAACCCAAAATAATAGATGACGGAAAAAACCAGGCCTACTGGAATAACCAGCCACCAGGCGGAGCGGTTGGGAATCACTCCGAACAAAATGAAGTCGATCACGCCGCCGGAAAACGTCATACCGATTTTAACATCCAGCAGCTGCATCGTCATAAAAGAGAGTCCGGCAAACAGGCAGTGAATGGCGAACAATATCGGCGCGACAAATAAGAAAGAAAACTCGATAGGCTCGGTGATGCCGGTCAAAAACGATGTCAACGCAGCCGAGCCCATGATACCAGCTACCAATAGCCGTTTTTCCGGCCGAGCTTCATGATAAATCGCCAGTGCGGCGGCTGGCAATCCAAACATCATAAAAGGGAATTTGCCGGTCATAAATGTTCCGGCGGTAAAAGGGACCCCATCTTTCAACTGTGCGAAAAAAATGCTCTGGTCGCCACGCACAACAGCTCCAGCTTTGTTCACATATTCTCCGAATTGATACCAAAAAGGATTGTAGAAAATATGGTGTAATCCGAACGGAATCAGCGACCGCTCCACCACTCCAAAAACGAAAGCGGCTACAGTCCGGTTGGCGTCAATCATGTTATGGGAAAAATAGTTGAGTGCGTTTTGCACCGGCGGCCAGACAAAAACCATCAGCACTCCCAGCAATACAGCGCCGGAAGCACTGACAATCGGTACAAACCGCTTGCCGGCAAAGAAGCTGAGATAGGTTGGAAGCACCATGTTAAAGTATCGGCGATAAACTACAGATGCAAATATGCCGACAATAATCCCGCCAAAAACGCCGGTTTGCAAAGTAGGAATTCCCAGCACACTCGTATAGGCTGGATTTTTCACTGTCAGCAACTCCGGCGTGACTCCTGCCACAGCTCCCATCGTCACATTCATTACCAAAAATCCCACGATGGCAGCCAAGCCGGCCACGCCTTCACCGCCAGACATTCCGACTGCCACGCCGACTGTGAACAATAGGGGAAGATTAGCAAACAAAACGCCGCCTGCTTGCTCAATTACTTTGGCCACCGACTGGAAAACCGGGTTTCCCATCGCCGGAATCAATTCGATTGCAGCCGGATTTTGAAACGCATTGCCGAAAGCAAGCAGTATGCCTGCCGCCGGGAGAAGGGCCACCGGAAGCATCAACGCTTTCCCGACCTGTTGCAAAATACCAAACGATTTTTTGAACATGGCGTACAACTCCCCTCTTCTGTTGACAAGAAAACCGGGCCAACATGGATCGTCCTTGATAAAATTGCCATTTGTTTTAATAACAATAATTCGAGTATGAAAATCATAATCCCTGTTTATAAATATAAAAAGACGCGCTGAATTTCGGCGCGCCTTTTGCTTTGTCATTTAAATTTCTCTTGACTATTCTGATAACGAAAAAATTTTTCTATTTGCTCCGCTGCGCGGCAATTTTGACGTTATAAGCCTCAACTTTGGCATATTCGGCGTCCCAGAAAGCTTGGTCCTTCATACTGTCCAAATATTCCTGACTGTAGCCGAATTTCAGCCAGTCCGATTCTTTTTGCTGAAACAGGCGCTCTTTGGCTGCGGCGCGGCGCACATCATACACATGTTCCTCGGTGGCGTCGATGAAGATATCCTTCGTCCAGCGGTTCAGCACCGTGTCGGTCAACTCCAGATAACGCTTGTTCAGGTCTTCCAACACCGAATCGTAACGATCGAAACCGTCCGTCGCAACAGTCACCACGTTGTCGCCGGGACCGAAGCGCATATGCTTCGCCAGCTTGATCGCACCGATGATATTGCAGATTCCCGAGGGGCCAATCGCATAAGTCAAAATCTTAGCCAGCGCTGGATCAACGCCCATCTTCAGCAATAGCTCGGTGCCGTCATGGAAAACTTTGAGACCCTGCACGGTTTCTTCGTCTTCAATCAGGATCAGGAAGTCCGTCGTCAGCACATTATGGATCAAGGTGCACATCTTGTCGCCGATCCCTTCGATGCGATGCTGACCACGTCCGCCGTTCGCCAGCGTCGAGCATTCGTAAGGTTCCAGCGCCGCCACTTTGGCTTCAGGGAACGCCGCTTTGATCTGGTCGCCTGCTGCGAGAGTCCCCGCCGATCCCGGGGCCGAAGTGAAGCCGGCGATCCGGCCGTTGCCGATGCCTTGCACCGCTTCGATGGCGCTTCCGCCAGTCACATGACGATGAAAACGATAGTTGGCCATCAGTTCGAACTGGGCCAGCGCCTTGTTTTTCGGGTTCTTCATCATCTCATGGGTGCGTTCAAGCGTCAGGATGACATCCGACTCGGAGCCCGGCGTCAATTCAAGCTCACCGCCGTATTTTTGAATCCGCTCATAACGTTCCTTACTCATGTTGTCAGGCATGATGACAACCGCTTTCAGCCCAAGCAAATTGGAAATATAGGCGGTGCCAATGCCGAAATTGCCGGTGGAAGGGCCGAGGATCGTGTGTTCCGGCGTGATTTCGCCATCCACCAATCCTTCGATCAGAGTACTGTAAGCCGGACCCACTTTGTGCGACCCGGATGGAAATCCACAGCCGAGCAACACGACGATGTTGGCGTCTACGCCGGTAAGGGCTGGAGGCAGGACGATCTTGCGCACCTGATTATCGGCGTCTTTCCAGGTAATATTGAACAGATTGAGTGGATCCAGTTCATCTTCATGCAATTTTTTCAGGGCTTTTTCCCGCACTGCCGGGGCGATTTTCTCCGGGTGCAGCATTTCATCGTACGTTGGCCCAAATGGAACCTTGCTCATTTGATATTCCCTCCAATTTTTTCAATAAAACTCTATTTTATTTGCACAGAAATTTTGCCGCGATGGCCTGATAACCGATGGCCGCCGCATTCACCTGCGCAATCTCAATACTCTCGTCAACGACATGGGCTCCATCTTCCGCCCCCGGACCGAAACCGATGGTCGGAATGCCTGCAATGCCGGCGGAGTAACTGCCGTTGGTGCAGAAGCTATATTTCGTCACTGCTGGATCCATCCCCGTCTGACGAACTGCGGATAGCGATCCTGCCACCAAAGGATGTTCCTCTGGCAGAACCCAGGCCGGGAAGAAACGCTTGCCGCCCATGACTTCACCCGTATGGCAGGTCTGGCTGGCTGTCGCAATCTGGATATCCGCCTCAAACTGGGGATCGAGCACCTTCAGTTGCTGCACACACTGCCGCAACGGCGCCAACACGGCTTCCTCCGTCTCGCCCACCAACAGCCGCCGGTCAAAGGTGACCCTGCATTTGTGGGGTACGACCGAGGCGCCGGGGTAGGGGGAAGACATAATGTCCGTCAGTTCCAAGATCCCATCACCCAAAAACTCTTCGCGGGACACCGGCAACTGCCGGATCAACTTGACCAGTTCCAGCATCATGTATACGGAGTTTTTGCCTACTTCGGGATTAGACGAATGCGCCGCTTTGCCGGTTGTCGTCACGACGATTTCCGCGCGGCCCCGCTGGCCCCGCTTCAGGTTCAAAGCAGACGCTTCACCGATCACGACAAAATCAGGTGTGATCGCTTCAACGACTTTCGACAGGCCCAGTCCTTCAAACGTTTCTTCACAAACCGTGCCTGAAACGTAGACGGACCCCGCCATTTTTTCGCGGCAGGAAGTCAGAGCAGCCGCCCCGAAAATCATCGCTGCCAGCGCACACTTCATATCGCTGGCGCCTCGTCCATAAATGCGCCCTTCCCGGACTGTTCCTCCGAACGGCGGTACGGTCCAGTCTGGTCCGTCGCTCACGTCCACCGTGTCGATGTGTCCGTCGAATAGAATCGACGGACCGGGCAGGGTTCCCCTGATTTCGCCCACCACGTTGCCGAACGCATCGATCCAGGCCCGGTCATATCCCAATTTTACCATAGTCCCCTGCAGTTCTCTCGCCAATCGTCCTTCGTCGCCGGTATAGCTCTGCAAACTGATCATCCGTTGACACAATCCCAGTAGTCCCGCTTCGTCAATGGCCGCCACCGGGGGCATCAAGCCTGCTTTTCCCATTTATTTTCCCCCTTTTCGCAGTATCCGTCCGCGGAGCGCGCCGGTTTCAGTTCCTTTGGCCACCGCCGCCACACCATTGACGAACACGTATTCGATTCCTTCCGGATGATGGCAGGGATCGACGAAGGAGTTACCTTCCGAAATCTGCGCCGCGTCAAACAAAACCAAATCGGCTTTGGCGCCGAGTGCGATGAACCCGCGATCCGTCAGTCCCAGGCGGCGCGCCGGACGACCTGTCATTCGGGCGACTGCCTGTTCCAAAGACAGCACCTTCTCTTCCCTGACATATTTCGCCAGAATACGGGCTGTGGAGGCATAGGCCCGCGGATGCGGCTTGCCCAGCAGTAGTCCGTCCGTCCCCAACATGCCCCGTTCGTGTTTCAAAATGTTGGCGACATCAGCCTCCGACATACTGAAGTTCACCATGGAAACCTGCAGCTTCTCCTGCAGCAATAGTTCGAACACCACTTCCTGCGGCGAGGTCCCCCACGCGGCGCCAATATCAGTCAGAGACTTCCCTTCCCACCTTTGGTTCGGTCCGCCGGCAATCCCGGTCACGAATACGCCGTCCCAACCGGCCGCCGTAGCGATATTCTCCCAGTCCGGCAATCCTTCCCGCATTTCCTGCGCCAACCGTTCACGCATGGCGGGATCCCGCAGACGCTCCAGCAGGCGTTCCGAACCTCCTGCATGGGCATGCGGCGGGATCAAGATGCTCAGCATGGTGCTCCCTGCAGGATATGGATATTGATCGAACGACGCGTCGAGTCCTTCGGCGACTGCCGCGTCAAAAAGCGCCAGCAGGCGGTCTGATGTGCCCCAATTTTCCTTGCCGATGACTTTGAGATGAGAGATATGCGGAATCACGCCGGTCTTACGGGCCAAGTCAAAGATTTCCCCGATGGACTCCACCACCAGTCCCCGCTCATTCCGAACATGAACAACGAAGATTCCGGCGGCTTTCGCCGTTTCGGCCGTCAACGCCGTCAACTCGGCCGTGTCGGCGAACAGACAGGGTGGATAGATAAGCCCCGTAGACAAACCGAAAGCACCGGCGGCAAAACTATCCGCCGCCAATTCGCACATTCGGGAGATCTCCGCCGACGTCGCCGGCCGTTCTTCCATACCGGACACAGCCAGGCGCAAGGGTCCATGACTCAGCAGCACTGCCAGGTTGGTCGCCGTACCGCAGGATTCCAGCTGTCGAAGATAATCTGCAAAACTACGCCAGGACCAGTCCAAATCCGGATCGCCCAGCAAGCCGGAGACATGGCGGCGATAAGGGTCTATTTGTCCTTCGGTCAGCGGCGCTAACCCCAACCCATCTTGTCCGAGCAGTTCCGTTGTTATGCCCTGGCGGATTTTGGGTGAAGCTTCGGGCTTCACCATCTGCAATAAATCTGAATGACTGTGCATGTCGATGAATCCAGGCGCCAGCGTCAATCCCCTGGCATCGATGATTTCGGTGAAGCTCCCGGACGCAGCCGGAATCCGGCCTATTTCAGCAATAAAGTCGCCGATGATCGCAACATCGGCGACAAAAGATCTTTTACCGGTTCCGTCCGCAATGGACGCCCCTTGAATCAATATCTTTGCCATCTGTTCACCCGCCTATTTCTGCTTTGACGGCTGCCAGCTTCGGTTCGATGTAGGTCGGAGCGCCGGCTGCCTTGATGGCCGATTGGATATCTTTCAATCCGTTGCCGGTGATCAGTAGCGCCACCGTTTCCTCCGCACCAATGATTCCCTGTTTAACAGCCTTTTTCACACCAGCCACGCCAGCCACACCCGCTGGTTCACCGAACACCGCCGCCTTGCGGGCCAGCGTCCGGATCGACCAGAGGATCTCTTCATCCGTCACACTGATAAACGCGCCACCTGACTCGACGATTGCCT
This sequence comes from Negativicutes bacterium, assembly GCA_963665275.2. Taxonomy (GTDB): domain Bacteria; phylum Bacillota; class Negativicutes; order UBA1444; family UBA1444; genus UBA1444. Next base: position 144,548 of record CAXXIN010000012.1, read on the forward strand.
TCATCCCTTTCTGGAAATTGCGGGGATGCCCGACCGCGATGGAGTCGGCGATTGTATCGGCATCCGTCGGCTGCAGGGGTGTATTATTTTCCCACGCAGTCAAGAATGGTTTACATCCTTCCGCCTGAACTCCCAGAACCTTCGGCAAACGCGGTAGGAAGCCCAGTTTGTGCATCTCCACGAGGCCTTTCCAGACTCCACCCACGGTGCAGCCGTCACCGACCGACACCACGACCCAGTCTGGCATGACTCCATTATACTGCAGCAACAGTTGATCCACCAACTCGATGGCAACCGTCTTTTTCCCTTCGATCAGATAGGGATTGATGGCGCAGTTGCGATTGTACCAGCCGAACTCGGCCGCCGCCTCCATGCAGAGTTCCCACGCCTGGTCATACGTGCCTTTAACAGCGAAAACACGCGCGCCAAAAACCAGCAGTTGCGCCACTTTTGCCTGCGGCGCCCGTTCCGGCACGAAAATCGTCGCCGGCAATCCAGCTGCAGCCGCGAACCCCGCCAACGAGGATGCCGCGTTGCCTGTGGATGCGCAGGTAATACTGGTTGCTCCCTTTTCCAGAGCCTTGACGACACCCATGGCGCTGGCGCGGTCTTTGAACGAGGCCGTCGGATTGCGCCCCTCATCTTTTACGAACAGACGCGCCACCCCGAGTTCCGTTGCCAGAAGTTCAGCATCGTATAGTGGCGTCCAACCGACCTGCAGGTGCTGAATCTTCGAAGTATCCTCCACCGGCAGCAGCGGCAGATAGCGCCACATCGAAAAAACGCCGCTTTCTTTCAGCGTCGCTGCGTTCATCACTGTAGACACGGCGTCATAATCATATTCAACATCCAGAATTCCGTCTTCATAGCCGCAATCCGGGCAATAATAGTCCACATCTTTCGCAGCGTAATGCTTCCCGCAGTGAATGCAGCGAAGCCCTGTCACAAAACTCAAACCGCCACCCCTTTCCTTCGTTAGTGCCGAATCCGTTTTAAAAACAGCTGAGTGCGCTCCTGCTCAGGAGACTCGAAGATTTGCGCCGGCGTTCCCGCCTCGACGATCAATCCCTGGTCCATGAAGATGACCCGGTCGGCCACTTCACGGGCAAACGCCATCTCGTGGGTCACGACCACCATTGTCATGCCTTCCTGAGCCAAGTTCTTCATAACCACCAGGACTTCACCCACCAGTTCGGGATCCAACGCGGAAGTGGGCTCATCAAACAGCATGATTTTCGGATTCATCGCCAAGGCCCGGGCTATCGCAACCCGCTGCTGCTGGCCGCCGGAGAGCTCCCGCGGATAACTGTCCCGTTTATCCGCCAGCCCGACCCGGTCCAATAAATCTTCTGCTATTCTTTCGGCATCTGGTCGCAACATTCCTTTCACGATCATCGGCGCTTCAATGATGTTTTCAAGAACCGTTTTGTGCGGAAATAGGTTGAACCGTTGAAACACCATGCCGATATGTGTCCGCAAAGCGCAAAGGTCAGCTTTGGCATCAACTTCCTGCCCCTCAAAGAATATTTGGCCACCCTGGATCGTCTCGAGGCGGTTGATGCAGCGCAGCACCGTACTCTTGCCGGAGCCGCTCGGCCCGATAATGACGACCTTTTCTCCTTCTGCCAGCTGCAGGTTGAAATCCTTCAACACCTCCAGCGTTCCGAAGGATTTATAGACATTCTTCATCTCCACGATGCAGCTCATTGTCTCGCCATCTTCCTTTCCAGCCTGTCGGCGATTACCATGAACACGGAGTTCATGAGCAGATAGAGAACCGCCACCGCCGTATAAACCTCAAAACTGCGGAACGTTGTATAAATAATCTGCTCGCCGGTCCGGAACAGCTCAGTAATTGTTACCAACGAAGCAATGGATGAATTTTTCAAAGTCATGATGAATTGATTTACAAGTGGAGGAATACAAATCTTGGCTGCTTGCGGTCCAATGATTCGCGTCATGGCTTGCCTGTAATTCATGCCAACAGATATGGCTGCCTCCATCTGTCCCTTATCCACCGCCTGAATTCCGCCCCGAATGATCTCTGTGATATAGGCGCCGGTGTTGATCGCAAGTCCCAACACACCTGCCACCATGCTCGGCAACTTGATGCCCAGCTGCGGCAACCCGAAGTACAGGATAAACAATTGAACCATGACGGGGGTTCCCCGGATCACCCACACATACATAAACGCGACCTTGTTCAAAACCCTGTTGGAAGAAATTCGGCACAGCGCACCCGCTATGCCGAACACCATTCCCAACAGAAGCGCGAAGAAGGAGATTTGAAGGGTGACCCAGCACCCTTCAAGCAATATGGGAATCTTAGTGATGACAATCGAATAATCGAGATTCATACTACTGCCCTCTCCCGCCTGTAGTTATTTTGTGCCGATCAACCACTTCTTATACATTTTTTCCGCTTCGCCGTTTTGTTTCAGCTCTTTCAGCACAGTATTCACCAGATCTACGAGTTCCTTATCGCCTTTTTTCACTGCGATGCCGAGCTGCGCCTTGGTGAATGGGTCGCCGACGATTTTGACAGTCGGGTTGACTTTGTTATATTCCAGCTGGTTGAGCAGATCGTTGATGGCTGCGTCCAGACGGCCGTTTTGCAGATCCAGCAGGTAGTCGACCGTTTCCTTGTAGCTCTTGATGGTGATCTTGGCGCCTTTTTCGTTCATATCCTGGGCGACTTTTTCACTGGTGGCGCCGGTTTTAACGCCAACTACCTTACCGTTCAGATCGTTCGGACCTTTGATGGCGGTGTCGTCTTTGCGCACCGCGACAACCATGCCGGTATCCATGTAAGGGTCGGCGAAGTCAACTACTTCCTTGCGCGCCGGTGTGATGTACATTGCAGCGATGACCAGATCGGCCTGTCCGTTCTGCAAGGAGGGGATCAGACCAGTGAACTGCATTTCCGTCACTTCCAAGGGAACACCGATTTTCTTCGCGATAGCTTCTGCCACGTCAATGTCATAGCCAATAATCTTGTTGGTTTTTTCATCATGATATTCGAATGGGCGGTAGTTGCCTGTGGCCAAAATCAGTTTCCCATTCTTTTTGATCTGGTCGATCCGACTCACCGCAGCAGGCTTGGCTTCCGGTTTAGCATCCGACTTCGCCGGAGTTCCGCCGCATCCTGCCGCAGCCAACGCCAGCACCAGCAGACCGAGCAACAACACCAAAGATTTCTTCAGGTTTTTCATCACAACTTCCCTCTTTCACATCTTAATTTTATAAATAAAAAGAGGCCTACTCATCCACAAGGGAAGAATAGGCCTCTTTGCCATTCGTTCTTCGAGCATTTTATGATTTTTTACTGAAATCGCACTATTTTTTCCACATTATTTCGCTTTATGTTAGAAAATTTACCACATACCCTACAAAAAAGCAAGGCTTTTTTATTCACAAGGCCTAAAATCCATTTTTAAGCCGGCGGTAAAAACATCACCAGCCAGATGCAGGGGGGCGCACTCGAAGTACGCTCCACCCGATGTTTTTTGTGAGCCGGAATCAGAATCCAATCCCCTGCCGCCAGTTCTGTGATGGCGCCATCATCCCACTGCAAAGCGGCACTCCCCTGCAACACCGACACCCATTCATCCTCGGTCTGGTCATACCAAAAATCAGCTGGCGAAACCTGCCCCGTTGAAAGAATTCTCTCTATCCGCACTCCACCTCGCCGGAACAGAGTATCGGTTACTTCCGCAGTCCCTGGAGCTTCGGGCCATTGCAGCAGGTTCGCAGTCACTGTCATTTTTCCACAGGTCCTTTCC
>CAXXIN010000013.1:0-347702 GCA_963665275.2 Negativicutes bacterium
TTCTGCTTGTGTTCGGAGCCCTCTATTTACTGCAACATGGCCCGCAGGTGTTTTTGAACAACTGGAATGCTCCCCACGAAGATTCTATTGCGATTGCACTGTTCTTTGGCTTTTCAGCCGCAATGCTGGGAATTTCCGGGTTTGAAAGCTCGGCCAACTTTGTCGAGGAACAGGTGGAGGGTGTATTCGCGAAAACATTAAAAAACATGTGGATAGCCGTCACTGTATTCAATCCGTTGATCGCCGTTTTGGCGCTCGGATTGATGCCGATTGCCCAAATCAGCTCCAACAAGGAGACTCTTCTGTCTCACGTGGGTGACATTGCCGCTGGAAACTGGCTGGGTTTCGCTATCGCCGTGGACGCGACGCTGGTGTTGAGCGGGGCGGTGCTCACCTCTTTCGTGGGAGTTGCCGGTCTTATTCACCGTATGGTTTTGGATAGATGTCTACCGCAGTTTTTGTTGAAAACTAATTCGCGCGGCGCTCATTACCGGAGCATTATCCTCTTTTTCATTCTCAATGTTTCCGTATTGTTGGCCACCCAGGGCCATCTTACCGCGCTGGCTGGAGTCTATACTTTGTCATTCCTGGCGGTGATGGTGCTGTTTGGCCTGGGAAACCTTCTGTTGAAAATACGTCGGAGCGGCATAAGACGTCCGGTGTCCGCTTCGTGGTTTGGTGTTATTTTCGGCATTGTGGCCATCTCTTTGGGCTTGGTGGGAAATATCATTATGAACCCGGTATATGTGGGATTGTTTCTAGAGTATTTCATTCCCGCAGGAATCATCGTCCTGGTGATGCTTCATCGCATTGCAATTTTGAGCGCCTGCCTGTATGTTCTCCGTTCAATCAGTGAAAGGCTTACTTCCCTGACAGAGACGATCACTTGCTCCATCCAGAATCAAATTGCCTCTATCAATTCTCAACAGATTGTATTCTTTACTCGTGCGGGTGATTTGGCCAACCTCAACCTGGCGATGCTTTACGTGCGACAAAACGAACATACCAATCGCATGAAAATTGTTACGGTGGTCGAGGACCCCTCAAAAGTTTCACCGGATCTTGCTGCGGATATTAGATTTTTGGATCGCGCTTATCCTGAGATTGATATCGAGTTCGTTGTTCATCAAGGAACTTTTGGGCCGGATACGATTCAGGAACTATCAGCGAAATGGTCAATCCCGCCGAATTTCATGTTCATCGGCTCTCCGCAAAACGATTTCAAATATAGTCTGGCCGACCTTGGCGGTGTCCGCTTGATTATTTAGCCGATAAGACTTCCCTACACCCCTTTGAACACTGGGGGACGCTTTTCCAAGAAAGCGGTGATTGCTTCTTCATAGTCATGGCTATCGTACACTTTGCGCCGAAGACCTTGAATGCGTTCAAAATCGGACGGGCTGATCGGAAAAGCTTTGGATAAAATGCAAAACTGTTCTTTGATTACCTCGATCGATAACAACGAACGCGTGGTGATCGTGGAAGCCATTTTTAAAGTAAAATCGAGCAGTTGGTCTTCAGACACCAAATGATTCATGAGGCCTATCTGTAAGGCTCGTGCAGCCGGCACCGGTTCTGCGGTAAAAAACATCTCCTTGGCGATGTTTATTGGCAGACGGTTCATAAAATGCAGGATGCCTGTAGTATTGTAGGGAACGCCCAATTTGGCGGGCGTCATCGCAAATTGAGCGGTCTCATCGCCAATGACCATGTCGCAAGTCATGATCAAGTCGCACGCACCACCCCAAACAGTGCCATGTACCATGGCGATTACCGGCCAGGGATAATGTTCAACTGACCGCAACAACCTTGCCAGAGATTCATTATAACTTAACGGATCCCGCATTTTCCGCGGCAATTCCTGAACATCATGTCCAGCCGACCAAACTTTAACGCCCTCAGGCGCCCGCAATATTACAACCGGGATCTTTTCCGTTTGAAACCTGTCGAGTGCCCCGGTAATGTCGTCGACGAGCTCTTCACTGAGTGCGTTCAGCTTCTTGGGATTGTTCAACGTGATAATCCCGATTTTCTTGCGAATTTCAGTTTGTACCAGTGACATATTCAAGACACCTCCACCACATTTAGGGACGCTTTTTGCGTCTCATTTTTTTCGGTCACTTTTTTCAGCACCATCGCCGTACGGCTCGGTGAATAAATCACAATTCCCGCGAAGTCAGGAAACTTGGAAACAGCACCGGATTCGAAGATTGTCTTGTGGCAGATACGGTTTTGTCCGCCATACTTTCCTTCGTCAGTGTCGAGTGCAACCCGGAAAGTGGCTGTTTCATGGATTGGAAGTTCAAACCCGGCGTAGGAATTCGCGGGATGGAAATTAAAGATGAATATGCAGTTCTTCTTTTTGTAAGCCACAAGCTTCTTCTCTTGATCGAGCCAAAGCAACTGCGGCACTCCGCCTCCCATGAGGCCTTCTTCTGACATGAACTGGATCATGTCGTGGTCAAAATTATTCAAATCTGTATAACGCAACAACGGATTGTCACGCAGGCTCCATTGCCTACGGCAGTGCTGGAAGCTCCATCCGTTGCCCTCACGGGGAAAATCGATCCACTCCGGATGTCCGAACTCGTTGCCCATGAAATTCAGATAGCCCTCACTGCCGAGCGAAATGGTGATCAATCGAATCATCTTGTGGAGTGCAACCGCCCGGTCTATGAGAATATTTTCGCTTGTTTTGTCCATTTGCCAATACATTTCTTTGTCGGCCATTCGGAAAATAAGCGTCTTGTCCCCTACCAGCGCCTGATCATGAGATTCCGCGTAGCCTATGCGTTTTTCACCGGGACGGCCTGTGGACAGTTCGTGCCAAAGCTTGTGCAAGTCCCAGTCCTCGTCCTTGATCTGCAGGGTCTTGACCCAAAAATCCGGCATCCCCATGGCCAGGCGGTAATCGAATCCGATTCCACCATCCGCCACTGGAATGCACATGCCCGGCATGCCGCTCATATCCTCCGCGATGGAAATCGAATCAGGCCTAATCTCCTTGATCAGTTCATTGGCAAGCTGAAGATAGTTCAGGGCTTCAATATCCGTATTCATGCTAAAGTATTTTCCATAATCATCGAAAGACGTTCCCAGGCCATGATCGTTATAAATCATGGAGGTGACACCATCGAAGCGGAATCCGTCGAAGTGATATTCCTCCATCCAGAATTTGATGTTGGACAACAGAAAATGAATGACTTCATGTTTTCCGTAGTTAAACAATTTCGAGTCCCAAGCGCTGTGTTCGCCGCGTTTGCCAGCATGAAAGAACTGATGTGTGGTTCCGTCGAACTTATTGATGCCTTCTGCAATATTTTTCACTGCATGGGACTGTACAATATCCATCAGAACCGCGATACCCATACCATGCGCCGTATCAATCAAAGACTTGAGTTCCTCGGGCGTTCCGAACCAGGAAGATGCGGCGAAATAGTTGGAAACATGGTAACCGAAGGACGCATAATACGGATGTTCCATAATGGCCATGATCTGAACGGTGTTATAGCCGAGCGATTTCACCATAGGCAAAATATAGGCCTCGAACTCCTTGTAGGTCCCGATAGCTTCCTTTTCCTGCGCCATGCCGATATGGGTCTCGTAAATGAAAGGCGACTTGGTATTGTCGACGCGAAACTTCTTGTTCTTCCACTTGTACGCTGCTTGTGGCGCCCAGATTTGGCCGCTGAAATCATGGGTTGCCTGATCTTGGATAACCCGCCTGATGTATAAGGGAATACGATCGCGTTCGATTCCCCGCGCCCTGACCCGGACTTTGACTCTGGACGCGTGAACGAGCGCCTCTTTGCCTGGCAAATAGATTTCCCATACTCCGCCTTCTTTCCGTGTAAGCGGATGCGAATAGCGGTCCCAGCCATTAAAATCTCCGAGCAGAAACAGCGCTTCGGCCGCAGGAGCCCACTCGCGGTAAAACCAACCATCTGATACCGGATGAAAGCCAAAAAAATTATGGCCGTTGGCAAATTCCTTCAAACTGCCGCCTTCGCCCAAAATTGATTTTTTCACATCCCGGTATCGGCGCATTCGCAGCTTCAGGTCTTTCTCGTAGGACCGCAGCCAAGGGTCTATGCTCAAGATTTTTAAAGCAGCTTTTTCCATCATGCAGCCTCCGTAGCCTTTGTTTGAGCTCGATTTCAATGAATAATAGTATTAAACACGGAAGTTGCTTTCCCCTCCATTTATTATACGTCGAAACTCAATAACCTTTTGAACTCAATTGCGGAAGCACTAATTCGGCCAACAAGAACGAAACAACATCCATAAAAGTATTTGTTTTAGACCGTGGCAATCTCAGGCCGTAATGAAGTATACTAATCATAGAATTTTTGACGATACTTTCATGGATGATGTTAATTTTGAAAGAATGGTGAGGAATAAAATGAGTATCAAATCGCTTACCCCGCTGGAAGGTCGGTATGGAGCCATTACCCAGCCTTTGGGCGACTATTTTTCGGAATGGGCGTTAATAAAATATCGGATTCATGTAGAAGTCGAGTGGCTCATCGCCATGGCAACCAATCCTGCTTTTGCTGAAATCCGCCAGTTCACTCCGGAAGAAACGACTTTTCTGCGCGACCTTGTCAAGAATTTTGATGAGACGGCCGCTCTACGGATTAAAGAAATTGAACGCACTACCAACCACGATGTAAAGGCGGTCGAATATTTTCTCCGTGATACCCTTGGAGCCATGTCACTGGCTGATGTACTGGAATTTATCCATTTCTCCTGCACTTCAGAAGATATCAACAATCTCTCCTATGCTCTGATGCTGAAGCACGGCATTGAAGAGGTCTGGTTGCCGGCAGCGGAAGCTCTGGTGCAGACTGTTGCATCTATGGCGAAAGAAGAAAAAGCGATCCCCATGCTCGCCCACACCCACGGACAAGCCGCCTCGCCTACAACAGTCGGCAAGGAACTGGCTGTGTTTGTCTATCGCTGGAACCGCCAGCTGAAGCAAATCCGCTCCCAGGAATATCTGGGCAAATTCAACGGCGCTGTCGGCAACTTCAATGCACACAGCATCGCCTATCCGGAAGTGGACTGGGAAGCGGTTGGTAGTTCCTTTGTCGAAGGCTTGGGGTTGACCTACAACCCGCTGACAACCCAGATCGAATCCCACGACTATGTGGCCGAATCGTTCCATGCCTTGACACGATTCAACAATATTCTGCTCGATTTCGACCGCGACATGTGGCTTTATATTTCCTATGGTTTCTTCAAACAAAAAACGATTGCCGGCGAAGTCGGCTCGTCTACCATGCCGCATAAAGTGAACCCCATCGACTTTGAAAACTCGGAAGCCAACGTGGGTCTCAGCAACGCGGTGCTCGACCACCTGGCCAATAAACTACCGATCTCCCGTCTGCAACGTGATCTCAGCGACTCTTCGGCGCTGCGCAATATTGGCACAGGCATCGCCCATTCCCTGATTGCGCTTACCTATACTTCAAAAGGCCTGAAAAAAACAGTAGTAAATCAGGAAGTTCTTGCCGCACAGCTGAACCATGCTTGGGAAGTTCTGTCCGAAGCAGTACAAACCGTGATGCGCAAACACGGTCATGCCAATTCCTATGATAAACTGAAAGCCATTACCCGCGGCAAAGGCATCAGCGAGGAGGACATCAGGGCCTTTATCGAAAGTGTGGACTTGCCGGAAGCAGACAAAAAACGTCTGCTGGCCTTGACCCCCGCAAAGTATGTCGGGGTAGCCGAATCCTTGGTAAAACATATATAGTAAAGCAAAACCTGCAAAAACCGATCTCGACTGGCACCGTTTTTTGCGGTGTCAGTTTTGTTTAAAAGGATGATTTTGATGAACAGAGCCATATTTTTTGATATCGACGGGACTTTACTCGACGGCAGCCAAGGCCTCTACAAAATGAGCGCCAATACACGAAGCCAGATCCGGCGGCTTCAACAAGGCGGCGACTTTGTCTTTCTCGCTTCAGGACGACCCTTTGCCTTCTTGTACGAAGATCTTTTGAGCTTTGGTTTTGACGGCTTCATTCTGATGAACGGCGCATGCATTACGCTTCATGATGAAGTGATCTACAAACAACCCCTGCCCCAAAAATATGTTGATGCTGTTTGCCACACTTGTGAAGAAAACAAGATCGAATACATCCTGCTGGGGGAGCGGCACGTCTACCTCGATAAAAGATTTCATCACTTGGATGACTTCTTCACGTCGTTCCGTATGCCTCGATCTAACTTTTGCGATACTTTTTCGTTAAATGAAATCACCGGTGAGACATTCAAAATGGAATTTTCGCCGCAGGATAAGCGTCAAAGCGCAATTTGCAGAGGATTCGTAACGCCTGGCATCGACTATTTGGAAGATCCGCGATTGAATTTTCATTTCGAGCTTTATGCCAAGCAAATTTCCAAAGCGACCGGCATCTTGAAGATCCTGGATTATCTGAAGATAGATCGACAAAACAGCTATGCGTTCGGCGACGGCAAAAACGACATCGAAATGCTGGGCGCAGTCGGTCACAGTTTCGCCATGGGAAACGCCGCCGCAGAAGTCCAGGCGTTCGCTTCGCACGTCGTCGCTTCCGTAACGGATGACGGCGTCGCCAAGGGAATCGCGCAATATATCCTCGCATAAGGGCATTTTTACTCGATGCAACCAACGGTTGCGGCGAACGGAAAGCAAAGTGTATAGTGCAACCGGCCTTTTTTTTCTATACTATGACCAGAATAGGACTTGCAAAATTCGTACTCTGGAAAAAAAGGAGCACTGCTGTAATGAATATTGAAATTGCCAATCGATTAGTTAATTTAAGAAAGACTAATGGTTTTTCCCAGGAAGTCTTGGCCGAGAAGCTCGGGATTAGTCGCCAGGCAGTCAGCAAATGGGAACGGGCCGAGGCGTCTCCCGACACAGACAATTTAATATTACTCGCAAAGCTTTACAAAATATCCCTCGATGAATTGCTGTCAAGCGCAGAAGAGCCTACCACGACCGAGCCGCCAAACGAACCCGAAGACCTTCACAAATTAAACGGGATTCATTTAAAAAGCAAGGACAGTGAGGTATATATCGGCCGGAACGGTATCTACGCCGCTGATTATGCCAAGCAAGAGAAGGTACATATCAAAGACACCGCCCATGTCAACATCAACGGGCAAGACTATACCTTTGCGGAAGCCCATAAAAAATGGGGGCACAAACACCGCCATGCTGCCCAGGGTCCTATCGCCATGATTATCATTCTGGTTTATGTCGCTATTGGCGTCATCTATAATATCTGGCACCCCACGTGGCTGTTGTTCCTGCTTATTCCCATAAGCGGCGGCATTACTTCAGCGATTCAGCAGAAAGATTGGAAACCGTTTCCGTATCCCACTTTAATTGCTACAATATTTCTCACTCTAGGCTTTCTGTATAATGTCTGGCACCCGGCCTGGGTTTTGTTTTTAACGATCCCCTTGTATTATTCCCTCGTCCATTATTTCCGGCAAAAAAGCACGCCAAAGAGTTAAAGTCATTTCCGATATATAACAAGGAGGTCCAAATGAAGGGACGATATCTTCTTACGGGGGTGCTTGCGCTCATGCTAACCATTGGTTGGTGTGGAAGCAGTTATGCAAAGCCAATCACCGAACCATCTGTATCCACGGTTAAGAATCTCATACGAGTACCGCTGGCAAGACAAAATGCAAATTACACATGCGGCGTGGCTGCCCTGCAATCCATACTGGGCTATTACAACTTCGACAAGAGACTGGACGTACTATCCGCCGAAGTAAAACCTGACCAGGAGAATGGTACCAATTATTTAAATATTGCCAGCTTCGCAAAATCGTTGGGAGTTGACGTCAACATCCGAACCAATATGACGTTGGATGAGCTCAAAAAGTACATTGATCAAAAAAAGCCGATATTATTAGCGATTCAGGCTTGGGCCGATTCCAAATCCAGTTATTCGTCCAACCAAAATGATGATGGTCATTACGTTGTCGCTATTGGCTACGACGACAAGAATTTTTACTTTATGGATCCTTCAACATTGGGGCATTACACATACATTCCTGCGGAGGAATTTGCATCACGTTGGCATGACTATGATTCTTACAGCAACCAGACCTTACTTCGGTTTGGCATGATTTTGACCAAACCGCTTGCCACTCCATACAATCCTGACGCAATTACACCCCTCGAGTGATCCCGATAAGGCCAACAGAGAAGTCCATGCTGGATCAGCTCCTGCATGGACTTCTCTGTAAAAAAAACGTCAACGGACTCAGTCCGTGCCTCGCTCACAGGCTCAGTCTATCCCGTTAATCAATATTATACCGGCAAATATCACCAGCCCAAATAGAATGCTCACTGTACCCGCAAATAATACTATCAGCCTGTTTTTCTTTTTGATCCCATAACCAATTCCTGCTACTCCAGCTATAAAATATAGTATGCAAAAGTCCAGCCGCGTGAGAAAACCAAAATCTATCAAACTCTGCTCAATCTGTCGCATTGCTTCGTCTCCATTTCATAAGAAGTTCCATTTATTGTTCTTCATTCCAATAAAGCACTTTCAGCAACCGACGGTCCGAGTCCTTACCCTTTGGGATCAAACTTCGTGCATAATGGCATTAATGCTCGAAATTCAGGTGCAGATTACAACGTCCGTTCTTATTCGAAAAATCAACCTTGTCGGCATAACGCACCACCAGATAGCCAGACAACCTGGCAAAAGCATCTTCATCATTCAACATTTCTTCTGCGGTCGGCCGAGTAGTAGATAATACAGGCAAGACCCCTTCGTATTCAATATCTACATTTAAATTAAACTCTTCAAAACTAGCGTCGATATTTATATTCCCCTGTACCAGCTGAAATTCTGTCAGGGTCTCGATGCATTGCGCCACTGCCGACGTAGTTCTTGACACAACATCAGCGCGCGCCCCCCATAAGCCGCCGCATTCACGAAAAAACACAAACACCGCTTCCATCGCATCAGTTTCCGGTTCAATAACCAGTTTCTGATGCGTTGCTATGCCTATACGGAACAGCAAATGCAGTGAAATCGCCATAATGGTACCCAATGCCAGCGCATTTTTCGTCAACGGCTGCAGCCACAGGGGAAATGAATCGCCGAATCCGGGTACAATCACAACGCCAAAACCAAAAGTCAGCGATATGCCAAGGACAAACATGCGTCGCGCATTCAGCATGCGTGAGGAACAGATTTGCATGGCCGTTGGTACGACAAACGCAATTTCAACCATCAAAATTACACCGATGACCGGCTGTGGCATGATGGCAAACAAAGCGGCTATTTTGGGCAAAAAAGCGAATACAACAAAAGAAAGTCCGGTTCCAAAAGCAATTTTTCGGCTGGTAGCCCCCGTTGCAACCGATAATCCAACACTACCCGAGCTAGTGGTTTGGGCCATCGTGCCCAGCAATCCACCCAGCATCGTCCCGAGGCCTTCGGCAAAAAGCCCATCTCCGACAGATTTCACATCCAGACGTTTCCATCCGTCGTCATTGACTTTCTGGCAAGTCGTCAAATTGCCGATGGTTTTGATGCTGGAACAAAAAGCGGCAACAATGAACGGCAATACAAGCGAAGAATCAAAGGCAATCCCTACATGGTCCAAACTGGGCAAAGCAACCCAGGGCGCATTGAGGAACTTTTCCACCTTGTCGGCAGGCAGCAGGCCGAACACGTAAGACCCCACATAACCGAAAACGATTCCGGCAATGATCGAATACTCCCGCATTCGTTTGCTGCCCCAAATATGCATGCCGATGATCAGCCCGAGTGCGGAGACTGACAACAGCGAAACCGACAGACTCCCATTTCCCTGCGCATCAAGGCCGATGAAGTTGGGCAAGGCATAGGTAATAAAGGTGATCGACATCAGAGTGACAATCAGCCCTGTAATCTCCACCGGAAATAAAATCCTCAGCCGATGAATGATTCGACTGAGAAAAGACTGGAAAACGCCTGCAAATAATGTCATCCCGCACATCAGGGGGAATCCGCCCGCCTGAACCGCCATAATGGATGCCGGAAAGTACGGCGTCCCGGTTTCATGCGCGCAAAAATATCCCGACCCGACTGAGCCCCTTCGCCAAGCTTGCAAAATCGTTCCAACGCCCATGGATATCATCATCATACTGACCACAGTCTGAGCCATTTCGACCGTTCCGCCAACGGCAGCCACGATCAATACCGGGAAAATCAAATCCACCGAAAGCATGATCACCTGCTGCGCAACCAGCGGAATTAGCGAAGGTGCGGGAATGGAATCGGACACCCCATAGATCAGATTGGCCGGCCTGATGGATTTTGACTTAACCTGATCCTCGGATTCGGCCACGTGAGGCGGGTTTCGGTTCAAAATTCATTCCTCCATACAGTGTAAAAAATTAGCATGATTTACGAAGCAATGCCCCCAGCACCTTTGCCGTACTTTTGTAAAGCAATCAGATTCGTTTTTCGCCACTGCAAACGGTCGTAAAATTCGAGGCCTTCAGCATTATTGCGATCAGCCAATAAATCCATGCGTGTTACGCCTTGTAGTTTCGCCCACTCTTCCAGTGCGCCAAGCAATTTCTTACCGATCCCTAGACCGCGAAACCCTTCTGCAACAACAACGTCCTCAACAAGAGCCTTCCAGCCACCCTCTGCGGTTGAAATCAAAATCTGAGCGGAACACATGCCGATAACCTTCTGGCCTTGCTCTGCTACCAGCAAACAGCGACCCGTTGGATATTTTAGAAACATCTCCAACCCAGAACGTTGTTTGTCCATGTCCACGGAAAAATCTTCTTCAACCGTAAATAGCAATGAAATCAGTTCCGCCATGGCCTCAATATCTGCTGGCTGCGCAAGGCGAATTACCAAACCTGTAGTCATGAATACATTCCCCTCCCAGAGCGTGATGCTTTTCCCATTAGAATTCTTTTCCCGCTGTTTTTCCTGTTGAGTCCTTCATGATCCCGTACCCGTTGCAAACGCCTCCGATAATCAAATTATTATATTGCGTGACCAGGTACTAATTCCCTAATACTTTCAGCTAAAACAAACATTATCCCTCCAAGATTTGCCGAATTTTTAGCGGCCATTCACCAAGGCTTTTTGTCATATACCACTCGGTTACGTCCTTGTGCTTTTGCCTGATACAAGGCGGCATCGGCTTCTGCCAAAAGGTTGGTCATGCTCCCTTCTTTCTTTGCGTGGGCAACCCCGATACTGATCGTAATGGCCAGTTCTCCGGAGCTCGTCGTCATCTTTCTGTCAGCAACCACTTTGCATAATCGTTCAAATATGGTGTCGATATCCATATCGACATTGATTGGTGCAATCAAAAGAAATTCTTCTCCACCCCATCGCGCGACAACATCATATTCCCTAACGCCTGTGACCAGAATCTTTGAAACCTGGCACAGAACTTCGTCTCCGATCTGATGACCCCAGGTATCGTTTACCTTTTTGAAGTGATCTATATCACACATCCCAATAGCCAGACCCGTTCCATAGCGCTTGCTGCGCGCCAGTTCTTTGGTCAGTTGATCAACGGCAGCGCGTCGATTCAGCAAGTCGGTCAATGGATCGTGGGTAGCTTGGTGAGTCAATGCACACTGACTTTCCAACAGTAAAGCATTGGCTGTTTTCAGCGTTTCTTGTTGAGCCTTTATTTGGCTCAGGCTCATCGTCAGGCGGAAGCCGAGGAAGGTAATCAACAGATATACAGCCCCCACAACACACATGAAGACAAGATACGCTTTCTCATCCACCGGACGCAAGCTGAAAAACTCAATATTTGTGTTTTGCAATTTTTCTCTTTGTACAGAGTAATTTGTTCGCCCAATTTGCACTCTGGTCTTATCCAGAGAAATTCCTGCTGGTTCGATAGCTAGATTGCCAAACTGGTGTGAATCTTGAATTTCTTTCACTTTATTTTGTTCGATCGGCAACACCATCTTGTACAGGAGTTCTGGGGAAGATGTTGCGAATACTATCCCGTCTTCAGTGATCAGGCCAAGTACACTATTCGGATTCGCCGGCTTAAGCATATCCGCCATCTTTTTTACGCCCACACTCAGCCCCACTATGCCGATTGGAGTATTGTTCTTGTAAGACAAATGAGGGGCACTAAAAAACATCCGCGGGGTCTGCAAATTTCTCCCGATTCCGGGATATACATAGGTGCTGCCATGGATAGCCTTTTGAAAATACGGCCGGTATCGGTAATTTTGCCCCACGGAGACAGCACCGCTGCCTGCCAGCTGTGTCCCGTTCACGTCCATGACGAATAGCGAGTCTGCTTCAAGAAAATATCGCAGCGTGTCCATAGAGGCCTGCGTCTCCGGACCGATTTCGCGTTCGGCTGCCAAATCAATTATATCGAGCGCTTCAACAGCGCGGATTGCATCTCGATATCTTCGCAACAGCGCTTCAAGTTCGCTTTTGACAGGAAAGTTTTCATGCTCTTCAACGCCTTTAACTCTTTCACCATAAAAATCATGGGCGAAAAGCAAAATCGGAATAATGCCTACCAAGGCTAGCGCAAGAACTAACAAAATTCTTTTGGGGAGATCTATCCGAATCACCTCTTCCTGTCAATTGACTTGATAATTGTATTTAGATGAAAACCATCTTTTTCACCTTGGTCGATCCAATCTACTGCTTGTCGCACCATTTCTTGTCTATGAGACTTTATTATTTTCCAGCATTAAACAAATATGATTCACGTTCAAAGTTGGAAAGTCAGCAATCCGAATCAAAAAACACCTTCCAGTTATTATATAATTAGGCAAACAGAGTAAAGACCGACGAAGTTCAAAGGGGAATAAAAAGTGAGTTATATTCCTTTCATTGAGAAAACGATCGATTATATTGAAGAAAATATCAGAGACGATATTAGCTTGGAGAAAGTGGCTTTTCTGGCCGGGTTCTCTAAGTTTCATTTTCTGCGTGTTTTTAAGGCCGTTACCGACAACACTGTAGCAGATTACATAAGAAAAAGACGGCTGACTCTCGCTGCCAATGACTTGCTCGGTTCACAGAAAGGGATTCTGGAAATCGCCATGACCTACAGATACAATTCCCAGGAGGCATTTACCCGGGCTTTCAAGGACAGATATAAAACAACACCCATGGCCTACCGAAATAACAACTTTCCTTTTGTGAACAGTGAAAAGGCGATCCTGTCCGGCCAAGTGATGGAGTTTAATAGGAACTTGGATTGCACGCCGTTAATCCCACGCATCGTCCAGTTAGACGCCATTACCGTATTAGGATTTCAAATTAGCAACAGGGCGCCGGGCGCCACGTCTTCCTTGTGGAATCGATTCGATCAGAATCAGCATCGAATAAAACACCCAACCCAGCCTCCTGCTTATTATGGCATCGAAAAACTCGGTGCTTTCCCTCCCCATGGTTCTGTCGTGGAATATATGGCCTGCCAGTCGGTGGAACACTTGCACGAGATGCCTGAAGACATGACAGCGGACTCCATTCCACCAAATCAATATGCTGTTTTCTCTATTACCGCTGTTCCGGAGTATCTGCAAAAAGCCATCATGTGTATCTATAGCAAATGGCTGCCGGAATACGGACTCTATCCAGTGGGAGACTATGACTTCGAATATTATGACGAAGCCTATCGACAAAACGATCCAAAAAGTCATTTGGATTTTTATATTCCCATTCAATCCATCAGCAAAAAAAGGGGGAAATGACATGCTGCACCTAAAGATCTCACTATTGATACTGATCGGTTGTTTGCTTGCCGGAAACGATCCTGCCTACGCGGGGCCTGTGAAACAATATTATTACAGGCAATTGGTTTACAACCATGTATCGCCATTTTACCCCATCCGGGGAATTTACGAAATTTCGTCGGAAGCAGCGCAAAACGCCCCCCACTATATTTTCAAATTGGACGATCAGGGACGTATTCAGGAAATCATCAATAATAACACCGAAAACGAAAAATGGCGGAACCATCCATTAACCCATTTGCAGGTTTACCGCACAGTCGTTGAATACACGAAAAATCAAGAAATTCGCACTTTTTTCGATGTGAAAGGCACTCCAGTGGTCAACATCCGGAACGCTTTTAAAGAAATCTACACCTATGACGCCACCGGCCTCAAACTCTCTTTGGAGTTTTTCGACAGTAACGGCCAACCTGTCAACAACATTTGGGGCATAGCCCGATATGCCTGGACAAAAGCCAATGACATGATTGTGGAAAAAAGATATAGTTTGGACGGCAAATCAATGCCGATATCACCCTACTTTCCTTTTTTCATTACTGGCCTTCAAATGGACGGCAACGGTTATTCAGTAGCTCACTACAACTTAAACGAGGAGTTGAAAATCTCCAACAACAAAGATGGAGTATCAGTTTACCGCGACAAATACGATGTCAATGGCAATCACGTGGACTATGCCTACTTCAACGAAAGCGCCCAACCTGTGCTGACAGCCTCCAAGTTTGCCAAGTGCCAGAAGTCTTATAACGATTGGGGCAATGTGATCATGATGACTTTTTTTGATCTCAATGACCATATTGTTCGCGAGCAGCTCTTCCAATACGATGAGCACGGAAAACTGATTCAGTGACATTGGCGTGACACTTCTTTTCAAATGCCGTTAGTTGTGATGCGTCTTCTGCGCATCACAACCAACGGCATTTTTTTCAATCCTGCATTGTTACCGAATATTATTTTTTTGCCCCACGCATGATCCCGTACGCTTCTCCCATATAAATGTGCTTATATGAATTTGCGTCAATGGCGGGCGCGGTTAATTCAAAACCGGCTTGCGGTTGGAAGAGCATTACAATATCCGAGCCGCCAAACAGGAAATACCCGAGCGGATCTCCCTTTTTGACTATGGCGCCGACTTTAACAGTTTCTTCGAAGTTGACGGAGGAGACTTGCGACATGCCGATCGGCAGTACGGCAACCAACCCATATTTTCCCGTATCGACAATAACACAGGCGCGGGTTTCGATTGACTGCCAGCCGGGAATTTGGTCTTGCAACTCATACTTGCGAAGTTTTTCATTCCAGACGGTAATCCCGCCTGCCGCATCATCGGCGAGGATCGTGCGGACTTCTTTGACGGTTCCGCTTACAGGGAAGTGATACCGGTGATAATCATTTACATCAAGGAAAGTGTGCGTTAAAACGCCGTTGGCGAATTGTCCGGCATAAGCGCTGCCCACCCCGAGAATATCATCCACGGAATTAAAGTTGGCTGATTTTAGCCGCACCCCTTTGGACTGTTCAAATCGGGAGTTTGCGTCAATTGTCCATATGCCCTGTGGCGCCGAGTCCGCAGGAGAAACAACGACGGCTTCATTCGCCTTTTCAGCAATGGGACGGGCGTCCGGCGAACTTAAGCGGCGAGCAAAAAAATCATTGAAAGTAGACCATTTCTCAGGGCTTTCATACCAGCCATTGTTCATGCCAAATCTTTCATCGGCGAGAGTTTTTTTATAGAATTCTTCGTTCCAGGAAGCATTGGTACTTAAATATTCACCCCAGTGTTTGGTGAAGACGATCATCCAGGAACGGAAAGGTTCGACGTATTGAAGTGAATTGTAGTAGTGGCCCTTGCCTTTGAGTTCATCCAAAGGTTGGTCGATAACAAAGTAGAAGTAGTCTAGGCTTTGATCAATGCTCTCGTATAATTTGGGATGGCGCTCCGCAGAAGGCAGGATATTGAAAGGCATGGCAATTGTTGCCCAATCAATGAACTCGTAGAATTCTTCCAACGTTTGAGCCGGATTCGTTTCCCTGTCCGGATTAATCTGTTTGGCCTGTTTGATGGATTGGACAAGCATGCGTTTGAAGTCGGCGTTGTGCTCGACCATTGTTATCAGCGCTTCGGTATCCGGCGCATGTTTTTTGATGCTTTCAGCGGCATAGACGTTGTTGATGTCGGAGAAAACCACCCCGGTACACACTGATAAGGCAATGATTACGCTAACAATGATGCTAAAAAGTTTCTTGAACACTAACGCCGCCTCCTCTTTTATCCTGGAATGCCTAACTTGAGATTAAATTTCGTCGTTGTGTCCCACTATACCTGCCACTGTGGCAATTGACATACTATATAATGTTGGTATCTGAAACGAATTGGCTCAAGCGCAAAGGAGATGTTCACGAGTGGAAAACTATAGAACTGTCGGTGAATTTGAAAAGCAAGAATCGGTCTTGCTGATCTGGCCCCGTTCCCCCTATGCAACCTCACACCTTAACAACGACATTGTCAGCACAAAGGTTGTACAGGCAATCGTCGGGGAAGTTGACGTCATTGTTTGCTGCTTCGATGAGACCGTAGAGCAGCGGGCGCAAAAATCCCTGACCCACTATGGGGTTGACATCGCCCTGATCCGCTTTGTTCTATTTCCTGCCGAAATCATGTATCCGCGGGACTTTGGCGCCGAGGTCATGCTCGGCAATCTCGGAAACCGTGCAAGAGCCGATTTTCGCTTTAACACGTATGGCTTCGCTGCCGAGGAGGACGACATTTCACTTCTTTTGCGCGGGTTTGGTAATTTTCATGCAAATCTTGTGGGAATAACGGCTAGCATTCCTTCCAGTTTAATCAGCGAAGGGGGCGACCGTGAATTTAACGGCTGTGGTGTCATGATGGCCATACATGAGACGGAAGTTACGAAACGCAATCCCGAAAAATCGACAATGGAAGTTGAGCAGGAACTAATGCGTGTATTTCATCTCAATCAGATCATTTGGATTCCTCAGGGCTCTTATGACGATGAGTCCCCCGCTTTCCGGCGCGATTCCCTCGGTCGACGGCCGCTTGAACTCCTATCGCAGTTCCTCAGCCAACGGACACATTGATGAAATCTGCCGCTTTGTTAGAAAAGACACGATTATTATCGCGCATATTTCCGAAGAAGAAGCCAAGGCCAGCAAATTGCATGCTCTGAACAAAGTGAGGCTCGACATGGCGTATGAAGTCGTAAAAAACGCCAGGAATCATGACGGCAGGCCTTTTACCATTCTCAAAATGCCTGTACCCGAATCGATCTATGTTGATCTTTATCCAGAAGATGACGTTTTTTCTCTTTGGAGCAAGGCCAGCGACATTATGGGCGGAGTTTTATTAGATGGAACGCCATTTCCAGCTGCACCAATCAATGTGCTTCCGGCACTAAGCTATTGCAACTTTTTGATCACTAACAACGTGGTCGTTGCTCAGAAGTACTATGAGGAAGGAATGCCGGAAATAATTCGGGAAAAAGATGAAAAGGCGCTACAAGTTTTGCAAACTGCTTTTCCAGACCACCGCATTGTTCAAATAAATACATTGTCACTAAACTTGTACGGTGGTGGAGTTCATTGCCATACTCGAAATATACCTGCAGCAGTGGCTTACGATCGTTTCTAACCAGCGGTATTCCGTATCGACAGGCGAATATTCTTAGTTACGCTTTGAGGATCCACCCGCCGGGAGCTTCCACATCGCCAAATTGAATCCCGCAAAGAATGTTGTAGAGCTTCGCGGTGATCGGCCCAACTTCGGTCTCACTGTGAAAGACATGAAGCCTGCCCTTGTATTGAATTCCGCCGATCGGCGTAATGACGGCTGCGGTTCCGCAGGCCCCCGCTTCCTTGAACTCATCAAGGTTGTCAATCAGAACATCCCGTTCTGTCGCTTTCATGTGCAAGTACTCCCTGGATAAATGGAGTAGCGAATACTTTGTGATGCTGGGCAAAATAGAAGGAGAAGCGGGCGTGACAAACTCATCATCCGTGGTGATACCAAAGAAGTTGGCTGCACCGACTTCTTCGATTTTCGTGTGGGTCAACGGATCGAGGTAGATGCAATCTGCAAAGCCGCTTTCTTTCGCCAATTTATTGGGATAAAAACTAGCCGCGTAATTGCCGCCCACTTTCGCCGCTCCTGTGCCGTACGGAGCTGCCCTGTCATAGTCACTAACCACGAAGTTGACAGGCATCAGCCCTCCCTTAAAATAGGGACCCACCGGAAAGCAGAAAACGGAGAACAGATATTCCGGCGCTGGCCCGGCGGCGATGTAATTTCCGACACCCAGCATGAATGGTCTGATATATAAAGTTGCGCCGGACCCATAGGGGGGAACGTAGCACGCGTTGGCCCGCACCACTTGCAATACTGCCTCCAAAAATTTTTCTTCCGGAATTTCCGGCATACTTATCCGACTGGCGCTGCGGTTGAACCGTTTAGCGTTTTCAGCGGGACGGAAAAGCTGAATATCACCGGATTTTGTTCTATAGGCCTTCAAGCCTTCGAAGCACTGCTGACCATAGTGCAATGCCGGCGAACACTCGCCGATCGAAAGGTTATTGTCCGTTACCAACCGTCCTTCGCCCCACTGCCCATCTTTCCAGTTTGAAATGTAACGGAATTCAGTTTTCAGATATTTAAACCCAATATTGTTCCAATCGACGTTTGCCAGCTCGCTCATAATCAATTTCACTCCCCAAATCAATGATTTATCGACTTCTCCTGAAATTTCTCCATCTTATTCACTCGAGAGATGTATTTCAATGGGCATTCTTATTGATACAATTGTTCCCATCCCCTTCGTGAAAGAGTTGAATAGATACTCAGCCTTGCAATTTAGCTATTATTGAATTAAATTCTTCATCAGTTGCTATTTCGCCAGACAGACAAGGGTACTCTTTATTTTGCCAATAGGATAATTTTCTCATGTTTTTTCTGACTATTTTTTCTGCAAAATCCCTAGTCATGGAAGAGTCTAAGCTCATAAAAAACTGTACTCCCCCTTCAAAGATCTCTTCACAAGATTTAATTTGTTTATCTTCGTTGACACAGTGAATACAGAACGATTCACTGTCTGTTTCTAATCCAATAACACTATCACTATCTAAGGGCATTGAGCAAGCTGCGCAGAATTTCATGTTTTGACACCGTCCTTTTTTATCACTTTCTTACATATCTAACAGTCGGTAATGGTGTTCGGACAAAGGGGTAAATCCATGTTTTCGGTATAGCGATATAGCCGGCAAGTTATCTTTTAGGACCTGCAAATACAATTGATCTGCACCATTACACAAAGCCCACCCGGCAAGAGCGCGGAGCAGCGCTGCCGCCGCCCCTTTCCCCCGGTGTTCTGCGTCAACGACAATATTACTCAATCCTGCCCACCCTCTCTCTATACCACTACACTTCCGAGTGCGATTAACTTCCCGTTATCACAGAGGCTAACAAACGACTTCTTGGGACCAATCGCGGAAAATATATGGATATACCCATCATAACGAGCAGGCGAGTAACCTTCTAATCTCATAAAATCATAAATCCACTCACTACTCGCTTCTCCCGCGAACTCAGCTGTAAATCGATCAGACTCCGCGGAGAGAGCAGGCATCACCTCACTACATGATGCGATCATCGTGTAGCATTCAAACATCTTACGATATCCGCTAGAATGCAGGATATCATCTAATTCTGCTGGTGATGCCTCGCCGATATAGAAGCAAGGCAAAAGCGATCGTTGCCTATAAAAATTCTCTACAACTTCCAGCCATTCCCCGTACTCAGGAAAAGCGCCGCAGGTATACACAGAATTTGCCCGCTTTGTTACGCCCAGATTTGCCCGCAATCTCCACTCTCCCAGCGTTTGCTGGATGTACGAAGGCCAACTATTGGCTGCGAGTTCTTCAATGAATCGAACAAGTTTTATATCGCCCCGCACAGGTTCCTCTCCTTTTCAGCTACTACGCTCTGCCACATCACTGCATACGCTTAAATTTAGCACACAACCCAAAAACTCCTGCCAAATCATTCAATAATTGGGCAGGAGTTTTTTTTACGAACGCACCGCCTATAAATACCGCTACAAAGTTGCGCAACTCAAAGAAGTAGCCGGGACTCACTATCCACTCCAAACCCTACACTTTGAAAAATTCCAATCCAAAGGCGCCGGTGTGTTTGGTTTTATAGAGCGACTTTATCTCCGGAGATTTCAACCGCGAGGAAAGGCGCTCCCGCGCCGCCGCGACAAATGCCAGCGACAGTCCGAAAGCGCCTCTATGATCTTACATTGGCTTTGTTTGTTCCAGAATCAGTTACTTCGTTACCAGTGCTTTCACATTATCAATCAACGCCGCATCCCCTTTTGTCACTAAGACAGAGTAGAGACCCTCGGTAGTTGCTTGTGAAAGTACATAATCTCTAAAAGCATTAAATTTAGCGGAGTTTAGATCGGATTCCCTCATGCCGTATTCCGATTTTGCTATATCGCTCAATTTTCCAATGATCACAGTGGACATTGGTTCGGTGAGTATATAATCATGATCGCCCAGATGTGTAATATAACCTTCTATGGCCAATGGATGCGGCAGAGTATCGCCCTGTTCAGATAGTAACCCCATGGCAACAGGATCTTTACCGGCAATCATGGCTGCGGCCTTAATCCAGCCCACGATTTGTTTTTCATCATTCTTGCTATAAGGGGGAGTATGCGCACAAGCCATGGCAACGATTACTTCTTTAGGAAAACCGCGATAAATGGCTTCGGCAATACTTAAAACATGATGTGAACCCGTTCCGGCAACAGCGTATTGAGGTGTAAGGGCATAATCGGACTGCCATTGAAAAACCCAAGGTTTATTCATGTCATGCAGAATCTCCGAAGCCAGCATAATATCTTTGTCTGCCGCAAAATGAAATACATCTTGGTAGGCATTATAAATACCAAGGGCAATTTTCACATTGGCTGCCGTATGAGTGACCAATCCGCCAGGATAGGCATGGTGGCTCATATAGCCGCTGCCGGGGGCTGAGTAGAAGGGCTGAGCCGGTTTTTGCGGATCAGCGACAGGAGGCAAAAACTGATCATACGTAGCATCCGCCTTCACATATCCGGCTACCACAAGTTGTTGTTTGAGAATTTCTTTATCGGCATCCGATGTAAATCTTTGCAGGACAGATGCAACCGGATTTTTCAAATAATCGGCAGTCATCTTGCGTAATGTGGAGTCGGAAATTTCATCCGTAACTTTCAACAAATAATTATAGCTGTTCATGACATACTCTGATTTTTCCGCCATTGCAATCGGGGTAAGCTTTTGACAATCATCAAACGTTATGGGCTTAATACTTTTGGCCATGGCTGAGTTTGTGCCACCAAACAGTATGACAGATAGCATCCCAACAATAATGAACAATTTTACCATGCTTTGACTAAATGCTTGCTTTGAATATGAATACACCTAAATCCCTCCCTATAAAGCTTCATGAGGCAATTGTATTCTTTATAGAGATATGCAGGGTTAAAAGCGTGTTAAGTATATGTAAACTGAATCTTCTCGAAATAATACTAAGCTAGCTCCCGTGATCATTAATCAACCTTCCCTTCCTATTAGAGAAAGCATCCACAATTTGCCCAAAGGCAAGTTATGGATGCTTTCTCTATAAAAATCGCTATTCTTTGCTACTATTTTACTCCAGTTGGTAATCCCGCCTGCCGCATCATCGGCAAGGATCGTGCGGACTTCTTTGATAGTTCCGCTACACCAATCTCCATATCATAGACTAACGATCAAACTCAATCTTCACCTCGAACATCCGGTTCCAGGGATGAGTAGCCCGCAACCCCTGAATGTTATATTCAGGAAAGTGTTTGCCAGCAAATGCTTTTAAACCTTCTGTCGTAGCCTCCTTCGATTTTGGGCCGCAAAGAACCCAAATCCACCGGACTGACGCCGCCGGGCTGCATAACATCCCGCTTCACAGCCTGACGAACGTTGGCTTGGTAAGCCCAGTCATCCAAGCAAGCGGACAAAGATCAGCCGTTCCCGGTCTTGGGGCGAAGTCAAGGCGGACAGAATTCCCTGAGAAATAGCGTAACCGGTGCTATTGCCGGCCGTATTCCAGCCGGCGTAAGCAGCCAACTTGGACAACAACTTCCGCTTTGGCAACCTCCGCCATCAACGAATTATCCGCCCCGTTGCTAAAAGCGGCATCATCCAGAGTTAGGCGTTTTCCCCTATCCAGATAGCCGGCCATCTCATCAACAAAAACCTTGACTTCCGGCCGTAAGTGCCTCCGTATTTTCAGGGACAGCGGCTTCCAAAGTCACGCCGTTGAGCGGCATGCCGACCGCGATAATCAGATCGGCCCGCTCCGGCGCCGAAGTTTTGTAGCCGCCGGTAACCAGAATGTTGGCGTCCAGCAACTCGCCGAAGGTATTGCCCTGATACGCCGGCACAGTCCGAGGAACCGGTTCCCGGGCTATAGAAAGCGTAAACAAAGGGAATTTGGCAGGTAAGGTCATTGACTGCCCGGGTTAAGAGAAGCATACCCGTTTCATCGGCCGAGGCAAAGTTAGCGTAGCGAGTGTTTGGGCAGAACTGCCCGTTAAGGCCGCCATATCCCGCACTTCTCTGTGGGACTGGCAATAAGGCCAGGAATCATCCCGTCCGATAATAAAATAGCGGAAAATTTCCTGGCCCGTCATTTCCAGCATTTTGATATTGGCCCGGTAATTTTTCCCCCGCCGATCCATCCAGTCCTTCAGGTCGGCCTGAGGAATGGCGGCGGTCAGTTGCTGCACTTCCTGCTGTTCCTCTTTGGCTAATGACCTTCCATTTCCTTCTTGTCCCACAAAGCAGTCAAACGATAAATCTGATAACCGTATTTTTCATAATAGGGCGCATCAGTCCCGCCGGCGCTATATTTGGGCGTCCGCATAATGGTGGAAAAGCCATAGACCGGGACACTGGGATTTTCCGTTTTAAACTCGGCAAATTTAGCTCACCCGGCGGGCAATGACGTCCTCGGAAATTTCATGACTCCGCGACGGGACCAGTCCCCCGTAAAGCAGGGAATCCGCCGACAATACCACGGCATCTGCTTCCCGGGCATGGGCGAAAACCCATTCCCATAATTTATCCGCATCCCCAGGAACGGCCCCGGGTAGACAAGAGTTCTACCGGGGGCGTCAATACTTCATAACCGGCCGCCTGCAAAGTATCCACAGTATATTGCAGGCAGACCGGCCGGTCATCGATGGGCACAAACAAAAACGTAGCGGCTGCCGCCGGGGCGGCGGTGAAAAAGCTTGGCAGCAACACCAACGCCAAGCCCCATACCCGCAGTTCTTTCCATATTTTTCTCATGAGTCAGTACCTCCCCTACTTTTATCAACGTCTTTTGCGTAGATCTCGCAATAGTTTAAAGCATCTCTTTCTGACCACAAACAATTAATTTTACCATAAAAATACAAAGTTCCTGCAAATTGAAAAGACATTTTACAGGAACAAGGAAACTTAATGTAATCTGCAGAATATAATTTTGTGATACTCACGTTTATTGGCGCCAGGTAATTATTTATGAAGGAGTGGACGGAATGAAAAGAATGCTGGTGGTTGCTCTTGTATTAGCCTTTATGGTAAGCGTAGCGCCGTTCGCGGCGACCGCGTCAGCGGAAGGTCAAAAATTATCGGCCGAACAACTTAACCAGATTACAACGGAAATACTCAATACGCTGCGTGATGAGCCAACCGGCGGCCAAATAATTGCCAGAAGTGAGCTTGATGCGATGCTGGCTAAATACGCCCGCGGCATTTCCGGCGGCGGCATGATGTATACCAAGATAGCCAACGGTGATTTTGAAAAAAGAAACAACAAATGGGAACTGGGTAAAGAAGTGACCCGCATGGAAAACTGGGTGCAAATGGCAGGAGGCTCGAATCCCTCCATGCGCATGGAAATTTTAACTTTGGCGGGCGGAAACAAGCCTGTGGGAAATATTGACGTGACCCTGATCAAATACGATGATAATTTCACCTATATGTACACATGGGTAAAGTGGGAAAAAGAAGGTACATTAATAAAAATTCCCAAACAATTCTTTAAAGGCCTTCCAGATCCGACGCAGCATAAAGTTCCCGAGGATAAGACTCCTGATGGAAAAGCAATTCTTTTCGACGACCAGACAGTAAACGAACAGCTTTGCAAGGTTTATAGTCGCACCGGCGCCAATCCCAAATTAGGTGATCCTCAATCAAGTTATCACTGGTTTTCCACAGATAAAGGATTTGATATTATCGACGCCTCATACCAGCGGGACGGCAACAAAATTAAGCAAAAATCAATGATTACCTTTGAACGGATTGGCAGCGGTCTGGACGCCAGTTTTTTCAATCCGCCTTCTGATGTAAACTTTAAAGAAAGTGGCCCTTCTAGTGATTCAGGCAAGCCTGAAGACAGCAATAAACCAAAAATGAAGTTTAATCCCTTTGGTTTTTAGGTGAGTGGCATATCGTCTTTTCCGGGCTGCAATTTACTAAGACCAATAATGTACATTTAAGTAAAGCATCCATAACTTACCAAAAGTAAGTTATGGATGCTTTACTTATAAATATCGGTCCAACGGCGAAACTTATACTTTTATTATGTCTTTTAGAAGCAACATTATATCATAGGATTAAAAATACTATTATCAACGCGTCCAAATCCGATGGGGAACCCTTCAAGATGCCAATATGAATCATAATAAGTGACCTTTTGGTGCTCACCTACCAACTCATTATGACATTTTATTAGAGAAGCAACTAAGTTTACATGCTCCCGTACTATTTCATCATTTAAAATTGTGTGAAAGGTTGGAAAGCCGATTGTCTTGAGATAGCTGTTATTGAATTTTACCATTTCAGGCAAGTGTACCACTATCATAATAAATCCATCATTTATGATAGTGCTGATAAGCTCAATTATCTCTGTATCTAAATCACTATAGTAACGGTTTTGTATTTCCCTTAGAGACAAAACAAACATTGAACAACTGTCATGCAACCAAGAATACCATGGCGTATTTTTTAGTGATGACTGCGAGGATGGTTTGTAAATATCCAAATACTTTACGTTCGTTATGTATCGTTCCTCTAATAATGCACTTTCAGCCGATTTGTACTCAGTTTTAGGAAGCATATCGCCAGTAGCTGCATATATAGACATGAAAAAGGCATTATGGTTTTTTAAAATACTTCCAAGTTCACGTAATGCAACTAACTGCCGACGTTTTTGCTCTTTTTCTCTAATTACTTCTTGCACCCTATCATACAAAGTTATTACTAAGATACTTCCAATTAAGCCAGACCCCATATTTAGCAGCCCGTTATTTAGCCACGATTGCGTATACTCGGTAAGATTTAACCAATTAGGACAATATTGCTGATAATACGCAGCAAATAGCATTATAAAACCCAGAACCCCAATTCCTATAAGAATAAAACTAAAATAATTCGATAACATTTCGATGTGTTTTTCTCCTTCTGTAATTCTTCTATATAGTCCTCATTATCCGAGACGTTGCTAGGGGACGGGGTTGTACACAAAATGTCACCAACTCCGTTCCCATGACACCCATCATTTCTGAACCATATTATAACTTTTCAAGTAACAATCGCTCTAATTCAAGCATACTTAACAATGAGCGATGTACCACTTCTGGAGTTACAAAAAGAATTCTTCCATGCATTAAGTCATTTCGTTCTTTATCCTGCCTTATTTTTGTTATTAGGCTATTTATCATTCTTGATTCAACTTTTGAAACTATTTTATGACTTAATAAAAATTTTGAGAAAGAAAAAACGGATGGTGGTTTCTTTGGTAAAGAATCTGGTATTTTAATTTCTTTATTTTCCGCGACAATAGGGCAAACTTCGCATATCCCTGCCCCTTCATAATATTTGTTGAAGTGCTCAACTATGTTATGTTTCTCACATAATTTATTCCCCAGGGATACCAACATAGCTTCAAAAGATGAGTTTATGTTATAGAAAGCCTCTGTTGGCAGACCATTCTGCAAGTTAATTTTCGCTGTGATTTCCAAGTTTTTGTATAGAGGCAATGGTTCTGTACCATTAAGATTTTGCATTAGTTCAGATATTTGGGGGGTGCTAAGAAAATTGATAGTGTTCACGACATCCGCTAAGGCATTTCCACCAAAGGACATCGCAATTGAAGACTTAATTTGTATACCTGCCCCAGTAAATAATGAAGTATGAAAATTTCCAATATGATTAATTACTACTCGTGAAATAAAAGAAGTCGGTTCAATGTTTAATATATATTGGTTAAACAAATTAATAACTTCTAAAGCTCTACCCATATTACTAAATTCATATCCTTGCATTTCAAGCGATGGTCCCTGCCAGTATCCATTGGTACTTGTTGACCCCTTCATACGAATTGTTAAATTCGTAAAGAACCGGTTACCAGCTAGGGATACAACATCATCTTTAAATTTATGCTTTAAAGTCACATTTATGGCGTTATAAATATTTGCCACTGGATAACTTCCCTCTGGTAGAGGGATAGCAAATGGCAATTCAAATGAATATTCATAATATGGAAGAAGTCCGTTTTCGAAGTCCGTAACTAAAGGTTCAAAAGATTCTATGAAGCCAAAAAAAATTTGTTTTTTCTCATCCGCTGCTAGATTTTTGATTCTATGCTTGATACACTCGCAAATTTCGATTAGTATTGGATCAAATTGCTGTTTGTCATTGAAATAGTAATACGTAAGACATTCTAAGTATCGTTCTAAATGGCAGATAAACTGTTCTTCTGAGCAAGGCAATTCTTTAGATTGAAAAGGTACTATTTCAAAATACTTATCATAGAGTCTTTTTGCGTCATAATAACAGTCTAATTCACTTGCGGAAAGTGCTGCATAAGAAATTGATAAAAGGAAAAAGGTAAATCTAGCACCGTTTTTAAACTTACTATCAAAATTGTTGTTGAGTACAGTTAATCCTGCTTTCACTGATTCAATATATTTTTGAGTTTCCCAATATTTCAGAGCTGGTATATCCACATTGTGCCACTCCTTTTTCATATGTTACTTACGATAATAGCAAAAGGACTCCCGCCAAATTTCTACAAAAATTAGCAGAAGTCCTTTTGCTATTATAAATGATACTTCTCGCCCCGCGCGATCTTGAACGCCCTATATATCTGCTCCACGAGCAGCAGTCTGATCATCTGGTGGGTGAAGGTCATGCGGGAAAAGGAAAGACGCTCTCGCGGCCGCCGCAACCACCGCAGACGACAGCCCAAAAGCGCCACCGATCAAAAATCGAGTAGGAGGGGGCGGCGAGCCCCCGACCTCTCACACCACCGGACATGCGGGTCCGCATCCGGCGGTTCCCAAGGATTGACGAAGTTTTCCATAGTGTGCAAGCAAACTCAACAGCCCTTGACGTTCCCAATAGGTAACGTCGAGGGCATTATTTGTGTTGCGGGGCCATGGCCCAGGGTCCCTTGCTGGATTTGGCCATCATCCACGCCGCCCACTCCGGTACGCCCAGCGCCCGGAGGTTTCGGAAACGTGTCCACGCCCTCTTCCATTGTTTCCAGAGGCACATGCGCAGTCGCCGCCGTAACCATTGGTCCAGTTCCCCGCAATGCTTCTTGGCCGATGCCACATGGAAATATCCAATCCAGCCCCGCAGATACTGGTTAACCTGCCGGATTCTTTCTTCCATCGCCACGGACCATGTTCGGTTCGTGAGTTGTCGGATTCTCTCCTTGCAACGCTCCAGCGTCTTTGGCGCTAACCGGATGGTTCCCGCTTTGTCGTTCAAGAAACTAAAGCCAAGAAACTTTCGCTTCCACGGTCGGTCTACTGCACTCTTCTCCCGGTTTACCTTGAGTTTGAGCTTGCCTTCCACAAACCGGACCACCGATTCCATCACCCGAACTCCTGCCCGCCTGCTTCGCACGAACAAGTTGCAGTCGTCCGCGTAGCGGACGAACCGATGCCCGCGCCGCGCCAGTTCCCGGTCCAAGTCATCGAGCAGAATGTTCGACAATAGCGGACTCAACGGACCGCCCTGCGGCGTTCCCTCTGTTGTCCTACTTACTACGCCACATTCCATGACTCCGGCGCTTAAGTAACTGCGGATGAGTTTCAGAACTCGTTTGTCTCCCACTCTTCGCGCCACCCGCGCCATCAACATGTCGTGGTTGACCCGGTCGAAGAATTTCTCTAGGTCCATGTCCACGACAAACCGATAGCCTTCCCGGATGTGTTCCTGCGCCCGCCGGATTGCGTCATGCGACCGTTTCCCCGGCCGGAAGCCGTAGCTTTCCGGGCTGAAGTAAGGATCGAATATCTGGGTCAGTGTCTGCAGAAGGGCCTGCTGGATCAGGCGATCCAATACGGTTGGGATACCCAGCGCCCGCGTCCCGCCTCCGGGTTTTGGAATGTCCACCCGTTTCACGGGTTGCGGCCGGTAAGTTCCCGTTCGGAGCTGTTCTTTAGTTGTTTCCCAGTTGGTCTGGAGATATCCCGCCAGTGTGGCGGTATCCATCCCGTCGACGCCGGGAGCTCCTCCGTTTTGTTTCACCCGCTGGTAGGCGCGTTTCATGTTTTCCCGCTCCAGCGTTTTCTCCAGCAGTTCACCAGGGTCTTCGCGAGAGGGCAGGTCCACTTGTGCCGGTGATGGGCTCAGCGCTCCGGCATACTTTTGCGGCTTCACCGCTACTTTTTGCCGTAAGCCTTCTTCTGAAGTTGGCTGCTGTAATTGCTCATCACGCGAACGCATAGTTTCCCTCTCTTTCTTTGGGTTCGGCCCTTCCGGCGCGGCGTCCCGCTCTCCGTACTATGGCCTCGGCTGACTCCTGCGATTTCAGCGCCGCCTCACGGCGGCGGTTGCCGACTCAGTCGGCGTGACCGCAGGCCTCCCCGGATAAGAACGTCATCTTTCCACTCATGCACCTGCCCAAGTTTACTGCTTCAGCCCTTGGCGGCTTCGGACTTCGTCTTCTCGTGCAGACTCGTCCGGCTGAAACAGCCTCAAATTGGGTTCGTATACCTCAGGTCGAGCATTTGCCTCCAGCTTCCTTCAGATTCCGTCTCGCGACGGACACCCTTGCTCTTGGCTAACGGTAGGCGCTCGCCAGCCCCCGCTCGGGACTTTCACCCTATAGACGACGCCCATGCCGGGCGTACACGTGATGTCGCCGTGCCCGGCAGTACCGAGCGCGGCGATTTTTTTTGAAAGTTCTTCAGACGACAAGGGTTGCCCCACCACATCGAGCACGATGAGATAGGTGGATGCCGGGACTTTTTTCAGCAGGCGTTCGCCTTCCGCCGCGAGAGTTTTGTCTTTCTCCGCAGGTGACGGATCATCCGGCATGCGTTCTTCATCGATCTCGATGATTTCCAGTTTGCAAAGAGGCCCCAGGCGTTTGACAAATTCACGGATGCCTTCCGTCAGGTATTTTTCTTTGATTTTTCCGACGGCAACGATCCGAATTCTATTCACAGGCTACTCGTTGGGGATTTCGCTGAGTTGAGCCTGCGCCGTGAACTGACTGCCATTGCGAACAACCACCACAGGAACGGTAGCTCCCACGCCCTGCGCTTCAATGATCGAGCGCAGCTCAGCCAGACTATTCGTTTCCTGCCCCGCCAGCTTCAGAATGACATCTCCTACACGGACTCCAGCTCGGTCAGCCGGCGAATTTGCTACGATGCGGAACACATACAGGCCCTTTTCGATGTTCAGCTGATAGCCATAACGCTGCGCCGAACTCTTGTCGAACGCCACCACGCCGAGATAAGGCCGGACCACTCGCCCTTTCTCGATCAGCGATTGAATAATCGGCTTGGCGGTATTAAAAGGGATGGCGAAGCCGATGCCCTCGACGCCGCCCACCGCAATCTTGATGCTGTTGATGCCAACGACTTCCCCGTCAGCATTCGCCAACGCTCCGCCGCTGTTGCCGGGATTGATGGCCGCATCCGTCTGAATCAGGCGGAAGCGCCGTTCGCCGATATCCAGCGTCCGATTCAGCGCGCTGATAACACCGGCGGTCACGCTGCCCTGAAGCTCCAAGCCGAGCGGGTTGCCGACGGCAATCGCGGGTTCCCCCACTTGCAGGCTGTCAGAATCACCGAAACGAGCTGGTTGCAGCCCGGTCGCCTCGATCTTGACCACAGCCAAATCCGTCGCCGGGTCAACGCCCTGTACCTTTCCCGGCACAGTCCGACCATCGGACAAGGAGACCACGATTTCCTGCGCCTCGGCCACCACGTGGTAATTGGTGACAATATGGCCGCTTGCGTCGTATATGACTCCGGAGCCGCTGCCACGTTCGACCAGCGTTTTGCGATTGAACATGTCACTGACATAGGCCTTGTTCGTAATGCCCACAACCGAAGGGCCGACGATCTGAGCGGCCCGCACAATCGGGGTATTCCGGGCTGGCGAGAGGGCAGCTTTGGCTGTCGGGTTCACTACTTCATTTTTCAGCGCAGATACCGCATCAGGCAAGGATTTTCCGATAAAAAAAGGTCCATATCCCAAAACCAACCCGCCGCCGATCACAGCGCCCAACAAAGCGATGATCAGGACCGGTGCGTATTTTTTGTAAATCAATTTCATAGATATTCCTCCCTTTTGAAGAAAATTTTGTTGTGCGTGTCCAGTGTCTTTTCGGTAGAACTCAAAGGGGCTAAAGAGAAAAACTGACTGTGTCTGACGGATGCGTCAGGTGCAAAAACAAGTCCTGTTCCAGGCGCACTCCCTGTCGGTCAAGAACCTGCTGCACGGTCGACAGGGCCAGGTCGGGGCAATTGTTATGCTGACTTAGGTGCGCCAAAAAAACGTGCATCCCCGCTTTCTTGCCGATGCGAGCCAGGCAGCGGCCGGTGTCCAGATTGGATAAATGCCCGCGATTGCCCATGATGCGTTTTTTAAGGTAGTCTGGATACGGACCGTTACGAAGCATAGTCACGTCATGGTTCGACTCGAGCACCATCAGGTCGGCGTTGGCGATATCCTGCTCCACCCGCTCCGATACGCAGCCCATATCTGTTGCAACTACACACTTCATATCGCCGTGGCGGAACGAATAGCCCACAGGTTCTGCGGCATCGTGCGAGATCGCGAACGGTTCGACGAATACGCCGCCGATCTCCAGACGATTTCCCAGCTCACGCCGAAACTCAGCCTCCACGTGATGCTTGGGCTGAAACGCGTCCCAGGTCCGCCGCCGCGTAAAAACCGGGACTTTAAACTTACGCGTGAAGACCGGCAACCCACTGACATGGTCGCTGTGCTCATGCGTAACCAGGATGGCGTCTAATTCGGAAGGATCCAGCCCAACCCCGCGCAGGCCTTTTTCAACGCGCCGGGCGGATATGCCGGCGTCCACGAGGAACCTCACGCCGCCGATTTCGAGGAAGACCGCATTGCCAGTGCTGCCACTGGCGAGAATATGTAATTGCATACTATATCGTTTCGTCCCATCTGTCACAGATTCCTGCCAACAATAAGAAAAGACCCGGTCGAGCCGGGTCCGATTCAACCACTATTGTTAGTGTTTGCCGCTTTGAGTCTGACACGCGGGACAGACGCCGTAAAAATAAAATTGTTGTCCTTCCAGTCGATACTGGGTGCGGGCTTCAATTTCCCGCGATACCTTGGCGGCGTCGATGTCAAACACATCATCCACACGGCCGCATTGCGTACAGCGGACATGGGCATGATCCGACATATCCGCATCATAGCGGAAGCTGTCTTCGCCAGCGTTGAGAATCTGCACCAAGCCGATTTCATTAAGGATATCGATAGTCTTGTAAACTGTGGCCAAGCTCATTGTAGGATAGGTCGCCTGCAAGCTGTTAAATATCATTTCCGCGTTCGGATGTTCCTTGGTATTCGCCAGCACTTCGTAAACCGCCAAGCGTTGGGGTGTCACCTTGAATCCGTTCCCGCGCAGTAATTCAGTTAAGTTCTTAACCATATCATGCTCCTTTGTGCAAAATGAGTTTGTCTTCAATTTTAGATGAAAATCGATATTCATTAATTGTTGATTCGATTGTATAATTTTCGATTCTGCCTGTCAATAGACCCTTTTCCACTCACCGGTACGGAAACGCTGCCATAAGACGACGCTGCGGACCAAGAAATCAAGAGCAGTAAGGATCCAGACACTAACGATGTTCCAACCCAATACCTTCACAAACAGATATACCAACGGCATGCGGAAAACCCAGACCCCAAGAATGGTGACATACATCGGCCAGCGAGTATCTCCCGCGCCGCGCATCGCCCCCGCCAAAACATAGGTCAGGGCAATCGTCGGTTGCTCGAAGGCGGCGATCATGACGCAGTAAGTTCCCCAATAAATAACGTCTGGATCCGTAATGAACAGGGCTGTCAGAGGTTCGGCAAATATCAGGAAAATTGCCGCCATGATGGTCATCGTGGTCACAGCCAACCAGCCGGTGACGCGTACGAGCCGCTCCGCCAAGCGGGAGCGGTTGCGTCCGAGCGACCGAGCCACCAGCGTCATCACGGCCACCGAAAAGCCGAATCCCGGCAAAAACGACAACGACTCCACCTGCAGCGCGATCTGGTGAGCCGCGAACTGAACCGCGCCAACGCCGGTGAGCATGAAGGTAAACGTTATGCGCCCCCCTTGGAGAGCCGCCTGTTCCATTGCCGCCGGCAGGCTGATACGCAATATTTTTTTGACCGAATCCACCCGCCACTCCAGCAGGTCCTGCCACCGCAGCGCGATCTGCGGATTCAGCTTCAAGACCGCCAAGGCTACCAAACCGCCCAATAGCTGCGCCAACCCCGTACTCCAGGCGACACCCATGACTCCGAGGCGCGGCAGTCCCACGCCAAAAATCAGCAGATAAGAAAGCACTAGGGCGACGAGGTTGCTGAACGTGCCGATAAAAAAAGCGGTACGCGTCTTGGCAAGCCCGCGAAGCACCGCATTGCCGATCGACATCATCAAAAAAACCGGCGTGAATAAAAATAGGATCTCCAATAACCGCCCGGCAGTTTCAGCTACCGCCGGTTCCGCTCCGATGATCCGAAACAGGGGGCGTGCGCCAAAAAATCCGGCTGCGGCAACCAGACTGCCCAGCAGGGCTCCCAGAGAAAGCGCCTGGCCCGTTGTCCGCCGCACTTCCCCCCATTGACCGGCGCCGCTCTCGCGTCCGACAATTGCGGAAGCGCCGGTTCCAAAAGCCGAGACGACCATTGCGCTCGCCAGCTGTACCATCGTGGCAATGCCGACCGACGCCAGAGCGACGGCGCCCAACCTGCCCACCATCGCGGTCGTCAGTACCCCTGTCAGCATTACACCGGACATTTCCAGGATAACCGGCCAGGAAAGCCCCAACACTCGTTGCATCATAATTTTGTCATATTTTTTCATGATCTGCTGCTCCTGTACCGAATTCCAAGAAAATTACTGCATCTATTATACACCCTACGATTTTTCGAAAGGAAATCTGGCATCGACAGCGAAACAAACTGATATGGAAAAGAAATTATTGTTCGCTCTGGATATAGGAACCCGCAGCATCGTCGCACTGATCGGAGAAAAAACCGAGGCGGGAATCCGCGTGCTTGCCGCCGAACGCTACGAACACACGACCCGGGCCATGCTCGACGGTCAGATTCATGACGTGCCGGAAGTGGCCAAAGTGATCCGCAGCCTTAAATTGAAACTAGAAAAAGACTTCGGCCCGCTCCGGCAAGTCGCCATCGCGGCGGCCGGTCGTTCTCTTTCGACTCTCAACGCCACTGCCGAATTGGATGTGCACAGCCGCGGTTACCTGACGCAACAGGAGGAGCGTACGCTGGAGCTGACGGCGATTCAGTCCGCCCAGAAACAGCTGGCCACCTCCCGGGTAGTCAACGATCCTGCCAGCTATTATTGCGTGGGACATAGCATCGTGAATTTCTCACTGGACGGAACCATTATGAAAACCCTGGTGGGACAGCGCGGACACAACGCTTCGGTGGAGATCATCTCCACGTTCCTGCCCCGGCAGGTCATCGACTCCCTCCAAGCGGCCGTTCAAACTGCCGGTCTGGAGATCGGCACCCTGACACTGGAGCCCATTGCCGCCATCAATGTCCTGATCCCGCCGACGATGCGTCATCTGAATCTGGTGCTGGTGGATGTCGGCGCCGGCACTTCAGACGTTGCCGTAACCCGGAACGGATCAGTCGTCGGCTACGGCATGGTTCCAATCGCCGGGGATGAGATTACCGAGGAACTATCGGGTCAGCATCTACTCGATTTCAAAGTGGCGGAAGTTCTGAAACGCCGCTTGAATCGCAACGTAAAACACGTAAACTATGTTGACATCCTGGGACTGAAGCACAGCGTCCCACCAGATGAAATCATCCGCGGCATCACTCCGGCCGTAACTGATCTGGCGCAGGCCATCGCCGCCCAGATCATGCTGCTGAACAACGCCGTCCCGCAGGCGATCCTGCTGGTTGGCGGAGGAGCGCTGACCCCCTTGCTGCCGGAAATTCTGGCCCAAGTTATGGAGATGCCCCGGGAACGGGTCGCGGTCCGACGGCCAGATGCCATCGAAGATATCCAGGGCGTCAGCGCCGAATTTTGTACGCCGGACGCGGTAACTCCGCTGGGAATCCTCAAAATCGCCGGCGCCGAAACGCTGAATTTTTTAAATGTCGTGCTGAATGGCCAGCCCCTGCGACTGTTTAATCTGGGCGGACTCACTGTCGGCGATGCTCTATTGGCCGCCGGCATCGACGCTCGTAGCTTGGCCGGGCGACCCGGTCTGGGCATCACACTCAACATCAACGGGCAGCGCCTCTTCCTTCCCGGATCACACGGTCAACCAGGCCAGTTGACTACGAATGAAAAGCCCGCCAATTTCAGTGACCCGGTCGCCGAAGGCGACGTCATCCTCGTCGAAAAGGGAGTGGACGGGCAAAGCCCTCAACCCTCTCTGGCAGCTCTGGCAGACTTGCCTGCGCCGTTCACTATGATACTGGAAGGAATTCAGCGCCAGGTCTCCCCCCTGATCTTCATTAATGAAAAGCCTGCATCCGCAGCCGAGAAGCTTCAGGACCGCGACACAGTCCTCTGGAGTCCGGCGGATACCGTAGAACGGGTTTTCCGTTCTGCCCAGATCCCGCTGGAACCACAACGTTTCACTTATATCATCAACAACACGGAGCGGGTTCACTCAGTCTGGCCGGGTTTTTCCGTCAATGGCCGGTCGGCCGCAGCGGGATCGGCCATTTCGGCGGATGATGACCTGCGCCTGGTTTCCCCCGCCCCTCCTTCAGTCAGTGATGTCATCGGCTTCCGCCAGGAAGATGTCGAACCGATTGAGGTCTTCTTCAACGGCGTTTCCTGTGCCGTTCCCACACGTCGCTTCAGTCTGAGCCTTAATGGCGCCGAAGCCGGTCTGGCGGATACGGCGCCGGACAACAGCGTCATCGAGTTTGTCCTATCGCCCCCAACGCAGCCGACACTGGCCGATGTCCTGCTCGCCGCCGAATTCAATCCTGGCGAAGTGCCGACAACCAGCGGACTCACTGTAGTCGTCAACAGTAAAGTGACCGAATATACGGCCTGCGTCAAAAACGGGGACCGAATCGATATCGTAACGCGGAATCCACAGCGATAATCCATAAAAAAAAGCAGACCTTTTATTGGCCTGCTTTTTTCGCCCGGTAATCCGGGTCAGGTTGCAGCGATGACAATGGGAGGCCAAGCGCAGGGTCTTCCCGAAAATCATGATCGCATGCACCCTATCTGAAGATATTATAACACATAGCATTTTAATTTTGTAAATCGATTGCAAATAATTGTTTTTTCTTATCTATTATGTAACGCCCAGCAAGTGATTTGTCGCAAATCAGAAAGCGTGCACTTTTTTTCTTGAGTAATCAGTCTACTGCGTGAATGTCGATGGAGGATAGCCAATGCCGGATCAAACCCCTGGAAACAGACTGGGCAAATTGCTACGGACACAATCCCCTGTATTCTTTTTACTGCTGCTGGCTTTCTGTCTGACGATAGTCGGAGCTGCCTGGTATGAAGCGAATACCCGCATCGATCGTGAATATCGTATCGAAATGGATGCCGTGTACCTGGAAGGCAGCAACTTGGCACGGTCTTTTGAAGATCACGTCCAACGCTCCCTTCGCGAAGTGGATGACACTCTTCTATCGCTCAAATTTAGTTACGAATCTCTAAATCAAATTTCCCGGCAGCAAATAACCCCGGATATCGTAGACTATATGCAGAAACGGCGCAATCTCCTGCTCGAACGGGTCTTCCTGCTCGACGTCGACGGCAATGTCCTGGCGGGAACGACCGCATTGACGCAGATCTCTGATGCCACATTCAGAGAATTATACGACGCTTATGCAAAATCCAGCAATAGCCAGCTTTTTATCGGCAAACCGATTTACAACCATTCATTGGAGCGGTGGGCGCTCCCGGTTGGACGACGCCTGAACCATGCGGATGGCTCTTTCGCCGGCCTGGCCTGCGCGTTGCTCAACCCCTATTATTTTTCCGACTATTATCGGCAGATGGTTCTCGGGCATGACAAACAAGTTGCACTGATCGGCCACGACGGCATCGTGCGCGCCTGGCAGCACACGACTCGGGACAACGTCGGGAACGACCTCAGCGCCAACCCCGTCTTTCCTCCATGGGAAAAAGCTCCGTTAGGCCAGTTTGAAGCAACTGACCCCCAGGATGGGTTGCATCGTTTCTATATCTATCGTTCCTTGCTTGAATTCCCCCTGATCGTCTCGGTCGGCATATCATCCGAAGACGCGTTGGCTAATTTCGATGAACGCCGGAGGTCATATTATACGGATGCGCGTATCTTCACCTTCTTTGTTGCTGGCTTCTTCTGTCTCTTCCTGTTTCAATTGCACCGAAAAAACTGCGCAGCTCAGGATCTGGAGAGGCGCAACAAGTTGCTGTCTTCCCTGCATGAGACTTCACTTGGAATCATGAACCGCCGGGACGTCGTTGATTTGCTCGAGGCTATCATCAACAAGGCCTGTGAAATCACCGGAGCTTCGACCGGCAGTGTCCTCCTGTTCAACGAGGAACGTACCGAGCGGGTCCGTGTGGTCGCAACCGGTCCAGCCAAGGAACTGCTAGGGTCCCGTCACGCCATCGACGAAGGCGCGGCCGGCCAGGTTTGGAAAACAGGCCATACCGTCCTGATCAACGACTATAAGAACTGGGAGCACCGCGTGTCTGCCGCGGCCAGTCTGGCGGAAGCCGTCGCCTACTTTCCCCTGAAAAGCACCGGAGAAATCGTTGGGATCATCGGCTTGTGGCATACGGAGCCGGGGCGTCGTTTTCTGGAAAGTGACATGGCAATGCTGGACCAGATCGCCAATCTGGCCTCCATCGCTTACGAGAATGCGTTCCTCTACCGCGAAGCGCAACGTGAAATCACCGACCGCAGACAAACGGAGGAACTGCTGCTGTTTCAAAACTTTCACGACTCCTTGACCAGTCTTTACAACCGCGCATATTTTGAGGAAGAACTCCAACGCATGGACAAGAGGCTTAGCGGCTCGGTCGGTTTGATTATGCTGGATCTGGACGGACTGAAATTAATCAACGATACCCTGGGACATGATCAAGGCGATGTTCTCCTGGCCTGTGCCGCCCGTATTCTATCTGTCAGTTTTCGCAGCGCTGATGTCGTGGCCCGGA
The DNA here is from genome assembly GCA_963665275.2 of Negativicutes bacterium. Lineage (GTDB taxonomy): Bacteria > Bacillota > Negativicutes > UBA1444 > UBA1444 > UBA1444. The sequence goes on from CAXXIN010000013.1 coordinate 37,545, forward strand.
TTGGCGGTGATGAATTCGCCGTTTTGCTGAACCCGGCGGATGACGCAACCATGCAGGCGGCTTGCATCCGGGTTCGCCAAAAAATCGAGGAGTTCAACTCCAGGCAAAAACAAGCCCCCATCAGCCTCTCGATCGGCTATGCCGTTGCGGATGATCCTGCCGTCCCGATGCGTGAACTATTCCAACGAGCGGACAACAACATGTACCGTGAGAAATTGCATCGACGACAAAGCACCCGCAGCGCCATCGTCCAGACGGTGATGAAACTGCTTGAGGCGCGCGACTATATCACCGAAGGGCATGCAGACCGCCTGCAGGCCATCGTAGCCAGGATGGGAACCGATCTGTTTTTTTCAGCGGAAAAATTATCGGATATGCGACTGCTGGCCCAATTCCATGATATCGGCAAAGTCGGCATCCCTGACAGCATCCTGTTGAAGCCGGGCCCGCTGACCACTGGAGAAAAAACCGAGATGCAGCGCCATTCCGAGATCGGTCACCGTATAGCCCAGTCAGCGCCTGATCTCATCCCGATCGCGGACTGGGTGCTGAAACACCACGAGTGGTGGGATGGCAACGGCTACCCGCTGGGTCTGTCCGGCGAAGAGATTCCTCTGGAAAGCAGGATATTGGCGATTGCGGATGCTTATGACGCCATGACCAGTGATCGGCCTTACCGACAAGCTCTCTCACATACCGTAGCCTTGGCTGAAATCCGCAAGTGCGCCGGTACGCAGTTTGATCCCGAGTTGGTGAACAAATTCATCATGCTCTATGAAAAAACCGGCCCCGACAAAGATTCCGGTGAAACCGATACGAAAGGAGAAGCATAATGTTGCAGCAAGCCCAGCCTCATAAAATCGCCCTTGTAACCGGTGGAGGCACGGGAATCGGTCGCGCCGTTTCCCTCGCCCTGGCAGCTCTGTCGATAGATGTAGCCGTAAACTATTCCCATTCGGAAGCAGAAGCCCGAGCTACCGTCAAAGATATCGAAGCCTGTGGCGCCCGCGGCTGGATCGTGCGCGCCGATGTCGCAGACGATGCGGCGGTCCGCGAGATGGTGCAGGCGGTCATCGGGCATTTCGGCCGTCTTGACTATCTGGTGAATTGCGCCGGCAAAACTGTTTATGTGGACATGGATGATCTGGAAGGACTCAAGTCCGAATACTGGGATCAGATCATGGATGTCAACGTCAAGGGTCTGTTCTCTGTCTGCCGGGCAGCAGCACCTCATCTGAAAGCTACCCAAGGCAGCATCGTGAATATCACTTCCGTCGGCGGCATCACCGGCATGGGCAGTTCCATTGCCTACGCAGCTTCCAAGGCCGCCGCCATCAGCGTGACCAAATCCCTGGCGCGGGTATTGGCGCCGGAAGTCAGGGTCAACAGCGTCGCCCCGGGGATCGTCCTGACTCGCTGGGTGGATGGACGGGAAGAACATGTGAGAAAGCTTGGCGAACACACGCCGCTTGGACGCTGCTGTAGAGCGGAAGATGTGGCGGATGTCGTCGTTCCCCTGTTAGTCTCAGCTTCGATGATGACGGGGCAGACGGTCGTCGTCGACGGCGGCGCGTTTATGTAAAAACCGTCGTAAAAAGAAAGCGCGGCATTGACATATAAATTGTCGATGCCGCGCTTTTTACTTACGCTAAATCTCAAATTTTCGGGAGGCAGGTCAGACTGTCAGCTAGGTCTTGCTCCGCACAAGGCACATCGACCATTTTTCCGGCCAGATAGTTGTCGTAGGAGGCCAGATCCAGCAGTCCATGACCAGACAGGTTAAACAATATCGTGCGGGATTTCCCCTCTTCACGGGCAGCCAGCGCTTCGTCTATCGCGCCCTTGATCGCATGAGAGGACTCGGGCGCGGGCAGAATTCCTTCCGACCGTGCGAACAAGACCGCAGCCTCGAAGACTTCTTTCTGATTATAGGATTTGGCTTCGATATGGCCGTGATGATACAAAGCGCTCACTAGCGGCGAGTCTCCGTGATAACGCAGGCCGCCGGAATGAATACCCGCAGGCATGAAGGCATGCCCCAAGGTATACATTTTCATGATGGGCGTCAATTTTGCCAAGTCACCGAAGTCATACGCGTAAACGCCGCGGGTCAGCGTTGGGCAAGCCGAAGGTTCCACCGCGACCGCCCTGACTTTATTCCCCTTTAACCGATCCGCTACAAAAGGAAATGCCGCTCCCCCGAAGTTGCTTCCGCCGCCATTGCAAGCAACCACAACATCGGGATAGTCACCGGCCTTTTCCATTTGCGCTTTTGCTTCCAGCCCGATGATCGTCTGATGTAATATGACATGGTTCAGCACGCTGCCCAGTGCATAGTTGGTATCGCTGCGCCCTGCCGCATCTTCGACTGCTTCCGAAATGGCAATCGCCAGACTGCCGATAGAATCCGGATTCTGGGCCAACACAGCTCGCCCGGCCGCCGTACGATCCGAAGGACTGGGAATGACCGAACCGTTGAAAACCTCCATGAAGGATCGGCGATACGGTTTTTGCTGATAACTGACCTTTACCATGTACACCATGCATTCCATGCCGAAATAGTTGCAGGCCATGCTGAGGGCGCAGCCCCATTGTCCGGCGCCGGTCTCGGTCGCCAGGCGCTTGATCCCCGCCTGTTTGTTGTAGTAGGCCTGAGCCAGGGCGGTATTCAGCTTGTGACTGCCGACCGGGCTGGCGCCTTCATATTTAAAATATATTTTCGCCGGCGTATCCAGCGCTTTTTCCAATTCATAAGCCCGAACCAGCGGAGACGGACGCCATAGCGTATATTTTTCACGTACTTCATCCGGAATCTCGATCCAGCGTTCCTTGCTCATTTCCTGTTCGATGAGAGCCATCGGGAAAATCGGGGACAGATCGGCGGGTCCGACCGGTTGCAAGGTCCCGGGGTGCAACGGTGGATCCAGCGGTTCCAACAGGTCAGCCTGAATATTGTACCAAGCCTGTGGCATTTCACTTTCACTCAAATGGATCTTGCGGATTCTCGACATCACTTCATCCCCCTCAATTTTTTATTCGAAAACATTACCGGTATCGAATCACCACAGCGGTAACCGCGACAATCAGCGTGAGCACCAGGTAGTCCTGGCTGCGAAATGCGATCTGTTGGGTGAAAGTGCGTTTGGCACTGCCAAATCCGCGCAGCTCCAAGCTCATTGCCATGGTTTCCGAACGGGTGATGGCCCTGAGCACCATTGGTTCCACCAATGCGGCATACGCTACGATGCGTTTCAGCGGGTTGCTGCTCTGCACATACCCACGGCAAATCTGTGCTTCCCGCACCGCGTGACTTTCCGCGATAAAGTCCGGCATAAAACGCAAAGCTGAGGTAAACATAAAAGCATATTCATAAGGAATCTTCACCTGACTGACCAACGCCGCCGTCAGGTTGGGCAGTCGGGTCGTGCCCAACATCAATAGCACCGCCACCGTCATAACCATCATTTTCAGGCCACTGGCCACAGCGATAGAAACTGCAACGTCAAAGGGCAGCTGAATGACGGAAAAAAACGCCGCCACCATCAACAAGCCAAAGAGTCCCTTCGCCAATTTGCGCAGTTGCCCGGCATAGGCAAGCAAAGCGATTTCAACGACCAACATGACTGCCAGCGGCGCTGGGTCCCAGATCAAAACGGTCCAGACCGATACGGCAATCGTCAGTAATAGATTACACAGAGGCGCCAGCGTCTTCATCCGTTTTCCCTCCCAGCCGGTATTGTATGCGAACAGCCAATTCCTCCACGGAACGAACCGCACCTATAACTTGGGCAAGTTTGGCGGCGATAGCCGCCGCATCAGGAACCCGCAGGCCCCAGGTTCCCACATCGTGCGCAGGATCAGCGAACAAATCCACCGTTGGTCCATCATAGACCTTCTCTCCCTGATGCAGAACCACGGTGCGCCGGGTATGCTCCAGCAACATTTCCATGTCATGTGTTACAAGGATCACACCGATTCCCTGCTGATTCAGTTTCCCCAGCAGCTCCATCAGTTGCATTTTTTCATTGGCATCCTGTCCGCTGGTAGGCTCATCAAGAATCAAGAGTCTTGGTTTCAGCGCCAATGCCGAGGCAATAGCGATCCTCTGACGGAAGCTGCGGGCCAAAGCGCGCGGATAGGCATCAGCAACCTCTGTCAATCCGGTCATGGCCAGAGCGTCATCCACCGCCGACTGCCGCTCGGCATCGCTCCAATCCATTTGCTCCGGTCCATACGCAACTTCAGAGGCCACAGTATCCCGAAAAATCTGGCGATCCGGGTTCTGGAACACGTAGCCGACGGATCTCGCCATCACCGCAGGCCCACCCTCTTTGGCCGGTTTTCCGTCCAGCATTACCTGACCTGCTGCCGGTTTTTCCAACCCCACCATCAGGCGGGTCAACGTTGTTTTTCCACTGCCGTTTCGACCGGCCAATCCTATGAACTCCCCGGCCTCAATGGACAGGGTAACGTTTTTTACTACCGGCGCGTGGCCGGGATAAGCAAAAGAAATCTGTTGAATTTCAAGCACTAAGTGAAAGCCTCCTCATTGGCGGAAGACTAGCGTTGATTTCTACGGCTGCCTCATCGGCTGAAGTCCAGGACGAAAACTTTCTTGTTTCGGTCTCCAGCGCAGCCTTCAGTCGCCTTAGCGCAGGAACTGCCGATGCATAAACCTGTTCAGACAACATTCGGGCCAGAACCTCGTCCAGCGTTCCTGTGAGCGCGACCCGCCCCGCTTCCATGACCACCATCCGGTCTGCATGCGGCAGCGCCTGGGCCAGATCATGATCCGCCACTACCACCGTAATTCCTTTTTCCTTATTCAGTCGGGCCAACAAAGCATACAAGTCTTCGGAACCCTCCGGATCCAAAGCGGAGGTCGGCTCGTCCAGCACCAAAATCTTCGGCTGCGACGCCAGTACCGACGCCACCGCCAACCGTTGCTTCTGTCCGCCGGACAACGCGGATAATTCACGTTCCTCGAGTCCAGTCAGTCCGACCGCCGCCAAGGCTTCAGCTACCTGTACACGGATCAGTTCTGCAGGAACCGCCGTGTTTTCCAAGGCAAACGCCACTTCATCAAATACAGTCAAAGCCACCAATTGACTCTCGTAGTCCTCCATGACAAACCCCACCCCAGCGGCAATATCCGACACCGGCCGATCGGTCGTTACCTGCCCGTCCACCCGCACCTGCCCCGACATGCTGCCCCCGAAAAAATGCGGCACCAGCCCGGTCATCGCCATGCACAGCGTCGTTTTTCCGCTGCCGTTGGCGCCCGCCAGAATCGTGAACGACCCGACAGGGATCGACAAAGTCACCTGATCCAGTCCGGTTCCCGTCTTGGGATAATGATAAGAAAAATCTTCAAACTGGACTGCATCCATTATTTATCCTCCATCCCCAGCAATTTACGGGCCGGATAGTACAACAACTGGGCAATGACCGTATTGGCGATGGCTGTGAATACAACCACCGGCAACATCCCGTAAATATAAATCTGAGTCGGCACGTTCATCAGAACTTTAAAGGTGGTGATAAAAGTTAATCCACTGGCCACTGTGGTGAGAAAAGTAATCACAGCCGGGCGAATGCTGACGGCTTTAATTTTCAGTTCAAACGGCAACGACATCAAGAGCACGCAGGCCAAAGCGCCGATCGGCTCCGACAGCAGGTTGATATGAGGCATCGGTGACTTGGAAGTGATCGTGTTGATGGCTCCGGCCACGATCCCGATGGCTACCGCTTTGGGCACACTGGGATGAATCACGAGAATCGTAATGCAATACATGGTAATGATCCAGTTGATGCTGACTCCGGCAAAACTGGGACTGACCAACCGCATAATCGCCCCAATGGCGAGCAGCAAAGCAGACACAGCCACCCAACGGAATTTGCCCCCTTGCGACGCTACTTGTTTCATTTCTACCGGTTTGTTGTTTTCCATCGTTGACTCCTCCTTCTGCAATTTAAAAATATAAAACCCCTCGCCTCTACTAAATGTAGGGACGAGGGGTTAACCCGCGGTACCACCCTGCTTGGCTCTTGTCGAGCCCGACTTGGTCAAAGTACGGGACAATTCTGTCCGATACCCGCTTCCCATGTTAACGGAGGAAGTTTGCCGGCAGCGCCTACCCCGCTATTAGCGGATCGGACTGCATCTCTCAGGCCCATTCGTCGTGTTGAGTCACGCTGGTCTTCCACTGACACCAGCTCGCTGAGGCTCTCTCGCACGAGTACTCTTCCTGATCATTGACGTTAAAAATGTTTTATTGAATGTAGTGTAACAGCCGCCGGATTTCTTGTCAAGCACAATTGTCGAAATTTCATCGTTGCCACAGGATCTGCGATGACTCAAGCGGCACTGCTGCTTCAGGGTGGTACGGAATAATCCGCGCTGTGTAATCGGATGCCGGTCGGGCATCAGAAACCGCCGCACCATAAACGAAAGCGCCGATTGTCCCCGTCAGTTTCCGAAGTCGCTGCATTTCCACCGCGACGGGTACGCCGCTATCGACTCCCTGAGCATAAAGTTCCACGCGGACCGCAGCCGGGTCGAGTACGTTCAGGTATAGCTGGATCTCGAATATATGGCTGCCCGAATCGTGCATCACGCTCATTTCACCAAAATGCAACGCATGCCAATTTTCTTTTATGGCGGACAGCCAGTTGGCAATACCCGCGCCGCCTTGCGCAACTCGTTTGTGGTATGCAGAAGCCGCGGGGAGGTAGCGCTGTTCGGTATATTCCCGCACGGTCCTATTGGCGGAAAATTGAGGCGTCAGCCGGGCCATGCTTTCCCGAATCTTTGCCAGCCAGGCGATTGGCATGCCGTTCTTGTCGCGGGTATAAAATGCAGGAACGACCTCGTTCTCAAGCAAATTATAAAGTTCTTCGGCTTCAATCGCATCCCATGCCGGCGTGTCATCATGTTCCCGCCCGTCTCCCAGCGCCCACCCCACTTCCGGAGCGTAGGCTTCCGCCCACCATCCGTCTAGTTCCGACAAATTGAGCCCGCCATTAACCAGCACCTTCATCCCGCTGGTACCGCTGGCTTCCCATGGTCGCCGCGGCGTATTCAGCCAGACATCCACTCCCTGCACCAATTGTTCCGTCAACAGCATGTCATAATCACTCAAGAACATTACATGGGAACGGGCCTCGGGTCGCCGGACAAACTGGACCCATTCCCGCAACAGGGCCTGCCCCGCTTGATCCGCAGGGTGCGCCTTGCCTGCCAGAATCAGCTGGACGGGACGCTGCGGATCAGTTAGCAGACGCAGCAGCCTTTCCGGGTCATGCAGCAACAAGTTTGGTCTCTTGTAGGTGGCGAACCGTCGCGCAAAGCCCAGCGTCAAAACGTCAGGGTCAAACAGCAGTCTCGTCCTGGCGCATTCTTCAAGAGGTTCACCCGTCACGGCCCATTGGCGGGCCAACCTTTCACGGGCAAAATTGATGAGAGTTTTACGGGCTTCTGTACGCAATTGCCACAACTGGGCATCAGTGACACCGTGCATATCCTGTTCCAATGTTTCGATCGTCCCCAGCCAGCGGTCCTTGCCGCAGGCCCCGGTCCAAAAATCATCGGCCAGTTTCGAGTCCCAGCTCGGGGTATGAACTCCGTTGGTAACATACCCGACAGGCACTTCCGCTTCCGGCCAGCGCGGGAATAGCGGAGCAAAGATGTGACGGCTCACTTCACCATGCAAACGACTGACCCCATTAACCGCCCCGCTCCCACGGATTGCCAGATAGGCCGTGTTGAAACTTTCCGAAGGGTCGTTCGGGTTTTGTTGCCCCAGAGCCAACAACTCAGGCAGAGTGATTCCGAGCTCTCGTTCGGCATACCCGCCAAGGTATTTTTGAATGAGAATGGGGTCAAAACGATCAAACCCTGCAGCCACCGCGGTATGGGTTGTAAAGATATTGCCCGCCCGTGTAATTGCCAGCGCCGTTTCAAAAGGCAGTCCTGATCCTTGCATGAAACTTCCGGCACGTTCCAACACGGCAAAAGCGGCATGCCCTTCGTTCAGGTGGCACACTTCCGGTTGGATGCCCAGCACAGCAAGCAGCCGCCAGCCGCCGATTCCTAGAATCAGTTCCTGCGTGAGGCGCAGTTCCTGGCCGCCGCCATAGAGTTCACTGGTAATCCCGCGATGAGCCGGGAAATTCGCCGCATCATTACTGTCCAACAGAAACAGCTTTACTCGGCCGACCTGGGCCTGCCAAGCTCGCAGCCACACAGAATAGCCCGGCAAGGAAATTTCCAGCCGCAGCCACTCGCCGTTCGATTGGCGCAAGGGCGTGATCGGCAGTTGGCCGGGGTCGTTATAAGGGAAGAGCGCTTGCTGCGCTCCCTCCTTGTCAATCACTTGGCGAAAATAGCCTTGTTGGTACAGCAGCCCGACGCCGACTACCGGCACACCCAAATCACTGGCGGCTTTAAGTTGATCCCCTGCCACATTGCCGAGTCCGCCGGAGTAAATCGGCAGCGCCTCGCTCAACATGAATTCCATGCTGAAATAAGCAACGCCGCTCAAGGGGGACTGCGAATGATTTTGTTGAAACCAAGTCATTGATTCGGCTACAGTTCGTTTGACCTTCACCAGCTTGTCCACTGTTTTCCTGAACGCGGCATCGGCCATCAGGCGCTCGATTTGGTCCCGCGAGACGGTTTGCAGGACAACCCAGGGGTTATGCGTGAGATCCCACAACTTGGGATCGAGTTGCCGCCAAACTTCGTCAGTTGCGTGATTCCATGTCCAGCGCAGATCGAGCGCCAGTTCTGCCAGCAAATCGAAGCCCTCAACTTCCGTAGGAAGCAGACTGTGCAATGGGTGAATGAAACGCAGTGGTTTACTCATGCTATTCCCTCCCAAAGCGACTCTGCACCAAAATGGAAAATGTAATCTTCCATACAATGCCGTGCCGTTAATGCGCATGCTATTGGTTGTCACTAGTTACTTTCTGATTTTCTTCAATAAATCCTGCCGTCTTATCCGTATTCCTCCTCGCCACTTTGAGGGTTAGATTCTGCATGCCGACCCTATTGGACTTCAGCCCGTCAGCTACTTCTGGCCACAACGTCGGTACTCGGCAACCTTCCCAGTCAAAATTCCACTTCCTCGTAAGAGGAGGCGTGGCAAACCACGTCGAAACAAATATACATATCACATCATCTTATTTTGTTCAGGGAGGTCCCCCGAATGAATTTTAATCTCGTCTCCGGTTCCGACAATGCCGAGCTTCAGACCCGAATCTTATGGAATGGGCTATCCGAGTCGCTGCCGTATGTCCTTTTGGATGACCTGCCCCATCTGATATGGGTCAAGGACCCGCAGGGACGTTATGTTTACATCAACGCCGCTTATCGCCGCTTTCACGGCCTCTGCGATTTCAATGAACGGATCGGTTTAACCGATGCGGATATCTATCCGGAATCAGCCGCGTCAAGATATCGACAGGAAGATCTCCAAGTTTTCACAACCCGCCTGCCCCTCAACATCGAGGACCGGCACGTGCAAGAAAGCCCCCATTCCCCAGCTATATATGATACCAGCAAGCGCCCCATTTTTTCGCCGGATGGCAGTGTCGTAGGCGTTTACGGAATATCGCGAGATATCACCGCCAGCAGAGCGCAAGACGAACAAACCGCCCACCAGAACAGGCTGCTGGCCGCGTTGCACGAAGTTTCATTAGAACTAATGCAGCAGCACGATTTGCAGGTTTTGCTGCCGATCATTCTGCAGCGCTCGGCGGAAGTCGTTGGCGCTCCAGTCGCCCTTATGCATTTCTTTGACCCAGAGAGCGATTCCCTGAAGATACTACACGCCTGGGGAGCCGAAGTCGCGGCTTCGTCGAGTTATCATGTCAAAAAAGGCCAAGCTTTGGCAGGTCGGGTCTGGCAACTCGAAAGCGTCGTCGTGTTGGAAGACTATCAAACCTGGGAACACCAACATCCCACTCCGTACCTGCAAAATGTCCGGGCGGCGGTCGGGGTTCCCATTCGTTCCAACAATCAAATCGCCGGTGTTGTCACCCTCATTCACACCGATCCGAAGCAACGTTTTTCGTCTCTGGACGTGGCCACGCTCGAACAATTCAGCGCGCTGGCTTCAGTCGCCCTCGAAAATGCCAGACTGTTCGAGGACGCTTCCGCCGAACTTCGCCAGCGGCGGGCGAGCGACGAACGCTATCGCGCACTCGTCCAGCAGTCTTCGGAGGCGATTCTGCTGATTGACCCCCCCACTCGCAATCTGTTGCAGGCCAACGAACGTTTTCTGGTGCTCACCGGTTATTCGGCAAGCGAGATCCTGTCGCTCACCCTCTACGACGTCATCGCCGACCAAAAACGCTGGATTGACCACAACATCGATGTCGTCCTGCCCCGCGACCGCAAACTCCCACCGCAGACGTTAAGCTTCCTTTGCAAGGATGGCTCGACTTTCGACCTGGAACGAAGCGCCTGCCTAGTCTCCATCGAAGACCGTGATGCAATAATGATGGTAGGTCGAGATATTTCCGATCGTCGCCATAACCGTCTCGCCGAGTTCCTGCACGAAACAACTATCGACATTCTCAGACACCGGGACCAGGATAAAATCCTTGAGGTTTTAGTTGGAAAAGCAGTGAGTCTCGCCGGAGCTCCCGCCGGCTATTGTCTGCTCCTAGATGAATACGCCGGCGAAATGCGCATTGCTACCGCCGTCGGCTTCGATGCCGGTTTTCTCTCGACCGGAATAAAAAAAGGCGAGGGGCTGTCCGGTTATGTATGGCGATCAGGTGAAGCTCTAGCCGTCGACGATTATAAACACTGGGATGGACGCCTGACCGCGTCCCGCTTCAATCGGGTTTTCTCCGCAGCAGCTTTTCCACTCAAAAATTCATCTGCTGAAGTAATCGGGGTGCTGGCCGTCATTCACTTTGATCCCGCCAAACGGATTCACAAAGACGATTTTACTTGTCTGGACGAAGTCGCCCGCCTGACTTCCCTGGCTCTCGACAGCGCCCGCCTATACAATACAGCGCGTGTGGAAATCGCCACCCGGGCAGAAATCGAAATGCAACTACGCGGCGCTTATGAAAAATTGGACAGCACTTATGACACCACACTGGAAGGTTGGGCCCGAGCGCTGGATTTGCGTGACTGCGAAACTGAGGGGCATAGCCGCCGAGTGGCCTCGGTAGCTGTAGCGATGGCCCGGGTCATGGAATTGCCGGAAGATCAGCTTATTCATATTTGGCGAGGCGCTCTGCTCCACGACATTGGCAAGCTCGGAGTGCCCGATTCCATCCTGCTGAAACCGGCTTCGCTCACTGAAGAAGAATGGCAAATCATGCGTCTGCACCCTGTTTATGGCTACGACTGGTTACTCCCCATCGAATACCTGCAGCCTGCGCTCGCGATTCCCCGTAGTCATCACGAGCGTTGGGACGGCGCCGGCTATCCTGACCGGCTGCGTGGGGAAGAGATTCCTTTGCAGGCCCGTATTTTCGCCCCGATCGATGTGTGGGACGCCTTGTCCTCCAATCGTCCGTACCGCCGCAGCTGGCCGGCCGACAAGATCCGCGAACATATCCGAGCCCTCGCCGGATCCCATTTTGATCCGGCAGTCGTGGAAGTCTTTCTCTCCCTTCCGCCTTCAGCGCTGGTCCTTCAGGAGAAATCCCCTTACAAAACTCCCTTCTGAATATTCCAAGTTAGATAATAAGGGGAGCCCTTCTCAAAATTGAGAAGGGCTCCCCTTATTATCTAAGCATTGTCAGTTTTATTTCACCGGCTTGCGGTAAAAGAACGGCATATAGTGTTGGAAACCGATGTCCCGGAAATTCAGGATGGCCTCCGTGCCGCCGACGAACAGAACGCCGCCGGGGCGCAGCGCTTCCAGAAAGCGGCGATACAGTTTGTCCTTGGCTTCTTCCGTAAAGTAGATGACGACGTTACGACAGGAAATCAAGTCGAATCCGCTGTCATACTTGTCCAGCAGCAGATTGTGATGCTGAAAAACGATCCCATCTTTCACTTCTGGATTCACGCCGTAACGATCCTTGTCAACCTGCCTAAAATGCTTCGCCAAGCGCGGCGGCGTGACATTTTTCAGTTCGTTGTTTTGGTAAATGCCTTCTTTGGCTTTGGCCAACATCTTCACATCCAGGTCACTGGCCAGAATCTGGTGCTTCACTCGCGGCGTAACATCCGACAGCATAATGGAAAAAGAATACGGTTCCGCCCCAGTCGAGCACCCTGCGCTCCATATTTTGAGGCGCGAGCTTTGCTGCAGCAGATCCGGAATGACCTTCTGTTCCAATTCCACGAATTTTTCCGGCGTCCGAAAAAACTCCGTGACGTTGATCGTCAAATAATCGATGAAATAACGATATAGAGCTTCATCTTTATCAATCAGCTGAAAAAACTCCATATACTTGGAAACATTATGGCGGGTCATCAGGTTGCTGATCCTTCGCTGCATCTGGGCCGGTTTGTAGTGATTCAGGTCGATTTGGGCCTTGGTGTTGAACTTCGTCTTGAATTCTTCCCAGTCACGGTCCATTATTTCTGCTGCCATGCCGTCCCTCCATTATCAGCCGACAAGTCACTGACAGACCCGCCAACCCATATTTTAACTGGTCTTGAAGCCATCTCTAACGGATCGCCGCTCCAGACCACGATATCTGCATCGCGTCCTGGCGCCAGCATCCCTACACGGTCGGAAATCCCCAGAATCTCAGCGGGATCGCGAGTCACGGCCCTGAGTGCAGCCATCGGCGACAAACCGAATCGAACTGCCAGTCCTGCATAAACTGACAGGAACATATTGGGAACCACCGGATGGTCGCTGATCAGCGCGAACTGCACACCATGCGCTGCCAATACGGCTGGCGTCCGGTAGCTCTTGTCTTTCAACTCCATTTTCGCCCGGGTGATAAGCTGAGGGCCGATCACAACCTTGGCCTGGCGCTGCGCCAGTTCGGATGCGATCAGATGCCCTTCGGTGCAATGGTCGAGCACGATGTCGACGTCGAACTCGCGCGCAATTCGCAACGCCGTCATGATATCATCCGCCCGGTGAGCATGGGCCCGCAGCGGCATTTCGTGGCGCAGCACCCGCAGCACCGCATCCATGCCGAAATCCGGCGTGAATTCTTTGGTGCCTTTTTTCTTCAGGTACTCGCGGGCTTTCTGCAGTGTCTCCCGAATCAGGTACGCCGTCGCCATCCGTGTCACCGGCGCTTTCTGTTTGTCGCCGTAAACACGTCGCGGATTCTCGCCGAAGGCAATTTTGAGGCCGGCATGCCGTTTGAGGATCATGGACTCCACCGTTGGACGGCGAACCGTCTTTACCACGACGCACTGTCCACCAACAGCATTGGCGCTGCCGGGAGCTATCATAACCGTGGTCACGCCGCCGGCCAGAGCATCATCAAAAGCGATATCCGTCGGATTGATGGCATCCAGTGCATCCATAGCGGGAGTCACCGGTCCACTCATTTCATTGCCATCTTCCGCCGACCACTCGGTCGGCTCAGAATAGACCCCGAGATGTGTGTGTGCATCGATCAGGCCCGGCATCACCACTTTGCCTGTCGCATCGTAAATCTCGCAGCCCTCGGGAATCGGCAGGTTCTCGCCAACAGCGACGATTTTTCCGCCTTCCACCAACACGCAGCCCGTCTCCAGAACTGCTCCGTCCATCGTATAAACTTTACCGCCAGTAATCGCCAGCATCGCGTTCTTCCTTTCTAATCCTGCCATTTTCGCAGTACAGTTTCCAGCACCATCACCGTGCTGACGGTTCCGATCCCACCCGGGACCGGCGTAATAGCCGACGCCACCGCGCTGACGCTTTCATAATCGACATCACCGACAATAGAGCCGTCCAACTCGTTGATGCCCACATCCACCACCACAGCGCCCGGTTTGATCATCTCCCCGGTAATCAGGCGGGGCTTGCCGACGGCTGCCACTACCATGTCAGCCTGCCGCAGAAAATATTCCAAATGGGGGGTTTTCGAATGGCAGACCGTTACTGTCGCATCCCGCGCCAGCAAAAGCTGAACCAACGGCTTGCCGACGACATTGCTGCGTCCGACGATCACGGCATGTTTGCCGGCGATAGGGATCCCGTAGTAATCCAGAACTGTCATGACCGCCCTCGGCGTGCATGGCGCCCAGGGGCTCTTGCCTGCCGCCACCAGTCCGACATTGAGGGGATGCATGGCATCCACATCCTTATCCGGATCGATGCTGCGGGCCACGATGTCCGCATCGATCTGCGCCGGCAACGGCATCATCGGCAAAATGCCACTGACCACTGGGTTTTGGTTAAGCTGGCCGATCAGTTCCAAAATTTCCGTCTGCGTCGTTTCCCCAGACAACGCAGCCAGGTGATAGTTGATCCCCAGACTGCTGCACAACTTGCCGAGCCATTCCGCATAAATAATGGAGGCATGATTGTCACCCACGAGGAGCACTGCCAGTCCGCATTCGACATTTTTCGCCTGCAGGCGTTTCGCTTTTTCGGCCAGCCGGGCCCTTACGGCGGCAGCTGCCGGTTTCCCTTCCAGAATCAGAGCCATCGCGCGGAAACCCTCCTAAAACAATCCGGAAATCCGGCCTTCATTATCCACATCGATCTTCTCAGCCGCCGGCACGCGAGGCAACCCCGGCATGGTCATGATTTCACCCGTCAGCATCACCACGAAGCCTGCGCCAGCAGAAACCTTCGCTTGCCGGACCGTTATGCAAAATCCTTGTGGCCGCCCCAGCAGCGTGGGATCATCCGACAACGAATACTGGGTCTTGGCCATGCAGACAGGAAAATTCCCGTAGCCCATGGCCGTGAGTTTTTCGATGCTTTGCTCCGCCTCTTTCGTGAACAGCGCATCCTCCGCACCGTATATTTCCCGGGCAATAGTCCGAACTTTTTCCTTGAGAGGCATTTCCAGCGGGTAAATCGGCTGGTAGGAGCCCTGATCTTTTTCCAGCAGGGCCAGCAGTTTCTCGGCCACGGCGATGCCACCATCGCCGCCGTCGCTGAACACCTTCGACTCTGCCGCCGGCACGCCGTGCCGTTCACAGATGGACAGCACTGCGGCCAACTCAGCTGCGGTGTCCGTCGGGAACCGGTTGACGGCTACCACGATGGGCAGGCCAAACTTCTGCATGTTTTCGATATGCTTCTCCAGATTGCCGGCTCCATGCACAACAGCCTGCACATTTTCCACGCCAAGCTCAGCTTTTGGAACACCGCCGTGCATCTTGAGCGCCCGAACTGTGGCGACCAGTACGACGGCCGCCGGTTTGAGGCCGCCCATCCGACATTTGATATCGAGGAACTTTTCTGCGCCGAGATCTGCGCCGAAGCCTGCTTCCGTCACCGCATAATCCGCCAGCTTGAGTCCCATCCGGGTCGCCGACAGGCTATTGCAGCCATGCGCGATATTCGCGAATGGACCTCCGTGGATGATGGCCGGCACATTTTCCAGCGTCTGCACCAGATTGGGTTTGATGGCTTCCTTGAGCAGCGCCGCCATCGCGCCGTGCACCTTGAGCGCGCCTGCAGTGACCGCATCGCCGGCATAAGTATACCCGACCACGATCCGGGAAAGTTTTTCTTTCAAATCCGAAATGTCTTTTGAAAGGCAGAGCACCGCCATGACTTCCGAGGCCACGGTGATATCGAAGCCGTCTTCGCGTGGCACTCCATGGGCTTTGCCGCCCAACCCGACGACGATATTGCGCAGCGCGCGGTCATTCATGTCCACCGCCCGCCGCCAAACGATCCGACGTGGGTCAATGCCCAGAACATTGCCCTGTTGGAGATGGTTGTCAAGCGCAGCCGAAAGCAGGGCATGCGCTGTCGAAATCGCATGGAAATCCCCGGTAAAATGCAGGTTGATGTCTTCCATCGGCACTACCTGAGAATAACCGCCCCCTGCCGCACCGCCCTTGAGTCCCATGCAGGGGCCCAGAGAAGGTTCGCGGAGCATGATGATGGCTTTTTTGCCCAGTTTAACGAGAGCCTGGGTCACCCCGATGGTCGTTGTCGTTTTGCCTTCTCCGGCAGGCGTCGGCGTGATCGCCGTCACCAGGATCAGCTTGCCATCGGGCCGCGACCCGATGTCCTTCCATAGATCCAGCGATAGTTTGGCCTTGTAATGCCCGTAATTTTCAACGTGCCGGCTGTCTATTCCCAAAGCTGCGGCTATTTCGCCGATAGGTTTCATGTGGGCGGCCTGGGCGATTTCGATGTCACTAAGCAACGGTGATCCCTCCTTGTATCGCAATCAGAATTCCAGAATCAGACGTTTAGGAAAGTTACTTTCAGTATCTGTTTCTTTCGTGAGAATCGATGCTTTTTCCTGCAGAACCGCCGGCACTATTTCGGCCGCTTGCGCCGCAAAAGTTCCCGCACTTCTGCCACATCCCTCGTATTCAAAACATCAGCAGGTTCCAGCCAACCTTTGCGGGCAATGCCAATCCCGTAGGAAACGACGGACAGTTCTTCCGTAGAGTGCGCATCCGGATTGACGGCCAAAAGCACGCCCGCTTCTTTTGCCTGACGGCACCAGCGCCAATCAAGATCGAGGCGGTAGGGGCTCGCGTTAATCTCGATTATCGTGGCGGTTTCCGCAGCCGTCCTGAGGATCGCGTTCAGATCGACCGGGTACCCTTCTCGGGCCAGTAGCAGTCTGCCTGTGGGATGTCCCAGCATCGTCAGGTACGGACTCTGCATCGCTTTCACGATCCGCTCGGTCATGGCCCGTTCCTCCATGCCGAAAGAAGAGTGCACAGAACCGATTACAAAATCAAATCCGGACAGTACTTCGTCGGAGTAGTCCAACGAACCGTCCGGTAAAATATCACTCTCTATTCCGGCAAATATTCGAAAATCCGGATGCGCCGCATTGTACTCATCGATTTCACGGCGCTGATCCGCCACGGCTTCGTCCTTGAGCCCGCCGGCATAAAAGGCGCTCCGGCTGTGGTCGGTGATCCCGATATAGCTCCAGCCGATTTTCCGGGCGGCTGCCGCCATCTGCGCCACTGTTGCCCGGCCGTCCGACCAGGTCGTGTGCAGATGAAAGACGCCACGCAACTGGTTTTCCTTCACGAGTTCCGGTAGCGTCCCGGCCAGCGCGGCTAAAATTTCATCGCCGCCTTCCCGTAGTTCCGGCTCGATATAGGCCATCCCCAACAACCGGTACAGAGCTGCTTCATCCTCAATCGGAACCTGTGAACCGTCAGTGCGTTCCACACCGTATTCGTTGATTTTCAAACCCATATCCCTTGCCAGACCCCGCAGGTTCACGTTGTGTTCCCGGCTTCCAGTGAAATGATGCAATGCGCAGGGGTACTCCTTCGGCGTCACCGCCCGCACATCCACATTCAGTCCGTTTCCCAGGGTGACGCTGGTTTTGGTCGGACCTTGGGCGATCACGGACAGCAGGCCGGGAAGTTCGATCACCGCCTGCATCACTGGCGTCGAATCTATTGCTCCCACCACGATGTCGATATCCCCAATGGTTTCCTTTTGCCGGCGGATGCTGCCGGCTACCGCGGCCGCGCTTACCCCCGGGATTTTCGCCAACTGCATGACGATTTTCTCCGCCACCGGCCGGGCATCGCTGATCAGATACCGGCCCTGAAAACGTCGCAGGGATTCGATTCCTGCCAGTATCTTCGTCTGCGTTTTGGCGCCGAATCCAGGAAGTTCCACCAGTCGGTTTTCCTTGCAGGCATATTCCAGTTCGCCAATGGACGCTACTCCCAGCTTCGAATGAATGGCCAGCGCTTTTTTGGCGCCCAGGCCGGGAATCTTGACCATTTCGAACAGCACAGGGGGAATCGACGCCTTGAGATCATCATGGTAAGCAATGCGACCGGTTGCAATAAATTCCGCTGCTTTGGCTGCGATCGCCTTGCCGACGCCCGGAATATCTTCCAGCCTGCCCTCTCGGGCCAACACTGCCGGATCTTCATCCAGCTGCTCAAAAACGCGGGCCGCAGCTTCGTAAGCGCGGATTTTAAAAGGGTTATCACCCTTCAGCTCCAACCATGCGGCAATATCCAGGAATAAACCGGCGAGTTTTTCCTTGTCACTCATTACTCGCTACCTCGACTCAAAATAGACCTTGACCTCCGCCCCCCACGGCGCCGCTGAATTCGGGGGCAGGCTTTGACGAACAGCAACCCCGCTTCCTTCGGGCAGCAACGAAAAACCTGCCTGTTTTAAAAGCAACGCCGCTTCCCGAATGGTCCTGCCTCTAACATCCGGCACAAGGATTTTCCCCTGCGTCTGAACCGGCAGCGATTTCATCGGAGTTACCGGTGCGCGCTGAGCCGTTTTGGGAGGCTGGAACGCGGGAAGGGCCTGCGACGGACGCAGTCCCAGAATCCTGACGACCTGAGTCATTGCCTCGGCGAACACCGGCGCGGCGATTTCACCACCATAGTAGAGCCCCTTCGGGCTGTCAATCACGACCATCCCTGCCAACTGAATGTCTTCCACCGGCCCGATGCCGACAAAAGAAGCGATATAGCGACCGGGATCATAGCCGGCGCCATTGTCCCGCAACCTTTCGGCCGTCCCTGTCTTGCCGGCGAAGCGGAACCCCTCTACTCTCGCCCTTTTACCGCCGCCTTCGGTCAGCACCTTCTCCATCAGTCCGACCATTTCATTGGCCACTTCCGGCGATACGACTTGCCGAACCAACTGCGGGGCGGAGTAACTGACCAATAGACCGTCACTGTCGCGAATTTCCTTGATAATATGAGGTTTCAGCAATTTTCCCTCATTGGCCAACGCGGAGACTGCCGTGATCATCTGCAACGGAGTGACTGCGATCGCCTGCCCTATTCCCATGGTAGCGACATCGGCTGGTTGCATTGCTTTCAGGCTAATGAGGATCCCGTCCTCTTCCCCGGGGAGTTCGATTCCTGTTGCTTTGCCGAACCCGAAGGCCTCCGAATACTTCAGCATCCGGGCTCCGCCCATACGCTTCGCGACTTCAGCGAATCCGGTGTTGATGGAGTACTTCACGAAATCCGAAAAAGGCATCCGTCCGTAGCTACCGCCGTCCCAGTTCTGGATTACCCGGCCGCCGACATCGATAGCGCCGGTATCGTTGAGCACTTCATTCGCCGTAACCACTTTTTCCTGAATAGCCGCCGCCGCCACAACGGACTTGAAGGTGGACCCCGGCTCATAGATCGATGCAATCGCCCGATTTCGCCAGATGTTCTCCGGAAAGCGGAAGAAGGAATTCGGGTTGAAAGCAGGCCGGCTGGCCATGGCTAGAATTTCGCCGGTCTTGGGGTTCATCACGATCATGGTAGCCGCCTGCGCCCCCGTGCGTGCAAGGGCATTGTCCAGCGCCTGTTCCACCGCGAACTGAACCGCATTGTCGATCGTCAAATAGATGGATTGACCGGACTTGGGCTTCTGAAAAGCGAAAATTGATTTGAAAATCGGGATTCCCTTGCTGTCGGTGTCCAGAATCTGTTTGTGGGTCTGCCCACGGATCGAATCATCCATCGCCATCTCGATACCGGTCAGCCCCTTGTCATCAGTGCCGACGAAGCCCAAAATGTGAGCAGCCAAAAAGTCATTGGGATAGACGCGCCGACTCTCTTCCAGAAATCCCAGGCCGCGAATTTTGTCCCTGGCAATCGCCTCAGCCACTCGCTGGTACTCGTCAGGTTCCAAGGTCCGTTTCAGCCAGATGAAAGCCCCCTTCACCTTCAGCCGATCCTGCAGCAATTTTTCGTCCATGTTGAGCAGTTGCGCAAGCTGTTTCGCCAACTTGTCCGGTTCTTTTACTTCCCGTGGATCGGCATACAGAGACTTGGCCATATGGCTGATGGCCAGTTCCTTGCCCTTTCTGTCATAGATCGCCCCGCGCGGAGTTTTCAGACTGCGGCTCTCCTGCAGCTGTTCACGCGCCCGCTCGGACCATATCCGCCCGTCCACGAGCTGAACCCAGGCCAAGCGTCCTGCCAGCAGGAACAATAGGCCGACAAGCAAAAGGCATAATTTCTTAAAGCGTTTTCCTGAAGGCAAATTACTTACAGACAAAATCTCTACGAACCTTTCTCCTGCAATAGTTCCCCGAATTCTTTGTCCACCCGGGCTGCCACCTTGCGATGCGGGCCGGCCCAAATCGCCGTCTGCAGCTCGTCGCGGCCCATCCATCGGGTTCCGTCAGCAGTTTTTTTCTGTATCCGCGGCGCCTTGCAATGAAAAATGCGCATCCGCCATTCGCGGTGACTGAACGTGTGTGTCAAAGAGAACCACTCCGGTTCCAGCGACACCTCATGCCCCGTCGCCTGAAACCTTGCTTCAAGCAGTTCGATGCCCTCAGCGGAGGGAAACTCCCACATGCCGGCCAGCAAGCCTTTGGCGGGACGTTTCATGGCCAAAACCCGGCCGTCGGCGATTAAAATTCCAGTATATACTTCCACGATCCGCACCGGAAGCGAACTCTTTTTTCGCGGCAGTGATCCCTGCACCCCGCTCTGGCGTGCACTGCAAAATTCTTTCCAAGGGCATTCCTCGCAGCAAGGATTCCTTGGCAGACAAACGATCGCGCCGAGTTCCATCAAGGCCTGGGTGATGTCCCCGTAGCGGGGGATTGTCGCCATCATGGCCCGAATCGTCGTATCAATCCGACGTCTCGCGCCTGCCTGCTCAATCAGATCCTCGATCTTCAGCAGCCGGCTGAGTACGCGGAGCACATTCCCGTCAATAGCCGGTTCCGGCTTGTTATGCGCGATGCTGAGGATCGCGCCTGCCGTGTAAGCGCCGATACCGGGCAGTGAAACCACCGCCTCGTGGGAGTCCGGCATTTGTCCGCCGTAACGCTCCACGACTTCCCGAACGCCGCGCTGCAGGTTACGGGCGCGGGAATAGTAGCCCAGTCCCTGCCAGAATGACATCAGTTCTTCTTCCGGTGCGCCGGCCAACGCCTGCATATCCGGAAACCGCTCCAGAAAACGTTGATAGTAAGGGATAACCGTTTCGACCCGGGTCTGTTGCAACATGATCTCAGATACCCAGATCCGGTATGGGTCGTTATCCGAGCGCCACGGCAAATTCCGCCGCGACCGGTCGTACCAGTCCAGCAGGCTCGTCGTCAGCTGTTCATCTGTCATCGTCCGTGCTGCGCCAATCGCTCTGCCAGGGTCTGTTTGGGCCGAAGGGAGGTCTGTTTTTGCGGCGCGTCACCGCCGGGCTTTTTGCCCCGCCGGGCCGACTCCACAGCTACGCTGAACAGCAGCCCCATCGCCCAGATGTTGACGAACAGGGCAGTCCCGCCGTAACTGAAAAAGGGCATAGGCACACCGGTAACCGGCAACAGGCTTAGCACCATGGCAATATTGCCGACTGCCTGCCCCACAATCATGAACACGATTCCGATCGCCAGGATGCGTCCCCGCCCGTCGGAAGACTCCAGCGCGATGCGGATGCCGTAACAGGCCATGGCTCCGATCAGCAACAACACGAGCACGGCGCCGACGAACCCTGTTTCCTGCGCCCAGATCGCGAAAGCAAAATCGGTGTGGGCCTCCGGCAGATAATAAAATTTACTTGCCCCCATGCCCAGCCCGGTTCCCTTAAGTCCGCCGGAGCCGATCGCCAGCAGGGACTGCAGCGGCTGATAGCCGCTGGTCTGCGAATATCCTTCCGGATTGAACCAGGCCAGAATACGTTCAGCTCGGTAGGCCGCGCGAAAAGTGAGCCAGAGGACCCCTGCGCTGCCGCACACAGCCAGTAGGATCTTTTCCCGGTTCGGAATGCCTGCCACCAGGTAGGGAACCAGGCACATCGCGCCGATGATCATACCGGTCCCCATATCCGGCTGGATGGTCACCAAGGCGGCCATCGCCCCGGTCACCAACAGCGGGTATGAGAATAGCGAAACGGACCTGCGATCCAGCCGGGGTCCGATGTATGCCGCCGCCAGCAATACAGCGACCAGCTTCGCCAGCTCGGACGGCTGAAACGTCGTAATCCTGCTCAAAGAAAGCCATCGTCGCGCCCCGTTGGCTTCGATGCCAAAAAAAAGAACGGCGATCAACAACCCGATCGTCACGATCGCGCAGATCGATATGCGTTTCAAAAACCAGTTGTAGCCCTTGCTGATGATAAAGGCCATACCGGCCAAACCGATGGCGGTAGCGGCAAAATGGCGTTTCAGAAAGTACAGGCTGTCGCCGAGCAGCTGCGATCCCAATACAAAACTGGCGCTGAACACGTTGACCGTGCCGACCAGAAACAGCAGGATCGTCACAAAACCCAGCCCCTCGAGAGGGCTCGCCCATATCCGCGGCCAAAACCCCACGCGGACCGGCGTCTCCATCTCAGCCAATCTCAGTCGCCTCCTCCGTCACTTTGCAGAACCGCGCCTCACAAAAGTGCACAGGCAACCCCGCTGCAGAAAACTTCTCCTCATATTCTGTCATGATGGGCTGACTCTCCAAATTACCGGCATGAAAATCATACGACACAGCCAGTAGGTCCATGCCTACTGCCTCAAACGAACCCAGTGAATAGTCGAACAGATCCCGATTATCCGTTTTCAGACGAAGGACTCCTGTCGGCGCCAGCACCTGCCGGTAAAGAGCCAGGAAATCTTCGTGCGTCAGCCTTCTTTTATCATGGCGGTTTTTCGGCCAAGGATCACAAAAATGGATGTAGAGACCGTCGATTTCGGCCGGAGCAAACAGTTGCGTCAAAAACTGCACATCGCCCAGGATGAATTTCAAATTATCCAGCCCCAGTTCACGGGCCTTTCGTACCGCCTGCACGAGCACGCCGGGCTCCTTCTCCATGCCGATAAAACAAGCCTCTGGATGTTTTTGCGCCATCTCGCGCAGAAACTGCCCCTTGCCGGTTCCCAGTTCGACGTACAGCGGCCCCGCTACAGGAAAACTGTTCTTCCACTCACCGCGCCCGGCAAAATTTTCGTCAAAAACCACCACGGTTCCAACAAATCCCCGCAGGATTTCCTCCATGCCGGGTCTTCTTCGCAAACGTCCCATCCGCCGGGATACACCTACTTTCGATTTCGTTCCAGTCCGTATTTTTCCAGATACCGATATAACGTCACTCGGCTCACTTCCAAATTGGTAGCCAGCCGGCTGATGTTGCCGCCGCAGGATTTCCACGCCTCAACAAATGCGCCCCGGTCGCGTTTCCACACTTTTCCCCAGTCACTGCCGCCCGGCAACGTCAAATCGCTCGGCTGAATCACAGAACCATGCGCGTGGAAGAAACCCTGCTCCAGAACTCCCTGCAGTTGCTTCACATTGCCGGGCCAGTCATAATTTGACAGAAGCACGGCAGCGGCTGTCGACAATTGCTTGGCTTCCGTAGGATGCTGTTCCGACAGTTCCTTCAGGATATCTGCGGCGATCAGAGGGATATCTTTCTGGCGGCGCCGCAGGGAAGGAGTACGAATGATTGACTGTGCAACAATAAAATAAAGCTCTTCCGAAAACAGGTCCCGAGAGACCAGGCGTTTCGGATCCAAATCAGCTGCGGCAATAACCCGCACTTCTTTTTCCTGTTTCAAAACAGCCGCCAGTTCATCGCCCAACGCGACTGTCAGCTTGTCAATTTCATCAATGAACAGGGTTCCACCCCGGGCCAGTTCAATTTTGCCTGGAATGCGGGCATCGCCGGAACCCGCCTGGCCGAATAGTTCCTGCGGCAGCAGCTCCGGCGGCGTATCGCCGCAGCGCACCGTGATCAGCGGCCCTGCCGCATGGGGTCCCGCCTGATGAATGCCATGCGCCAGCCTTTGCTTGCCAGTGCCAGGTTCGCCGACAATCAGCAAGTGCTCCAGATGCCTGGCTGAGCGGGCTGCCTTGTCTTTCATCGCCAAAAATCGCGGCGAATCTCCCACGAGGCTGGCCAGGCTATATCGAGCCTTATACTGCGATGCGTAGGCCAAGAGCGTCTTCATGTCTTCGATCGGCGCCGACACCACCGTCACGTTCCCCACTTCACCGTCACGATAGTTGGGCCAGATGCTGGCGATATCTTCATACGTCTTGTTGCCGATAATCCAGACGAACTCGCGATTGAACGACGGGATTCCCAAGAAGCCCCTGGGAATCTGGGTATGACGGTAATTCAGCACGGCATCGTTCAAATCCAGCCGGCTTTCCATGCTGTGATTGCGTTTGATTCCCCGAACCAGGCGGTCGGTCCCCAGACGATTCGAGTATAAGACTTCGCCATCAGGCGCCACCTGATAGATAACCAATGGGACTTTGTCCAGAATACTTTCCCGTTCGCGGATGCGCTCTTCGAGTTCCAGCGCTTGTTCCAGCGACTGTTTCAACGTCAGCAGCAACGCCATCATGGCATCCATGGTTAGCTGACGTCCTGCCTCCCCATCCATGATCACCAGTGACAGCAAATACCGGACTTCGCCGCCTGCCATGATCGGAGCTGTCGCCGCGTCCGAATCATGGCAGGCTTCGATCCAGATCTCCGGCCCGAATAAAACAAACGGCGTTTTATGCGTCAGGGCAATGCTGATACTTGATGCGCCGATATCCTTTTCTCCCAGACGGGCCCCTTCCAATTCGCCCGGCGTCCGTTGATAAAAAGACATCGCATAACTTTTCAGCACATACGAATCCCGGTCCAGCAGCAAGATGCTGATGTTGTTATGGCTGAGAAATTCACGTAGGCTCTCATAGAAACCATCGAGCTGCCTGATCAGCGGTCGAGCGGCAGCAAGTCTCTCGCCGCGCTCCGTCTCCGTCAACCTCGCCAACGGTCCGAAAGCTTTGGCGGATACTCCGGCAGCACGGCTTTTGGTCCAAGCCTCTGCCACCCACGGATGTACATTGGGATCTATGACTCCCTGCGTCATGAATTTCTGATAATACGTCTGCAACTTTTCCCGGGTTCGCTGTTCGCGGATCATCGTGCACCCCCTGTTCTTGTATTATTTTATAAAATAATTTTAGAAAACACCAACATGTAGAAGGAATATTGATTCTTTCGTAGAATTAAATACCCGAGAAGATCATAGCGGAGGTGCACCCCATGCTCGTTGACGGTATCAAAGTTGTCGCCGATCCTACTCTGACCAACGAAGAAATTACCTATTTTGTTGCGGAAGAAAAACGCCTGTGGGAAACTCAAAATAAAAAACTCGGAGTGCTGGAGCTTGCCCTTGACGGCGAGGAAGTCATCGTGAAGGCGACTGAGAAGTCTCCCATCCGGCGCATCCGCCGTATCACCGGTTACCTGAGCGCCATCGACAACTTCAATGATGCCAAAGTGGCCGAGTGCAATGCCCGGGCCAAACACATCGCCCAGTAAAAACCCGGTCTAAGAGAAATAAACTGGCTTTGCCCGCTGTAGCCCGGAGAAACTCTCCCGGGCTTCTTTTATTGGAGAACCAGGTGATTGTTCTGAAGCAGATCCACCTCCAGGGGCGGATCAATGCGAGTCCCCGACGCAGCCTGGAAAATCCTGATGACCGGTCTTGTCGGAAATCCCCGGTTCTGAGCCACAACCACGCCCTGCCTGCCGTCATTCAGACGGACAGTCGCGCCAGTCTGACAAATCGGAATCAAACTGATGAATTCCCTGACGAGTTCGCCGTCAAACCAAGTTTCGGCTTTTACGTCCAATAGTTCCATTGCCTCCTGAATATTCATCCGCAGGGAGAAAGGATGGCCACCGGACAGCGCTTCCAGGCAGTCGGCCAGTCCCACGATACGGGAAAACTCGTGAATATCACCTTTTAAAAGGCGATGCGGATACCCTGACCCATCCGAGCGCTCATGATGACAGAGGATCACCCCGCGCGAAAGCGGCGAAATCTCCCAGCTGTCTTTTACACGCTTGTAGCCAATCACGGCATGCTGCTCATAAAGAAGCTTTTCCTCTAACGTCAAAGCACTCCGTTTTGCCAGCATGGCCTTGGGCATTCCCGCCACCCCGATATCGTGAAGCAACGCGCCCATGCCCAGTTTTTTCAACTTATCGGCATCATATCCCAAATGATTCCCCAGCAATAGGGAGAGAAATGCGACATTGACCGAATGACCCAAAAAACCTCCTCCGTGGCAGCGCAGTTCGTAGATATTGACCAGAATTTCCTTGTTGGCAAGAACCTCGTCGATAAGCGACTGCACTGTCTGCCTCACCAATAAATAGTCAGGCCGATTGTCCAGCTGGCACTGGGCATAGATCTGGTCCAACGACTGCTCGGCGCTATGACGCATTTCGTCAGAGACGCCTGCGGGGATTTCGAGGTCGGCGGTGATGGAATCCTCAACATAAACGTAGCCGACGCCGAGGGCTTTCAGGCGTTCCACAAACCGGGGAAGTCCAGCAGTGCCGACGCCCAGCAGAACCCTGCCGCTTTCCGGATCGATGATATCCCGGGTCAGCTTCATCTCTTCGTTCAGTTCGTCAACCGAAACAATGCGCATAGCAGTCGGCTCCTTTGCCCTATTCGAACCACTCCACTGCTCCAGTGGGCGCGGACAATCAGTATTTAGTAAATATTAGTTCGACATTTGCCGCATATTACCTGCCCGACAGAATGCTTATCCGATATATTGTATAATGGCCGGGGAATAAAAGAAAGCCGCCAAAAAGCGGCAGGCGCCCCGGAGGCTACCATTACAGGCTTTGAAAAGTCTTTACCACAGGAAAAGCGCCGGAAAAACCAGCAGCAGATAGACCGCTGTTGATAGGACAAAGGCGCCCACGGCTAGATGGAGATTCAATCCGAACAGCTTCATCGCGATCACCGCATTGACCGCGGTCGGCTGGGCTGCGAGCAGGATCAGCGTCCGAAAGGCCGTCATATCGTGGATGAAGAACCCAGCAAAAGCGACAATGAATACAGGCGTTATCACGCATTTGATTATTGTGATATCCAACGCATCACGCCAATAGTGCCGAACCTCGCCAAAATCCATAGAATAGCCTACCGGGACCAAAAAAGTCCAGGCGGAGAAATGAATCATCATGTCAAATGCCGGCAGAAAACTCTCCGGGCGATGCACGCCCAGCCAATTGAGCAGAATGCCGACGCACATCCCGACCAACGGTACCTGATTGCGATTGAACAGGATCTGCTTCAGATTTATGCGCAACCCGCTGCCATGATCATACACATTCCTGTAATGCTGCGCGAGGGGATAGGCAAAGCCGAACATCAGCAGGCTGTTGAACAATAGAGTCATCTGAGTATAGGCATAACCGGTCTCACCGTACAGAATATAGGCGGACAACGAACCGAGCGTGACATGGTTCGATAAAAATCCCGAGATGGTGTAGCTGCCATAATCCAGGCTGCTTTTGTATTTCCGGCGCCCCCATAACAGGGCCAGCCCGCCCGGGATAATATGGAGCAATATGCCGAATATCGGCAGCCATATGAGATCGAATACCGGAACCAGGCCCCAGATGCTGAAAGCAGTGAGCCCCGGGAACAAGACAATGATGCCGAAAGAAATCATCCAGTTAAAAATACGTTCACTGCCCCGCGCCGACCTACGCAACGTATAGCCAACGATCAACGGCAGAATCATATCAATGAATAGCGTTATGAACTTGGCTGCTATATCCATCCGGATTACACCACTTTCATCTTATAAAAGCAACAGGTCGCCGCATCGGGATTCCAGTTGCATGTTAATTATACATGCTGGATCCCAAAATGCGAAGACCTGTCGATGCCGGTTATTATCTGGATCGTCGCCAGTTAAAGAATCTGACTGATATGCATGGCCTTGAACTTACCGCTCGCCTTGGCCGCTTTGTTGAGCTGAATGAGGCAGCCGGGACAACCGGTCACCACGATGTCCGCTCCAGTTGCTTCTATATTCTGGCGTTTCTTGTCGATGATGCTGTCGGAGATCTCCGGATAGTCCATAAAGAACGACCCACCGCCTCCACAGCACATATCCGCATCTTTCATTTCGCAGTAGTCGCCAGCCGCCGCCACTAGAGCCCTTGGCTCTTTTTTGATACCCTGCCCGCGCACCAGATGGCATGGATCGTGGTAGGTAATCTTTGCCCCGCTTTTTTGGCGCGGCACATAGCCGGCCTTGGCCAGGTACTCCGTCAGATCCAGAATCTTGGCGCTGAACGCCGCCGCGCGGTCTTTCCATTCAGGATCATTGGCAAAATACGAGGCCACATGTTTCAAAGTTCCGCTGCAACTCGCACAGTCGCTGACCACCAGATCAACGTCTTCAAACTGTCGGATATTCTCTTTGGCGAGTTCCAAAAATTCGCTCTCCATCGCATGCGCCAGGTGCGGAAGTCCACAACAGACATTGTCCCGGGTTACGGGCTTCGTGACGCGCCCGAGTACTTCCATCGTCTGCGCGGCTGCCTCCGGAAACATGATCTGCATGCCGCAACCCTTGAAGTAAGCCACCCGGCTGGTTGCCGTCACTGCCGCGTTTGAAGGGGAAGTCGCCGTTCCCAGTGCGCCTGGGCCGGCAAACGCCGTCAGGAAATGTTGCCTCGTGTATTCGTCCGGCGCAGCGCCGAACGGGGCCAGGGAGTTCATGCCGAGTTTTCGCGCGACCGACAGTCCTGCGGCTCCCAACTTCACCATCCAGGGCCGACTCATCACGCCGCCCACGAAACGGTATTTCAGACTGGGGCCGTCGGCGTTGTCGGCCAGATATTGCCGGGCCAGGATCATGGCTTCGTCGGTTCTGACTTTGGCCGGACAGGCAGTGACGCACCGCTGGCACAAAATGCAGAAATCAAGGGCAGCCCGGACTTCAGGAGTTGGTTCCAGCACTCCGTCCGCCATCGCCCGCAGGATCGTGTTTTTGCCACGGGCAGCCGAAGCTTCGAGGTCTTTGCTCCCGAACAGAGGGCAGACTGTAAGGCAATTGCCGCAACGGTCGCACTGGGAAACGAGCGCCCGCGCCGCGTCGAGTTTTTCCTGAGATTTATTCATAAGGAAAGGCCTCCATTACCAGATCTTTCCGGGATTGAGAATCCCTTTGGGGTCAAGCGCCTGCTTGACGGACTTGAGGGCGGCAACGCCGGCTTCGCCCAAAGCTTTGACGATATAAGGCCGCTTGGTGATCCCGATCCCATGCTCGCCAGACAGAGTTCCGCCGACGGAGAGCGCAACGTCGAAAATTTCGCCAACGACATGATGGGCCAGTTTTTCTTCGGCTGGATTGCTGAGATCACACAGCACCGAGGGATGCAGGTTGCCGTCTCCCGCATGACCGAACACTGCGATAGGCAGCCCGTTCCTGAGCGAAACTTCTTTGAGCCGCCTCACGGCTTCCGGGAATGCGTCGCGAGGCACGGAGATATCTTCCCCGAGCCGGTTGGGCGCCATGGCTGCGACGGCCGAACTTAGCCCCCGCCGAATCGCCCACAGTTCATCGGCCTCTGCCTGTGACTGCGCAACTCGGAAGGAAACGGCATGAAGGTTGGCAACAACTTTACTGATGGCGTCGGACTGCTGTTTGAGAGAGGCCTCGTCCGGTCCATCGACCTCTAAGATCAGGCAGGCTTTGGCCTCCGGATCAAAAGGCGTTTTCTTTTGCCTGACAATGGCTTCCAAACTGACGTCATCGATCAGTTCGGCCACCGACGGCACGATATTTTGCTGCAGCATGTCATGGACAGCGGCGCAGCCATCATCAAGGGAGCGAAAAAACACCTGCATGACGCCGCGTTTGGCCGGCATGGGGATTAGTCGCAGGATGGCTTTGGTGACGATGCCCAGTGTCCCTTCGGAACCGACCATGAGTTGGGTAAGGTTGTACCCGGTGACATTTTTAATGGACTTGCCGCCGGTTTTGATGATGGAACCGTCAGCCATGACGACTTCGAGACCCATGACATAGTTGGCAGTGACACCGTACTTAACGGCGCGCATTCCGCCGGCGTTCTCGGCGACATTACCGCCGATGAGCGAATAGGCCCAACTGGCAGGGTCGGGCGGATAGAAGAGCCCTTCCTTCGCACAATAGTCATACAGATCCTTGGTTCGAACACCCGCTTCGGTGGTTACCATCATGTTTTTCTTATCCAGTTCCAGAATATCTGTCATACGGTCCAGCGTAAGCGCAATTCCTCCATGCAGAGGAACGCTGCCGCCGGAACGTCCGCTGGAAGCGCCGCGAGGGGTGACAGGTATGCCGTGCTCGAAAGCGATTTTCATGACCCCGGACACTTCCTCTACACTGCGGGGACGTACGACGAGATCCGGCTTATTCGCGGTCGCCAGGGCTACAGGGGACGAATCGTAGGAATAGCCAAACCGCTCCAAATCGGAGGTCAGCACATGTTCCTTGCCAACGATCTCCCGCAGTTGTCCGACAATTTTTTCTTCAATAGCCAAAGGCTCAGCTCCTTTCGTTTTATCAAAATCACAAGCCCATACAAATAAATCTTACAGCACGCCGATCCATTTCCAATAAGTGAAGACAACCACGCTGAAGAATGTGGCGGCCAAAACGCTTACATACGCACCTGTCTTCATAAGCTCACTTGCCTTAACCTGATTGGTGCCGTTGATCACCGCGTTCGGCATATTGGATACCGGCAGCAGGTATTGATGCTGCATGTTCATACCGAGAACCAGTGCAAAAATCATCGGATTGGCGCCGATTGCCGTTGCGTGAGCGATGACGATCGGAGTGAGCGCCGTTGTTTTGGGCCCGCCGCCAGTAAAGAATACTTGGAGTGCAGTCACAATCCAGATCAACAACACAATCTGAACGGAGTAATCCATAGCCGCTATCGGCTTCAGCATAGTTCCCGCCAGCCATTTGGCCGCGCCGGAAGTTGCCAGTGCGCCGCCCATCGAAAGCCCGGCGCCATACAGTACGAAAATACTCCAGGGGACTTTGGTCTGCGCTTCCTTCCAGCTCATGACGCCAATACCGGGCCATAGCAGGAGTACGACTGAAAATAAGCCAACAATGGCAACATTAATTCGATGAATGGAATCGGTGGCCCAGAGCGCCAAGGTGAGCGAGAATACCAACAAAGTATAGTATTCCACCCGTGTTACCGGGCCCATCTTATCAAGTTCCGTTTTCACATATTCCTGGCCTTGGCCGAGAGTGGCCATTTCCGGCGGCCACAGAAAACGAATCAGAAGTACTGAGATGAAGGCGAGTGTAAATGCCGGCGGTGCGCCGACTCGGAACCACTCTGCCCAGGAAATGTTTGTTCCGGTGGCTGCCTGAATCAAACCGACCGTTATGGGGTTGCCTACATGGGCGGTCAAAACGCCGATACTCATGGCCGTTCCACTCATGGCAACAATGAAGAGCAACGCTTTCACGATATTGCTCTGACCTTCTTTGGCATTGAAGGCCTGCCCGATACCGAGCACGATCGGCAACATCAACAGCGTCCGAGCGGTAATCGAAGGAACCAGGAATGTCATGACAAGCATAACCAGCGCAATCGCCCAATAAATTTTGTTTGCATTGCCACCCGCCAAATTAACCAGGTACAATGCAATGCGCTTGGACAGACCGGATTTTTCCATGGCCCCTGCCATAATGAAACCTATGACAATCAGCCATAGTGAGGTATTGGAGTAACCGGAAAATGCCCCCGCCAGAGATGTGGCCTTGAGTGCAGCCAACAGAAGTACAATGATAAGTCCGCTTAATGCATCCTCGATAGCCTGGGTCACCCAGACGATGATGGCAAATACTGATACTGCCATCGCCATTTTGGCCGCCTGCGGCAGTCCGGTCACTGCCGGCATCCCAAAGGCAATCAGTAACATGGCCGCTATGCCCCCCCAAAGACCCAGTTGCTTTTTTGTCATTCCCGCTCCCCCTTTATATTCACAAAAATCTGTATTTTAATATTACATAAATTATTCATTGGAACCAATGATGTGATGATGAACGACAAAAAACGACCCCCAAAATGCTTTGCAGCGTTACGAGCGTCGTTTGTAGCTATAAGTTAAAAAGAACAATTGTTTATAACTCAACCCAACCGGACACCATGCGGGCAATGGATATGCAGGCGGTAAGTCCTGGTGATTCAATACCGACCAGGTTAATGAACCCCGGCAAGCCATGATCGATTTCGTGCCTGATGACGAAGTCTTTGGTCGGGTCGGTGGGTGACTGGATTTTTGGCCGAATTCCTGCCATATCCGGCGCAATATCTTCACGCGTCAAAAACGGCAGATAACTGCCGGCCGCCTTGAAAAACTCGTCGCCATGGTCAGCATCGACATCATAACTGATATCATCGACATAAAACGCACTGGGGCCGAGCCGAGCCCGCCCGTCCAGGCTCTTGGTCACATGGATTCCCAGGCCTTTCAGTGCTTTCAGCGGCGGTGGATATACCAGGTGGTTCAGGAGTTTGGACTTGGCCGCCGAGATTGAAAAATATTCCCCTTTGACCCAATAGATCCGCCAGCCTTCTTGCTGCGGGTTCAACCCGAGCCAGGCGCCGATCCTGTCACTCCACAGTCCGGCGCAGTTCACGAGATATCGGCAGGCCAGTTGGTCTTCCGATCCATCCGGGCCACGAAAAGTCACTTCATATTCGCCGGTAACTCCATCGCGTTCCACTGCCGTAACTTCGTTCCGGTAGACGATGCAATTTTCCGGACCTGATTCCACAATCTGTTCAAACTTCGCCATGAGCTTATGGCTATCGACAATGCCGGTCGATGGTGAATGAATCGCAGCCACCGCCCTAATGTCGGGCTCCAGCTTCATCACGTCCGCTTTGGCCAATTCTTTCAGGTCAGTCATCCCGTTGATGGCTCCCTGTCGGGCAATGGCTTCAATATGCGGTATTTCCGATTCATCGCGGGCAATAATCAGTTTACCGATCTTCTGGTGCGGAATCGTATATTTTTCGCAGAATTCGTAGAGTAGCGGGCGCCCTTCCAGGCAAAGCCGCGCTTTGAGTGAATCCGTAGGATAATACATGCCGCCGTGCACCACTTCGCTGTTCCGGCTTGAAGTATGCCAGCCGAATTGCTGCTCCTTATCCATCACAACAATGCTCGCCTGCGGTTTCTGCCGCGTCAGTTCCGCCGCTACAGCCAGGCCTACAACTCCTGCGCCGATTACAATGACATCTACTTTATCCATTCAAACCCCTCCTCGTTCAATTCTAATATTCGCCTAAGATGGGTCTTTTCCTTTCCCTGGCAGAAAAAATGACGCCCACGCGCAGATTGCTGCAACATGAGCGCCATTTGTAATCAACGGGGTGCGTATTTTACGCCTATCAATTTGTTAAGAATCAAGTTCCTACGCATTGTCCCGCACGAGCTGGAACCCGATCTCAATCGCCTGTTTGTTCTTGGCTTCGGTTCCCTTGGGTACCCGTGCCAGCACTGCCGCGACCAGAGAATCCTGGCTCACGGTCTGCGTCAGCCCCACGATCGCACCGAGGGCGATGATGTTGGCGAACATGTCCTTACCCAGTTCATCCCGCGCCGCCTTCGTGATCGGCAGCGCCACGATCTTCGCCTTGGTCTCGCTCAGTTCCCGCACGAAGGTGGAGTCCACGACCAAGCTGGCCTCGCCGCCGACGCTGTTCCCGTATTTGTTGAAGGATTCCTGGCTCATCGCCAAGAGGATGTCTGCTTTCAGTACTTTCGGGTAGTCGATGGTCTCATCCGAGATGATGACTTCCGCCCGGCTTGCGCCGCCTCTGGCTTCCGGTCCGTAGGACTGGGTCTGGATGGCCTGTTTGCCGTCGAGCACGGCGGCTTCGGCAAGGATGATCCCGGCCAGGATCAGGCCCTGGCCGCCGGTGCCTGTGAGTACGATCTGTTTCATCATGCCTCTGCGCCTCCCTTGCCCTGGAGCCGGGCGATCAGTTTGTCGTATTCGGCGGTGTATTCCGGCGCTTCGGATTTGTGCAGCTCGCCGATGACGAATTTGCCCACGAGTTCTTCCGGTTTCATTTTGACTGCGGCCTGGATGAATACGGCGTTGTCTTTTTGCCACTGCATCATCTGCGCCGGCGAGCCCATTTTGTTCTTGCGTCCGAACGAGGTCGGGCACTGGGTGATGCCGTCAATGACGGAAAAGCCTTTGTTGGCGATGCCTTTGGCGATGATGTCGGTGAGCTGCATCGCATGATACGCCGTGCCCCGCGCGACGTAGGTGGCGCCGGCGGCGATCGCCAGGGCCGCGATGTCGAAGGGCCGCTCTAGGCTGCCGTAGGGGGCGGTGGTGGCCATGGTGCCGTGCGGTGACAGCGGCGAGGATTGGCCGCCGGTCATGCCGTAGATGCTGTTGTTGAAGATGATGGTAGTGAGGTCGATGTTCCGCCGGCAGGCGTGAATGAAGTGGTTGCCGCCGATGGCGGTGGCATCGCCGTCGCCGGTGATGACGATGACGTTCAGTTCCGGGTTGGCCAGTTTGATGCCGGTGGCAAAGGGCAACGCCCGGCCGTGGGCGGTATGAACGGTGTTGAAGTTCATGTAGCCTGAGGCGCGCGAGGAGCAGCCGATGCCGGAGACGATGATGGTTTTCTTCTGCTCGAGCTGCTGTTTGTCGATGGCCCGCAATATGGCGGCGAGCAAGATGCCGTGGCCGCAGCCGGGGCACCAGATATGCGGCAGTGCGCTCTGCCGGAGATATTTTTCAAGTACGGCCATTATTTGACACCTCCCGCTTTCAGGATCGGTTCCAGGATTTCTTCCGGTTCGAACAGTTCCCCATCGACCCGGGTGACGGATACGACTTTGTCCCGGCCGACGTAGCGTTCGATTTCGCCGACGAGCTGGCCGCAGTTGAGTTCGGGAACGATGATGGTTTTGGCGTGCTTGGTTTTTTCCATGACCATCTCCGCCGGGAACGGCCAAATGGTGATGAGTTTCAGGAGTCCGACTTTGGCGCCCTTGGCCCTGGCTTCTTTGACGGCGGCGCTGGCGGCGCGGGAAGACCCGCCGTAGGTGAGGACGATGACGTCGGCGCCGGCCAGGCCGTCTTCGGTGTAGAGGGTGATGTCCTTTTGCGCCCGGGTGAGTTTACTCTCGAGACGGTGCACGAGTTCGTCGGTGACTTTGCCGCCGCCTGAGGGCATGCCGGCGTAGGTGTGGACCAAGCCGGTGACATGATAATAGTAGCCGGTTCCGAACGGGGCCATCGGCGGCACGCCGTCGGCGTCGGGTTTATAGGCCTGATAGGTTTCCGGGGGGTCGGTCGGGGTCTTGCGGTTCATAACGGTAATTTCGGAGTCCTCCGGCAGTTCCACGCGCTCGCGCATGTGGCCGATGACTTCGTCTAGCAAGAGGATGACGGGGGTGCGGTATTTTTCAGAGAAGTTGACGGAGGCTACGGCGACGTCGTAGGCTTCCCGAACGGAGCCGGGAGACAGGACGATGATGCCGTGGTCGCCATGAGTGCCCCAGCGCGACTGCATGACGTCTCCCTGCGCGGGAGAGGTCGGCAGGCCGGTGGAGGGACCCATTCGCTGGACGTTGACGATGACGCAGGGGATTTCGGTCATGCAGCCATAGCCGATGAGTTCCTGTTTGAGGGAGAAGCCGGGACCGCTGGTGGCGGTGATGGCTTTGACGCCGGTGAGCGACGCCCCGAGGACAGCGCCCATGCTGGCGATTTCGTCTTCCATCTGGATGAATTTGCCGCCGATTTTCGGCAGTTCTTCCGCCAGGATTTCGGCGACTTCGGTGCTGGGGGTGATGGGGTATCCGGCAAAGAAGCGGACGCCGGCGGCAAGCATGCCTGCGGCGCAGGCCTGGTTGCCTTGCATCAGTCGAGCTGGACTCATTATTTCGCCGCCTCCTTCTCTTTTTTTACGACCTGAATCGCGAAGTCCGGGCAGCGTAGTTCGCACTGGCCGCACGAGATACAGGCTTCCGGCGCTTTTTCATACACTTTGCCCAACTCATCGAGTTCGAGCACTTGTTTCGGGCAGAACGCCACGCAGATCCCACAGCCTTTGCAGAATTTCCGGTTAATGATAACTGCCAATTTCAAGCCTCCTATTTCAATAAAAACGTAAGGGTTGGAAGTCTCTTCTACCGTAAATCTTAATAGAAATTTTTGTATGAGACAAAGGAATATGAACGAGGTGCGAAAAAAAGCACCCGAGTTGCAGATATACAACACGGGTGTACAAAGTACAAACTAAATACAAACCGATTTTCTTACAGCGGCAGATACATTTTTAAGCGTGCGGCATAGACCCTACCCACCGGAATTTCCTCTTTCGACGGACTCATGATGAGCAGGTAACCGCGGTTAAACCAGTTCGCCAGCTGGCCAATCTGGTTGACATTGACAATAAAGTTGCGATGGCAACGAAAAAAATCCGCCGGGTCTAATGCCTCTTCAAGCTCATGCAAGCGGTTGCGAATTTCATAGCGTTTTCCCGCTAAAGTGCGGATGAAAATTTGCCGATTCTCCGCCTGGAAATATTCTATCTGCGCCACATCGATGACTTCCAGCCGATCGCCTGTTTCGGCCAGTACTTTTTTTAAAAATGGGCGGGGGGGCGTGGTCGATTTTGGGGTCAGTCGAGCCCGCAGTCTCTTTAAAACCCGCTCGATATCACTTTCATCGAAGGGCTTCAGGATATAGTCCACGGCATCTACTTGAAAGGCATCAACGGCAAAATTATTGAATGCCGTAACGAATACGATAAAAGGTTTCCGCGGGCGGGAAGAGAGGACTCTCGCCGCATCCATGCCATTCATGACCGGCATCTGGATGTCGAGAAAGACCGCATCCACTTCCAGCTTGTCCACCAGCGCGATAGCATCTTCTCCGTTGTGACCGATGCCTACGACTTCGACTTCGCCCGAGTTCTCCAGCAGGCATTTCAACTCATCGCACAGAATCGGCTCATCATCAATCAGGATAACTTTCAATAGCCCCATGAACTCTGACCCTCCTTGCGCAGAACGGGCAGCAGGACCTTAACAACCGTGCCCTGTCCTTCCCGGCTCTCAATTTCCAGACCATATTGCGGTCCAAACGTGGCCTGAATTCGTTTGTGAACATTATTGAGTCCGATCCCAGCCCCCGTTGTCTCGCGGACGGAACTGCCGTCAAACTGCCTGATTGCCTGCAACCGCGCAGCACAGATCCCGGCGCCGTCATCCGCCACCTCGATATGAAGGAGGGTTTCCGCCTCATAGATCCGGATCACGAGAGTTCCCCCGTCACGTTTGGAGGACAGGCCATGTTTGATCGCATTCTCAACGAGCGGCTGCAGGGAAAATACCGGCAGCAGAACGTCCGACAACCCCTCGGAAACTTCTTCCCGGAGCCGAATCCGCTCGCCGAAACGCGATTGTTCCAGCCGCACATAAGAACGGGTGATTTCCAGTTCTTCATCCAGTCGGGCCAGATCCGCGCCATGCTCAAGCGTACGGCGCAAGAAATCCGACAAATCTTTGATTCGCGCCCGCGCTTGCTCCGGTGCGGTTCTCACCAAGGCCCGGATAGTCCCCAGCGTATTAAACAGGAAATGCGGGTTCACTTGCGCCTTCAGCATGTTGTATTCCGCTTGCGCCAGCATCACCTTCTGCTCGGCTAGGGAGTGCCGGTCCAATAAGAGCCCCAGGAAGTCCGCAATCCCCTGAATAATTTCTGCTTCATACGCGGTGATGACTTCGCCTTTCGTCTTGTAGAGTTTCAGAATTCCCTGCACCTGTCCATCAACGACCAGCGGGGCTTCAATCACCGAAGTAAGCGGACACTGAGGGTCCGGGCAACCGATCTCTTCGCGGCTGTTGAAAATCATGGTCCGCCGGGCGTTAACCGCCTGGTGGGTAGCCTGCGTCAAAATTGGTGAATTCACCAGATGATGGTCCGATCCAAGCCCCACGAAACTGAGCACCATTTCATTGTTGGTAATCGCCACGGCGGCCGCTTTGGTCTCCGCCCGGATGATGCCGGCAATTTTCGCGGCAGTCTTGACGTTCAGCCCCTCGTGCAACAGTTCGGTAGTTTGCTGAATCAGGCGGATCGCCTGTTGCGCCGACTGCGCCTGGACTTTTTGCTGCTCGCGGAATACGTCCCGCACAATATAGAAAAACAACCCCACGGCTAGGGAATTGGCGATGATGGTTGGAATGCCGATAATCGATTCCAGTTCCCATGCTTTCTCAAACGGTTTCGACAAAAGCAAAATCAAAAATTTCAGATTCAGTTCGCACACGAGAGCGGTCAATAAAGCGATTTTCAACGTCAAGCGACCGGGGCCGTATTTTTTGTAGACGAAGCCACTGATCAGCCCTGCCATGACATTGGCCAGCACCGAAGCGGTCACCGTATAGCCGCCAAGCAGATAACGGGGAATTGCGCCAATAATGCCGGCTATCACTCCGACCAAAGGTCCCCCCAACAATCCACCGGCGATCGGACCGACGATCCGGGTATTGGCCAGAGCCCCGACTACCGGAATGCCAATATAATTGCCCAGGGCTGAAAATACGCCAAATATCAGCGCCAGTATGATTTTGTCATACAGACGGTACTGCGAGTAAGTCAGGGCCCTGCGAATAGCAGGCAGACGCG
Source organism: Negativicutes bacterium (assembly GCA_963665275.2). Classification (GTDB taxonomy): domain Bacteria; phylum Bacillota; class Negativicutes; order UBA1444; family UBA1444; genus UBA1444. Next base: position 76,084 of record CAXXIN010000013.1, read on the forward strand.
TGCTGACATAGGCGCCCACACCAATCAGCGCAACATTGCGGGCGATATCCAGGATAAGTTCCCACTGCAATTTCATGGTTTCCTGCGGCTCCCTCTGCTATTCCGGCGTGCCTGCCTGCGCCGTGCTTGTTTCTTGTTAGGTATGATTGGAATCTTTCAGTACATAGAGGCAAACCGAACTATTGGGTTCTCTGCCGGCTTGGCCGAGCCTGTAAGAGAGTTCCAGCCGCAACCGAAACTCCTCGTCCTCCGTCGCAGCGCGGAACCACTCACGCAACGTCGGTTTGGGATCAAAATTGTCCAGGATTTCGGTGTGTTCGAGGTATTCAGCCACCGATAGCGGCGCCCCGTCATCGTCGTTCTGCCGAACATGCCCGATGAATTTTTCCGGCCCGAACAGTCCCAGGAGAGGAACATAATACCAGTGCCGAAACAAGCCCAGTCGGACGGCCACCCGGCTGTCAGAGCCGAACTCCCTGCTGAAATGGAGAATGTTGTGAATCACTTCCTGCAGAGTCTGCACCGTCCGCAACTGCACCTCACGCGCCTCCTTGATTTCCTCTCACCTTAAAACAATTCAGCCTGTGAATCAAAAACCCTTTTATCCCACATGAAATTCTGCCCGACTGCCGCGCTCGATCGGGATGATTTCCAGCCTGGCATCGATCCGTTCACGCAACTCCGGCACATGGGAGATGATTCCGACCAGTCTGCCTCCCTGCTTCAACTCTACCAGTGCGTCTATTGCCAGTTCCAGCGTTTCCGGGTCCAGCGTCCCGAACCCCTCGTCCACGAATAGCGTTTCGAGATGAATGCCGCCGGACCGGGACTGTACGACATCCGCCAGCCCGAGCGCCAGGGAAAGCGAAGCCAGGAACGTTTCACCGCCGGACAAAGTCTGCACCGGACGAGCTTCGCCGGTATAGCCGTCGAGAACTTCCAGGTCCAGCCCGGCGCCCCTCCGTTTGTCTTCCCTTTCTTCTCTGCGTCTCAGTCTGTAACGGCCCCGGGTCATTTCTTTCAGGCGCAGATTCGCATAAAGGCTGACTTCATCCAGCAAAAAGCCCAGCACATATCGTTCGAAACTGACGCCGGTAAAACGTCCGGAGGCAAGTTCGTGGAGCCCTGCATAGAGGGCATGGTTCTCCTCTGCCGCCGCCCGTTCCAAGAGTAGTTCCATGAACCGGGCGATCAGGCTCCGCGCCTGTTGCAAGCGATCTTGAAGACGCCCTTCCTCCACCCGCAATTCCTGCTCCCTCACATTCGCTGCGGCATAAGAAGCCTCCAGCGCACTCAGGTCCGGCGCTCCCGTGATCAGACGCGCCGCCAGAACGGCCCGTTCCACCCGCTCGCGAGCCGCTGCCCTCCTCCCGTCAAAATCGCGAATTACCGCATCGAGTTCCCGGCGCACTTCGGGGCTGCGCAGGGCAGCGCTGTACTCGGCATCGCCAGGCAAGCCTGCCTCGGCGATGCGCAGGACGTTTCTCGCCCTCGGCAACTTCCCATGCCTGCTCTGCCTTGTCGACAGCGGCTTTTCGTTCATCATTCTGGGTCTGGGCCTGGGCCAACGCATTGCCGGCCGCAATCGTTTTTTGACGCGATTGTTCCAGCTGGCTCTGCATTGCGGATATATGGGCTGTAACTTGAGCAATCGCCAGCTCCAGAGCCTTGATGTCACGATATTCCTCCGGAACCGACGCCTGACGATCCCGCGCCACCGCCTCCGCCACCTGTGCCCGGGATTCAGCGCCAGTCCGGCTCTGTTCCCTGAAGGTGCGACCTGACTTCGCCGCTTCCAATTTTTGCAGCAGCATCTGCCCTTGTTGTCGCAGCGTTTCGACTTCCACTCCCGCGCTGACAGCCTCTTGCCAGCTTTGCCGGGCCGCCTTCACGGCCAGATCCAACCGCGTCAGGTCCCACCCGGCATATTCGCCAAGTTCCTCCGACAGCGCGGCCAGCGCATGCGTCAGCCGGTCGCGCTCGGACCGGGCCGCATACTCCAGCGGTCGGGCCATATCGGACGCTTTGCGACACTCCTCCACGAGTTGTTTCTGTCGCCGCAGCGCCGCCTGATCCGGGGCATCCCCGGACGCAACCGCCGGAGCGGGATGCTCGGTCGATCCGCATACAGGGCAGGGCCGTCCGGCAGCCAGACTGCCGGCCAATAGCGCAGCCTGCTCATTTTCCCAGTGTCCCTGCAGTATTTCCAGCCGGGACTGCTCGTTTTCTCCATGCACGCGTCCTGCTTCCAGAGCCACTGTGGCTTCGGTCAATTTTTTTTCCGCAGCCAACAGTGCGGTTGCAGTCAGGCTGAGCTTTTCGCGGCGTTCCCACAGGCCCTGCCATTGTTTGAAAGCAGCCTCGCGTCCTCCTGTTTCGGCCGAAAGAACGGCGACCCGGGCCGCCCGGGCCTGAAGCGTTTCGCTGCTTTGCTGCAAGATTGCCAGTGCCGTCTCAGATTTTTGAAGTTCTTCTGCTGCGACTGAAGCCTCCTGCCTGCAGCGGCGGGCGACGGCGAGAGTTTCCCCGAGCGCCGCGCTCTTGCTTCTGAGATCTTCCAGCCGAGTCTTTTCCTGAATCCACCCAGCCAGTTCCGGTTCCCTTGCCTGTAGTGATTCCCATTCGCGAACTGCTGTTTCCCGTCGAAGATTCGCAGCCGCCAGTTCCGCTTGTGCTTCATGCCAATGAACGACGGAGCGTTCGCGGTCGAGTTGCCGCTCCTGGGCCACAGCAACGGATTCGCCGGCTTCGGCCGCCTGCAAAGCCCGCTGCAGTTCGAGACGTTTAGCCGACACCTCGTCCGCCGTCGATTGCAAGGTTATGAGCGCCAGTTCCGCCGAATGTCGCTCATCCAGAGCCTGACGATCCCTCTGCGCTCCTGCGAGCAGTTGCCTGGCAAGAGTAACTGCCGAAGAGGCATCGGCGATCTGCTGCTGCAAACCGACGGCTGCCTGTTCGTCCGCAGCCAGACGAACTTCCAGTTCCTCCCGTGTTTCTACCCCGGCCAGGGTCTGCAGTTCCTGCCTTTTAGCCTCCAGCTCGGCGAAGCGTTCCGCCCAGATTTTCGACTCATCCTTCAGTCGTTGTTCGACGACGCTGTAATACTCCGTCTGGAACAGCGTCTGCATGATTTCTTGCCGCTCGCCGGAATCCGCCAGCAGCAGACGGCGAAATTCACCTTGAGGCAGCAGTACGACCTGTCTGAACTGGTCCCCCCGAAAACCTAGAATCCGTTGCACTTCAGAGGTGACCTTCTGCGTTTTTTCGGCCAGCACAGCAGTTTCTTCCCCGTCAACATTAAGGCGGAACAGTGCGGCGCTCTCCCCGATCTCCGTGAATCCCACGCCCCGTTTGCGGGCGATCTTTTGTTTCGGCGCGCGCCGGACTCGGTATAGTTCCTGCCCAACAGCAAAATCGAAGCTCACTTCCGTGACATCCGTTTCCGCCGCGTAATCGCTGCGCATATTCTCGCCGCTGCGTACTTTCCCGCTCGTTTCCCCGTAAAGCGCATAGCACATCGCATCAAGCAGGGAAGTTTTCCCCGAACCGGTCGGTCCATGGATCAAAAAGAAGCGGTAAGCACCCAGTTCGGAAAAATCGATCATCTGCTGACCCGCATAGGGTCCGAACGCTCGGATGTCCAGTTTTATCGGTCTCATACGGCATCACCGCCAGCCCGGGCCGTATCGTCCAGAAGCGCGGCCATCGTCTCCCGCTGTTTCGCACCGAGCGATTTTTGCGTCGACCACTCGGCAAACGATTCGAATAGCTCCAGACCAGACAGGGAGCGATGGTCTGGTCGAAGTCCCGTTGTAAACTGCAAGGCTTCCTGCTGATAACGGTAAGCAATCTCCATTGTCTTCGGATAAAGGGTCCGCAAACGGTGTATCGCCTGGATCACCGGCGCTTCGTCCAAAAGGGTGATGCTCAGATAATCGTTCGGATTCTCACCGGCTTTCGGTCCCTGCATCAGCTCGCTGAACAACCCCTCAACAAGGCGCATGTCTCGGTGACCAGACAGCGGCAGAAACTCCTGTCTGCGATTGCCGGCCTCGTCGATTTCCACCAGATAGACGCCTTTTTTGTGCGCCGCCTCGTCAAAGGAATATTTCATCAAAGAGCCGCTGTACGTCACCCGGCCCCCTTCCATCTGCTGCGGCCGGTGCAAATGTCCCATGGCCACATAGTCGAATCCGCCGAAGTGTTCGGCCGAAACCGCGCCGCTGCCTCCCACACTGAGCGGCCGCTCCGATTCTGAACACTCTCCGCCGGTCAGAAATGCATGGGCCAGCGCCACGCTTCTGCCTGATTTTCCACCCCTGCCCGCCATCCGGCGGCTGATCGCCGCATCGGCATCCGTTACCGTAGAATCCGCCAATTCCAGGCGAACAGCAGCCGTATCCGCATACGGAAGCAGTTCGAAGCGGACCGGGCCCCAAACATCTTCCAGCGTCACCGCACTGGGAGTCACCGATGAAGCGACATGCAGCCGGTTTTTGCCGAAAAAGCGGTTGCCGAAAGCAAGTCGCGGCCCACTGTCATGATTACCGGAAATCATCAGCACCGGTATGCCGGCATCCAACACCAAGGCGCCCAGCGTCTCGTCGAGCAGTTCCACCGCCTCGGCGGGTGGAACACTCCGGTCATAGACGTCGCCTGCGATCAGGATGGCATCCGGTTTCATATCCTTCGCCATCGCGACGAACTCACCCAAAAGAGTCGCCTGCTCTTCGGTAAGCGATTCACCGAAAAACAGGCGTCCCAAATGCCAATCCGAAGTATGGATAAATCTCATGCCCAAGCCTCCGCATTTTTATTTTTCTAATTCGCCGGAAGCCTCCGCTGCTTTTTTCGCGTCCCTCGACGCCTGCCAGGCTTCACGGGCCATCTCCAGAATACGTTTTTCGTTTTTTGCTTGCGGGTTGCCGACTACCCGGCCCAAATACGAGAGCGCCTCGTCATATCGGCCGACGCGCCGCAGCAGTTCGCCGATGATATAGGACAGGGTGACTTCCGTCAATGTTCCGATCGGCGTTTGCTCACGCATAAAAGCCGCCTCATAGTTTTTCACGGCCCGGTCCAATACGGCCTTTTCTTCAGCGACCATTGCTTTTTCCCGGTACAGCCAGGCCAAACGCAATTCCAGGCTAGCGATATGGCTGGCAGGCAACCCCACCATGCCGGCATAATAAATAGCCAGCTTATAGGACGTGACCGCTTGTTCCCAGCTCCGGGGGCCGCTGAGATCCAATTTGACCTCGCGTCCGGTCAGGAAGGTCTTCAGGTTCTGCCGGGCGCCTTCCAGCAAGGTGAAAAATCGTTCTTCATGGGCGGCGAATCCGCAGTTGGGGCACACCCATATCGTGTAGTAATAAGGATTCAGATCCTTGAAATGCGTGCAAAAATCGGTATCCGTAGATTCCGCGACGATCTGACCCCTGGTCTTCGTCAATTTGAAATTTTGTTCGCATATGGGACAGGTCTTTTCGACCTGATATAAGGGATCCAGCATAGAAAAGTCCTCCTATCGTCTCAATTTCGCGCAGTTTTTATCACCAGCGCGCGAATCTCGGCTGCGAGCTCAGGCGTCAGCTCCGTACCGTTTAGTCGCCAGGACCAGTTTCCTGCCGCGGTGCCCGGCAGGTTCATTCTCGCCTCTGTATCGAGACCCAGCCAGTCCTGCGCCGGAATCATGGCCACTCGGGCTACACTGGACATCACGCGCTCCACGAGTGCCCTGACCAGCTCCTGCAAAGGGATATCGGGCGAAGCCTGGGCGTAGGCCAAAGCGCCGGCATACAGTTCAGGCTGTTTCACCTGCGCGAATTTCAGCCAGCCCAATAGCGTATCATTGTCATGTGTGCCGGTATAGTAGAATGTGTTCGGTTGAGGGTTCGGCAGATGATAGCCCTTCCCGTCCGGATCGGGCCAAATCAGAAAAGGCATGATCGCCATGCCCGGCAGGAAGAACGATTCCTTCAATTTCACGACTTCCGGCGTTATAACGCCGAGGTCTTCCGCCAATATCGGAATTTCACCCAACTGGCGCAGCAGCGCGTTGAAAAAATGTGCAGCCGGCCCCTTGACCCATTTGCCGCGAATCGCAGTTTTGGCGCGGGTCGGAATTTCCCAGAACGCTTCGAACCCCCGGAAATGGTCGATGCGAATTGCATCTACAGACCGGAACAGCCACTGCAAGCGACGTATCCACCATGAATAGTCATCTGCGGCATGCTGGGTCCAATCATAATGAGGATTGCCCCAACGCTGACCAGTCCGGCTGAAATAGTCAGGCGGTACTCCCGCACAGGTCTTGGGGCGTCCGTGTTTATCAAGCGAGCAAAGTTGTGGAAACGCCCAGACATCGGCGCTGTCATGCGCAATAAAAATTGGCAGGTCGCCGACAATTTTTATGCCTTTGGCCGTTGCATGGCGATGCAACTTGTCCCACTGGCTGAAGAATATGTACTGCACGAAACGGTGAAAGCCGATTTCCGTCTCCAGCTTGGCCTTATATCGCTGCAGGGCTTCCGGTTCTCTATGCGCCACGCCTGCATCCCATTCCGTCCAGGCCGCTCCTGCATGGAAATCTTTCAACGCCCTGAACCAAACGTAGTCCTCTATCCAGGCGGCAGCATTCCTACAGAAGTCCAGGTAATCCTCCGGTTCCGGCTGCTGGCGGAAATTGGTGTAAGCAACTCGCAGCAAGGTATTTTTCCACGCAGACACTTTTTCATATTCCACTTTCCCGTCGCAAAGTCCTGCCGGGGGCAAAAGCTCTTGCAGCAGTCCGCGCGCGAGCAGATCCTCCGGTGATATCAGAAGCGGGTTGCCGGCAAAAGCCGAGGCGCTCTGATAAGGCGATCCGGTAGAGTCGACCGGCGTCAGGGGAAGAACCTGCCAGAGAGTTTGACCGGCTGCCGCCAGCCAATCGACAAAAGTATGGGCAGCTGGACCGAGATCGCCGATCCCATAAGGGCCCGGCAACGATGTCGGATGCAGCAAAATACCTGAGTGTCTGGCAGAAAACAACGGGTGCACCGCCGCCTTCAGCAGGATCGCCGACAGCGGCGGCAGGGTGATCGACAACAGCCCTTTCTCATCCGGCAGATAAAGGGCGTTTTCCTGCCCGAGGATTTCGCGAAGCGGTCCGAAACAGACCGAAGAAATGTCGACGACCCACTCGACAACAGCCTCGCTTCGATTGACAAAAACCAAAGCGGCTGCATCCGGCATCACCGACCCCAGCACATCACGACCCTCGTCCGTTCGTCGACCGAAGGCAAAGATATCAGCTCCGGCCGAAAGTGGAACCCAGCGCCCTGTGCGCAGCACTGCCTCGGAGCGGCGAATCGTTGCCAAACGCTGGTACCATTCCACCAGTTCCGCTTCCTCGTTCCCCCATGGATAGGTCCGACGGTTCTGCGGATCACTGTGCCCTTCCAGGCCGGCTTCGTCGCCATAATAGATACAGGGCACGCCCGGTGAGGCAAACTGGATCAGCGCCGCCAGTTTCAGCCGTTCCACCGCCACGCGGCGCGCGGCGGCAGGCAGATGATAACGCGCCTGTTCCAGCTTCGTCAATTGATTTTCCGGCGCCGCGCCGCCAAGAAGCGTCAGCGCCCGCGGCACATCATGCGACCCAAGTACGTTCATGGTCGCATAAAAATAGGGCGCCGGATAGTTTTCACTCAGGCTGATCAACCGGCGCATGGAGGCATCCGCATCGCAATGTCCGGTGAAAAAGTCGATCACCGCCGATCGGAACGGATAATTGATGACTGAATCCAGTTCCCGACCCAAGAGATACTCTCGCAGAATTCCATAGCTTTCCTTGCGTGAAGCATCTTCCCACACTTCTCCGATCAGTACGGCCTCCGGATCTGTCGCTTTAAGTTCGCGGTACATCTCTTGCACGAACTCTCCCGGCAGTTCATCTACGACATCCAGCCGCCAGCCGGCAGCGCCCCTTTTCAACCAGTGTTTGATCACGCTGTCCGGTCCGCTGATAATGAAGTCGCGGTAGGAAGGTTCCATTTCATTGACATTCGGCAGGGTAGTCACCCCCCACCAGCAATCGTACTTGTCCGGATACTCAGTAAACCGGTACCAAGGGTAGGAAGGAGAATCTTTGGACCGCAACGCAGCTTGAAAATAAGGACTGTCAGAACCGGTATGACTGAACACGCCGTCCAGAATCAGATGGATCCCGGCAGCGCTTGCTGCGGCCTGTAGCCGGGCGAAGGCCTCGTCTCCGCCGAACTGCGCGTCCACTTTTTTGTAATCGCCTGTATCGTATTTATGGTTGGATACCGATTCGAAAATCGGATTCATGTAGAGAATCGTCACGCCCAGACTCTTCAAGTATGAAAGTTTGTCGGTAACGCCGTCCAGTGTGCCGCCAAAAAAATCATACGCGGCAATATCCCCCGTTTGCGGGTCCTTGGCATAAAACGGGGAATCATTCCAGTGAGGATGATATAGCCCTCCAGCGGGCAGTTCCGGCAGCGGGGATGGTTGGTCACCCCGATAAAAACGGTCGGGAAAAATCTGGTACATGATCCCATTCGTGTACCACTCCGGAACCTTAGCCTTCACGTCATACACCGTAATCTGCCAATCAGCCTCCGGCACGGCTCCGAATTCGACGCCTTCTCCGCCCATCCCGTCGCCCGGTGCACCGTATCCAAAGGAACGGTCTTCACACCTGATCTGAAAATGATACCAGAGCAACCCTGGCTCCGGCGGCGCACTTATCTGGAACCGGAAGCGGAAGCAAACCGGCGTCTCCTCAACGGTGAAGGGTTCGAGAATCAATTCCCCGGTTGCCTTGGACCACATCCTCAGGTTGACGGATTGCGGCATGCCAACTGTACTAGCATCAATATAAAGATTGACCGTCGTTCCGCATGGAACAGCTCCGAACGGACGACGGTACTGGCTATCATGGGAGTCATGGTAAAAGGAACAACTCATGAGGTACCCTCCCTGCAGGGATATCTTATATCATTTTATTCAGATCACGATTTCCGCCTAATCTCCATAAGCTTATTTTATAAATGCCCCGTTCTTTTGCTAGGCTGCTCCAATAATTCAGGGTCTTTACATCAGCATACCACACTTGGTAATGAACCCCGTCATTTTCATATTCAAAAAACTGACTCTGGCTGTCTTTATCCCGTTGCGGCACGGCATCATAGGTCGCAGACAGCACTTGCGCTTCCGCTTCCGTCACCAGTTGCTTTTTCCCATTGGATCCCCATACACAGCCACCTGTCGCAAATGCAACCGATTTTTCTCCCGGCAGGCTGTCCATTTGGGTCAAGAGAGTTTGAATGAAAGTTTTATTCGCTTTGGGGCCTGGACCACTATGCATCCCATACAGGTTATAAAACATGACAATATACTCCGGTCCATTGGCAAACGCCGTTGAGGCAAACGGAGTATTCGGCTCCAAAACAACCCTAACTTTCAAATTTTTGTTCCGGGCACGTGGATATAGTTTATTGACAAACCGCAAAAAAAGTTGCCCTACGGGTTCATCCTTCCATACTCTCTCATAATCAATTTCCAATCCATCATAGCCGCCTTCCAGGGTCAAGGCGATGATGTCATCGATATGTTTATCCATGGAAGCCTCATTCGACAGCAGTCGGCGCAGGACTTCCGTATCCTTGAGCACAACGGTTCCATCGATAACCTTCTTGTCATTGACAAACGAAAGATAAGTTTCATAGGGCATTTTCTTACGTTTATGCTCGCTTTTTATCTCGCGAATCGCCGCCGGTATGAATAGTCGATCCAATTCGTCATAATAGGCGCCGAAATAAACAAGTTTCCCGGCCTTGTTGCCCATTTTGACCAAATCTTTGCCGCCCGCGTCCAAATCCCAATAAGCCAACCAGACCGATCTATTGATATCCTCTTTCTCCATGGATTTGGCGATCAGGTGATTGCTTTGCGAGCACCCTGCCAAAACAAGAAAAACGACCAGCAACATAACAGCTTTACCCAATTTATGCTTCACACAAAGCCTCCCACGGCAATTACAAGTTAACGATGAACCAGTTGATCAGAGTTTCCCACCACTGTTTCAGGTTATATTTTACAGCGTCCCATCCTTGCAGTTTTCCATCGAACAGAACGCGTTCCTTCTCTGCTCCCGTGTTCTCAGTAATAACCAGTTTTTCGAATACACCATCATAAACATCATCCGCTAAGTTTCTTTGGCTCCAGCCGGATGCTTTCCAGCCTGATTCCAAATAAACCTTGCCGCCCTGCAAAACAGTAACCGCTACATCTTGAACGGCACTCTTGCCATCCACCATCACACTCAGTTTATCACCTTTGAGTGAAATCGTCAGCATGCGGTCGCCTTTAGCGTGAACACTAATTGTCGGTATGTATTCCGGAGCACCTTCGGCAACACTAGGAACTTTCTCCAATTCCTTGTTTTTAAGTCGTTCAGCATAAATCTTCGCTTTTTCCGCCGATGTCGCATACCTTACGAAAGTTTCCAGTTCGCGTATTTCGGCGGCTTTCTTGTCTTCAGGAATCGATATGGGAGCCTTGCCATCGTGTTTATCCAAATTCAACTTGTGCAATACTTTTTCGGCGCCGCCGGTTCTTTCCCGCACATATAAAAAGTTGTCGGTGATGTCCACAGACAGATATCGGTTTAAGCTATTATCGGCCCTGAGATAAATACCCTGAGTCCCCACTTTATTTCCCTTGAGGTGTACCGAGACTTTCGCGTCCGCGAAGTCGGCATTGTTTCGCAAGCGAACCAAGCCGTTATCTTTGGGCAAACAAGTTAAAATCATCGTTTCGTTTTGGATCTCAAAAGCGCCTTTCAACGTATCCCAGGCTTGCTGACGCGATAAATCGCCACGAACAAATTCCATTTTTTGAAGGTTGTCATATTTGATGCGCATCAGCAAATGGTTGGTATACCAATAAGCTTGCGGCTGCATCCTAGTCAAATCATACGGACTGCTGTTTTTGACATTGAAAGAAAAGCCTTCCCTGTTAAAGTTGAGCTTGAATAGTTCTTTGATCCACTGCTCGTTCACGGCGCTCACTTTGTCGTTATTCCCGAAACTGCCGGTATTGGAATGCATTAAAATATAAAGTTTGGGTACATAACCAATCGCACTATTATATTGTTTTCGCAGCGTATCATAATCATACGAAATACGATCTTTCATTTTTTCATAGCTTTCTTTGGGAACGAAGTACTCATCGCGAACATAATCCATCAAATAATGATTGTATTTCCGGCCCAAATACGACATCACGCTGCTATGTTCCAACGGTTCCAATTCGCCCAAATAATTGTCGTAGCGATCAAAAACATTGATAAACGCCAGTCGGTAACCATTGGTTCCCATTTCCCAATAAGTAGTTCTTTCAAGGTCGACTAACTCTTCCGGCATTAAAAATTTAGTATCTTTTTTTTCAAACTTTTCCGGGTAAGTCAGCATGGTTGCCTTAAAATTCAAGTCTTCCAATATTTTTTGCGAAAAGATTGCCGTATCCCGGCGCCCATCCTCAAACATCAAAAATAGTGATTTTTCGGGAAGTATTTTGCCCGTTTGGTAATAATTGATAACATCTTGCTGCGTTATTGTCACATAGCCCTGATCTTTCAGCGCCTGCAAATGTTCTTGCAACCGTCCCACGCCTATGAGATTTTGATCGCCGATACGTTCCACACCAAAATAAGAAAGCGCAACGAACCCCCTGTCGCCTGCGAACCGGGTATTGGCTCGAGACACCGGTTCATAGGCGGTTAAGGTGACAATAGAGACGACAATGATGGCCAACAATACGAGCAGTATCAGGCCTTGGAAAACACCACGGATAATTTTGTTTCTATTTTTGCGGCTTGTGTATTTTTCATCGTATGTCTTCATGATCTACGCCTTTGCCTGTTTTACTGCAGGCTTTTTCAGCATTGAAGCAAGGTCGGCAGGTGTCATGCGGGTGCCCCAGGTTGTCTTCCAGAAAGTTACCCAGGCAATGGGCATCTGCCAGAGCAATATGACCTCATAATATAAACAAAACCAGAGACCAAAACTCCAGGTCGAGCTTTTTCTGAGAAACAATTGCGCCATACTCATCAGCAAGGCCATTAATACAAGACCAAAAAGGAAGGTCATCGGCCAAACCCGATGGACGATCGGAATATAGATCAGATTGTATAGCACGACCACCGGCGCCAGTATCGGTATCAGCAGGCCCATATAGAACGAAAGGGCCATAAAAGGTTCCTTCCTCCACATAAATCGAGCTGCAATCAAAGACTCTCTCAACCATGAACGTTTCCAGCGCATTTGCTGTTTCAAAAAAACACTATGAGTACTGGGCACAATCGTGGCGCATATTGCAGTATCTTGATAACAAGTACGGTTGTGGCGCAAGATGAAGTTCGTCATGCTGCGGTCATCGCCGAAGGTGGCTCTTTCACCCAAAAACTTTTGATTTCGCCAGTCTTCCAGATACTTCAAAATCAAGTCTTTGCGGTAACAGGCCAGCGGCCCGGATAAACAGGTCACTGCATCAAAGTAACTTTCGGCGGCCTTCATGATACGAAATGCAATATAATAGCGTACGGACTGCATTTTCGTCAACGCGCTGGAAAAAGTATTGGCAACATCGGTTCTGCCGGACACCCCACCCATTTCTTCATCCTTGAAGGGCTGAACAAGATTGCGAATCGCAAAAGGATCCAAAAAACTGTCGGAGTCAACAAACACCATCAGCTCATGCTTGGCCATTAAAGAGCCTACCGCCATCGCTTCGCGTTTCCCGGCATTTTTTGCTTGCCGGATATAACGAATCCGGTTTTGGGTATCATAACGGCTTTCTTTTATTTTCAGTTCATCAACAATTTCTTTAATTCTTTCAAATGAGTTGTCATTGGAGCAATCATCAACAACGATGACTTCCAATTTATCCAGCGGATAATCTTGGTTAATGCAGCCTAAAATCGTTCTTTGAATCATCTGTTCTTCGTCAAAGCAAGGAATAACAATGGAAACCCCCGGCGTAAAGTCGGGATCAATTGGGACTGGACGATAAAACATCGCAACGAAATATCGACTCAACAAAAAGGTAGCCGCAATAATACTATACAGGTACAGGTATTTATTAAATTTGAAGTAAAGAATACTTTCGACCCGCATCAACATAACGCAGGCTACGATTACGAACAAGAAAAATGAAGCCGCCGATATCATATACCAGTTTTTTTTCTTGGAGGCATATTGCGCAATCGTCTCGGAAAATTGAACGGCGCATTGGACTTTCCCGTTGTTTGCGTTGCCAAGCCGCATTATTTTCGCTGCAATATTGACACTCATCTCATAACCTTCCGGCATTGTACCGGGAACTATGGTAAATTTAAGCCGGACTTGTTCCCCTGGTTGCATGTCTTTGGCGTCTTCCTGGGATATTTCCAACAACATTCCTGTCGTAGATATGTCGATACTTTTCCCGCCACAGCTACTATTTCTAAAGGCAGAAGCATAGTGGACCGCGACATCATAATTAACCAAATAACGCCGTCCGCCTTTTTCATTTTCAATAAGCGCCGCAACATCACTTGATTGTTCATTACTTATAGCCTGACGTCGGTCAGTATTGCTCCGCACATTTTCTTTATCCGGCACTTTGGAAAGCAGCCTGCGATCGGGTTTCCCTACCGGCAACACCTCGGAAATATCTTTAAGTACTGGTTGAAAAAACTGATCCACATGCCGCCCCCCTCTCCGTCATCGATAAGAAATTTATCTTCCGCTATTATGTTGAGTTGTCAATTCCAATGATTTTTTACGATCGATTTGGGAATATCCCTGAATTAAATAATCCGACAATTGCCCGATTCTAAACTTGGTTGGATCCGAATCCCGTTTGTTTTCGTTGGCTGTCAACAATAGATCCAAAGCTACGGCAGTATAGATGGACGTATCCGACATGTGCATAACCAGGATCGCCCCTTTATTCACCTCACCGTTTTCAGTGTAAATCCCTTCCTTGAAGCGTTTTACAAGCTCGGCAACACTTTTCGCATCATAATCATGCGTACTATAAGAGCCTTGGACAATGAATTCAAAACCAGCTTTGAAAACCGAGTCCACTCCATCTTTATTGATTGCCAGCTGTGGCGGTCGAAAGAAACGCGTCAATGAGTATTTACCGTTAACTGCCACGTCGCCTACCACGTCACGGAGTTTATGAAAGGAAGCTATCAGTTCCTGAACATATTCATCCCTGTTGTCCTGTGTTTTCACCTGTTTGCCGAGATTGGGATCCCGGACTGCCATGGGTTTGTGCTGATCCGAATGGTTGCCGATCTCATGTCCCTCCAACGCCATGGTCCTCAGTAGGTTGGGATTGTTCAGGACGGTTCTCGTGAGAATAAAGAACGTACCGAATACGTTATGCTTCCTGAGGACATAAAGCAGCTTGTTGATGGAAGCATCGGTTCCCCAGTCGTCAAAGGTCAGGAAAATGACATTATCGCTAGCATGAACCAGTCCGCTCTTATCAAGGCGACGGGTTTCCATTTTAGAAAAATCGATGATTCGATCTTCGTCATTAACATCTATGTTCCCGATATAACGCTGGGACAGTTTGGTCACGAGACTTTTGTTTTCGCCTTCGAAAGCCGGAGTATCTTTCAGCAGCTGTGGCGGAACGTTCTTTAGGTCAACGGGATAACGATAAAGAAATTTTTTGTTGCTGAGAAGGGTCCCCACAGGTTTGATCGTGTAACGGGAGTTATTGGACTTGTTATTTTCAGGGTTGTCATAAAACGTTGAATACGCGATATTATCAATTTTTTTGAGCTTGATAAGCTCTATTAAATTACCAACCAGCAAATTGTTGGTGTAATAATCCATCCGAAAATGCACAATTTGGCCGCGGGCCAAAGAAAATAGGGACTTGGGAAAGATTTCATCAGCGACTTGGTCTGCTGTTGCATAATCTTTATGCTTGGTTTGAACCACGGTTACAGATTGCCCAATCATCACGCAACCCTGCGAGGAAACCGCCTGCATCGTCGCATCGGCAATCGCTCCGCCGGGCTGTTTCACCAGGTTGGTTTTGACTCCATATTGCGATTGCAGAACTTTGCGGCCAGAGAGTATCCGTTTTTCGACCTGATCCTGCGTTTCGCCCTCTTTAGGCCGTATCGCCAATCCAACTTCGTGCCCGCCTGCCAAGATCTGGCGAACAAGCTTCGGATACTGCTGCAATTCCAATTCTGTTACGAAGAACGTTCCAGCAACCTCCAATTGTTTCAAGCGATTCAGAACATCATTCACTACCGGTTCATTTGATAGTCCCGAAAACGAATAGGCTAATGCCGGTTCGGTTGTATAAATCATTTTGACTTCTTTATCAGGAAGGCCGATAATTTCCGCTGCGTATACTTTGCGAAGTGTAAACAAGCTCACTAACTCTTCATGGATAAAGTCAATCGCCTTGCCCACCGACCAACTTCCAGCCTTTGTTGTTGGGAATGAATCGACATAGACCGTCGCTATTTTCTCCTGAGCAAGTGCATTCAGCAGTTTTTCCACAGTCGCGACGATATCTTTTTCGCCCACATCCACAGGCTGCGCCAATACTTTCAAACCTGGCTGCTTGTCAATAGCCGGTTTTAAGTCGATTTTTCCTTTTTCATCGACAATCAGATCTGGATTAGGCTTCAATTTCACAGAGACAATACTGCCCGGGCGAATCTTATTGACGAAGCTTCGCGCCGCTTGGTCAGAATTCACATTTTTTGCGGTTACAAAAGTATCGCTCTTCACGACACTCTTGAAGCCGCAGGCTTTGGCCGCCTGCAATACTGGGTCTGTATATTTCGTATCGTTGGCTTTCAACAGATTAGGGCCATTATCCGAGGTCACCTTGATGATTTTTTGCGAGCGGCAAAAATCCTTTACCAAGCGTTCCGTCGGTAGCGTCTCCATTTTTGTCAACCCAATGAGGGTATAGTTTTCAATCTTGTGGCCCGCTTTTCTGATATTCACAACGGTTTGAGGATCTTCAGCCGTTTGAATCCCATCAACAAAAAACGTAGCTTTGGCTTTATATTTGTCCAATAAATCCAAAATTCTCTGCATCACGGCGCGATCCGTCAGTCCGTCGAACGTTAGAGCGATCTGGCGCTGATTGTCTGTGGCGCCGGTCGTAATCATTGCTTTCTCCGGATTCTTCTTCATGCGGTCCATCGCAGCAGCGATTTCGGCATCCGCATTATAGGCACTGCTCAAATCGGTTATATTTCGATATCCCCCGCCGGTCTGTTGCGTGAAATAACTTTTAAAGAAAAATACCCAACTCAAAGCCGCTACGATGAGCAGCACAACAAGCAACGAAATCACTTTTCCTCTCAAGCATATCACCCCTTACAATTATAGGCTCCAGTAAGAATATCCATGGTCTTCCATTGTTTGCTGGTCAAAGATATTCTTAACGTCGATAAGTACGGGTTGAGTGCTGCCGTCCTGCGGTTTAAACATCCGATCCAAATCTGCCAGCTGCAGCTCGGCAAACTGGCGATGCGCAACTAGAAACACCAAACAATCGGCGTTCACCACTTCGTGCAAGTCCACCAGCTCCGCATTCAATTCGGTGTGAAGCTCGTCGGCATCGATGAAAGGATCCGCAACTTTCACACGAAGGCCAAATGAACTGAGATGCTTGAAAACATCTACCGCTTTGGAATTGCGCATATCGGGGACGTTTTCTTTGAATGTCAGTCCTAATATATATATATTGGCTTTACTGACATGCAGGCCCGCCAGAATCATCTTCTTGATGACTCTGTCCGCAACATAAAAGCCCATATCATCATTAATTTTACGGCCGGCTGCGATGATCTGCGAATGATATCCCAGTTTTTCAGCCTGATAGATGAAATAATAAGGATCAACGCCGATGCAGTGCCCGCCGACCAGCCCCGGATAGAACCCCAACGCATTCCATTTGGTGTTCATGGCTTCAATCACATCCAGGGTCTTTAGCCCCATCCGATCAAACACCATCGCCAATTCGTTCATAAATGCGATGTTAATATCGCGTTGGGCATTTTCAACCAGCTTAGCCGCTTCAGCCACCTTAATACTAGTGGCTTTGAAGATTCCCGCTGTAATGATTAATTCATAAATAGCAGCAATATCATTGCAGGTTTGTTCATCCATCCCCGATACAATTTTTCGGATGTTTTCCAGCCTGTGAACTTTATCGCCGGGATTAATCCGCTCCGGCGAATAGCCAATTTTGAAGTCCTCACCACAGACTAATTTCGACTTATTCTCCAGTATCGGAGCGCAAACTTCCTCGGTAACCCCGGATATACTGTCGATTCGAAGACAACGATGCAACCCGGGGATAGATTGGCCCCGACCATTTCACAAGCACTGATTACCGGCGCCAGATTCGGAGTTTTGTCTCCATTAACAGGCGTTGGTACAGCTACAATAATCACTTTGGCTTCTTTTAACCTGGCTGGATCTGTCGTAAACTCCAGCGTTGTTTGCTGCACTTTTTCATTACCGATTTCATTCGTCGGATCAACACCGTGCAAATACAGTTCAATCTTTTCATGATTGACATCAAAACCAATGGTTTTTACTTTCTCAGCAAAGGCTACAGCCAGCGGCAATCCGACATAGCCTAGCCCGACCACCGCTAAATATTCATGCCCATCCCGAACTCCAGCAAAGGTATTGACCATTTCCATTAGAAAAAGGCTGTCAAGGAGCCCCACCAGGTTGATCCCGGCTCTCCTGTCGTTATTTCATGCAAATTATAATATTCCAGTCCGCCAACCAGATTTTCCGCCAATGTGTAATAAATTCCAATACCCAGTCCCCTATAACCCTGCATCCACCCGCCTCTGCCATTCATACTCGGCGAAATGTAAGTATATCGCGGTTGCGAGTAATATCTGGCAAAAATGCCATAAGTCCCCGGTCTCCAGGTTTTTAACTGGCCATAATTCAAACCAAACACATAACCAAAATTATTGCCCTGGCTATCTTTCTGGCTTGCAAGCAAAATCATCGAACCCAGGCTGAAATTGCTGAATTTGTATTCTCCGGCCAAATTCACAATTGTATTCTGTTTCTGAAGCTCCTCATTCATCTTATAGTTATAGACACCAGCTTCCAGATTATAATCCAAAGCTTCCTGCCGCGCAGTGGCGATAAAGCTCTGTGTCGTATAATCGGTGTTCCCAAAAGCAAACGTATACTTTACAGGTCCACCAAAAGTAACCCTGCCGCCTACGAACGTGCTATCATAAATATTTCCGTCGGCCATAAAATAACCAAACGACCCTGCCTGAATAGTTCCCCCTTTAATATTTCCCGTCGTACTTAAACGAAAGGTAACTGCGTCATTATAATTCAGAAAACTCTTTTCTCCTTCAAGCATCCCATTAAAACGCCAATCCTTATTAACCCATACTTCGGCTCCAACGCGGGCGCGAAGGCCGGATGTATTCTGTCCCCAGCTTTGGTACCCTTGATTGACAGCGTAATGATACCGAATGTTTCCATCGATCTTCACTTTGTTGATCGGACTCTTTTTCGCGTCTCCCACGGTCATCAAATCGTTCATGATACCTGAATAAGTGTCTGGGGTAAGGGCTTTGGGCGCACGTGCTGCAGGCGGGCTTGCCGCATAAGCATTCGGCGGCGCAGCCGGCTTAGTTGTGCCTTGCGGCGCTGCGGATTCTTTGGGTCCGGCGACATTTGTCTGACTCGGCAAGCTTGTCGCGCCACCGGTCGCTTGTCGGGTCGCGTTGACGTGGTTAACATCAACCGTGTCCATATACTTGGTCGTCAGTTTGGCAAGATCGTTTGAAAAATCAGCTTTGGCCTTTTCAATGTTCAACTTCGGATTGCTATATATCCTACTTTTGATTTGCGCCATGTCATTGCCGAAAGCAGATCTCTGGTCTGGCAACAAAGTTGGGCTAAGGTTGGCAACGGTTTGATCAACTTCGCTATCAACAGTGACCTTGAATTTTATAACATTATTATTAGGTAAAGCCCCAATCTTCTCAGCAAGCTGTCTCATTTCAGCAGCAAAATCAGCTTTTGCTTGCTGAGGCGTGGCTTGAACTGGAGCAGCTTTTTCGCTTGTCACCTTAGTAGCTCCGGCGCTGATCGCTGAATTTGGAGTTTTATTTTGACCTTTATCTGGAACTGTATTTTTCGCAACTACAACCTCACGCGATTCCACTTTGGGCATAAAAGCCGATGTGATTTGCGCAACATCATAAGAAAAGTCCGCTTTGGATTTTTCAATGTTCAATTTGGGATCGGCGTATATTTTATTTTTGATCCGCGTCATTTCGTTAGCAAAAATAGGGCGTTGGTCCGGCGGCAGGGTTGGGTTGAGTTTGGCAACCGTTTGATCAACTTCACTATCAAGCGTAACCTTAAATCTAATGACATTATTATTGGGCAACGCAACAATCTTCGACGTCAGTTGCGCCATTTCGTAGGCGAAATCCGCTTTATCCTGCGCATGAGCCGTCTGAATAAAAAAACCTTCAATCGATAGTCCGATTATACTTAGCATGAAAAACAGTACTATGAGCTTTTTCCCCAACCGCATCGTTCGCACCGCCACCTTAATTTTACGTTAGTCATTTTGTTTTCGAATAATCGATATTCACAGCCCTGCAAAGGCTCTCATTTTTACCGGGTACCAGAAATGAATAGGTTTCGTCTGATAATCTTCCCTGCGTTGGCAGATTTATTGGGAATAGGTGTATTCACCGCTTCCGCAACGTCATCTGGTGACGCCATTTGGGCGGGAGTCACAATCACTTCATCAGGGATTGCCTCCGAAATGTCTGCGCATGCGTCTTTGGCGGTATCCCTCATAATCCACGCTTCCCACGTTGGCACCGTTTTGACAGGGGACACGTTCAGTTCAGCATTACAATCTCTAACAATCCGTGGTTCCCACGCTGGCGCCAATTTTTCGAGAGGCACAGTCACTTCAGCAGGGATTAACTCCGGTATGCTTTCACTTGTCGCTGGGGCAGCATCTCTCACAATCCACGGTTCCCATGCCGGCGACGATATTTCGGAAATCACATTCTCTTCCACGGCGACTAACTCTTCCGGTATGCTAACACTTTGTTCTTGGGCGGAATCTCTTTCAATCCAAGTTTCCCACAGCGGTTCCGTTTTTTCGGGAATCGCAGTCTCTTCAAAGGAGACCAACTCCTCCGGTATGCTAACACTTTGTTCTTGGGCGGAATCTCTTTCAATCCAAGTTTCCCACAGCGGTTCCGTTTTTTCGGGAATCGCAGTCTCTTCAAAGGAGACTAACTCCTCCGGTATGCTAACACTTTGTTCTTGGGCGGAATCTCTCGCAATCCACGTTTCCCACAACGGTGCATCGCCCGTCAGTTCGGGATGGGCTGCCGACGGTTCACGGCCCGCAAGTTTTGACTTGATGCGAATCGTAACATTTTTCCTTAACCTGTTACGGTTTTGCTGTTCAGTTGGTAAAACGGCGCCCGCAGTCACAGTTTCGAGAATTGGAACCGTAGTCTGTTCCATAGAACGAGGCTCTTCGAGTATCTCTTCGCGAGCCTCTTCCGCTCTAGCCTGCTCCGTTTTAGGTTTTCTATTGAAACCGAAGAAAAACAACAACAACATTATTAATCCGGCAAATGCTGCTCCAACGATGATAATCGGTTTCTTATATTGCCCCCAGTAACGGGTAAACACCCCTTGTGCAACCGGTTGCACAACCGAGGTGCTGTTATCAACATCACGCACATCCACAGAAAAAATCCGGCCTGGTTGCCGGAACGCCATGACATTCCCCACCAGAGGCTCGTAATGTCCGGGGCGATTCAAAAACCGCAATGCCGCCACAAGTAACCCGCCGTTCTGTTTTGTTGAAAATACAATAACTGGAGCTCCGTTATTCCCGGCGATTTTCCCCACAACCGAATTCAAATTGGGTTGTAACTCAGTCGGTATTGGCGGATTATTGTCCTGATACCCAGCTACACTCTGTCCCGGCAGAGTCGGCATGAGGTCTTGCAAAAAGGGCGGTTCATTCCCGGCGTTGATCAACGCGACGACATATTGATCCGGTGGAAGAAAAGTCTGCGCCGCCAGCGTCTGCAGGGTTGGAAAAGCATAGGTCGCCGTTGGCAGCTGCCGATTAAGGAAAACCATTAGCTCAGCGATCATTTTAAGCGGATCGCCCAACTTTTCATCCAGCAATACCGTCCCTTGTCGAGCAAAAAATATGCCGATATTGGACCACCCAAAATGATCCAGCTTTTGCTGTCCCGTTCCCCACATGTAACTGTTGGGAGAAACTTGCACCGAATGAGTAGTCCCACGAATCTGGCACTGCCCCTGCTCTTCGGGATAATTTACTTGAACGTTCAGATTATTTTTCGACAACATCTCGGTACCAGTAGGCAGGGCAATATCTCTGCTAAATTGGCCTGCTTGATCCAGTGCCGAACTGTGCATCAATTTGCTGTTAAAGAACACATCAAGCCTTGCGGGCCTGGCCTGGTCAAATGCCACCATATTGGATCCTTCAAGGTGAATACCCATTTTTTCCGGTACATTCCCCCAAAGTGACGGGTATAGCGGGAAATCGGACGATACTTGCAAAACACCTTCCTGAACCGTCTGATTGCCGAATGAAATTTTTTCCGTTCCTTTTCCATCAGAATTCGTGGCAGAATTACTTTCGGGGGTGCGGCCAACGACCGAATTGCGCGGGAAAACCGGCAAATCCGCAAGCTGTCTCGCCACGGATTCAAGCTCACTTACACTACCCGCTGAAAGCAACAAGGTATTCGGATCCGCCAAGGCAATTCCGGCCTGCGTTTTGTTAAAATAGGCAGGCAACTGGTTTCGCAAGGCGACCCAAATGCGAGGTGTGTTGGGTCGATCTCCCACCTCCCCCGCTTTAGCGATCTGAACATCCAAATGGGGATAGTTTTTCTTTAATATGCCAAACGCCCACGCTGCCGGCGTCATTTCAGCCAATCCGGCATTATCGGGAACTACAATCAGCGCCGACTGTTGAAAATTGCCAAAAAAGTCCGCTACGCTGCGAACCGGCATCATATCATAATTCAAATCAATTTTTGTATCATTATGAACTGTATAAAATAGACCGCCTGTATAATAATCGCGGCAGAGATCATTGGAAATGAACATGTTCGCTTTGATCTGGAGGCGGAAAGCATCTCGAAACTCACCATCCAGCGGCAGATTGACTGTGATTTTTTTCTGTGCTCTCAGTTGTTTTACGGTTTTGCTCTCCAACAACTTATCGTTGAAATAAAATGAAAACAGAGCATCATCGTGAAGTTGAGGACTCGGCGTAAGTGAAAAAGTGGCAGAAGCCGAATAAATTTTAGCTAACCGTGGCACTGGAAACACCATTGACAAGGATGAGTTCGGAGCCTTAACGACAAGCTCTTTCTCGAATTCGAGCGCATCCAGTCCAACGCTGCGATTGGCGGCCTGAACAGGCAATGCAATATGGAATACAAGCAAGACCGTAAGCATTATTCCAACAAATTTTCTAGTCATTTCTACTCCCCTCCCCACTGTCCGATGCAGACCCATTCCGAAACTTTATTCAATTAATATCGCAATATGCTTTGAGTATTCGATTTAATCATTAGTGCAATGAATAAATTTCAACAATATATCTTATCCAACATTGATAGAAGTTAGAAGAGATTATTTACACTTACACCTATTTTACTATATCTTACAGCGAATCCCGTCACGCTGTCTATAACATAATAAATAATCACTCTTTGAAAAACTATTACTACTTCAATTTAATCATAAAGCATCTCCGGCTTCTTTGCCATTATCCGAAAGTAGAATCTTGTTGACTGCAACGCAAGCGCCGCTCTTGCTATTATAATTTTCCATTTCGGATAAATTCAAGAATCCGTCCGCCCAATGCGATTCGCATAAAAAAATAAAGCAAAAACAGCACACTGATATTATCTAATAAGTCCAGCTGTTTTATTCTGTATCCACCCATCTGCAAGAATCCCTGCCAGGCTTCATTAACGGGTTTGGGAAACTGCCAACCTTCAAGAGGCCAAAAAAAGATTCCGGGATGAAGCCACATTACATCCAACATATCATGAAACAGTATCCCCAGGAAAACTGTTGACAGCCACAAATTGCGATTCCAAAGCCACTGAATGATCATCAGCAACCCAATGCATCCCAGAAAAGAGAAAGAATGGCCAAACGAGCGGCTCTCATATTCATAGCTTCCTGCCAACAAGCTAGCCAGTGGCTTGTCAATCAAATCCGGCAATAACGATGCGATAGCCAAAATCCGGTAGTCGATCTGTCGCAGCCGCAATCCTTTTTCCAGCAGTTTCACTCCAGTGGTCGTAAATCCAATATGGGATAAAGGTAACATTTTTCCTCCGGTTTACTTGATATAATGGTTAATTGTTTTGATTATTCATGCCCAACACCTTGACGTTGAATCCTGCATCTTTCCATTTCGCATGGTTCAAGCAATTTCGGGTGTCGAACAGTTGCTTGTTCCTCATGAGAAGTCCCAGTTCAGGCGCGGAAAGATATTTATATTCTTTATGATCCGCCAGCAGCACCACCAAATCAGAGGCTAAAAACGCTTCTTCGAGATTCGACATTTCAAATTCATAGTTTTTTACATATGGATCGTAAATTTTCACGCCGATATTTTTCTTCACAAGTTCTCGTATGACTTCCGTCGCAGGGCTTTCACGGATGTCATCCACATTGCCCTTGTATGCAACTCCCAGAACAGTGACCTTGGGATCGGCAATCTGCTCCAACATTTTCTCCACTAGTCCAGCGACAAAGTGCGGCATCGTATTGTTTATTTCCCGACTAAGTTGAATTAGCTTGGCATTCCTGGATTTTTCAACGATGAACCAAGGATCAACCGCCAGACAATGTCCTCCAACTCCAGGTCCCGGTTGGTGCAGATTTACTCTCGGATGCATGTTGGCAAGTTTAATTACTTCCAGTGCATCCAAATTTAATTCATACGCGATTTTGCAGACCTCATTGGCCAATGCAATGTTCACATCGCGAAAGGTATTCTCCATCAATTTCGCCATTTCCGCCGAGGTGGCATCCGTAATGACCAAATTTCCTTGAACCACCTTTTCATAAATCTCTCTGGCTTTTTCGGCGGACTGGTTGTTGATGCCGCCAATGATCCGATCATTGCTAACGAATTCATGCAAAATATTCCCCGGCAATACCCGCTCCGGACAATGCGCCAGAAAAATCTCTTCGCCGATTCCATAGCCACTTTTCAATAATATGGGAATCAAAATATCTGCCGTGGTGCGCGGGGGGCAAGTGGACTCCAAAATCACCAAATTCCCTTTTCGCAAGAACGGCAATATCGATTCAGCAGCCTTTGTAACGTACGTCAAGTCTGCAGTATTATCGCTTTTAATCGGAGTTGGAACGGCAATAATGAAAGTATCAGCTTCTTCGGGCATTAGCTGCGCACGCATGTTACCTGATTGAACCGCCGCATAGACAACGGTTTTCAGTCCCGGTTCGTTAATATGAATCTGGCCTTTGTTTATTACATCAACAATCTTGGAATCAACGTCAACGCCAATAACTTGAAACCCATTTGTCGCCAAAATACTTGCGGTTGGAAGGCCAATATACCCTAGCCCCAAAACACATATTTTATTCACTACCGCTTCCTCCAATCCTGCTGTCAACCCCGCTACGCCGTTAAGCCTTCTCTATCTAGCCAACAATCACAATTTCACCCGTTTTCTCTTCAGTGAGTTTTTGGTAACCCTTTACGACAAAAGCCCACCCGCAATACATTTTATTGTGCTGATTCCTATCCCATTGCTTCGCATAATCCAGAAAGGTCTTGCGATCAAACAATTCGTACATGACTTTTAATTGTGCGATGTGAAGGCGATGATAAAACGGGCTGGATAGCTTATTGCCCACATCATATTTTGACCAATAGCCGCAATCAAATAGTGCAAGATCCTGTTCAAGGGCATTGACGGCATTATCGAGAAACTGCTTGTACTGAGGATCTCCGCTGGCCTTATAATAGTCGAAAAGTCCCCAAGTGGAAAATATCCATCCGTTGAGCACCACTGGTTTCTCGATATATTCTTTGAACCACATTTTCCCATCGTTATATTGCGTACAGCCTCCATCGGCAATAGCACGACACATGAAATCAACAGCCCGCTTTGCTGCCTGCAAATATTTCAGGTCGCGGGTTTCCATGTACGCCCGTGCCAACAATGAAGCGCCTTCCCCTTGAGCCATTGACGAGTAGGGTGGGGATATATTGACAATCGAAAATGTATTCCAGGCTCCACTTTCTTCTTGGTTGGCCAGGGCCCAGTCGACAGTTCGCATGAAAAGCTGTTTGTATTTTTTTTCCCCAGTCATGAGGTATAAATCGTATGCACCCAATCCATACTGAAATATGGCAATCGAAAAATAAACTCGTTTCCCTTCATTTGTTATGTTATATACAAGGCTGGTTTCATCCAGCAGTACACCGGGATTCAATACTTTTTCTGTAAGATTATTGTAATAACCCTTTACTTCACTCTTGGAATAAGTTCTCCCCGCATCCTGGATAACATGGAGAACACTTCTTCCACTTAACATCTTGATCCATTTATTCAAGAGGCGGACTGCTTTCATCTCTTATCTCCCACTCGCTTGGAAAACACTAAAAATTCAAAACCCCTTTGATTGTCGATAGCCTGCCAGAATCTGATCCACCGTCCGAGTTGCCCGAGCCGCACTGGCAGCATCGCCGGGGCACTTGCCCACACCATTGAGCTCATCAACGATGGTTTGGATAAAGGGCTGCTGCACATGAACCGGGTTAGCATAGTGCAGTTCCCTGATACCCTCCTTCGTATGAACGTATACCGGCTGATCCGAGAAAAAAGGCAAACCGGATTCTCCCGGTAGAACCTTCAATGACCACTTCGTCGCGGTATTCAAAGCAAGTGTAGCCCCAACTGCCGGTACCCAGTACCCCGGACGCGGATCTCCAGAGCGCCGTCACGACATCCTCGACCTCATATAATCCAGCCTGATTTCCCGCAATGCCCACGCACTTCCTCCATCGGGCCGAAAAGGAAGTCCATCATATCAATCACGTGGATGCCGCTATCGAGAAACTTGCCGCCGCCGGCGATTTGCGGCAACAACCTCCACGGCAAATGGTCGCGGTCAAAATCTGTCGGCTGAGGCGGTTGGTATTGCGTTACCTGGACGATTCGCACTTCGCCAATAGCTTTTTGATCCAGAAGATCTTTAATTTTGATGAACCGGTCCATCGCCCGGCGATAAAAAGCAACATAGAGCGGCGTCTGTGCCAATTCAGCTGCACGGATCATTTCCAGGCAATCTTCGTATCGATCGGCCATGGGCTTTTCTACATAGGCCACTTTACCATGTTTCGAGCATAACAGGGCATACTGCTTGTGGAAGGCAGGCGGCGTCGCGACATACACCGCGTCGATTTCCGCATCACTCATCATCTCTTCCACAGAAGCGTAAACCTTCGGCACGCCATGTCGCTTCGCATAGTCCACGGCCCGCTCTTCATGAAGGCTGAAAACGCCCTGCAGCGTGGAGTGGTTGGCTTTGTAAAGCCCCGGGCCGCTTTTCACTTCCGTCACTGCGCCGCAGCCAATCATCCCCCAGCGAATAGTCCTCATAGCACACCTCCTGTTGAAATTGTCAATGCAGCAATTATTGCAGCGTTACACTTCGTAATCATCCAGTATCGTCCGAAGAATATCTTTCTCGGAGTAATGTTCAAGAACATACTGTCTTTCAGCGTTTGCTTCGATTTTACCTGCCTGCCACAATCGATGATACTCCATGATTCCTTCAGCAATAGCTTCCGGATGAATGCTGGCAAACAAACGCTCCGGTTTCCCTCGCAAAACCTCTGGAAAAGCGCAAATCGGCGTAGCCAAAACAGGAGTTCCACAGGCCATGGCTTCGAGAACAGGCAGGCCAAATCCTTCACCATCAATGGATGGCATAATAAAAACATCTGCGGCCTGATATCGTTGCACAACTTCCTCATCAGGCACATACCCCAAGAATGATACCGAGCCGGCCAATCCCAACTCCGTCGCCCAGTTGCTCCAACTCGTTTCGCATGGGTCCCTTTCCGCCGATAATCAGCTTGGCATGAGGAATGCGATCTTTGATCAGCGCAAATGCTCGAATCAAATTGTCCAGGCCCATTCGCGCCTGCAGTCCGCGAAGCGTATAGATAATGAAATCAGTGGCTTCCATAGCTAATTCCGACCGAACCGACTCCCGATTGACCGGCAAAACGAAGATGTCCATGTCGATCCAATCAGGCACAATTCGAATCTTGGCGCCGAACGCTTCATAGTCTGTAATCCGGACCCGCGTATAGTCTGAAATGCAGTGGATTTTCGCGCTGCGCGCATACACGGCATTTTCGATATGGGTCATCATGCGTTCCTTCAAGCTTGAATCTTGGGACAAAGTTCCCAGCATTTTATGATGGTAGATCATCGGGTCGTGAACCGTAAATATTTTCCTAACTTTGGAGGACAAATACCGGGATAAAAAATAGTAAGTCATATAGTCATGTCCGTGCAATACATCCGGTTCCTGGTCCCCAAAATGCGTTTTCCAGCCGCGCCAGCAGTTCGCCATCATCGTTGCAAAATTCATCACTGAACTGCGCCGTTTTTGAAATGCGAAGGTATATACGGGGACTCCTTCCAATTCGTAGGACTCACATAGGGTACTGGGGCAGAATATTACCGCGTCAAATCCGCACTTGCGCAAGCTTTTGGCGTGTGTAAGTGCAACCACTTGCAACCCCCCGTTTTTGCCGCGGATCTGCCGAAGATAGTATGGTTATTTTTTTCAATGAGTTAATTCTCCTTTCTCTAATGAGCAAGAAGTTGAAACAAGCTGTTTCTGCGCTGTTCTTTCAGTATTATTATCCATATCTCCGATACCAATAGGCCGATAACCATCGAAGGGGTTTGAGAATATCCGTGATATTTATTAACCCATCGGTCACTTCCCACTGGTCATTATAATTGTAGGTATGCAGTTTTTGATTTTTCTCGCACCAATCGGGCCCAATCTCCGATATTGGCTTCTCCTCGTAGTGTGTTTCCGTCAAGCTGGTGATCTCGTTAAATACCACAGATAATCCATATTTTCCGGAACAGTTTTGAGCCGGTCGAATTAATTTTCCGTCACAAAAAAATAGGTTTCCTGCCGGACGCGCTGTTCGAGAATCTCGATTAACCGGATTTTGCGTGTGGGGGAGTCCATTCCGAATATAAAGAATCAGCAAAAAAGACGTGCAAATCCCCAGCATATGCAGGATTTTTCGCATCCAGCATATTGGTAAACAACCACCACTTTTTATTGTAAAAAAACAACGTTGAATCAGCGGTCTTAAACCCGCTCATCAACACTCGCTTCAATATCCATTGATCGGGGAAAATTTACAGCCTCATACAATTCAACCGTATTGTTGACGCTGGTATCTGGAATCATAAAAAATTCCTTGATCTGTCTTAAACAGAAAAGGATAGGCGAGGTGATGCTCTTTTTCCAATACAACCTGGGGCGTTGAATACTTTCCATGCTCGTCAATCTCAATGCAGCTAATAACGCCTTTCCGCTTTTTCAGATGAAAATCCTCAAAAAAAACAAAGTGCTTCCCTGCATTTTCAATCACAAACGGATCGGCAAAAAATCTTCCTGCCGAGGGGCGAATGATTTGGAAATCATTCATGGGCAAGGGTAAGGAAAAAGGCTGTTTCTTGCGAAATGCAATAAACCATTGCTGAAAAACAAATAATCTCTCCAGTGAAATCATCACTTACCCCCTTCGCGGTGTATTCAACTACTGTTTCTGTGTAACGCGATTAATAACTGTGATTAGCTTCCCCGTCAGCACTTTATAATCAAACTCCGCCGCACCGATTTTTGCATTCCTGCCCATTTGTTCGTATTGTTCCTTCGGCATGTCATGCACTTTCAGAATCGTCCAGGCAAGAGCCTCAGGCGTCGACACTTCCAGCGAAAGCCCGCATGCATACTTTTCCAGCAGACAGTATCCCATTTTTATTGTCGAAATAATCGGCTTCCCTGATGCCATATATTCAAACAACTTATTGGAGCTGTTTCCCCTTGTCCAATTGTACCTCGATGGAGAATAGTTCAAAATGTTGACTGACGATTTACTCAGAATATAGGGAATACAGCGTTTATCCACATAGCCTTTTAACTTCACATTGGCAATTTCTTCGTCCAAAATACGCTTCTGTAGTGCTTCCATTTCATTGCCGTCACCGTAAATAAGGAACTGGATATCGGTATGTTCCTTCAGCAAAACTGCGGCATCCAGTAGGTTTCCGACATCATTAACCGGGCGAATCGAGCCGGCGTAGACGACATTGAATTTATCGTCTTCCAAGTCACTGTCACTAACGGGGTTATCAGCAATGGACTTTTGGAAAACTTCTAAATCTACACCGTTGTTGATGTAGTAGCATTTTCCCAAGTCAAGATCCCCACCATGCGCGGTATCCCATTTATGCTCTTTGAGGTAGCCTGTATCCCCTTCCTTGGTGAAAATCATCGCATCAGCATTACGATAAATCCAGTGTTCGCCTGCGGTCAAGCATTTTCCCAGCAGACTGCGCTCTTTGAGTTTGCCAAATGTGAATATGGCATCCGGCCACAAATCACGCACCTCACAGATGCAAGGAATCTTAAATTGCCGGGCTACATGAATCCCGGCAATCATCGTCAGGGGATGGGGGCTGGAAGCAATGATAACATCAGGCTTTCCATGTTCCTTCGCATACTGCCTTGATATCGCCCGCAACCCAAAATAGAACGCGGCCATATTCTTTATCCGAGCGATCAATCCCTTTGCCGACGATGGCGTGTTCACAAAAACAAAGGGGATTCCCCATTCATTGTTCAATAAATAGGCTCGCCCGTCGTTTATCAGGTTAACATCAGAATGGTGAAGATAAGAGGCGGCAAAAATTGTCGCCTCCATACCACATTCCTGCAATCGTTTCCCGAAGTTGAAGGGTCTGATTTGTCCGCTCAGGTTTGGTGGAACTGCATAGTGATGAAAGAACCAAATATTCATTCAACCACTCCTGTTTTCAACGCCATAATAAATAAGTTCCTACGAGTGGGCATACTGATTTTCTTGTTTTGTTTCGTCAGATGGCGGGGCAGAACGTGCAGACGGTATTGGTTGCTCCGCTTCAGAGCCTAAGGTTCCACAAATCTCCTCCAGCTCCTCGTCTCCAACACCCTCGGCGTGACTGCGGGAAAGCACAACCTTCACCGTTTTCAACATCAACACCAGATCCGTAATCACATTGCATTGTTGAATATAAATCAGGTCGTATACCAGCTTGCTATACGGCGTGGTGGTGTATTTCCCATAAACCTGCGCCATGCCGGTTATCCCCGGTTTCACGTTGCTACGGTGAATGTATTCCGGTAATTTCTTTTTTAGTTTCTCGACGAAGAATGGGCGTTCCGGTCTTGGCCCCACAATGCTCATGTTGCCGATCAACACATTAACCAATTGCGGCAGTTCGTCGATCCGTGTTGCCCGAATAAATCGGCCCACCCTAGTCACACGCGGATCATCCGTCGTCGCCAACACCGGTCCCGTATGTTCTTCTGCATCGATGCGCATCGTGCGGAACTTGTAGACGTTAAACTCTTTTTCCTGTTCGCCAACCCGTCGTTGGCTGAAAAAAAACAGGGCCATGGCTATCCAACTTAATTGCGATCGCCACTAGAATAAACACCGGAATCAGGCACACCATCCCAATCGCTGCAACAACAAGGTCCAGCAGCCGCTTCATGAGTTGCTGTTCCGGTGTAGGGCGCAGATAACGCGGTCGAAAAACCGGAATATCATCGATTTTATCCAAGTCAACATGACTGCAATACAATTCATAGAATTCCGGTATGATAAAGACCTGTTTTTCGTTCATTTGGCAATAATGCAACATAGCCGCCTTATCGCCAAGTTTCATGTCAGAAGACAGAATCACCAAATCAACATCGTGCATGACTGCCTTCCAGTCGCCGCTGTCATATTCCGGGCAAACATATTTCACACGATCCTTCAGATAATCGTGTGAATGAAGACGGCTGACCAGACTGTGGCAATCGGTGGCGCCTCCCATAAGCAAAACCTTGCGCGATACCATGCTTGCATGCTCAAGCTTCCAGTACAAGCTATTCCATAAAGACAATGCCACAAATTGCAACAAAGTGGCCGTGAGCAAAATGCTGCGGGAATAGGCAAAATCCCTTAAAAAAAAGCTGATTGCCATAATGATGACGAACATCTTCACCATGACAATCGCCAAATCAATCAACACTTCGCTGTAGTTCTTGCGAATTAGCGAAAGCAGACCATTGAAAACCAATAATGTAGCTACAACAACCAACATTACCGGCAACATTCCTCTGTAAAGCTCCATGTCGAGCGTTGCATCACGGTATGAAAGGACTAGAAAAATTGCAGCATAGGAAGACAGGGCAACGAGCACCATATCTCCTGCAAACAATGTGATCTTTCGCAATCCTGGAAAACGTCGTCGCACCCAATTCCCTCTTTCACAAATCAATCGTCTTTTCTTAGCAACTTCCCCTTACTAATGCGCGAGCAAGCCATAAATCGACGCAGTAGTATCGTCCACAAATCGGCATCCATAAAGCTTGTTGCTGTTACGCAAAACAATGGCGTTAACAACAACGGTCCGAGTCAGTGTCGTCAATTCCAATTTAATACGCTCGCCCAAGGACAATACAGCTTCCGTTTCAAATCCAATATTGTCTTCGGACACATCGACCGACAAAGCCTGGTAACAGTGATCGGGCGTATTTTCTGATCGCAATGCCAATGTTTGGGTGACATTGATGCGCCCCCGTTCACGCCTTTCTAGATAATCCATGTCAACACATCCTTAATTAAAGTTACTGACTAGGCCCGCCAGTTTTTGCGGATACTTCGTATGTATGTAATGTTTCGCGATTAGTATTGCGAACACCTTCTGCGCTGCTCTTGGAAAGTAAAACCTTCACCGTTCGCAACATCAGCACCAGATCCGTAATCACATTGCACTGCTGAATATAAGTCAGATCGTACACCAGCTTGTTGTATGGGGTAGTATTGTATTTGCCGTAGACCTGCGCCATGCCGGTTATTCCCGGTTTCACGTTGCTGCGGTGAATATATTCCGGCAATTCCCGTTTCAGCATTTCAACAAAGAACGGGCGTTCCGGCCTTGGCCCCACAATGCTCATGTTGCCGATCAACACATTAACCAATTGCGGCAGTTCGTCGATCCGCGTGGCCCGAATAAACCGCCCCACCCTAGTCACACGCGGATCATCCGTCGTCGCCAACACCGGTCCCGTATGTTCTTCTGCATCGATGCGCATCGTGCGAAACTTGTAGACGTTAAACTCTTTTTCCTGTTCGCCAACCCGCCGTTGACTGAAAAAAACAGGGCCATAGCTATCCAGCTTAATTGCGATCGCCACTAGAATAAACACCGGAATCAGGCACACCGTTGCAGTCGCAGCAACAACAAGGTCCAACATTCGCTTCATAAGTTGCTGTTCCGGCGTAGGTCGCAGATAACGCGGCCGAAAAACCGGAATGTCGTCGATTTTATCCAAGTCAACATGACTGCAATACAATTCATAGAATTCCGGTATGATAAAGACCTGTTTTTCGTTCATTTGGCAATAATGCAGCATAGCCGCCTTATCGCCAAGTTTCATGTCCGAAGATAGGATCACCAAATCAACATCATGCATGACCGCTTGCCAGTCGCTAGTTTCGTAATCAGGGCAAACATATTTCACATAGTCCTTCAGGTACGAATGAGTACGAAGACGGTTGATCAGGACATGAGATTCCTTGGTCGAACCCATGAGCAACACTCTGCGTGAAATCATACTGGCATGTTCGAGCCGCCAAAAAAAACGGTTCCAAAAAGCCAAGGTCACAAATTGGATCATTGTTGCGGTGAGCAGGATACTGCGGGAATAGGCAAAATCCCGTAAGAAAAAACTGATCGCCATCATGATGACGAACATCTTCACCATGACAATCACCAAATCAATCAACACTTCACTGTATTGTTTGCGAACCAACGAAAGCAAGCCATTAAAAACCAGCAACGTGGCCGCAACAGCCAATATAACTGGCAGCATTCCGTGGTAAAGTTCCATGTCCAGCTGTACGTCACGAAATGGAACGACTAAGAAAATCGCCGCATAGGAAGACAGGGCAACGAGCGCCAGATCGCCTGCAAACAATAGGATTTTTCTCAATCCCGGAAAACGACGTCGCACCGAACTCCCCCTTTCTCGCATCGGTCAACCTTACCAGATTTTGCAGGTAAGAATGCTTGCTTTGAAACGATATTTCAAACTTTTTCTTAATCATACAATGAAAAAAGCCTTTTCGATATTAGCCTAAAGTATAATAATTAGAATCGGAAGTGAAATTTGAATTGAAAAACAAAATTATTGGTTAAAGCCAAGTTCATCTCTTCGCCTTATGACAAACGAAATTTTCCCAAAAGCTTCGGTCCGATCGACTCGATGTTGAAATGTTCTTTTACTTGGATTTTTCCCAACCGAATCATACTTGCCTTTTTGCTTTCGTCATGCATGAGAGACAATAACGCCTCAAATAAAGCTATAGGGTCTTTGTCCGGCACAAGAATCGATGTTCCGTCTACGCAAAGTTCCGGTATACCACCTGTCAACGTCGAAACTACTGGAACTCCCGCCGCCATGGCTTCAATGAGTGAAACAGGAATCCCTTCCATTTCCCCACGGTCCGTTACAATACTCGGCAAAGTCACACAATCCCATTGCCCGGAAAAGAGTTTCGCAAGAAGGAGTGAATGAGATATCTCGCCAAGAAAATTAATACACCCTGCCAGTCCCATTTGACTGACTTGCTGTTGCATCTGGAGTTTCAATTCCCCTTTGCCTGCAAAATCAAGCTGAACTTTTTCGCCTTGCTTCTGCAGCAATTGAATAGCCTGAATCAAATAAATGTGTCCCTTCACTTCGACGAAATTGGCTGGCATGAGAATCCTAAATATCCGGTCCTCATCCTGCTTTTTTTTATGCTCAGTAGCAACTTCGGGAGGAATTGCAACTCCCATATGAAGAACATGGACTTTTTCAGTCTTGCCAGTCAAATTTCGAATCGACCTTGCGCCATTTTCATTGATACACCGCACAAAAGAGCAAGAATTTATTTTTTCCCTAATTAGATTGTTTACTGCGATGTCCGCCCGGTGAGCGGTAATGCTCCAGGGGATTTTCAGCATGGATGCCGTTATCATGGCCATAGTGGCGCTTGCATTTATCCAATGAACATGAATATGGTCAGGGATCCCAGTCTTGCGTAGGTATCTTGTCAACCAGAGCGCTTTGGGAATAACAGCAAGATTTTTAATAAAAATCCATGAATTTTTACTTTTCCCGATTTTCATGATCAGTTTCGCAACTTCGACGGGGTTCCGACCTATCTCTTGCACTGCCGCAACAATAATTGAGCCATTACATAGCGGTTGTTTTAGGGAAAACGCCAACAGTGCCTCGCTATCCTGATGAACTACTTCACTCTCGGGACGCAATGGAACTACCGTAACGTGATGTCCAGCTTTCATAATATACATGATTTCGGGAATAACAAAAGCTTCATACGTACCAAAGGGTAAATTATGGGTAATATAACAGATCTTCATTTTCTCAGTCCCATTGTTGCGTACTTCCCCACTATCACAAAATTGGTTCTCCTTTTGCAACCTGCTCAATCAGTTTCACGTAGGAATCCACCATCACGTCCAAACTATTATGACGCCGAACGTAGTCCGCACCAATACTCCCTAGCCTTCTTGCCAGCAATTCATCACCAGCAAGTTGTTTTAACGAGTTCCAATAATGTTCGACATTATTTTCCGCAAATATGAAGGGGGATAGCTCTGCGATATCGCGCTGTATGTCCTTTGCATATCCTACCTGTGTGGTAAGGACCGGCAGTTCGCAAGCCATCGCTTCCAGCAGAGAATAACTGCACCCTTCATATCGCGTAGGAAACACGAATATATCCGCCGCAGAATAGATCTCCGGGATTTGGTTATAGTTTACATTTTGCACAAATACAACATTAGCCGGCCACCCTGACGGTATTTCATCAGTGGCAATCAAAAACTTGATCCGCAATTGCTCTTCCCATGCCAGCACGGCAAGAGCACGCAACTCTTCAAACCCCTTCCCGATAATGCCAAACCTTCCTGTAAAGCAGGCGACAAAGTCATCAGTATCTACTCCATATTTTTGCCGACAACCGGCTGGATCTCTTGGGGAGAAATGCTCTGTATCAATTCCATTAGGAATTACTATCGGTTTTATGCCGGAATAATATTGCCGAAGCTCTTCGGCTACAGCACTGGAAACCGCGACAGAAACAGCACCGGTTGCAGTATATTGCTCCAAGCCCCCCTTAAATCTGTCCAACCCAATATATCGATTCAATTTCGTCCGCCACGTAACACCGGCGGGAAACTTGAGGTGCGACAACCCCCGCATGCTTCCATGATGAATAACGATGCGGGGAATTTGGGTTTTCCCTCGCAAATTCCACCCCGCTATGCTGTTTTGGATGATGACATCCGTGAGGACACTATGCGCGGACATCTGTCGCCAGGCAACATTGCCAATCTGCATGTTGCGGTACTGATTGACCAGATATTTGTCGTACCATTTATCGGTCCAACCCTCGATTGAACTGCGATCATAAACATCTATCATCATTTTTCGGCTTGCCAAACAATCTGCCATTGAGAAGGCAAACCGTTCAACGCCACCTATATTACCTGGCGAAATATCCGACACAAGCGCAATTCGCAGCACGACCAATCCTCCAATCACTGGATACGACTTCGCATCGTCAGCTATCACGCTAGCTGTGTAAATCGTTCGACTTCAATTCCTTCTTTTCACTCCGCATCAAACAGGTGCACAAGCGCGACATTTGATTTTTTAGCTGCGATTTGCATTGACACGAAAAATACGGTACATACAAAGCAAGACATGCAACAGCCCGCGTTTTACTCAGAATGAAGGTTCTGCAGTTATGCTGTATCCCGCCAATTTTAAACTTATACTCTTCGGTCCCTCTCGTTAAATCAAAATATTTAACCTGTTTATTTTGATTAATGAGGAAGCAAATTGTTTTATATAAGAGCACGATACCAATACTATATTCTTTATAAATCGACTTATACGCGGTTATGGGAGAGCAAATGGTCCCGTTGGGAGAAACAAATCCCAAAAAAACGGCAGCAATTTCACCATCAATATAGCATTCTGCCAAAAACCCTTGTCGTGTATCGCGCAAGTACTGCTTTACTGCATTTACACTTTTTAAATTAACTTCGCGCCGCAGTTCCAAAGAATGATTTATGTACAATTGAAGCACTTCATCAATAGCCCCTTCTTGCAGTTGACGATCTTCTACAAATCGATATTCAACCTCGAGCAGGCTATTTTCAAGTCGCGATATGCTTCGTCTAACTTTCGATTTAACTCGCTTGGACAAAGTGGCGTGAAATTCGTCAATACTGCCCCAAATAGGCACCTTAACACAGGGGGTGCAATAGTTTCTTTGGCCAAAAGGCAATCGGTCGACAAAAGAGCTTATCCGACTGCTGCTGTGCAGCAAATTGAGATGTAAGATAACGTTGGTCCTGGCATTTATTAATTCGTTTATAAAGTAATAAAAATCTTCGTATCGCAAATCCTGGTGATAAATAAAGTTTAAGTAGTCAGAATGCGTTTCTTCCCCTAAAAACCTTAACTCCTGAAAAACAACTTTGTTGCGTTTAACAAAAGGGGCGATTAAGATCATTTTCCCTTGTTTGTACAGACAATAATAGTTTAGGGTACCCCCATAGGTGCCATTTTCAATCAACGCAATATTCCATTCAAAAGACTGATACGGAGATAGTTCACTATTGTTTTCATACAGTTCCGCCCACTCCGCACTGATAGTAAAAATGCTTTCAACAGAAGATAATAATGATATTTGAAACAAATTGCCACCTTCCTTATTATAACGATATTTTGATGCATCTTCCCCTCATTTCCCCATAATGATTCAGATTCGTTGCTCATTTTGACTCAAGCGTGACACGACGAATAAGGCTGTGTCGAAGTTGTTATTTTTTAATCGCTTCATCTACTTACGATCTCGTACTGCGCCATTATTTTATTGTAACTGAAGGAACAGCACACAAATGATCCAATTGGAATAAAACCATTTCTTTCAATCCCTTTACGACTACGAATGTTTGAAGCAAGCGCACCTATAATGAACCGCTTACCGTCTATTTGCAAACATATATGATTAAGCAATTTTGTATAATAACCTTGTCGTTGAAACATATCATTAGTCATAAAGTCAAATAACATATATACTCCGCCAGGGATATCGATCTTCTTATTAATTTCAGTAATGGGAAAATCCTGGCAATGGCCTGCATACCACCCAGATGATATTACATGATGTTGGTTGCAAAAAGCGACAAAGCATGCATCATAATTGGCGAATCTTTCGTATGCAAGCGGTGATTGTTGCATTTGAAATTGATTTAAAAGGTCGACATACTCATCAATACAATGCGCCTCTTTGTAAACAACGTCAGTTCCAAGGTTTAATGGGAAAGGAACGATACCTGCCTTAGTTGTTGTATATACCACCATTTTAGGTCTAAAAACACACAGATGCGTTTGTATCCTATTGATGACCCTCCTCATTATGCGTCTGGCAATCTGGCTGATTTCAAACACGATCTTCACTCCTTTCAGCTGGATAGTCAACGCCTCGTAATTAACTTGTGTATATTTCTGCCAAACCAACTGATTTGGCGTTACTATGGATCATCCATATCCAAGCCCGTATCTTGTCCGTCCATTTTAGTGCGACCTATCTTTTGTCGCGCCCTCCGCATATACCTTCAAATATTGTTGCGCCATTATTATGTGGGAAAATTTTTCCACACAATGGATTCGCGCCGCCGCGCCCATTCTTTTCAGCAGATTTGTATCAGCCATTAACGCGTGCACTCGATCCGCCAAAGCGCCCACATCGTCGGGGGCTACCAGATATCCCGTAATTCCGTCCTGCACATGTTCCTCCAAGGCGCTGGTTCGATACGCAACGATGGGCAACCCGCTGGACATTGCCTCAAGCACGGAATAAGGCGATGACTCCTCCGATTTTCCCGAAAGACCGGCCTGTCGAGAAGGAAACAGCAAAATATCGCCTTGTCGATAAAACTCCGGCATTCTCTCCTTCCGCAATGAGCCAAGAAACGTTACCTGATCCACTAATCCTTTATCCAGCACGTACTGCTTCGCCGCCGACTCCTGAGACCCCGTTCCGGCAACACTTAGCAAAATCCGCATTTCTGATCGGCTGTTCAAAATATGAATTACCTGGAGCGCATCAAGAATTCCTTTGGCGGTTTGCAACAGGCCAGCGAAGAGAATATTTGTTTTTTTTGAAGCCACTTCACTACTGGGTTTATAAATATCTGTATCGAGTCCATTGGGTATAATGGTGACCGTTTTAGCAGTAAATTGTGTTATATAGCTGGCGGCCCTACGCCCGACACAAATGATTGAATCCACTTGATCATAACCGATTTTTTCCATGCCCCAGAGCCATTGATGAGTTTTATCGCCAATAATACACCAATTGCGGGATTCGGCTTCGTAGGTCAAATACCCATGAACTGTCAATGCCAATCTACAACCCGTCAAATAGCGCAACACTTTTGCCATTCCCACATGTTGGACATTTTGGATATTCAGTACATCAATCTTACCCTTCGTTTTCCACAAGGCATCCGCGATATAATACGCGTCTTCCGACCAGCGTCGATAGCGACGCGACAAATACAAATTTGCCTTCCCAATAATTTTTTCTGGTAGGCGAATAAACGGTATGCGAATGCACGATGGCGGATTTTCCGGCACAACAGCAACATCGTGTCCTAATTCGCGAAGTCCTTTCGCCAACATACACACATGAGTGGATACTCCGCCAATTTCTTCGAAAGGAGGGGATGGAAGCAATACAATGTTCACGGACAGCCTCCTCGGTACAATAACCTATCAACGCCACAGTTTACGAAACTTCCGGATAATAGCCGCAGGATATCTTGATCTCTTCGTTAGCCCGTCAACAATTGTCATTTCATTGACAAAATTCAAGGTGTGGACTGCAATTATCTTTTTACTCCAAAGCGGTTCAATATCGCTGATGCATTCTTCTTTGTATTCCTCTTCATTTAACGTAACGATATGGTTAATTTTGATTCCGTATCCATAAATTTTGGAACTGTTTTGCGATGGACGATATAGATTCCCGTTATACTCAAATATATTCCCTGCGGGGCGCGCGGACCTCACATCAGATACAATCGGATTTTGAACGTGTGGAGTCCAGTTTCCCGAAAATAAGTCTTCGGAATAAAACAGAAACAATTCATCAAATGAAGAAGTTTGCTCATTTTCACGAATACTAGCGAACAGCCACCACTTTCCATCTTTTTGCAGTACGGTGGTGTCAAATGCCTGAATATTTTTCATGATAATCGTAACCATTTCCCATCTATTGGGAAACTCAACGCATTTATATAACTCAATTGTATTGTTGCCAGAAGTCTCTGGAATCATGTAGTATTCGTTGTTGTATGAGAAAATGAACGGGTAGGACATGTGATACGGTTTTTCTATTATTTTTTTTGTCAAAGATACTTTTTCATTTTCGTCAATTGTTAGATACGAAATATGCCCTTTGTTGTTTTGCGCCATAACTTCCTCAACGAAAACATAATACTTCCGGTCTTCATATATAATAAAGGGATCCGCCCAAAACCGATCAGGCGGCGGAATCAGTTGCTTATACCGTGATAAGGTCGGCGAAAGCATTTTCCCTTTATTAATAGCGTACAGCAATATATATTGGTCAAAATAAAAGCAGCGCTGAATACTTCTAGTGATGATCTTTAGCAAATGGCGCAAAACTAATCTAATCCATTCACTTTTCTGAGGAACGGCATAGATTGGCCGTGAATAAAAATAAGGATGTTGGTTATTCAGCTTTATGCGCGCGAGGAGGGATTCTTCGCCGAATTCGTGGAGCTCTTGCAATTTGCGTGGGATAAAAGACACCGTCTTCCAATAATTATTATTGTTATTCTGCTCGACAGACAGAGCATCCGTTTGCGCAAAAGATTCATAGAGGACTTGGGTCTTGTTCGGATCATTGCCCAGAATCTGCAGCATTGAGCCGGTTTCACCCCGTCCTTCAAAAACTTCCCAAAAACCGACCGGTCCAACTTGATTGATTCGATTATCGCCATGCCAATGCGCCCAAACTCCATATTTTGAGGCAGAAAGAACTTCGCCTCTTAAATCGTCGAATCCCAACTTGATCAGGACATCCAGATTACATGCTTGAATTGTTGCGCAATCTTCGGGATTCAAATATTCTACGAGCCCTTTCTGGTTAGGTGTTACGGTAATCCAAGAACTATTCGTCAAAACCTGCTTCAAATTTTTCGGTTCAAAAGCATTAGGTTCCACCCTGCATATCAATTTATCCAATTTATAAGCGACGGAAAAAAAGAGCGTTTCAAATTTATTATCATTATTGCGATATTGTTTATTCCTCGCAATATAGGCTTCATCCTTTTGAACAACCAGAGTGATTTCCGCATAGTTACTACCGACGATTTTATTTATCATTGTGTAGGCCCAATGCGGAATTTGATTAGAATCAACTAAGAGACCAATTAATAGCTTTTTGCGCATTGTATAATGGATCCCTCACTTCTTTTCGATCTGCTATCTGCAGTTGAAGAACTGCTACGCTTTTTATGACATCTTCCATGCTTAACGGAAGGACGCCCTAATAGACTTGACCCGGCGTTTTCCAATTCAAACTTTGGTGGGGACAGAAGTAGTTGTGGAGGACGTGAATTGAAAATTAAATGTTGCAATGTTACGAACAATAGCAGTTATGTCAATTTTCCTTCCTACTCCTATATTAGAGGGTATCAATTTTTGATATACCTCTACCTCTTTTCCCAATAATAAACGGAAAATAGGCGTTGATAACAAAAATAATTGGAATACAAACAACGATTGTGCCGATGGTGACCAAGATTCCATAAAAAAACGACAGTTGTTGAAGTATCCCTATATGAGGGATAAAGTGATAAACATATTCGACAAAAGGTGATACCAAGAATTGATGCATCGCTAACAAAATTATTGAATTTTTACCTATAAAAGAAATTGCCGGCATGATCTTCATATTCCGAACCACAATTAGAAAGAAACCGATACCGGAAAAGGCAGCCAAATAGAAGAGAATGTAATTATGATAATTATTGATAAACATATCTATCATTTCTTGACTAAATCCAGCACCTAAATTTATAGCCAGCAAAAGTAACATTACTTTAAAATTCGAGGAATTCTCTGTTGATATTACTTCATATTCTCTGATGAGATACCCTGTGCCATAAAAGACAATGGCTGTTAGAGCAGCATCAAAACTCCATGGCAACGGAATTGAAACCATAGAGCTATACAAATAACCGATAATTGAACAAATGGCCAGCAAACTGACTATTCCCCTTTTATTTGTTTTGGTCCCGGCCCAAAACAAATAAAATAGTATTTCCGTAAGAAAAAGGCACGCCAAGAACCACATTGTCCCATTGTGGGCACCCCAGTATTCTCCGCGAATTCCATATATTGTTCCCCAAATAGGTGTCATTATCGTACCGTGATATGAAGTTCCAATTAAATTATGGCGCACACTTTTTTGCAACCAATAGAGATACATTATGGCTGAAAAACAAAAATACGGCACGATTAATGCCTTTATCTTTTTGATAAAAAAATCTCGAAAGTTATAGTTTTGGTCATTATAAAACAAGTAGCCTGACAAAAAGAAAAAAAGCGGCATATGAAAAGAGTAGATAAATTGCTGAACAAAAGACGGAATTGGTGCGTGCGCAAAAATAACAAGGATAATACCAATCCCCTTCGCCATATCAATCCACGGAATTCTATCTTTTATCATTAAGCAATTCCTTTCCTTGAAAAGTAATGATTCAAGATGATACTTATGAACCTGATCAAGTTGATTACAAGGGAACAGCAGGCAAATGATCTTTGTTTGACAGCTTAATTCTGTTTTGCTGGAACATCTTTTTTCATCGCCCATTCACTAAGTTTTTTGCCCCATTGAATTGACGGAACTTCGACCCAGTAATAGCCGGCAAGCGACACGGTTATTGAAGCGATGAAGGCGATCATTAATACTATCCATATGGGTATAATACCATAGAGTAAATAAAGGCAAGAGCATAATACGATAAAGTGCAGAAGATATAGGCTGTACGATATTTTACCCAAAACAACAACAAATCTATTCATCAATAATCGAGAGATTGACTCTGAAGACAAGCTGGTCACTATTATTATTGAGACGCCAATGGCGATAAGATAGTCTAAAAATAGATTGATGTAATGGAAAGTCAGCCAGTCGGAAATATAAAGAGCCAACCCAAGTGTAAACAACGCCAATTTTATGCTCTTTCTGCTTGCTGAGCATAATTCAACTAAGCTTCTCTTGTGTTTTGCAAGTAAAGCCCCTACAACAAACACCACAGTGAAGTGGACAGTCATGTAAATGGCGTCCAATGTACTTGCGTCAATTCCTATGGATAATATCCCTTTCTTGTGGATAGCAATTAAGCCACGGAACAACATTTCAATCGCTATTGACGTCCCAAAGCAAAGCTTCCAATTGTAGCGGCAGACAAAACACATAAGCAGTGGGAAAAGCAGGGATATTCTCATTTCATAAACCAAAGACCAAATTACCGGATCAATCACTCGAGTATCGAAATCACTAATTAAAATTAAATGAGTGATTAAGGAGGTGAGACTAATGTCTAATTTCCAAAAAGAGTTAAACCAGTCGCTTAATCCGATCAGGTCTCCTTTTTGCAAAAATGATTTTGACACAATTCCGGCCATTATCGCGACGTAATACGGTATGTAAATTCGAAAAGCCCTTTTTATGAAAAAAGATATGTAAGAAGGAC
This sequence comes from Negativicutes bacterium, assembly GCA_963665275.2. GTDB lineage: Bacteria > Bacillota > Negativicutes > UBA1444 > UBA1444 > UBA1444. The sequence goes on from CAXXIN010000013.1 coordinate 119,459, forward strand.
TATTTCCGTTATTGAACGGGATTGATAAAACAAATCCACTCAACACGAAGAAAAAAATCACTGCTTCGCGGCCTGCCCAAAATAAGTGAAGAGGCGAATATTTGAAAATGAAAATCAATGCAGTATCATCGGTGTACATTTGCGGAAAAATCAATAAAAAGTGTGAAAATACAACGGTTAACGAAGCAAGTCCTCTTAAGGAGTCTAATTCCCAAAGTCGCTTTTCCACAATGCGCTCCTGTTCATTTTATAATTTCTGCAATTTGAAGAAATGATTACTACATCCCGGATTCCGAAAGACTCTTTTTCATAGTTAATTTTTACTGTCGCGCACAGGCAACAAATCCCAAAAGCCCATAGAAAATGGCATTAAATACATAAAATGAAATAAAATGTGCTGACCATACTGAGGTCGCAAGGTATCCAACGCTGAAGACCAAATATGCGTCAAGCATCCAATTTTCAGGAGCAAGTTTCTTCTGTTCCAAAAACATTTTAAATAATAACCAAAGAAAACATGTAAATGCTATAACTCCAAGAAAACCAGAAACCACTGCTGCTTCCAGAAACGCATTGTGCGCGCCTTCAGCTGCACCATTTGTAATGTGAGCCATGTTTTCGTATCCAATTCCAAAAGGATGAGTTGAAATAAGGTTCCATGTAATGCTCCAGACTTGATCCCTTGCACTTAGCGCAGCGCTTGCCTCGCCGGCTTTTATGGCTGATATCGTCGCAACTATTCTGGGAATATTTATCACACTTAAAAGACTGCCCAGAGTTAACACAAGCGAAAGAAGGAAAGCTTTTAGGTGCAGTTTTGTCCTTATCAGCAGAATAATAATACTTAACACTGAAACAAAAACTGTCAGAATTGCTTCTCTCGATTGTGTCAACAACATTGTTAAACCGGACCCAACTACCAACAATGCAAAGAACAATTTTGCGCCGGTTTTCTTCTCGTACAAAATGCCCATTATTCCAATAATAGAGAAAAATGCAGACAGCGCACCCAATTGATTCGGATCAGCAGTTTGCCCAACTAATCGCGAATCTTGTGATGTAAAAGTTGCGGACATTAATTGGAAAAAATTTACACTGGTTTCTCCTGAAAATATATTCCACAAAACTCCTGCAAGGAATGTCACCATTAAAAGCCAAACAATTAACCTCAATTCTTTGACTTTTAAATTAGAATCCGTTCCGTAGTAAAACAACACCGGAGAAATACACCAAAGCAAAAAATTATAAAAAGTTCGTGGCAAAAACTGCACCATTTCATTATACATAATGAAAAATAATACAGTGGGTATAAAAAAAGTAATGGCTAAAAAGATATATGCAAGAAAAAAACGAAATACTGCCGGTGGTCGTCTGATAACAATATCATGTTGGTTCTGCAAAAGCGCTTTAACAAATATTCCTATCACCAGTAAGATTGTCACCATATCGCCTGGCGATAAGTTTAACGTGCGCGAGAAAATCGGCAGTTCCACAATTGGGCGAAAGGCGAATGCCGCATATAATAAAAGTGCGAAGACTACCATGCGCTGTTGCATTATATTTGACTTGTCCTCCGAATAAACTTAGCGCAAAAGGGCCATGATACACCAACATAGATTAGGCTGCCCGACAATACCAAAAATCCGACATGAAAATGGAGAAACTGCTGCATACCAAAGACGCAGGCTGCCATAATAGCGCTACTTCCCATGGAAATGAACAGAAATTTATAATTGACCCAGGGTTCGTTAAGCAAGGGTTTAACTTTTACCACCATGCAAAGGAAAACAACCAATTCAGCGATAACCATGGCCGCTGCCGACCCAGTAGCCCGCCAGTATGGAATTAGTGCTAAATTGCCTGCCACATTGGTAGCAGCACCCAACGCCAACGCACTTAAATAATTTTTGTCCTTTTTGACTGCCAATAACAAATTGGCCATAGTAACACTAAGAGCCATAAAAAAAACATAATACAGTAAAAGTATGAAGGGCATTACCGCCGGCGCATAGACTTCGCCAAAAAAGGCAGTGATAAGGCTATGCGCCAAAATCGTCCCGCCCGTAATAACCGGGATCATAAAATAGAGCATAGAGTGAAAATTTTGCCGTAAGAACTCCCCCACCTGCTGTTGATCCGTAGCCAACAATCGAATCATGACTGGCCAGGTCGATTGCGAGTAAATCGCGATGATACTGGAAAGAGCGATAACAATCTTGTACGCTACGCTATAATATCCGACCTCTTCTGACCCAACAAAATAGCCAAGCAAAATCATATCCATATTCTCATAAACCTGAGACAACAATCCGGCAAGCGCAAATGGCAGCGCCATCTTTAACAAGGCGCGGAATTGTGTCAAGTTGAAACAGATGTGCAAAGGCTGAATATTCCTGTATAAATAGTGCAAGTAAGAGCACGCAATCACGGATCCGACAAAAGAATACACGGGAATGAAATAGATGTTCGTTACATCTTTGACCCAGAGAAAAACCAGGCTGCAACTTACGACCGAGCCAAGCAAATTCGCCACAGTTATGGACTGCAGATCTTCCATACCGACAAAAAACCAATCCAATAAGCAAGCGGAACTTACCATCGTCAATCCGTACAAAATCAGCAAATAAAACAACCGCTGATTGGAAACAAAAAGCACTCCGTACAGGACTAACATAGAATAAAAAACGATAGCCAGCCCAACCCTCAATGAAAACAACACACTTACCGCGTCCTGGGAGTCAGTCTGAGCCCGGGCAACTTCACGTGTTCCGATCGTTGGCAAGCCAAAAGATGCAACCAAGCTAAAATAACTTACAAGGGCTAGCGCCAAACTAATGTCGCCGTAATCAGCCGGCCCCAATATCCGAGCCAGATAGACAACAATAAAAAATGAAAATAGCTGGCTAAATAATCGACCAGCCAATCCCATGCCCAAATTCGCGAAGACTGATTTTTGCAGTAGTTTCATCTTTTACCTTTTGCCATGATATCGATTAATTTCATTCATATCCGACAACGTCATTTATAACCGTGCCTAGAATATTGGCTTTTGCGCCCTTAAGAAGCTCCGCCGCTTTTTGTGCGGCTTTGGGAGTAACAGTCTTGCTATCGATCACCAATACGACGCTGTCAACCTTCGATGCTAAAACACAGGCATCGGACACAACATAATCGCGTTTAAATAGCAGCGGCGAACTGGTCAGCACAATGTAATCCGTAAGAGTTCGCAGAAAGTCGAATAATGCGCGGGTTTTTTCATTAGACAAGGCCGTAATTGGCCCCACCGGAAGCGGGCCACTGGTCACAACTCTCAAATTGGGCACCCAGGATTCTTGCAGAATATCTTTCATCAGCACTTCGCCTTGGATTAAATTGGTTAAGCCAACATTCTCCAACCCAAATCCCTCACACACGATAGGGCTGCGAAGATCACAATCCACCAAAACCACCTTATGCCCCGCGTAGGCCAAGGCCGCCGCCGCATTGACAGCAGTCATCGTACCCCCATCCCCTTCACTGGCGCTGGCAAATAAGACGGACTGCACTTTACCCCCTCTAAATTCCGCACTTTGAATCCTAGCGCACAAAGTGCGGAAGGATTCCGCCTGGGGGGATTGTTCGCGGTCTTTAATGACATACCTCACCCGGTCACCCATCAGTTTCCCTCCTGATCCTAGCTTGCCAAATCTTCCAACGCGTATTGGCCTCCAATCTTGGGACAATGCCGATCACCGGCAAGTCCAGGTAACGGGCTGCATCTTCGGGCGTATCAATGGTTTTGTAAAAATATTCAATCACAAAAGTTAGCATGGTTCCGATGAAAAGGCCCAAAAACGCCGCAATAACAAGATTGAAGGTTTTCAACGGTTTAACCGGGTCCTTTGGCAACGCAGCCATGTCAAAGATTTGCACGTTGGTGGACTCCATGACTTCACTGATGCGTGCTTCTTCGTAGCGTTTTGCGAGCATCGTATATACCCCTTCGGCTACTGAATAGTCAAGCATCAGACGAGCCAGTCTGGTTTCAGCTGCCGGCAGCCTGGCCAACTCTTTTTCTTCCAGCGAGTTGATTTGCTGCAATGTCGTTTTCTGGGTTTCACCCAAAGAAACTTCGCCCCGAGCTATTCGGAGAAGTTCGTTCTGCAGCTTCGCACGGGTTTCGGCAAGTGCGGTCTGTGCATTTACCACGCGAGGATGTTCGTCCGTCAAGCTTTTGAGCAATACGGCCAGTTCGGCTTCTTGTTCGGCCAATCGGTTGCGGTACTGCTGCAAAAGCGGCGTATCCACGATGACAGAAGGCGTTTTCATCTTAGCTCGTGCTGCTTCTAACGCCAATCGATTTTCAGCTTCCAGCTTTTTCAGATTTGACTGCCGCTCTACAAACGTTCGGGCCTGTTCGTTGATCGCGACCACCTGATTGGTCAGCTTGTGCTCTGTCAGCGCTTTTTCCGCTTTATCAAGATCGCGCTTTACATCCGCCAGCCGCTCGCCAATAAAAACACGAGCCTCTTTGCTTTCAGCGCGAACGATATTGAGGAGCCGCTCATTAAAAGCATCCGCCAGTGCATTTGCAAAGGTCTGCGCTTCTAATGGCGAACCAGCCAGAACGGCAACTTCCAAAATCTCCGTATCTTTTAATGGGCGAACTCTGATTCTCCCAGCGACATTCTCAAAGTTCAGCGGTTCAGTATCCCCACTGGCGCTTTTTTCAATCGCAGCTTCTACGACTGTGCGACTCTTGATCAACTCTGCAAAGGTATACATTTTCTTGGTCAATTCTTCCGATGACCACGGCACGCTTGCGGCATCGGTCACGCTTCTCGTAGCCGGCTTCACCCTGATAGTAACTTTGGCTTCATAAGTCGGCGGCAACATATTAAAAATGATTGCCAGAACAATCGCAACGCAGAAGGTTGAATAAACCCAGTTGCGGCGGCGCCTGACAATCGATAATATTTCATGTATCTCTATGCGGTCCTGTCCCATTTAGATCCCCCTGATAAAAACATTTCGCTTTGTCGGCGGTGCGTCAAAGATTTGAATTATTGCCACCATATACGCCAACAGCTTTCAAATTGTAGAAGATCTGCGTCAAGGGCACAATATCACGGGTTATATCAATGCGATTATTTTCTGTCAAGTAAACAATATCTCCTTCGCGTAAAAGAGGGTTCTTGCTTACATCCCCTTTCTTAAGCAGTTCCATCAAATTCACCCGCAGCGGTTCGCCGACCTGATCCTTGTGAATAAGGAAAACTTTGGTTTTAGCGGCATCTTTTGTCCACCCTTTTGCGGCTCCGATGGCATCCATCAGGTTTCGGCTTTTATCCAGTTCATAAAGACCAGGCGCGGTGACTTCGCCCACAACATAAACCCGTTCGGTGCTAAAACGCGTCACATTCACCGTCACCCGGGGAGTCACATAATATTTCCCGAGCAATGTATTGATCGTCTGTGCCAATCCCTGCGGCGAAAGCCCTTCAGCCTTGATCTCCCCCACAAGCGGATAAGCAAATTTCCCATCTGGACGAATGGTGATGGATTCCGGATTGCCGGGAGCGGGATAACTAAGCTCCGGATATCCAAAAACATTGACGCTTACCACGTCTCCCGGACGCAAAATATATTCACTTGCTGATGCAAGCATATTTGGCAATAACGTCGCAGCCAACGCGAATAGAATCACCCATCTCTTCAACGTAACAACTCCCTCAACAACTAACTTGGCAGAAAAGATTATAGCTAATGATACTATTCACCACAGAACCCATTTTCCCTGCTCTTTGCTTGAAATAGTGGATGCCATGCACAGCGACAAGGCAGAATACAGTAGCAAATTCCTTTCCAACAGCGCTACAGCATTCCGCCCTGCTCTCTATTGCCAATTTAATAACCTACCCGAGTCATCGCAACCTCACTTAAACAAGGTTTTCTTGGAAGAATCTATTTGTCCGGGGTCCCGCTTGACTTTTCGAGGCGGGAACATTCTGCGGAATAGGATAAATATTATCATACCAAGCAACAGTCCCACCGCAATCAATATCAAAACCTTGTATTGTTCCCAAATCGCAGCAATCGAGAAACCTTTTTCGTTCGATTTTTGCGCTTTGGCGTTCTTGTCGGAAACATCAAAAGAATAAAGCTTTGTGGGTTGTTGATACACCAGCACATTCCCGATCAGTCCCGCAGCATTTTTCGGCTGACTGATATGCCGAAAGGCTTCAATCAGTAGGGCGCCATCCATATTCGCCGAAAATATAACCAGCGGTGCGCCCTTATTTTCTCCGACTCTGCCCACAACGGTATTCACATTGGCCTGCTGCTCAAACAAATTAATCGTTGTGCCTTTGCGATAAACATTGAAGTCCGCGCCGATGGAAGCAGGCATCTTCTCCTGAAGCGCCGCAGGAATGTTGCCGGCGAGCCCCGCAACGAGAACAACGCCGTTTGCAGGAGCTTCGTTCTGTTGATGCAAGGGCAGATAATTGGGGAAAGCCGCGATTCCTGTTGGCAGCTGGCGATTCAGGAAATAAGCGATTTCGCCCGCAAGTTTCAGTGTGTCGAGTCCCAGTGTCTCATCAAGCAAAACAGTTGCCGGCCGCCCCAAAAACAACCCGATATTCGACCAATCAAACCGCTCAAAGCGATACTGCCCCGATCCCCACACGTAACTGCTCGGAAGAATTTGCGCGACTTGAAATTTCCCCTTTATTTTGCACTGGTTCGGATCTTCCGGATAATTGAACAGGATTTTCAACGTGTTGCTCGACCGTAATTCAACAGGTTCCTGCAACACGATATCCTTTTTAAATTGCCCGGTCCGATCCAGCACAGAACTGTGAACCAAATTGTTGTTCAGAAACACATCCATCCGGACGGGGCGCCCAGTATCAACGGGCAAGGTATGCGAGCCTTCCAGATGAAAGCCCAAGCGTTCAGGTATTTTATCCAGCAAAATCGGAAACAGTCGAAACTCAGAGGGAACACTGAAAAGTCCTTCCTGAAGATTGTTGTCGCCGAAAGCGATAGCTTCCGTAACTGAACCGGAAGGCGTTTCAATGGGTGGTATCGCAATTCGTTTCTCCGCCTGCATATGCAAGGAACTCTTGGGAAGGTCCAGCAGTTGTTGAACAAAAGCTTTAAGACTTGGCACATCAGCGGCGGAAATCAATAATGTATTGGGATCCTTCAATGTAACGCCGGGAGCAGCGCCCTTAAAATACTTGGGCAATTTGGAGTCAAGTCCGATCCATATTCGGGGAACCGGCGGCAATTTGGCAAGTTCAGCAGCTCGTACGAGTCGAATTTTCAAATGGGGCTGCCCTTTTTTCAGTGCGCCATACAGCCAGGCGCCTGGGACATACTCGGCCATCGTCGCATCATCCGGGACCACAACAAGCAGGTCCTGTTGAAAACTACCCAGAAAATCCGCCACCGTGCGAACTGGCAACATGTCATAGGTCAGATTCAAAGAAGTAGTTCCGTGTACGATAAAAAACAGCCCGCCCGATTGAGAATCCCGGCACAGATCATCGGTGATGAACATGCCGGACTTAATCTGAAGCTGTGCGAAATCCCGCGCAATCCCATCGACCGGCAGTTGCAAAGAAAAAGACTTTTGTTGACGAAGCTCTCTGGCTGTACGCGTCGATACAAGCTTATTATTGTAATGGAAGAAAAAAACCGTTTCGTCACTTAATTGGGAACTGGGCGTAACCGCCACCGTTGCCGTGGCGGACTGGATCTTTGCCAGGCGCGGTATTGGGAAGTCAAGAAAAATGGAAGAAGCGGGGGCTTTCACTTGCACGGCGCTTTCAATTCCAACAGCCTCGAGTCCGATTGAACGGCTCAGCGCATCAACGGGCATTGTTCCACAAAAAATGAAAATCAATCCGGTAAGCAAGGCTCCAATAATCTTAATAATTCCGGACCCTCCCATCGGCGATAGAGGCCAAGTGCTAAAATTCTGAAGAAAGCAGACGGCATCGTCATCTGCTTTCTTCAATTCGCGCATAACTTAAGAAGCGACCAGCTTGTCCCTTTTATTATAGGGGACCGAAAGTTCAAAACCAATTATCCTAAAGTATAGTTCTCAAAAAATAACTGGTTTTACCTGCCAAATCCCGACTGCATACTCCCAGATTGTATTATCGCTGGAAAACTCACCGGAATGGGCGATATTATGGATGCACATCTGACGCCACCGGGCTTTATCCTTGTATAGACGGTCGATCTGTTCCTGCGCAATGGCATAATCGCCGAAATCTTCCAGTAGGAAAAACTCGTCGTTGTGTTGCAGCAGCCCGTCATACAATCCCAGAAACTCTTCCCGTCCGGCAGGCAACTCACCACTCACCAGTTGGTCCACCACCACCTTCAGTCGCGGATTGGCTTCATAAACAGCGCGCGAATTATACCCTCCCCTCTTGTGGAAGTCCATGACCTCGTCGGGAGTCAGGCCAAAAGCGACGAAATTCTCCGTCCCCACCTCGCTGCGAATCTCGATGTTGGCGCCGTCATGGGTTCCGATCGTAACGGCCCCGTTCATCATGAATTTCATATTGCCTGTACCGGAAGCTTCCTTGGATGCCGTCGAGATCTGTTCGCTCACATCGGCGGCAGGCACGATGATTTCCGCCAGGGAAACCCGGTAATTCTCAAGGAAAACGACTTTGAGCTTCTCGCGCAACACTGGGTCGGCATCTACCATCTCCGCCACCGTGTTGATCAGCTTGATGGTGCGTTTGGCCGCGTAGTATCCAGGTGCGGCCTTGCCAGCGAAGATGAAGGTCCGCGGAGTGATGTCCAGCGAGGGGTTTTCTCGCAGCCGGTTGGCGAGATCCATGATATGCAGGACGTTCAGCACCTGTCGCTTATAGTTGTGAATCCGTTTGACCTGGCAGTCGAAGATCGAATGCGGGTTGATGGTCTGCCCCATTGTCTTCTTGATATAATCAGCCAGTCGCTCTTTGTTGGCCAGCTTTACCAGCGCCACCTTTTCGGCGAAAACCGGATCCACCGCACAGCTTTTCAGACGCAACAGATCCGTGGCATGCGCCATCCAGCTCTTGCCAATCGCTTCGGAAATGAGGTTGGACAGGTCCGGGTTCGCTTTCATCAGCCAGCGACGGTGCGTAATTCCATTCGTTTTGTTGTTGAATTTGCTGGGAGAGTACTCATAAAAGCGTTTCAGCACTGATTTCTTCAAGATCTCCGTATGAATCTTGGCCACGCCGTTGACGCTGTAGCTGCCCACCACCGCCAGGTTGGCCATGTGGACGAAGCCATCGGCGATAATGGACATTTCGCGGATGCGGTCCCACTCGTTCGGATACCTGTTCCACAGTTCATGACACCAGCGCTCATTGATCTCGTAAACGATCATGTGGATCCGCGGCAGCAATTCCTTGAACACATCGATGGGCCATTTTTCGAACGCTTCCGGCATCACGGTATGATTGGTGTAGGAAATGGTATTGGTCGTAATGACCCACGCATCGTCCCAGGTCATGCCCTCTTCGTCGATGAGGATACGCATGAGCTCGGGTACGAGAACGACCGGATGCGTGTCATTGATGTGAAGGGCAATTTTTTCATGAAAATCGACGAGCGTACCATGCCGCTTCTTATACCGCCGCACTATGCTCTGCAGACCTGCCGACGCCATGAAATACTGTTGCTTGAGGCGCAGCACCCGACCCTCATAGCGAGAATCGTCCGGATAGAGAATTTCGGAGATGGATTCGACGGAGCGGCGGTATTCCATAACCTGGACGTAATCGCTGTTGGAATATGGGCCTTCGTCCGTGTCAAGAGGCATCACCTCCGCGCTCCAGAGCCGCAGCGTATTCACCGTATTATTGTGGTATCCGGCGACCGGCATGTCATAGGGGACCGCCAGCACCGGCTGATAGCCCTCATGATGGAATAATCTTATCCCGCCGACATCCTCTTCCCGAATATGCCCGCCGAACCTCACGGTGACCGCCTTATCCGGCCGTCGGAACTCCCAGACGTTGCCATCTTTCAACCAGGGATCCGGCAGCTCCGCCTGATATCCGTCCACGATTTTCTGCTTGAACATGCCGTACCGGTAGCGGATGCCGCAACCATGCCCCGGAATATTCAATGAAGCCATGGAGTCCATGAAACAGGAAGCGAGCCGCCCCAATCCGCCACTGCCAAGCCCGGCCTCCGGCTCCTGATCCGTCAAGTCCTCCAGATTGATCCCCAGATCGCCGAGCCCGTCACGACAAGCCTGAAGCATATCGGTATTCATGAGGTTGGCCAACAGGATACGCCCTTGGAGGTACTCGATCGAAAAATAATATATCTGCTTGACGTCCCGTTCCATGTATTCCCGATTCGTCCGGGCCCACAGTCGGGCAATGACATCACGAACCAGGCCGGCGAGCGCCTCATACCGCTCACGGTTGGAGCCTTCCTCAACGCCTTTCCCATGAAGGCTTTGAAATTTTTCCAGATAGGCTTTGGTAAAATGGGCTTTACTTTGAAACATGGAAATCAGCCTCCATCACTTTTCGATACAGCTCCACATATTCCTTCGCCGAAGTCTTCCAGGAGTGTTCTGCCTTCATGGCCATCTTCATCAAAACAGTCCAGCGTTTTTTGTCCCGGTAGGTAGCGCAGGCCAGGCGTATCACATGCAGCATGTCGTGCGCGTTGTAGTTTGCGAATGTGAACCCGGTGCCTTCATTGGTTTCCGGGTTGAAGCTCTCCACAGTGTCTTTCAGGCCCCCTGCTTCCCTGACTAGCGGGATACAACCGTACCGCATGGCGATGAGCTGACCGACACCGCAGGGTTCCTTCATCGACGGCATGAGAAGCAAATCCGCTCCTGCGTATATGCGCCGGGCCAGTGTATCATCATACCCGATCCGAACCGCGACTCGGCCAGGATAACGTTTGGAAGCTTCCCTGAACATAGCTTCGTATTGGTGCTCGCCGCTACCCAGCACAACCAGTTGCGCCCCTTCCGCCATGATTTCATCCATGACGTGATGAACCAGATCGTACCCTTTGGCCTTGACCAGGCGGGCAACTATCCCCAACAGCGGCGCCTCCGGATTCTGTTCCAGACCCATGACTTCCTGCAGACGGGCTTTATTTTCGACTTTTCCCTTGAAGCTGCGGGCCGAGTAGGGAGCAAACAGTGCTTTATCCTTGAGGGGATTGTACTCATCAGAATCTATGCCATTGACAATCCCAACCAGGTGATCGCTACGACGTTTCAGGATGCCGTCCAGCCTCTCACCCCAGTAACGGGTCTGGATCTCCTGCGCATAACTCGGGCTGACCGTGCTGATGTAATCCGCGAACTCCAACCCTCCTTTAAGAAAATTCACCATGCCGTAAAATTCGAGCGCAGCGGTCGCAGCGGGTTCATTCTCCAAATTGAATATATCGCCCAGGATGCTGTGCGGGAAAATCCCCTGATATTCCAGATTGTGAATCGTGCAGATCGTCTTGATGGTCGCGCACCAGGGCGCCCGGCAATAATGAGCCCGCAACAGTACCGGAATCATCCCGGCGTGCCAGTCATGACAATGGATGATATCCGGCACCCAGTCAAGGCGGGGAATCACATCAAGTACGGCTTTGCTGAAGAACCCGAAGCGTTCCGCTTCATCGTAGAAATTGTACAGGCCCTTGCGACGGAAATAGTACTCGTTGTCGACAAAATAAATGGTCACGCCTTCATGTTGCATCTCGAACAAGCCGCAATACTGGCGTCTCCAGCCGAGCTGAACCGTCTCGCTGGTCACCGGTCGCATTTGGCTGCGAAATTTTTCTGAAATATCGCCATATAGCGGGACAATGATTCTGGCGTCCACCTTCGCTTTTACCAGGGCGCGGGGCAAGGTTCCCACCACGTCGGCCAGACCGCCGGTTTTGGCAAACGGCGCCGCCTCCGCGGCAGCAAACAATACTTTCAACATATCAAATCACTGATCCTTTCTCTACTATAAATGGCCTTGCCGCAGAACCGTTCAGGCAGCGACCGGCTGTAATTTGCGAGTCTTTATCACATAAAACGTTGGTCAGGCGGGCATCGGACCCGACGCGTGTATTTTGAGTCAGGATGGAGTTGCGCACAACCGCTCCTTTTTCAATGATAACCGACCGAAACAGGATGCTGTTCTCCACTGTTCCTTCGACGATGCAGCCGTTCGCGACCAGCGAGTTCTTCACGCGGGCCTGTGCGAGGTACTTGGCAGGCGCCTCATCCTTGACCTTGGTGAAAATGTTTCCGTACCGGAAGAACAGTTCCTGCCATACGCGCGGATTGAGCAGTTCCATCTGATGCTGATAATAGCTGGCGACAGAATCAATTCTGGCAACATAGCCGCTATGACGAAATACGCATATTTTCAACCTGTCGATATTCTTCAGCACCCCGTCCGCAAAAAGATCGCAGCCGCCTTTCGCCGCACATTCGCGGACCAGTTCGGCCATCAGGCTCTTGGACAGGATATAGAATCCCAGTGGCTGGACGTCATAGGGCAGAGATTCGGTGGGATCGCAAATGGAGGTCACCTGGCCGTTGTCATCGAGCGAGAGACAAGGTCCGCTCCCGTCATCCGGCCAGTCCCGGCCGATGATGGTAACATCAGCCCCCACCGCCAGATGATACTGAAAAGCCTGCTCGATCGGCAAGTTGCACACCGCCTGGCTGCCGCAAATCACAACGAAGTCTTCGGTCGCCGCGAAAATATAGTCCAGATTGAACAAAAAATTCTCCACGTCACTCTGGCATTGCGTATTATCGGTAACTCCCGGCGGCAGAATATAGAGGCCGTCCCTTTTGCGGGCCAGGTCCCATTCCTTGCCTGACCGCAAATGATCGATCAGGGACCGGTACTTGTCGCGCACCAGGACGCCGACGGTCCTCACCCCGGCATTGACCAGATTCGACAACGCAAAATCAATGAGTCGGTAACGACCCGCCGTAGGAACAGCAGCCAGCGGGCGATTCTTCGTCAAGGCGCCCATGCCGGATTCATCTTCATAGAGGTTGATCAGCCCAAGCATGTTTTTCATGAGCGTGCTCCTTTCCGGGCTCGGAGTTTCTCAACAAGGAGCGTTACCGACCCGTCGCCGCCAATCCGGGCATTTTCCGCGACTACGGTATCCGGTCCGATGATGGCTCGACGAATCACAGCATTAGGAGACACGGTAACTCCCGGCATCAGCACCGAATCCGTTATCTGGGCTCCCAGCCCCACGATGACATTGGGGAACAAGACGCATCGTTTCACCTGTCCGAAGATTTGACAACCTTCGCTGATCATGGATTCGGTGATCTGGGACTGCGGTGCAGCATAGTGGGGGGGCCTGACGGGATTCACCGAATAGATCCGCCAGTCGGGATCGTGCAGATCCAGTTGGGGGCGGTCCGCCAACAAATCCATGTTCGCTTCCCACAAGCTTTCCACGGTGCCAACATCCCGCCAATAACCTTTGAATCGGTAAGCAAAAAGACTTTGGCCGGCCTCCAGCATCTTGGGGAGGATATTGCGGCCGAAATCATGCGCTGAATCAGTTTTTTTCGCATCAGCTTCCAGATACTGCTTCAGAAACTGCCAGCGGAAAATGTATACGCCCATGGATGCCAGGTTGTTTTTGGCCTTGACCGGTTTTTCATCGAATTCGATGACCCGGTCGTCCGCATCGGTATTGATGATCCCGAAGCGTCGGGTATCTTCCCACGGCACCTCGATGACAGCCAGGGTCGCATCCGCTTCCTTGGCCTCATGGTATTCCAGCATCAGATTATAGTCCATTTTGTAAATGTGGTCGCCGGATAGAACCACGATCCATACCGGGTCGAACAGGTCGATGAAGTCGATGTTCTGGCAGATGGCGTCCGCCGTACCCTTGTACCATTCTCCGCCGGCGTCATGCGTGTAGGGCGGCAGGACAAACACGCCCCCGCCCTTACGGTCGAGGTCCCAGGGACTGCCGATGCCCACGTAGTTGTGGAGAAAAAAAGGCTGGTACTGAGTAAGGATTCCCACAGTATCAATCCCGGAATTGCTGCAGTTGGAAAGCGGGAAATCGATAATCCGATATTTGCCGCCGAAAGGCACCGCCGGCTTGGCGAGGTTCTTCGTTAGAGCCCCCAGACGGGTCCCCTGCCCACCAGCCAGAATCATCGCGATGATCTTTTTCTTTTGCATGCTGCCTCCCTTCCGACTTGAAAGCCGGAGCGCTTATGCTTTTTTGAAACAGACGAATCCGAGCGGCGGAACCTGAACGGACAAAGAGTGTGGCCATGGACCCCAAGGCTTCCCAGCGACCAGCGGATCGGTATGCAGGCCGCCAGTCCCGCCGTAACGGGCATCGTCGCTATTGAAAATCTCCCTGTATTCTCCTGTTTCCGGCACACCGATGACATAGCCGTCGCGCCCAATCGGCGTGAAATTGCATATCACTACCAGGAAGTCGGCCGAATCTTTGGCGTAGCGGATGAAGCTCACGATGCTCTCGTTCCGGTCATCGGGATTGATCCAGCGGAACCCGCAGCGTTTATGGTCCTGTTCCCACAGGCTGGGTTCCGCCAGATAAAGATGATTCAGAGCCTTCACGTACTGATGCAGTTTTTCATGCATCTCATAGCCAAGCAGGTGCCAATCCAGACTTTGGCTTTCATTCCACTCTATGAACTGCCCAAACTCGCCGCCCATGAAAATTAGTTTCTTGCCCGGATGCGCCGCCGTAAACCCGAGAAATCCCCGTAGTCCGGCGAACTTCTGCCAATAGTCCCCCGGCATCTTGTCGAGGAGCGAATACTTTCCATGGACCACTTCATCATGCGACAACGGCAGGATGAAATTCTCCGAGTACATGTACATCATCGCAAACGTCACCAAGTTATGCCGGCCCGCCCTATAGAGCGGATCAGTCCTCACATAGCGGAGCATGTCGTTCATCCAGCCCATATTCCATTTGTAGTTAAACCCGAGGCCGCCTTCGTTCACCGACCGGGTAACCCCAGTCCAGGTCGTGGACTCCTCGGCGATCATCAGTGCGGAGGGATAATGCGCGAAAATCGCGACATTCAGGCTGCGGAGGAAGGCAACCGCCTCCAGATTCTCCCGTCCTCCATGCTTGTTGGGTCGCCATTGTCCAGGCTTCCGGGCGAAATCCAGATACAGCAGATTGGCCACGGCATCCACCCGCAGGCCGTCCAGATGATAGATGTCAAACCAGAACATTGCGTTGGAAAGCAGGAAACTACGTACTTCCGGACTCCCCAGATCGAAATTCAGAGTCCCCCACCCCGCGTTGTCGGCACGCACATTATCCCGTGATTCAAATAGCGCTTCCCCGTCAAAGCGGGCCAGGCCGTGGTCATCCTTGCAAAAATGTCCCGGCACCCAGTCCAGGATGACACCAATGCCTTTTTCATGGGCTCGGTTCACGAAATACTGAAATTCTTCCGGCGCGCCGTAGCGGCTTGTAACCGCAAAATAGCCAGTCTGCTGGTAACCCCAGGAAGCGTCGAGCGGATGCTCCGCCACCGGCAGCAGTTCCAGGTGCGTGTAGCCCATTTCAACCGCGTAATCCACTAATTCATTGGCCAGGTCCTGGTAGGTGAGAAAAGCCCCATCCGCCTTGCGGCGCCAGGACCCGAGATGCACTTCGTAAATGTTGAGAGGACGCTCGTAGATCAGATTCTCGCGCTGCGCGGCAAACCAGGCCTCATCCGTCCAGGTGAACTCTTCGGCGGAGACGATGCGCGACGCAGTATTCGGGCGCAGCTCCGACGCAAAGGCAAACGGGTCAGACTTCACACGGATTTCGCCCGACGGATGCCTGATCGAATACTTATAGAGAGCACCGGCCGCTGCCCCTGCGATGAAAAGGCTCCATATCCCCGACTCACCGACGCGTTCCATCGAGAAGCCATCGCCGCACCATTGGTTGAAATCCCCCTCCACCCAGACATTTTCGGCATGCGGCGCCCACACGGCAAACCGCGTTCCCGCTATGCCGTCCACTTCCATCGGATGAGCTCCCAGCATAGTGTAGGCTTTAATTTGCGTTCCCTCGTGGAACAGGAACAGGTTGGATTCATCGATCGGCTGAGCGAGCATGGTGATTCCTCCCTTTACTACAAGAAAACTAATTCTGTCCCACAAAGGCAAAGAAAGTCCGACCGAAGCCGGACTTATTTGGCAGCATTAATTATAACCGGCGCCTTGCTCATGTCCTGATAAAAAGGGTTCGTGTTGCTGGCAATACCGACATAGTAATCATTGCCGGATTTCAGCGCAGGGACTTTCCATTCATAGCGGCCTTTGCCGTCGGCGCCCACAGGAATCGACGCAACCATCGGCGTCACGCTGCCGTCGTCATTCTTGATCAACGCCAGTTTCACCGTCTGCCCGGGACTGCCGGTATAAGTCCAGTGCACAGAAACCGTGGCGCCCGTGCTCCAACGTTCGCTCCCCTTGGGCGGTGATTCCAGCGCGATCTGCGTCACCGGTGTCTTGCCAGCGATGAGCGTGAATTCACCGCTGGTGTCGCCGATGCCATTTTCCGCCATGACGGTGAGAGTGTACTTTCCACCAGGAGGCAAGTCAGACGGCACGTTCCATTTATAGGCGCCGGACTTGTTGGTCCCCAGAGGCGCCGCTTCAGACAGCATCAGCTGCGCATTCACCCAGCCCATCCGCTGCAGGCGGATGGAGGCCTTCTCCCCCAGCTCACCCCGGAACGACCATTTGATGGTGTTCGTCGCTCCCAGCGCCCACTCCGTCGAATCTCCCGGATCGGCAACCCGCAGCGTCATTTCTTTGGGGGCAGCCAACCCGGGTGTCGTCAGCAGCACGATGGCCGCCAAAGCCATAACCAAAGTCCGTTTCATCAAGAAACCGCTCCTTTCAAACCGTTAGCGCCCCGCCCTCTCCCTAATCCGGGTGATGATCTGCTGCGCCATCTCATTCATGCTGCCCAGGGAATTGCCTGCCGCATCCTGAGGCGTCACTACTGCGACCGGTTCTTTATCGTCATTGTAATAGATTCCGGTGGCATTCTCCATATCGTTGATGTAGAGTTTGTCGCTCGAATAGTCCGCGAGCGCTGTCATCCGGTATATGCGGCCGGCTGTAAAATAAGCTCGCATGCGCGGACTGTAGCCGGCGTATTTGCTGTAAAATGCAGGGAGCTTCCATTGTCCTTCGACGACCTGCGAAGATTTTTCCCCTTCGTTCACGATCGGCCGCACTTTGAAATCGTTGATGATCTGCTCACGCGCCGCTTTCACGCGGTTGGCCGAATCCGGGTGGGAGGAAAACAGTCCATAGTCGACCTTGCCGCTCATGGCGTCCAGCTTTTCCATCCCGATCAGCAAACTATAGGGATTGTATCCCGCGCGCATCGTATGAACCACACCCAGCATATCCGCCTCGCGCTCCGCCTCACGGCTGTAGCCGGACATCAGCGCACTGCCGATCAAATCGCCCAGAATCGCGGCGTTGCTATTTCCAAATAAGACGGCGAAGATAATTCCGACCGCCATGCTGCGTTCTATCTGAACCACCGTATGCTTTTTGACGATGTGCCCCACTTCATGGCCAATGATCCCTGCCAGTTCAGTATCCGAAGGCATATAGTCGATGAGCCCTTTGAACAGATATATATAACCGCCAGGCACCGCCAGCGCATTGACTTCCTTGGAATTGAGCACCTTGAACGTATAGGGCAGGTCCTTGCGGTCCGATACGGCAACGATACTCATACCCAGCCGGGTAACCCGCGCCTGCAATTCCGGATCATTGACCAGTCCGTATTTTTTCTCCAGATCCTTGGCAACGCCTTTCCCCATATCGATTTCTTGTTGGGTGCTGATCAGGAAAGCCTCTGCAGCGGGCGGCGCGGCGATATTCGCGCTTATAGCAATTCCCAGCACCAACAGTACAATCCGTATGCTTTTTTTCCAGTTCAACAATACGCCCGCCTCCTTTCTCTCATCTACAATAATATCACCATTACGAGGACTTTGAAAACTTATGTCGAATGAAGTGCATACACAATACATACAGTCAGCAATACAACAGGAGGTTTTTAGCCGATGGAAGAAATAGAACGCACAGTGATCACCGATGACGTCTTTGTGGAAATCGCCCGATCCGCCATGCTTAAGATCAACGAAGTTGCCCGGTTGGAGAAAAAAGGCGCACTGGCCGAACTCACCCAGTTGTTCTCCGAACGCATGGCGCCGCAGATCATCGTCAAACGGGTGGAGACGGAAGCTACCACCCCAGCGGTAACTTTTGAAATCAAGTTGACGCTGATTTACGGCGTCCGCATTCCCGAAGTCGTCGACAAAGTCCGCACTTCGGTAAAAACAGAAGTGGAGAGCCTAACCGGCGTCAGAGTGGACCGAATCGACATCCTCATCGAAAAATTAGTACGGTCGGAGCCCGCTGCTCAGCCGCCGGTTGTGAGCAAAGAACCTTGATAGGATTATTTCTCCACGAGCAGCCTTTACCCCTGCTTTTTACTCTTTCAAACCCACGAAATTCTGCTGCCTCTTGTGCGCTGAAAAGGTTCTTGCAGTGAAAACGACTACGGAATAAAATGGACTTGATTGATACTATTAATTCAACGGCAGGAAAGGAGCCCTGAAAATGAAAGTAATCGCAGTGAACGGGAGCCCCAAAGCAGACGGCAATACCTATACTTCCCTGAAATTGGTCGGAGACGAACTTCAGAAGGAAGGGATCGAATTCGAAATAATCCATATCGGCGACAAAGTCATCCGGGGCTGCATTGCCTGCGGATCCTGCGCCAAAACACTGAATGAGCGGTGCATCTTCACCGACGAAGTCAATGACGCCCTGCAAAAACTCAAAGCGGCGGACGGGATTCTTCTGGGTTCACCAGTGCACTATGCCGGAGTGGCAGGAACGATGAAATCTTTCCTGGACCGGCTGTTTTATGTAGCAGGCGCCAACGGCAACCTTTTCCGGCACAAGGTCGGAGCCACGGTGGTCGCGGTCCGGCGTTCCGGCGGCGTGTCGACCTTCGACACCCTCAACCACTACATCAATTACGCCGAAATGATCATGCCCGGTTCCAACTATTGGAATGTCGCTCACGGCAGAGCTCCTGGAGAAATGTTGCAGGACGACGAAGGCGTGCAGGTCATGCGGGTCCTGGGCAAAAATATGGCCTGGCTGTTGAAAGCGCTTGCCGCCGGCAAAGAACAGGTCCCCGCCGGTCCGCGTGAAGAAAAGGTATACACGAACTTCATCCGCTAAAAAGCCACCAAAAGTTCGCCGCCTAAGCTAAAGCTTAGGCGGCCTTTGTTAATTTTCATACAGGGGGAAGACATGGCAACTCAAAAAACAAAACAGCCTGTCGATGGGGCAGGCTGTCATTCAGGCTTGGTACTATGGCGGTTATTGCGTCCTCATACTCTGACAGCATCTTTTGTTCCCGTGCTTATCGGCAGCGCGCTGGCCCTGCCTTCCGGCAATTTCCGGCCCAGCCTGGCTTGCATGATGCTCCTGTCCAGTTTGTTGCTCCAGAGTGCGACCAACATGTTCAATGAATACTATGATTATCGCCGGGGGCTGGACCATGAAGAGTCCGTCGGCATCGGCGGCGCCATCGTCCGGGACGGAATGCCAGCGAAATGGGTCCTGCGAATTGCGATCGGCTGTTCGGTGCTTGCTTTGCTGTTGGGAGTTCAGATCATGCAGCAAAGCAGCTGGAGAATTCTTCCCTGGGGCCTCGGCTGCATCGCTGTCGGCTATTTTTATTCCGGCGGACCCTTCCCAATCTCGGCCACACCCTTTGGTGAAGTGGCCGCAGGCGCCTGCATGGGGCTCGGTATCATATCGATCTCGTATTTCATTCACACAGTGGCGCTCACCCCACTGGTGTATCTGGTTTCAGCAGCACCTTCCATCATGATCGGCGCTATTCTGATGGCGAACAATATCCGCGACCTCAAGGACGACGAAGCTCATGGAAGAAAAACGCTGGCCGTCCTATTGGGTAGGGAGGCGGCAATCCGAATTTTGGCGGGCATGTTCGCAATTTCATATTTCTGGGTGCTGGCGCTATCTGCAGTCGGACTGATTTCTCCCTGGGCCCTGCTCGTGCTATTGAGCGTACCCAAATCGCTGCAGGCTGTCGCCGGCTTCCGGCAGGGCGCCAGCCCGGTTGAAATGATGCCGGCCATGGTGGCCACGGCTCAAACAAACACGGTATTTGGCTTGCTATTGGCGCTGGGGCTGATCCTCGCTCAGCTTTGAATGCTACCCGCCCTATCGGCCGCCGCGCTTATACTTTAAATTTGCTGACCGCACTGCTGAGCTCCTCCGCCATCCTTGCCAGGGCGTGGCTGGAAGAAGCGATTTCCTGCGTTGTAGCCGATTGTTCTTGTGTGGCGGCGGATACGGTTTGCGACTCTTCAGCGATTCCTTTACTGATCGCGTCGATATCCCGCACCGAAGTCACGATCTGTTGACTGCCGCCGGCCAGTTCTTCCATAGCGGCGGAGATTTCCCGCATCTGCCCCGAAATATCATTGATTGCCCGGAAAATATCGTTGAAGGATTTTCCGGCCACATCCACCACTGCGGCGCCAATACGAACTTCTTTGGTCCCGGCATCCATTGCGATGACGGCGCTGTCCGTATCCTGCTGAATTTCGCCAATCAACCCGGCAATCTGCTTTGCGGCCGTTTCGGATTGTTCCGCAAGTTTACGGACTTCTTCCGCCACCACGGCGAATCCTCGCCCTTGCTCTCCGGCCCGGGCGGCTTCGATTGCCGCATTCAAGGCCAACAAGTTCGTCTGCCCGGCAATTCCCGAGATCGTGGCAACGATCTGGCCGATTTCCTTGGAGCGTTCGCCCAATTTGGCGACCACTTTCGCGGATGCGGTGACCGTCTGTTCGATGGTTCCCATCTGCGAAACCGCCTTGCTGACCGCCGCGCTTCCCTCTTGCGCCGCTCCGGCCGACTTGGCCGCAGTGCCGGAAATTTCATTGGCATTGGCTGACACTTGCTCAATCCCGGCTGACATTCCCTCGACAACCGCCCTGGCATTGTCGACGGCTTTCAGTTGTTTTTCACTGCCATTCGCCACATCCGTGATGGTCTGAGCGACCTGATTTGCAGCCTGCGCTGATTGTTCGGCGCTGGCGGTTAATTCTTCCGACGCGGCAGCCACCTGATCAGTCTGGCTCTGCACCTTGCTGACCAACGTCTGCAAATTCGTACGCATCGTCAGAAAACCCTGAGCCAGTTGGCCGATTTCATCTTCAGTGTTCACCTTGCTCTCGCGATGCCGGAAATCTCCCTGCGCCAGCAGCAAACACTCATCGCGCAACAGGCGAATCGGCTTCGCGAAGCGGCCGCTGATAATCAGGATGAACAAGACGGCGATGAGAATCAGCGCCACGGATGTTGCCAGCATAGTTCGACCCAAAACAGTCGTCTCGCGGGTGACCTCCGCCTCCGGGGCCGTCACGATCATCACCCAGCGTTGCCCGCCCGGCAGATTGATGGCCGTGTACACTGCTACCCGTTCAATCCCGTCAACGAAAGTGTAGCGGCCCTGGCCCTGTTTGCCTGTCTCCGCCACTTTTTTGAACAGGCTGATCAAGCGATCATCCAGCTCCGCCTGTTGCAATTTCAGTTCCGGATTGATCTTTTTTTCGGCGTAGTTCAGCTTGCCGACCAGGTTCGACATTTTGGGATTGGCAAGTAATAACCCCTTGTCATCCACAATCGCTCCGTAGCCGGTATCCTTGAATTTCAGTTCTTTCAGCGAGTCGGACAGCTGTTCCAGCGAATATGTCCCTGTCATTACCCCGATCAGCTGCCCATTGTTCAGAATCGGCACAGCCAAGTTCACCGACATTTTACCGGTGCTACGAACCACTAGTGGTTCTGAAACATAGGGCTGGCGGGTCTGCATGACCTGTTTGAAATATTCGCGGTCGCCGAGTTGCGCAGTTGTACCGTCCGAGCGGATCGTAGCGCCATCCGGATAAATGAAATTAATGATATCGAGCCTGCCGATGCGTTTGCGGGCTTCATCCATAGTTGCCACGATCACATTGCGGTCGCCTGTACGCACGCGTTGGGTGGAAGCGGTATCTTCAAGCATGATGATCAGCTTCTGCATTTCGGCGGTAATCCGGTTGCCATAGTCGTTACCAATGGCGGCCGCGGTCTCATCAACGCTTTGCGTCAGCGCCTGATTGGAAAGATAATAACTGATCCCGGACATGATCCCGAATGCCAGGATGAAAAAGGGCAAGAGAATGGCGAGAAGACGGATTCTGATGCTTTTAATTTTCATATTAACTCTCCTAAATTTTTCATATTAACAAAATTCCTTGAGGACTGGCCGCAACATATTTCAGAGAGTTTCCATCTTCTTGCTCCATACCTCCTTTGTTCGCCGCTATATTAATTGCAATATTTGCACAAACTCTACGTCTTTAATAAATTCTCCGTCAAAAGTCGAAACCCTGCCCGCCGCAGGTGAAAAAGCGAAGCCCTGTTCGCTGCACTTGCAGCGAACAGGGCTTCAACATATCCATGACGATCAGTAATTGACTTTAGCAATACCTTTGAGCTCCAGAATCTTGCGCGCCTCGTCCGAAGTCGCAAACTCCAGACCCAGTCGTTCGCCGATTTCCTTGATCTGGGTAACTTGTTCCGCGCTCGATTTCGCCAATACGCCGGACCGGAGATAGAGGTTGTCTTCCAGCCCCACCCGGGCGTTGCCGCCCATGGCCAGAGCCGTTGTCACCAGTGGGAACTGCGCCCTACCAGCAGCGGCGCAGGACCACACAAACTCCCCGAGTTGTTCGCGAGCCGTTTTGACCATGTAGACAAGATTATCGACCGTTGCCGGAATCCCGCCCAGAATTCCCATCACAAACTGCAGATAAATCGGCTTTTTGATCAATCCTTTATTATAGAAATAGGCGATGTTATTAATCATGCCAATATCATATACTTCAAATTCAGGACGAATCTCAAGTTCATTCATGGTCTTGATGTAATACTCCAAGCCGGTGAAAGTATTCGTAAACACCATGTCATCGGAACGCTTCAGATGAGGAATTTCCCACTCATATTGGGGATTCACAAGTTTTTCCGCGGCAGGAGAATATACGAAGTTCACAGACCCGGCATTGCAGGACGCCAATTCGGGCTTTAGCGCGGCAGCCGGCGCCAGACGCTGCTCCGAGGTCATCCACACCGCGCCGCCGGTACTGATGCAAATGACGGCATCACACTGGGTTTTAATCGCCGATACAATTTCTCTCATGATTTCCAAATCGGGTGAGGGGCTGCCGTCCTGCGGGTTTCTGGCATGGATATGCACCACTGCCGCGCCTGCGGCGTGAGCCTTCACCGCATCTGCAATAATTTGCTCCGGGGTATGCGGGAAATAGGGGCTCATACTGGGAGTGTGGATTGAACCGGTCATTGCTGCGGTAATGATTACTTTTCTGGCCATAAGAGTCCTCCTTGAAGTTTGCAAACTTCTTTTTTCTTACTGAATTCGTCGTTTTCCCGCCTTTTCCTCCCTCTTATGATCGGGTCAGGTGAAAAGAAATGGCTTTTTCCCCGCCGGATCGTTCTTACTGACCGGCTCGCCGCGAATACACCCAAAGATAGGCAACCAGTCCTAGCAATACCAGCCCTGTAGCTCCCAGCGAAAATTGCACTGAAACCCCAGCCTTGCTCGCCAGGGTATAGGCCGCTACGCCCATGAACATAAAGCTGTTTTCCATGAAATTCTGTACGGCGATAGTTTTCCCTGCTCCGATCAGGCCGTGCCCCACTTGCTGCAGACAGGCGTTCATCGGCACAATGTAAATGCCACCCAGCGTCCCAACTAGGAGCAACAATACCACGGTCGGGATCAACGTATCAACAAGCAGGAACCCCAAGATTGCCAGAGCCATACCAAAGCCGTACCACACAGTCCGGCGATATTCCTGGATATTGATGAGAAACGGAGTGATCAGCGCCCCTATCGCGATGCCCACGCCCGTAACAGCGATAAGCAGGCTGATATGCGTTCCCCCGGTGATGCCGAGGGTCAGGGGAACCCAGACAAAAACGACCATTCTCAGTACAGAAGATGCCATCCAGAAGGAGCCCGTCCCAATCATTGAATAATGGCTCTCCCGCTGTTTCATCAGCTTGACTGCATCGCGGGCGAATTCGCGGATTGCATCGTTATAGCGGATGGAAGCGTTGCCTGGATCTTTGGGAATCAGCTTATTCACAGCAATCGATGCCCCATATAATAAAGCACTGGCAACTAAAGCGCCCGTAATCGACAGATCCGACAAATACCCTCCGGCTACTGAACCCGTCAAAATAGCCAGAATCGTATAGCTCTCCAATTTCGAATTCGCTCGCAGCAACTCGTCCTCATTATGGGTCAAAAACGGCAGTATTCCATATTTGGCCGGGCTGTAAATTGCGCTTCCCACACCAACCACGGCATAACAGGGAGCCGGATTCAGGCCGGCGAGCAGTGCGAGCACCCCGGACAATTTCACGATGTTGCCGACAATCAAGACCTGTGCCTTGGGCCACTTGTCGGCAAACCGACCAACCCAGGGCGACAAGAAAATGTATACGGCCAAAAATGCGCTTTGCACAAACGGCAGATAGTAACTTGGATACGAATCCCGCAGAATGATCCCTTGGGCAACGAACAAAATCATATTGTCGACAAATGCGGACAGAAACTGCGCTAAAAATAACGCTCCGAGCGGAGATAACTTATGCACTTTCCTCTCCCTCACGCACCATTGCTTTCAAACTGACATAATCGGTCTTGCCACTGCCGAGGATCGGCAACTTTTCTATGATAATGATATCGGCAGGCAGAAACAGCATACTCTGGCCCGATTGGCTCATAAGTTCGCGCAAAGCCTGTTTGGTAGCGCTCTTGCATGTCGTGTACAGAACTATCTTTTCACCTTTTTTGGCATCAGGAACATTGATTGCCGCATTACGGTCCGTGGCGAAACACTTTTCCGCTGTCTTTTCGACACTGTCCAGGCTGATCATTTCTCCCGATATTTTGGCAAAACGCTTCAGGCGTGATTTAATGCTCACGAACCCATCCTGATCGATAGAAACGACATCGCCGCAATCATACCATTCTTCGGCAGGAACAAAACCTTTTCCGTGCAGCAGATAGCCTGCCATAATATTGGGCCCCTTGACCAGCAAGTCACCCCCGTCTTCGATTCCGGGCACTGCCTCGATGCGCCACTCGATCCCAGGCAATAGCCGCCCCACAGTACCTGTGCGAAAGAACAACGGCGTATTGAGACTTAATACGGGACCGGTTTCTGTCGTGCCATATCCTTCCATGATCCGTAGACCGAACTTCTCACTCCACAATTGACGCACTTCATCTTTGAGTTTTTCTCCGCCGGCCAAAACGTAGCGCATTTTGTAAAAATCATACGGATGGCAATATTTCGCATACCCATGGAGAAAGGTAGGTGTGCTCAAAAGCACCGTAGCATTCCAGTCATAGGCGATCTCGGGTACGATTCGGTAATGGAGCGGGCTGGGATACAAAAACAAATCCAGGCCGCTGAAAATCGGCAGCAAGGTACCGGCAGTCAGGCCGAAGGAATGAAACATCGGCAGTGCATTCAGCATTTTGTCCTGATGCGTATAGTCAACGATGCAGGAAATCTGATTAAGATTGGTCATCAGGTGGCGATGATAAAGAACAACCCCTTTGGGCTTGCTCTCGCTGCCGCTCGTAAACAGGATCAACGACGGTTCAGTTGTCCCTGCAGCTTTTGCCTGCCGAAGGTATTTAACGAAGGCGATGACCTTATCAATCCACGTCACCTCTGTTTTGACATCTTCCAGGTAGATGAGGCGAAGCTTGGCGCCCAGGCGCGCGGCCAAGTCTTCCAGCCGTCCCTTCTCGATGAAAGCGCGCGACGTCAGCACGGTTTTGACTCCGGCTGTTTCAGCACAGTTCAGAATGTTTTCTGCGCCGATGCTGAAATTCAAAACGGCAGGGGTCTTACCGATCAAGAACAGCGCAAACAGGGTCACTAGGTGCCCGATGGAGTTGGGCAGCATCACGCCGACCGTATCCTCCGCAGCCAAAAGCCGTTGAAACTTGCCGCCCAGAGCATAGCAGCCCAGGAGGGCTTTCGCATACGTTATACTGCCGGAGATGTCCTCGGCCATGACTTTGCTGCTGCCATGAAGCTGGGCGGTATCCAGCAATTTGTCAAACAGATTGGTTCGCCTCTCCTGCACCTGTTTCGCTTCAAACTGAGTCTTTTGCAGCAAGTTCAAAATCCGGTCGCTAATCTCTTTTTTCTGTTGCCTGAACCCGGTCGAAGGATTCACCGCAAGGTGTGTGGGCGATCCAACATGAATAACGAGAGGTGGAAACCAACGGGTTTTGAGCTTCCCTTGCATGCGCGATGCCTTGGAAAATTCCGGCCCGAGCAATAACACGGGATAAAGCATGCACCCGGTGCGCAGTGCGACCATGCCGATGCCGCTGTAAATTTTCATCAGACTGCCTGTCGTAGTAATGCGTCCTTCGGGGAACAGTACCACCGGACGGCCTTCATTGACGGCGGCCAGGATTTTTTTGAGCGAATAGGGATTGAGCGGATCCACAACAATGTGATCGACCCAGCGCAATACGAAACCGATCTTGGCTGCGATTGCCGTATTGACGACGAAGCAGGCATTGTGCGGCAGATAGGCGTACAGCAGGATCGGGTCGAGAAACGAGACATGGTTGGGCATCACAATGGAGGGTCCGTTAAATTGCAGCCTGTCGCCGCCAACGACTTTGATCTTGAAAAACAAATTTAGGATTGCGCGAACCAAACCCCTCACAGCGTCTCCTCCTCAACCTTTTCTGAAACTTCAGCGGGAACCCAAGTGGGCCCTTCTAATTGAAACATCTTGCGAACCGCGGCAACGACCTCTGCTTTCAGTTCCTCAAAGGCCGGCAATACGTCATGGAAATAAGGGTATTGAACTAGCGGCTGCAACAAAATTCCGGAATAGATGGTAATCCAAAAATAAACTGATTTTTGCGGAATTTCCCCATTATGCATGCCTTCCTCCAGAATCTGTCGAATCATAAAATGCGGTTTGACCGATTCAGGCGCTTTCCCCCAAAACCGGTACTGTGAGAGGAGGGCAAACTTGATCTCTGAAGGATATTGCCGATAAAGATCATAGGTGACTTCCACAAGGCGACAAAGCTGGTTCACGGTGCCGACCACTTCCTCGTGGATCTGCTGCAGCCGCTGAGTATAATCTGTAATAATCGCCGTGAAAATATACAGGGCCATTTCTTCTTTTCCCTTGAAATGTTTGTACAAGGCGGCTTCTGATACACCGGCCGATTTGGCCAAATCGCGAACAGATACCGCATCATAGCCACGGGTCGCAAACAACGACAAACTCGCCTTTAAAATATCCCCCTTTTTCCCCTCGCAGGCAAACAATGTTTGCATAAGCGTACTCCGCCTCCCCTACACAAAAGTTAACATTTGTTAACTTTATTATAAAGAAGGCATTAACTCTTTGTCAACAAGTTTCGAAAAACAGCGCACTGCCTCTCACGAGACAATGCGCTGTTTTCATTAGGATGCACAATGCGGCTCTACTTCAAATTATTTGACAACGATCATAACCTTGCGAATGATACCGAGCAGTTCGTCGTAGCCGCCCAAGAATTGCAGCAAGGTTCGGCAAGTGGCGCCGTAGGTTTCAAACTCCGCCGGGGTCAGGCCGTCAGGCTGGTAGGCCTTGTTGAATTCCGGCAGATGCGCGGACAATTGAGCGATGATTTTGGGGTCGACTGGTTTGTCGATACGGTTTTCCACGGTAATATCGGAAGCGTTGAATTTTTTGATCCAACCATGGGGAATCGTGAGCGAAACATCGCCGCCAATGAACTCCGACCAGTGGTGATGGTTGCGGTAAGCCGCCGCCAGCAGTTGCGTCCGGTACCCTTTTTCCTGATAGATCCGGTAAGCGTTTTTCATCACGGCCACCCCGGCCCAATCGAGACACTCTGGGTCCATGATAATTCCATCGCGGTCCACGACGACTTTTAACCAGTCATCCACCCGACCGACCATGAGAGTGCAGACAGGATGCATCAGGCTCGAGTCGAGGCCTTCCGCTTCGCGGCGTTTGAGGCCGCGTTCAACCGCTTCCGCCACCGCCAGAGCCTGGGCAACGGTGAAGCTCACGGTCGCATTGATGCTGACTCCCTGATAGGTCGCCTCTTCATAGGCCTTGATACCCGCCTGGGTGGCCGGCATCTTCACTTGCATGTTGGGCGCCAGTTTATTGAAACGCAGAGCTTGTTGCAACATGAGGTCGCTGTTTTTAAAGTATTTGGTGTTGGTTTGGATCGATATCCGGCCTTTTTGTCCTTTGGAGGTCACAAAGATCGGCTCCAGAATTTTTGCCCCGGCTACCGCCATTTCTTCATTCAACGCCCAGGCGATGTCGTCTTCGCTGGCAGTGGGCATCTCGCGAATGAGTTCTTCGATTCTGCCTTTATAGGAATTCATTTCCTTCTGCAGCACTTCTTTCACGATGACCGGGTTGGTCGTGGCGCCCACCGCGCCGTATTCCATCGCATATGTCAGTTCAGGCACTGAACAGGAATCATTCCAAAAATCCGTAGGCGATGTGCATGCCATTTCATGCAGGGGACTTTTATATTGCGCTTTGTTCATTTTCTCTCCTTCTTTCGTCGTAATATTATGGTTGCAACAAAATTTTATATCCCTCTTTGTTGATGGCCATTTCAAATCCTCTTCGCCACTCTGTAAGCGGAAGTTTGGCGCTAATCAGCGGATTCACATTGACCTGTTTGAGTTCCAGCATTCGCAGCGCCCGCACCCAGGAAGTTCGTTCCGAGGCATAGCTGTTGGTCATCACAATTTCTTTCTTCAAGGCCAGATCCATATCAAAGGCGATCTTCTTTCCAAACAAACCTACCTGCACATACATTCCGGTCTTCTTCAAAAGTTTCAGGCAGGTATCCGCCGATGGCGCAGCGCCCGCGCACTCAAAGGCAACATCGAAGCCACTTCCGTTCGTGATAATGGCTGATTTCGCGTAGACATCCTCCGCCTCAACGTCGATCACGGCAAACGCCCCGAGCTCAGACGCCAGTTGCAATCTTTCCTTATCGATAGAGGTGCCGGTCACAACCACCTTGCCCCCGCTGGCCATCGCCAGCTGCATGGTCAACAATCCCATCGTTCCGGGACCGGATACCAATACGTAGTCACCGGCTTTGACAGTAGCCCGCTCGATAACGCTCCGAACGACGCAAGCCAGCGGCTCGCACAACGCTGCTTCGTCCAGCGATACCGTCTGTGGAATCTGGAAAGCCAGCTCTGCGGGCACAATGACATAGTCAGCCATCGCCCCATTCACCCCAGACCCTATGGAGAGCCGTTTCTCGCACAACATCAGCAGTCCTTCGTGACAATAGCTGCAATGCCCGCAAGTCACAACCGCAGTCAGTGAAACCACCCGGTCACCGGGTGCGAAGCCCTGAACGCCGTCTCCGACGTCTTCCACAATTCCTGAAAACTCATGCCCCAGGATGACTGGAAAACTGCTGGGATATTCATCAAGCATGATATGGATATCGGTGCCGCAGATTCCCGCAGCATGGACCTTGATCTTTAGCTCCCCAGCTTCCGCAATAGGCTCCGAAACCTCCCGGATATCTACGCCGTCCGGTCCTTGACTCAGCTTGTGTAACCCTTTCATTTCAAATACCTCCCGACCGTCTCTTTCTTCGACTCATTCGCTGCATTTTTGAGCTTTTTATTTCAATATTAAATTCGGAATATATATCGCCAACGGCGGGATGAGCGCCACGATAATAAGAGCCACAATCATGATTCCCACATAACTGGGGATGTACTGCAGCATGTCTTTCATTTTCACATCGCCGATCCCCATCGTGATAAACAATATTCCTCCAACAGGTGGCGTCACTCCTGCATATACAAGCGTTACCACCATTACCAGGGCAAAGTGAATCGGATCGATGCCATACTGGGCGGCCAGGGGCATTAAGATGGGCGCAACGATGATCGTAGCGGCAATAGTTTCGATGAACATGCCAACGATCAGCAAAAAACCGATCAGCAGCAGCATAATGACCTGCGGGCTCGACGTCAAGCTCGTCAAGTAACTGATTACAATTTGGGGCAGTTTCCCATAGGCAACAATCCAGCCCAGTATCGAGGCGCCGGCAATAATGAGCATTGCCATTGCTGTGGTTCCAGCCGCATTGAGTACAATCCTCGGTATGTCCCGTAAGTCAAATTCCTTGTAGACGAAAAATCCGATTGTGAATGCATATACGACGGCAACCGCACCGGCTTCGGTCGGTGTGAACGCGCCGATAATGATTCCGCCAATGATGAAGACAGGCATGATCAGCGCAAGAGACGCCTCTTTGGTCGCCTTCCATACCTCTAGGCGCGAACATTTTTCTTCACCCTTCAAATTGTATTTTTTGCCGTAGAAATAGGTCACACCCATTAATAAAAGGCCGATCAGAAGTCCCGGCACAATGCCCGCCAGAAATAGGGCGCCAATGGATATCCCTGTAAGCGAACCATAAATGATCATTGTTAGGCTGGGAGGAATGATCGGGCCGAGCGAGCCCGCACATGCCTGAATCATGGCAGCCATCGCTTTGGGATAGCCTTTTTTCTTCATGGCAGGGATTAGAATACTACCGACCGCTGCCGTGTCTGCGGCCGCCGAGCCGGAAACACCGGCGAATATCATACTGGTCAGGATGCAGACCATGCCAAGCCCTGCCGTAATATGTCCCACCAGGGCATAAGAGAAGTTAACCAGTCTGCGGGAGATTCCGCCGGTTTCCATGAACTCGCCGGCCAGCATGAAAAAGGGAATGGCCATCATGCTGAACGAATCAACCCCTACAAACAGTCGCTGTGGAATCAAGGTGATGGAGACATTCGTGGTAAACCAGAGCGCGGCGAGCGAAGCGATGCCCATCCCAAATGCGATTGGCACGCCGAGGAGCAACATGATGGCGAAGACTAAAAATGTTAGTTCAAGCATTTATGCCCATCCCTCTTTTTTCTTTCATCGCTAAATACCACTGGACCTGGGAAATCAGCATCCCCGCTGCCCCCACCGGGATGGCAAGATACACAATACCCATCGGAAACATGATGGAAGAAGAATACTGAGTCATGTTGACCAATGCCAGATCAAACCCTAGAACAGCCACTAGGGCCAGAAACCCGGCGCTTAAGAGATTAACCAGCGTGAAAACAACGACCCATATCTTGTCTGGCAGCGATTCCAGAAACACGTCGAAGGTAATATTCATCCCCTTGCGTACGGTGATGATACCGCCGATATAGATCAGCCAGATGAATAGGAATCGCGCAACTTCCTCCGCCCAGGTCAGAGAATTCCCCACAATATATCGGAAAAACACTTGCATAAAAACGAGCAGCACGAGTGAAATGAACACAGTTACGATGAAAGCGTTCAGCGCCTTATTAACCAGTCTCACGATATTATTCATCCGAATTCTCCTTGCCTTGAAATACCAGTGCTCCAGGTATCGATTGGGATGGCTGGGTTCGTCAGGCGACGAACCCAGCCACTATCTTCCAGGTACTGAGTCACTCTATGTAATTATTGGGCTTTTTTGATTGCGTCAAGCAATGCCTGAGCATTGTTGTCCTTGACGAACTTCTCAACCATAGGAGCCGTTGCCTTCATATAAGGCGCCAGGTCAAGTTTGGTATATACGACGCCTTTGGCTGTGAGGTCTTTTCTGTTGGTTTCATCGATCTTAGTCGAAATTTCGTAGAAATATCCGATACTTTCGTCCGCAGCTTCGAGTATCGCTTTTTGAATATCCGCCGAAAGACCTGTGAACACTTTTTCGCTGATATTCAGCGAATCGCAGTTCATGTTATGGTTTGTTTCATATTGTTTTTTTGCCACTTCGGAAATTTTGATCGAGTTCAGGAATTCAGGTGTTCCTTCCATTCCATCGACTACACCCGTCTGGATGGCTGTATATGCTTCACCGGAAGGAATCGGGGTCGGATTGGCGCCAATGGCTTTGAAGTACTGTACAAGCACAGGCGATTCAGGAGTACGAACTTTCACACCCTTGAAATCTTCGATCGATTTAATGTCTTTCTTCGCCAGGATTGTGCCCCGGAAAGCGACTCCAACGATCGTCAGTGATCTGATATTGGATGCTTTCAGGATCTTATCACGAAGAATTTTTCCAGCCTCACCAGCCATGGCTTTTCTCACGTGTTGGGTATCTTTGAAAATATAGGGCAAATCGAGTATTCCCGCCGCCAAGTCGTAGTTGGCCAACAGACCTGTGTCAGCAATCGACATATCCATCGTTCCGATCTTCATCGATTCCAACAGATCTCTTTGTCCACCCAATTGTCCATTGGGATAAATATCAACCTTAACTTTGCCATTGGTCTTTTTCGATAATAGTTCGGCGAATTTTTCAGCCTGTTTATTCAAACTATGGTCGGGAGTTAAATGATGCGCGAGTCGCAATGTGATAACTTTGGTATCATCTTTTTTCGTATCCGCTTTCTCTGGTCGCCCACACCCC
Organism: Negativicutes bacterium; assembly: GCA_963665275.2. Taxonomy (GTDB): domain Bacteria; phylum Bacillota; class Negativicutes; order UBA1444; family UBA1444; genus UBA1444. The sequence continues at coordinate 152,183 of CAXXIN010000013.1, forward strand.
GCAAAGACAAGTGCAACCATCAGGATAGTCAGCAAAATCGGCAATAGTTTCGATACGCGTTTGAACATTTTCTCCATCCCCTTTATCCGATTTAATTTTCCCCCTACAAGTCCCCCTGAGCTGAACTCCCGCAAATTTACCGATTACCCCGCTCCTTTCATTTTTGTTATTTCATCAGAATTTATGCCAAATTCGCATCTGATAAGCGGCGTTGAATTCATTGTTACATTTTTTCGTAACCGGTTACGGAAATGTCGAATCGATACATATTTATTTTTCTTTTCCGCATATCCGAGCGATTGTCACCAAATTTCATTACCGGAACCGGTTACGGAATCTGCCAAAAAATTAAACCGGCAATGCTTTGGTCGATTTGCGGACTACCAAACTGACCTCAACATTCGGCGGCGAACTGACTTCACGACCTTCGATCATGTCGATCAGCATATGGGCGGCTAGTCTTCCTTTATTGCAGGCCTGCTGGTCAACTGTGGTCAAGGGGGGATTCAGCGATCCTGCCAGGGGGATATTGTCAAAGCCGACAATGGAGATATCATCAGGGACGCTTTTTCCAGCTTGCGTTGCCGCTCCTATGGCTCCGATTGCCATAAGGTCGCTTCCCACAAACACCGCTGTCACATCCGTATTCTGCAGCAGGCTCAGCATGGCATCATGTCCGCTGTCAATCGATGCAGCACCTTCACGGACCAACGTCTCATCAAAAGCAATGTTATTATTTTTCAAAGCAGCGCAATAGCCGGCAAACCGGTCAGAACTACTGGCCAACAAGTTGTGGCCTTTGATAACGCCGATTCTTTTATGTCCCAGCTGAATCAAATGCTCGACCGCCAACGAGGCGCCCAGCATGTTATCCACTTCAACAAAATTGATATCAGGCACGTGAGGAATCCTGCTGGTAGAAACGAACGGCGCGCCGATTTCCTTCAACCGATCAACCATGTTTTTGTGGTCTTTGTTGGGACTGATGAGGATAAATCCCGGCACTTTCTTTTGTTTGAACACCGCAACATAATCTTCCTTGGCGTAGTGGCACAACAGCAGATGATAGCCGGCGGCATTGGTTTCCAGCGAAACGCCCCGCATGATTTCGGCGTTAAAGGGATTGGCGAAGATGTAGTTCGCATCATAGGGGATGATCAGGCCAATCGTGTTAATGACCCGTTTGTGTGCAATCGCCGTTGCCGATGCATTGGGCTGAAAATCATATTTTCGGATGAGCTCAGTAATTTTTTCCCTTGTATCCGGATTCACATCCGGCTTATTATTAATGACTCGCGAGACTGTAGTTTTCGAAACTCCTGCCATTTTGGCTATTTCCAAAATATTGGCCATGTTCCACCTCGAATAATCGCTTATTCCCCAAGATGATGCCGCACTCGATTCCGTAACCGGTTACGGAATCATCTTACATTACCGGAATCTTGCATGTCAATATGATTTTGCAATTTTCTATTTTCGCCACTGTTGATTCTTCTGATTTCGCTATAACTGGACAGATCAAAAGCCTTTTCATGTTACTTTGAAAAGGCTTTTGATCTGTTTCATTTAGGTTTTGCTCAATCGGATACTCTTTAGTTGGCTTGCAGCACCTTAGCCAAAAATTCCAGCGTGCGGGGGTGATCCGGCTGCGTGAAGATCTTCTCCGGCGGGCCCTGTTCGATGATCCGGCCCGCGTCCAGCACGACGATCGTATCGGCCACTTCCCGGGCGAAGCGCATCTCGTGGGTGACGATCGCCATCGTCATCCCTTCTTCCGCCAGCGCCCGCATAACTTGGAGCACCTCACCGACCATCTCCGGATCGAGCGACGAAGTTGGCTCGTCGAACAACATGATTTTGGGCTGCATGGCGAGAGCCCGTGCGATGGCCACCCGTTGTTTTTGCCCGCCCGACAGACTGTAGGGCAGCACCTGTTCCTTTTCCGACAGCCCGACTTTTTTCAGCAGAGAGCGGCCCAATACGTCGGCCTCGGTCCGGCTCATCCCTTTCAGATCCATCGGCGCCATCGTGATATTCTGCAGCACCGTTTTATGCGGGAAGAGATTGAACGCCTGGAAAACCATGCCCACTTCCTGCCGCATCCGGTTCAGTTCCTGCTGCGGCATCGGCGCCGATTTTCCATTCACAGCGCGGCGGCCGATCGGGTCGCCTTCGATGGTGATCTCCCCGTCCTCGTATTCTTCCAGATAGTTGATACAGCGCAACAAGGTGCTTTTCCCCGAACCAGACGGGCCGATGATCACGACGACCTTGCCCCGGCCGATCTCCAGATCGATGTCCTTCAGCACATGGTGCGTTCCGAATGATTTGTTTACTTTGGCGATCTTGATCACTGCAGTTCGCCTCCCGTCCGGAAGCGTTTTTCCAGATAAATCCCCAGCGCTCCGATCACATTATTTAGTATGTAATACATCATGCTGACCGCGAGCAGGAATTCCAGTGTGCGGTACGTGTCCGCGATCAGAATGTTGGCCTGCCGGAACAGTTCCACCACCGTGATGGTGGACAGCAGAGATGAATTTTTGGTGAGGGAAATGAACTCATTGGTCAGCGGCGCCAGCATGCGCAGAATAGCCTGCGGTACAATGATCTTGACCATCGTCTGCATATAGGAATAGCCCAGAGACCGCCCGGCTTCCATCTGCCCCCGGTCGATCGACTGCACGGCCCCCCGGACGATCTGCGAAGAGTAGGCTCCGCTGTACATTCCTAGAGCGATGACGCCCGAAAACCAGGCCACAGTGTCGATGCCGAAAACAATCGGCAACCCGTAGTAGAGCAGAAACAGCTGCACCAAAAGCGGTGTGGCCCGGAACCAGGACAGATAAAACAGGGACAGCCACCGCAGCGGCGCGAAGCGCGATATCTGACCAAACGCGATGATCGTGCCGATGACCAGGCTCAGAAAAAAGCCGGCGCAGGAATACACGATCGTCAGGCCCAGCCCGTGCAGCAGAAAGTTCAGATTCCGACCGAGAAAGATAACCGAGAAATCAAAGGTCATTCAAACCACTTCTTGACCAGCTTGTCATAAGTTCCATCAGCCTTGAGCTTCTTCAGGGCTTCATTAACGGCCTTCACCAGATCCTGGTCATCCTTGCGGATTCCATAGCCGTAGAACTCTTCCGTCAGGGTACCTGGCAATACTTTGGCCGTGCCTTTTTCTTTCGAATACGTTTTCGCAGCAGGTAGACCGGTGACCACTGCATCCACCTTGCCTGTTTCCAGTTCCATGAACATATCATTGTTGGTTTCGACCTTGACCAGCTTGATTTCTTTGAACTGCGGTTCTTCCAGATACTTTGCCGACTTGGTGCCGATCTGCACCGTAACTTTCTTGCCGTTCAGGTCTTTGATCCCCTGAATGGTGTTATTGTCCTTTTTCACCATGATCGCCAATCCGCCAGGAAAATAGGTGTCCGAGAACGCGATGGTCTGTTTGCGTTCTTCCGTGATATACATGGCCGATACAATCAGGTCGAACTTCTTCGCGAGCAGACCCGGAATCAGGCCCTTGAATTCGGTATCCACATACTCGACTTTGTCGGCGCCCAGCTGTTTGGCCACCGCTTCCACCAGCTCGATGTCGAAACCGGTGTATTTGCCGTCCACTTTGAATTCGAAAGGTTTAAAGGTTGCATCCGTACCGACGGTGAACACCTTCGTCTGTTTGACCTTGTCCACCACGCCCTTGGGCGCCTCCGCTTTACCCGCCGCCGGGGCCGGGGTTGAACCTCCGCCGCATCCGGCTGTGACAACCATAACCAACAGAGCAATACTGAGCAGCATTTTTTTCATCCGTCTCTCCCCCTTCAAAATTACGCACCAGCGAAAAACAAAAACGACCGGTGCAGAAACCACGCCGCCGTGCCCCCTGCAACCGGACGTCACTGTCCCGCGTGCATTTTTTCACTACGAAATCAATATTACTATATCCGTGTATTCGACACAATATGTAGATAGCTGCAAACTGAATCTTAATACTTGTATACATTAAGAACAGAAGCCCGAAAGAAGAGATTCTTCTTTCGGGCTCTGTTTCATTCATTCTTGCTTTGATGTGATACTTTACTTCAATACCATCATTTCTGTTGCTTTGACCAGGGCTGTTACTTTGTCGCCCACTTTCAACTCCAGGTCATCCGCAGAATCGTTCGTAATAACGGCAACCAATTCATCGCCCTTGTAGTCCATGACGATCTTGGCCATTACTCCGCCCCGGACGATTTCCGTAATCGTAGCCTGCAGTTTGTTTCTCCCGCTGATTTTCATAACAACGCCTCCCTTGTATGATGTAATAACTCCATTTTATCTTACTACGCCCGCAAGCTCTGTTCAATCTCCATCATTCCCAAACTTCCCCTGCCAACCGGCTTGCCTTTTTCGAGAAACAGGACCTGCGTTCCCATTGTTTGCGCCTCTTCCGGATCGTGTGTTACAAGGATAAACGGGATCTTCCATAAGGCTTGCATGCTGCGTAGTTCGGACTGCAACTCCAGACGAGTTTCCTGATCTAGAGACGACAACGGTTCATCCAAAAGCAAAATCTGCGGTTTGGCCATCAAAGCCCGCGCCAGAGCTACCCGTTGTTTTTCCCCGCCGGAAAGCTGCGTGATATTGCGCTCTGCAAGGTGCTCAATTCTTAGCAGACTCATAAGCTTCTCATACATATGCGCAGCTTCCTGCTCACAATACTTAACCCCGTACCAGATATTCTTTCGCACATTCATGTGGGGAAACAGGGCGAAATCCTGAAACATATAGCCAATCTGACGATCACGCGGCGGAACGAATACGTCGGTATCCGAGTCGAAAAACACCTGGTCATCGCAGACGATCCTGCCGATATCAGGCTTCAACAAGCCGGCTATAGAACGCAGCGTTGTTGTCTTGCCGCAGCCGGAAGGCCCGAACAACACCAAAATGTCGCTTTCGATGCTGAATTGGATGTTCAGGGAAAAATCAGGCAAATGTTTGGTAATATCGACAGACAGCATCAAAACACCCCCTTCGTCGGCGCCGCGCAGTGTTTCTTCCGCGCCCAGAGATTGACCCAAAAAATCATGGAAAAAGTAATCAGACTAATGATTAGCACGTAAATGCCCGCCTGGCTCATATCATTCGATTCGGCGGCAAAGTAGATCGCCAGTGGAATGGTCTGCGTCTTCCCCGGAATATTGCCCGCTACCATGATCGTCGCGCCGAATTCGCCCAAAGCCCTGGCGAAGGACAGCACGATCCCCGACAACAACCCCGGCCAAGCCAGCGGCAGCGTGACCGTCCAAAACACTCGCCTTTCTGTTGCCCCCAAGGTCCGGGCGGCATCTTCCAGTTTGGTATCGACGCCTTGAAAGGCAGCCTTGGTGCTCTGGTACATCAGCGGAAAAGCCACGACAGTCCCTGCGAGAATCGCTGCATACGGGGTAAAGATGATCTGTGTGTGAAAATATTCTTCCAGAAATCTTCCCACCGGCCCTTGCTTGCCAATCAGGATCAACAGCAAAAATCCGGTGACTACCGGCGGCAAGACCAGTGGCAAGGCAAAGATCGCCTCCACAGCGGCTTTTCCGCCGAACTCCCATTTGCGCATGGCATGGGCAAATAAAACACCGAAAATCACAACGAAAATCAGCGAAACAAACGCAACTTTAATCGATAACCATACTGGCTGCCACTCCGGCATCAGGACACCTGCCTTAGTTTTTTGTCAACGGATTGAAGCCGTATTTCACGAACACCTTCATCCCTTCCGGGCCGGCCAAATAGTTGAGGAATTCTGCAGCGGCCTTGGGCTGCTTGGAGGCGGCCAGAACCACTCCCGGGAAGATAATCGGTCGATGGCTTCCCGGAGGGGCTGTCGCTACGATTTTAACCTTGTCGCTGGTAGCCGCCACCGTCGAGAAGATAATGCCGGCTTCCGCATTTCCGGTTTCCGCATACGCCATCAGCGTACGGACATCCTTGCCCAGAACCGCCTTCGATTTTACCGTTTCCCAGACACCCAGCGACTTCAACACCTCAATTCCATATTCGCCGGCAGGAACAGTTTCCGGCGCGCCCAGGCCGAAGTGCTGCACCCCCGGCAGCGTCAAATCCTTAAAGTCTTTGATGTCGAGTTTTGAGTTCTGCGGAACCACCAGCACCAGTTGGTTGCCCACTAGATTTTTACGAGTTTCAGTCTTGATCAGATTCTTTTTCTGCAATTCATCCATTTGCTTGACTGCCGCCGACAAAAAAACATCAGCGGGAGCGCCCTGCTCAATTTGGGCCTGCAAAGCGCCGGCAGCTGCAAAATTATAAACGATCTTTACATTCGGCTGAATCGTTGCATAGTTTTTTTGAATATCCAGCAAAACTTCCTTGAGTCCCAAAGCTGCAGAAACGTTGATCTCAACAGTCTGAACCTTGGGAGGTTCGCCTGTAGACGACGCGGACGGCGCAGACGGAGCGCAACCGGCAACCCAAAAGAGGCTCGCTGCAAATACGACCAAACTCGCTAACGGTTTTACCAATTTCACGCCAAATCACCTCTTCCACATCAATTACGTGTTTCACTTTCCCATCAGTGTTATTTTCCCATGACAAAGCCGTATTTTTCCAGAACCGATTTCCCTTCAGGCCCGGACAGGTACGCCAGGAATTCTTCGGCGGCTTTCGACTGTTTCGCTCCGCTCAGCACTGCAGCCGGGTAAATAATAGGTTTGTGGGAGCCTTCGGGAGCAGTCGCGGCAATCTTGATTTTTTTGCTTGACGCGGCGTCCGTTTTATAAACAATACCGGCGTCAACATTGCCTGTTTCGACATACGTCAGCACAGTGCGGACATCCTTCGCCAACACCGCCTTTTCTTTGACCTTGTCCCAAATGTTCAGCTTTTGCAACACTTCCTGGGCATACTGCCCGGCCGGTACGACCGAGGGTTCGCCCACGCTGATTTGCTTAACTTCCGGTTTCAGTAAATCTTCAAACTTGGCCAAGCCCAGCTTGGAATCCTGCGGCACGATCAAGACCAGCTTATTCTCCACCAGATTCTTCCGCGTAGCCTTGTTGATGAGATTTTTGGCAGCCAATTCATCCATTTGCTTCGGCGCCGCCGATATGAAGATATCCGCCGGGGCGCCCTGTTCAATCTGTTTCTGCAGCGAGCCGGAAGCCCCCAGATTGAATACGAGTTTGACGTTCGGTTTCGCTTTCGCATAATTGGTCTGGATCTCCGCCAGCGCATCTTTGAGGCTGACAGCTGCTGAAATCGTGAGTTCCAGAGGTTGCGGCGCCTCCGCCGCTTTGGGCGCGGCAGGCTGACTTCCGCCACAGCCAGCCACCGCTAGGCTGAGCGCCAATGCTCCGATCAATAGGATTCCGTACCATTTTTTCATTTTAGTGTTCCCCCTTGTGCGATTCGCTGTTATTTCGTGATTTTGCAGGTAATATCCAACGGGGTGGCATAGAGTACCGAACTCAAAACAATAATGTCCACATGCCGGGCGAATTCTCCTGCTGTCGCCAGATTGATTCCACCGGCTACCCCGACTTTGAGCTGCGGATTCAGCGCTTTGAGTTTCCGGACTATTTCCCCCAGCTCTGAAGCTTCGAAATGATCCAACAACATCACGTCGACTTGCGAGGCGTATCGGTAGGCTTCCTCCACCGAAGACGGCTCGAATTCGATTTTATGTTGCATGGAATACAGGTCTTTCGGCAGCTCACCCAACAATCTCATGTGGTTCTGCGTTATCAAGATGGTATCGCTGAGCGAGTTGCGATGATAGATCGCCCCGCCCGCCAGAATGGCATCCATCTCGTCTGTCCGCATACCCAAGTGAGTTTTACGCGTCGCCACCACAACCTGAACGCCGTTGTTGGCTTCCCGCGCCGCCTGTACCAGTTTACTGGTTTCGGTAGTAATCGCGCAAAGCACGGTGAGATATGTCTGGCAGATTCGCCACAGTTTAAACAGGGTTTTGAGATCCCCGGCAGCCTTGATGATCACCTCGCCTTTTTTGATCGGCTCCCCGGGAAGGCGATATTCCTCCACCACTAGTTTTTGCTGTTCAAAGAAGTCCTTGAGGCGAAGCGTCCCAGCAACCACAGCGTCCACGCGGGAAACGAACTGGAAGCGTCCCTCGCCTGAAACATTCAGCAGTTCGGTGGTAATGTCGCCATAGGGGCAATCTTCCGTCAGTCCTGCCGCCAGCGAGTCAATCAACAACGGGCCTGTTCCGATCAACATGTTACTCCCTCCTTGTAAAATCAATAAAAAAGTCACCCAACGCAATACCCCAAACTACGTTAGCTGACACATCATTGTATCGATTCGTTCACCTCGACACGAGATTCTTAATTCAACAGAACTCAACCGAACTAAAACCTTATGGCGTTATTATACTGTTTGTTGTAATATGAACGCAAGAGCTTTGGAAAGAATACATATTCTGAAAATGAGGTGCAACCATGACGGAAACCCTCTCCTACACGCCGGAGGAAGTGGCCCAAATTCTCAAAATCACCCGTTTTACGGTTTATGAGATGATCAAACGCGGCGATCTGCCTGCTTACAGAATCGGCCGAAAAAATGCGCATTGAGGCTCCCGATCTGGATGCGTTCATCAAAAAGTCCAAGAATGCGGGTGCTGCAGCAAGCAAACCGACTGTCGCCTCCACGCCCCGCCGAAAGCCCCGGCCTCACTCAGAACGAAATCGTCATCTGCGGGCAGGATGCTGTGCTGGACATCTTGACCCCGGCATCTGGAAAAGGCGCTCCCGCAGGTCCGCATCCTGCGCAACTACAGCGGTAGTATCGACGGTCTGATCGCCCTCTATCACGGCAAGGCAAACGTTGTAACAACCCATCTGTGGGACAGCGACACCGATACCTACAACACACCCTATGTGCGGCGGCTGATGCCTGGTCATCGAACGATCATCATCAATCTGGTCTATCGAAGCGAAGGCTTTTACGTCAACAAAGGCAATCCCAAGGGAATAAAAAACTGGCCCGATCTGCTCAAACCCGGCGTACGCTTCATCAATCGCGAACGAGGCTCAGGCGCCAGAGTGCTGTTGGATGAAAAGCTGCGAATGTTCAATATTGATCGCGAGCAAATCGCTGGCTATGCCCACGAAGAATCGAGCCATCTTGCGGTGGCCAGCCATGTGGCCCGGGGCGAAGCCGATGTCGGTCTGGGAATCGAAAAAGCTGCGCTCCAGGTCAAGGAACTCGACTTCATTCCGCTGCAGCAAGAACGGTACGATCTGGTCATCCGCCGCGAAGATGCCGGCAAACCTCCGTTCAAGGCCCTGTTGAACGTCCTGCAGTCCCAAGCCTTCCACAATGAATTGCGCGGCATGGGTGGCTATGATTTGACACACACTGGCGAAATCATAGCCGAAACCTGACCTTAGCCCGCGAAAATATTTTTCATTCGCCTACTTGAAATAAATAAAAACAAACTATATGATATATACAAGTTAGTTTTAGTTTGTTTTTGTCATATCGATCACAATGTTGTGCCGACACAGATCGTCAGGATCTGCGTCGGCATACTTTTTTAAGGAGGCGCAAATCCAGATGGAAAGAAACTACGCATTTTCACCGCTCCCCGTAAAAACCGCCCCCGCACCAGACCCGTTCGTTTCCACCGACCTCCACCGCAGGCTGACCGGGATCATCTTGCAAAATCCATTTTGGAACGATTTTCATCTGCTGCACTGTCTGCAAAAAGCTCATCCAAACTTAACAATGGCTGATTTGAGACGGTTGAAGATCGAATGCAGGCTGGAAAACCCTGATCTTATATGTGGAGTACTATTGCGAAAACTGTTTGCCGACTGCGGGTCCGGTCTCAACACACGCCAACGCGAGTTTCTTCTCAAGGCTTACCCCGAATTGCGGGATCAGGATATCCACACAGATACGCCCGGAAAATTACTGGTTTATGCTTGCCTCGGCGGACAGAGAATCCGTGGCGTCGGCAGAATGTACATCCATATTTTCGTTGACATGTTCAACGGCCATATATTCGGGCACTTGAGCCAACATTCAACAGTCGCCGCCGGTCTGAAGGCGCTGGAAGCCCAGTTGGTTCCTTTTTATCTGGCATCCAGTCACCCGCTGCGGCGCATCATCCATTCTTCTCCTGTTTCGCCCAACATCTATGTCCTCGAAGAAATCAACGCCAGTCCGACACTGACCCGGCATGGCGCCAAATGGGAGCACAGCACCCGACTTTTCGGCCACATCGAACATTTTCAAAAAGTCGTGCTAGCAAGCGATTTTTACGAAAACGCCCGTTACAGCGGATCTTCATTCAACGAATTGCAATATTCCTTCGGCCAGTGGTTGAAAAAATACAATATTGGCATCTCGTTGAATTAATATGATAGAATATTCTTGGATTAAGTCCAATTCAATCTGACGAAAGGAGTTGTAACTTTATGTTCCAAAAATATACACTGCAGTCTGCCTCACACCGGGAGGTGCACGCAGACTAATCTTCGTCCACCTCCCAAAGCTGTATCTCAAACTACTGTGGGAGGATAGAAAATTGAACAACTCAACGATATCATTCACTTCATCAGGCCTCACCGAAGCTTTCCTACAAGAAGCAAAGCGACATCCAGGCTTGTTTTTGGCACGGGTTTCGGCCCAACACAAAGATCTGTACCGCGTGATTACCGCCAGCGGTGAAATTCGCGCCGAGCCCTCCGGCAAAATGAGCTACCTGGCCAACGACCTCCCGGACTATCCGGCAGTCGGCGACTATGTGATGGTCGACCGCCTCACCGACGATGGCGGCAATGCGATCATCCGGCATATCCTGCCGCGCCGGACGGTTTTTACCCGCAAGGCGGCGGGGGCCGCTGTACACAGCCAGATCGTCGCCGCCAACATCGACACTGTCTTTATTTGCATGTCGTTGAACCACGATTTCAACCTGCGTCGTCTGGAGCGCTATCTGGCTATCGCCTGGGATGGCGGAGCCGTTCCTGTCGTCGTTTTGACCAAAGCTGATCTGTGCAAAGAGCTGGAAAACCGGCTATCGGAAATTCGCCACGCGGCAATCGGCGTCGATATACTGACAACGACCTCACGCGATGAAGCCGGATACTCAGCCGTCGACACTTATCTTCAGCCGGGGAAAACCGTTGCATTCATCGGCTCTTCCGGCGTTGGCAAATCGACCCTGATCAATCATCTGCTGGGCAATGACACTCTGGCAACACAGGAGATCGGGCCGGAAGACAAAGGTCGGCACACAACGACTTTCCGGCAACTCATTCCCCTGCCGAACGGAGCCGTAGTCATCGACACCCCCGGCATGCGGGAACTGCAGCTCGACAGCGCCGACTTGTCGCAAACCTTCGCAGACATCGACGAACTATCATCGCAATGTCGGTTCGCCGATTGCGAACACGAACGCGAACCAGGCTGCGCTGTCACAGCAGCGGTCGCAGCAGGACAAATTTCGGCAGAACGGCTGCGCAGCTACCTGAAGCTACGAACAGAGATCGGCTATCAGGGCCTCTCGTCCCGCCAACTCGAGCAGGAAAAAATCACCCGCATGATGAGTGGTATGGGCGGAGTGAAACAAGCCCGCGCCTACGCCAAAGAAAAGAACCGGCGCAGGTAAGATCGGAACCAACAATAATTTAGGGGCTATCTCAAAACGGACATTTCATCCGAATTGAGACAGCCCCGTTTTTTATCCGAATCCACCTTTATGATCAGAGCGAGAAACGCATGGCGTTTTCCTGAGAAACCGGCCGGCTGAAAACATAACCCTGCACACAATCACAACCAAGTTGCGTCAATTTCGAAAGCTGCTCCTGCGTCTCCACACCCTCCGCCACAACGTTCAGGCCGAGCACATGGGACATATCAATAATCGATCGTATGAATCCCTCCTGGACCTTATCCTCGAGGATTCTGTCGATAAACGACTTGTCGATCTTCAATGTCGCCACCGGCAGATTCCGCAGATAAGTCAGGGAAGAAAAACCCGTACCGAAATCATCAAGGGACAGCCGGATTCCCAGAGCCTTCAATTCCGCCAACTTACGCGTACCGTCCTCAAGCGACTCAATCAGCAAACTTTCCGTAATCTCCACTTCCAGTTGCGCCGAATGGATTCCTGTTTCAGAGATACTGCGGCGCACCATTTCGACAAAATCGTCCGCCGCCAGTTGACGGGAAGAAACATTCACCGCCACATGAACGTTTTGTCGGCCACTATCAGCCAAATCCCTTGCAAACTTGCAGGCTTCTCCAATCACCCATTGCCCTATGGTTAAAATCAGTCCGCTTTGCTCGGCCAGAGGAATGAATCGCAGCGGCGACACCATGCCATGCTCCGGGCTATTCCAACGCAGCAAGGCTTCAAAACTGACAACACCGCCGCCTCGCAAGGAGATCAGTGGTTGGTAATGCAAGAAAAGTTCTCCGTTTTCCAGCGCCTTTCGCAGACTGTTCGTCAACACCATTTTTTCGTATGTGTCTTTAAGCATACCGGGTTCATAGAGCCGCCAGCAGTTCTTTCCCGCCGACTTGGCGGCATACATCGCTATATCTGCTTGCTTCATCAATTCTTCAGCCGTATTGCCATCGCCGGGATAACGAGCCACTCCGAGGCTGGCCGACATGTGAATGCGCTGGCCGCCGACTTCATATTCTCCCTGAACTGCAAGGCTCACCCGCTCGGTTATTCTCGTTATATTGGCCAGGTCCTCTTCGTCAGGCAGGATCACGAAAAATTCATCCCCGCCGACTCGGGCTAAAAAAGCTCGGTCACCAACGGCGTCAGCGATATTTTGTCCCGCAGCGACAATGACACTATCGCCACAGGTATGTCCAAAATGATCATTGACCGTTTTTAGGTCGTCTATGTCGACGAACATCACCGCCCCGGCCGATTTTTCGCGTTGCGCTTTTTGAATTTCTTCTTCCAGCCTCATATTCAAGTTGGACCGGTTGGGCAGCCCGGTCAGAGAATCATGAAAAGCCTGATGGTTCGTTTTCTGGTGCGACAGCGCATTCTTAACGGCGATGTTTGCAATCGTAGCAAACTGTGCAAACACAGCAATCTTTGCCGGATCAATCACCATCTTCTCGCCGAACAAGGTCAGCCCAAAGCTGCCGATTGTCTTTCCGTCAATGTTCAGCGGAGCCTGCATGGCGGTCGTAATTTCATCCGCAAGAGATCCCGTCAACCGGTCAGGCCAATGGGCGTAGTCGTCAATGACCACCAACTTTCCGGTTCGCAGAATTTCTGCCAAAATACCTTTTTCGCCCGCATGCATCCGTTTACCGACCTGAGACTCATACCGCCCGGACCCGCAATGGAAAACCGCGTTGTTTCCCTCCTGATCGAACAGTTGGACAAATCCATGCGGAATCCCCATGAACGCGGTCGCCTGTTTCAGTATGTTTTTCAACGATTTGTCCAAATCCAGTTCATCTACCAAGAATTCCGTCGTTTCGGCAAGTTTCCGGAGAAGCTGATTCTGCCTGCCGATCTGCCTGTCGGTATAAGTCCGTTCCAGAGCAATCGAAGCGAGAGTGGCAAACTGCCGGAAGACTTCAATTTCCTCGGTGGTAAAAGAATGAACGTCATCCTGCCAGTTCGCGACAAGCACACCCGTTATGGCCCCGTTTATTTTCAACGGCATCATGATGGCTGCCGACAATCGCCTTGCAGCCTTCGATGCGATGCGATGCGGATAATTCAGATAGTCTTCCACACACAAGACATCACCGCTTCGATAGACCTGCCCCAACATCCCTTGATCAACCGGTTGCTTTGCCATATGTTCCTCGTGGTTGATACCGAAAGCATGGCTATAAGAAAAATTTTTGCCGTCTTCGTCCAACAGGGCGATGAGCCCTCCCGGCGCACCAACGAGTTGAACGGCATCCCGCAGAATCGACTCCAATAGGCCATAAATATCTTCAGCAGGACGCATCAACAATCCGGTGGTGGCCAAATACTGCTTTTCCCGCTTCAATACTTCCAATTCTTTTTGCTGCCTGATCCCGATTTCGACCGACAAGGTCCGGTTCGCATCTCCCAGAGATTCGTTCATTGCAAATACTTCTTCATTCATCGCCGTCAATTCCTGATTGGCGACCACCAATTCCTGTGTGCGCTGTTCTACTGTCGTCTCAAGCTTATCAGCATACAGGCGCAGTTCCTGCTCCATCCGTTTACGATCGGAAATATCAGTAAAAATAGTGGCGAACCCTTCGCTACCCCACGGAGCAACTGATATCAGAAAGTGTTTTCCCATGGGATCAAAATATACTTCCATGGAATCCGGTGCGCCTGTAAGAGCCACCGCGGAGAATTTATCCAAGAATGGAGCATTCATCGTCTCATAGGCTTCTGTGGCCATTTTCCCGCAGACATCTTCCCGTTTGAGTCCCAGTTCCTTTTCATAGCTGTCGTTAACGGCTATGATCCGGTAATTGACCGGCGTAGCGTCTGCATCCAAAATCAATTCATGCAGGGCCACCCCTTCCACCATATTCGAAAACAGCGATTGCAACCTCTGCTCTTTTTCCACGATGATTCGGCGAGATTCGGCCTCCTGCAGCGCGTTACGAATCAACCCCACCGAAATCCGCGCCACTGGACGAACCAATACGGCATCGCCGCCGATACCATAGGTTCCAACCATTTTTCCGCCATATATAACAGGCAGATTAACCCCAACTCGCACAAGTCCGCTTGAACGGGCAGCCTCTTCCGGGGAAACCAGCGTTTCTTCCAGCCCCTCCCGCAAAATGCGGCAAGCACCACTATGAACCGTACCGATGCGCTCTTTATCAATAGCGGCGATAATGATGCCTGAAGTGTCGCACACAATGCCTTTTAGTCCACTTTCCGCGTAGACCAGCTCAATGGCGGGATATGCAGTTTCCGCAGTTAACTTCATCGGGTGCCTCCGGCGCTATTGTTGAATCAACTTGGGGCTACAGGATTATACCTATATATTCGATATATTCGGCTTTTTCCCGCCAATCCCTTCCCGCCATAGGCGCTACGCCGTTGAACGGCTGTGGTAGCGTCGATAAGCTCGGCGAACAGCACGGTACGTGTTTGTTAAAAGAACCGCCAACCGTTGCACCCATTCTGCTTGACTCCATACATGGCGCGATCTGCTTTTTTCATGAGAGTCTCCATATCCTCGCCATCAAACGGAAATAGACTGATGCCGATACTGGCGCCAATCAGAAACTCGACTGCCTCAAAAACAAAAGGTTTGTCCATCTCAGTCAAGATCCTCTCGGCGATATTTATGGCCACTTGACGATCCGGCAAACAATCCAATAGAACGATGAATTCATCACCGCCAATCCGACAGGCTATATCCCCTCCACGGATACAAGCAAGCAAGCGCTTTGCTGTGTCACGCAACACGGAGTCGCCCGCGTCATGACCTGCGTCATCATTAACAGCCTTGAACCGGTCCAGATCTATAAAAAGCAAAGCCATGGAACATTCTTCGCGCTTTGCCCGAAAAATAGCCCGTGTCAACTGATCTCGAAACAGCACACGATTCGGCAGACCCGTCAGCGAGTCATAGTGAGCAAGTTCTCGATAACGCGCTTCTGATCGACGAATCTTTTCCTGATACTCCAACAGTTCGGCATTGCGGATTTTCAATACCGACAAGTGGCTGGACAGCGATTCTTCCAACAGGACCCGGTTTTCCTCGCTGCGCGCCAATCGTTTCTCAAGAATACGGTTTTCTTTTTCCAGCGCCGTGATTCGCGCCTCGAGGTCCGATCCGGCCAAGCTGTTTCCCTCCCGTTTACGCCTCTTCGCTTTCGCCAATCAAGACTGTCACAAACGTGGTCCCATGGAATAGATACGGATCCCCGTGTTGCAGCGGCCCGAATTCGCCATAGCAGTAAAATCCGGCAAACGGCGTGTTTGGCAGGTGGGCTTGCACTTCTTGCGCTTCTTTGGAGATCTGAACTCCCATGCTCATTTTGCGTCCTGCGCAGGAAAACAGTAAAGCGGCAACAACATTTTTCCCGGCAAAGGAGTCCTGTGCTTGGCGAAGCGACGTCTGACAGGATTCGATCAGAGTGGCTTTGTCTGCCATGCCAATCTGAACCATAGACCCTTCAGCCACCTTTCCATTCAGCGTCACGCTGCCGCGCTCCGGATCGGATGCGGGCGCACTGCGCACATAGTATCGGTCGTCTCCCGCCGGAAATACCGCTAGGCAATAATTCATAAACAAATCATACTCGCCAACATATCGGCGAAAATAATCAAACGCCCGTTGCTCGCCAATCCGGTAAAGGACATTGTCGGTGACTTGCGTGACTGGCTCTTTGGCGCCAAGCGGCGAGTGGCCGCCTTTGATGCCGAAAGAATACGCAACGGGTCCGGCGAACAGCAGCATCGCCACACTGTCCGTGAATATTTCACTCTGACAAAACTGAAAGGTCTTCCTCTGTTTGGAATGGGCGGCCGCCGCCCCGCCGAAGACCGGGAAGGCTTCACCGAGCACTCCTTGAATGCCTTTGTCCACGGCCGATACCCCGGCATTGAACGGATCGGTGAGAATGATGGCGAATTTTTCATGACCGCTCTGCCGTTGCAAACGGCTGTGGGCGACATAAGCTGCCTCCCGACCGGAGCCTTCTCCATCCGAGGCCGCATTTTTGCCGACGCCGGCGCGGATTTCCACAGTATCGGAAACGAAAACCATCAATACCAGCGAATCATCGGTAAACCCCTTCTTCGACGCAATCTCTCCGTCCGTTGTGCAGCCGATAACCTCCATCGCAGGGTACTCCGCATGCAGCCGCGACAGGATCTCCGCATGATCCAAATCAATCGAGCAAAATACAATTCCGGCCTGCGGCTTCATCCCCTCAGGCAACTCCGAGCGTATTTGACCGATCACCTCCCGAACAGCTTCCGCTGTCAACGGATCTTCACTTTGTCCGACGATGGCCTGAAACATATGAACCGCCTCCCTTTCATTCATAAGGACCCTAACTGGTAAAGCTATGAATTTCCAAAAAGATCCGGCTCGTTGAACAGTTCGTCAGCCATACTGACAAACGCAGCCACAAGCGCCGGATCAAATTGCGTTCCAGAATTCAATCTCAACTGATGAAGAATTTCCGTCTTTTTCAAAGCCTTTCGGTAGGGACGATCCACTGCCATAGCCGCCACTGAATCGGCTACGGAGCAAATGCGAACCAAGAGGGGAATGGTTTCCCCCTCTAATTGATGCGGATACCCTGTTCCGTCCCATTTCTCATGGTGGTATAAAACGATTTGTCTGCCGTCGCCAATATAGCTGTTATTTTTCAACAGTTCATGTCCGATGGCAGGATGGTTTTTCATCGTCGCATATTCCAAACTCGTCAGCGCGCTTTCCTTTAATAAAACACTATCATTCAAGGAAAGCTTGCCAATATCGTGCAGCAAAGATCCCCAATTGAGCTGCAGCAGTTCTTTTTCCGACAACGACAGCTTTCGTCCCATGGTCATGGAAATTTTATTGGCCAATAGACAGTGCTCCGCCGTATCACTTTCGCGTGCCAACAATGTCTTGAGAAAGGTGGTCAGCATCACCACATCCGGCGACAACGCTCCGCCTTTGGCATCAGCTTCAAGCTTGGTAGTAAGCTCCGAAATTGTCTGGCTCTCAAAAGCGATATCATTCATCCGAGTCACGACTATGCCGCCCATGCGGAATTGTCCGTCCTGATAAGTGCATACCCGGTTGCGGCCCGACTCCTTGGCAGCATACATGGCGGTATCCGCATCTTGAATCAATTGTTCGGCGCTGATCCCATTTTTCGCCTCCGCCATACCGATGCTCACGGTAATTTGGCCGCAGAGGTGATCGGGCCCCATCGGAAAGTCATGCGTCTCTACGATCCCACGCATCCGCAAGGCCAGAATCTCAGCCTGAGTAGCATCTACCGCCGGCATTATGAGCAAAAATTCTTCGCCGCCAAACCTGCCGAGGACATCTTGACTGCGAACATTTTCGGTCAACAACTCCGCCAATTCCGCCAATAGAACATCGCCGCTGACATGCCCATAGGTGTCGTTATATTTCTTAAAATAATCAATATCCATCATCAACAGCCAAAGGGATTTGCCTGAGCGCTCAGCCTGCGCCAGTTCTTCCTCCAGTCGTTGCATCAAATAGCTGGCATTGAAAAGGTTGGTCTTAGCATCCCTGATCGCCATTTCCCGTAAGATATCCTGCGTAGTCTGCAAGTCACCAATGGTAACAATTACTTTAGATTCCGCCGTTCGGATAATTTTCAGAGGAAACTTGTATATGGCAACAGCAAAAAAGACTCCAAGAAAACCAAAAAAGCTGATGGCAATAGCCGCCGCTTGCCAGAGAGCCTCCATATTTTCAACGATTTCGAGAACTCCATAAGTTTGCCCCAGATATTTGATTGGAGTTTTCGTAGTAATAGCGAACCCAGGCACGGGGCTAAAGTTTTGCTCAAAAACTGTTGTCCCCACTTGATTGGATATGCGGATCAGTGCGACAACTTCGCTCTGCGGCATTCGATGGGTGGTTTCGACAAAACGAGGAACATCAAAAAACCAAAACTCCGGGTTATCTTGTATCGCCAACTGAAGATTTTCCGCCAGCAGTTCTCCTCTCAGCATCGCATACATTTCCCGGTCCCGATAACTCATGATGATGAAAGTCGCCGGCAGCGCTATAGCGGTGATCAATCCGATAATCACCGCCAGCCAAATCATTCGTTTGGAAAACTCCTTGGAAAAACTTACTGTATTCTGCAACACACACCTACCTAACGAGATGGCGTCCCGCCGTTAGCCACAATAATGCCGCGCCCTTCATCCGATGTTGCAAATGCAACAAATGCCTTGGCCCGCTCGCTCAACGAGTCTTTATATACAAAACTTAACTGTTTGCTGTACGGATAGGACCCGGCTTGAATATTCTCCGGAGTTGCCGCCACACCCTTCACCGTCAGCGCCTTGATCCCGGAATTGATTGTGATATCCGTCGTATCGGTATGGCCAAAAACACCCGGTTTGTTTCGCAGGGCAGTCGACATATCCACATCATGGTACATGACCTGCCAGCGTTTTTCATGCAATGATTCAGCAATAGTTTTTTCAAGTCCCGGAATCAGCTGAAACAAGATCTGGTTGGAGCTGTCATGCATCCCCCGAATCAGCACGACAATCTTGCTGCCATCACTCCAGGTGGTTTTCAGGCCCTGATGGATTTTCAGAATATCTTCCAAGCTGACATCATTATCAGGAGTGCTCGGATGCGTGGCAAAGACAATCCCTACCCGCGCATAGGGGATCTCTTTCAGTCCCCCCGATTTTTCCGCCGCAGTCAACTCGCGTGATATCAGCCCCAGATCGAGAGTTCCTGTCTGCACGGCCTTGATCGCTCCATCCGAGCCGATGCTTTTGGGCACTTCGATACTGCTGTTGTTTTTTTTATTATAGGCAGCCGCCAATTTTTCGGTGATCGGCAGATTGGTCCCGGAGCCTGCAACGACAAACCTGTTGGAGGAGAGAACTACCGGCGCAGGTTTCGCCGTTTGATTGACATTTGGCGGCGAAGCCTGATTGGAGCAGCCGGCAATCAACGCCAGTACACTCAAAAATACCAACACATATTTTCTTCGTATTTTCATCGTTCCACCAACAGTTTTCACAGCAACATCCCCTTACACCCGGAACTTGGACAATGCACTCTGCAGTTCAGTTGCCAATTGCGCCAGCGCCTGGCTGGCAGAGGCGATTTCTTCCATGGAGGCGGACTGCTCTTCTGTCGCCGCCGATACGTTCTGCGATTCTGCCGCCGCTTCGCGGCTGAGACTTTCCACCTCTTTAATCGATCCGACAATGCGTTGGCTGCCGACAGCGGCCTCATTGATCGCGGTGGCAATGATGCGGACCTGCTCGGTAACCCGAACGATCTGTCCATTGATGGCGCCGAAGTTGGTTCCGGCCACATTGACCAGCTCCACCCCGTGGTTTATGTCACGAATGGCGGTATCAATCGCGCCTACCACATTTCCAATGCTGCTATGGTTTTGCTCGACCAGTTTTTTAATCTGATGCGCTGCAGTTTCGGACTGTTCCGCCAGCTTGCGGACTTCTTCGGCCACAACGGCGAACCCGCGTCCCTGCTCCCCGGCCCGCGCCGCTTCGATAGCGGCATTGAGCGCCAAGAGGTTCGTCTGTCCGGCGATGGTCGAAATCAGTCCCACGATTTCGCCAATTTGCGCCGAGCTTTCCTTGAGCTCTACCGCCGCAGTCTGCGCCTGCTTGGCCCCCACGCTGACCTCACCCATTTGGGTTACCGCCTGGTCCACGGAGTTTTTTCCTTCGACCGCAGCAGCGGCGGTTTGTTCGGACATTGTCGCCATCTCGGCGGCGGTGGCGGAAACTTCTTCCATCGTCGCCGAAATTTCCTGTACGATGGCTGAAGTGTCGTTGACCGCGCCAACTTGCTTCTCGCTGCCCGTCGCTACCTGTTGGATGGAAGTCGCAACGTTGGTGGACGCCAGAGCCGACTGCTCAGCATTGGCGGTCAGTTCTTCAGAGGACGCCGCCAGTTGTTCAGCGCTTTGCGATACCTGGCCGATCAAAGTCCGGATACTGCGCAGCATCCGGTCGAAGGATCGGCCCATGTCGCCGAATTCATCACGCCGTTTCAAATAGCTTGCGTCAATATCCTTATTAAAATACCCCTGGGCCATCTCGTCCAATCGTTCGCAGACTGCCAGCAACGGCTTGGTAATCATTCGAGTCAGGTAGAAACTGACGATGATGACCATTAGCAGCGCTACTACGCTGAACACAAGGGTCGTGGTCTTCACCGAACCGGCTGTTGCGCTGGAAGCGGCCATCTGATCGGCGATCGCCTTTCGATTGTCCGCCACCTGAGCAATGGTCGTTTTATTAATGTCTTCCGTCACCTTGACCAGCGTGGTACCGATTTCAATGAACTGGTCTTCCATTGTTTTGAGAGCGACCGGATTCAACGTACTGGAACTTTTTTCCCGATGATACTGCTGCACAACCGGAAACAATTTTCCTTGAATATTGTCCTTATAGTGCTTTATATCGGCAATGAGTTTTTCGACTTGCGTCTTTTTCTCCGGCCTCGCCACTTGCAGTAACTCCGTAGAGATTTTTATCGCTTCATCATATTTATCAATAGCTTGTTTCGCAAAGGTTTCTTTACCATAAAGCATATATCCCCGCGAAGCTAGCACGCCTTCTGTGAATTTCTGGTCCACTGCGCTCACTAATTCTACCCGTTGACTGCTCCGCTGAATCGAGACCATTTGTGTTTCCACATTACTGGCGGAATAGTAGGAAGTCCCGCCCATTGCCAGCAATACCAGAATGACCATACAGAATCCCAGCCCAATTTTTGCTCCAACCTTCATTTTCCATGTTCCCCTTTCCCTTTTACAATTCACTGTTTTCTATTTGTCCTTGATGCTTTTAGGTTATGCTGAATCCGTCTCTGTACTTTCCGACATATAACTACTGCAAAAATAATCCATGCCGCAATTATCAGCAGCTTCGCTATGTAAAAGGGCTTCCATCTTGTCGGCAGGCATCGGTCTATGGAAGTAATATCCCTGGATCTCGTCGCAGCCTTTCTGTACCAGATACTCCAACTCCTCGGCGGTTTCCACGCCTTCCGCAATAACCTTCAAGCTGAGATTGTGCGCCAGGTCAATGATGGAACTGACTATCGCCTCATCCTTCCGGTTCTTGCCAATGCCGGAAATAAAAGGTTGCGCGATCTTCAAACGATCCACCGATACAGTTTTGATCGTCATAAACGAAGAATAGTCAGTACCAAAATCGTCAACGGCGAGGGCAATATTGTTTTGTTTAATGCGCTCCAAAATGGAAGCCATTTCCTCGTCTTTGGCAAATGCCATGCTTTCCGTAATTTCAAACTCAATCCGCCGCGGATCAGCCCTCATCGTCGCAATACAAGATTTAACCTGGTCTTCAAAATCGCGCTCCCTCAGTTGGCGAGCCGATAAATTGACCGCCATGATCAAATGCTCGAATCCCTGTTCATGCCAACGCCGCAACTGGTCACAGGCTTGATTCATGACCCAATTTCCGATGGGAACGATGAGGCCCGTTTCTTCTGCAATGGGAATGAATCGGCTGGGCGGGATCAACTCCCCAGGTTCTACCCGCCAACGCAGCAAGGCTTCCACTCCGCTGATCTTACGGGTCTTTAGATTGACCTGCGGTTGATAATACAGCTCCAGTTCACCTTTCTCCATGGCCCGAAACAGTCTGTTGCGAAGCTGATTTCTTTCGAGCACTTTCTTTTTCATCAGGGTCGATGAAAATCGATAATCGTTTTTCCCAGCCCTTTTCGCAGCATACATGGCAATATCCGCGTTTTTTATCAAAGTATCGGCGTCTTTTCCATCATCAGGATAAAATGCAATTCCCATGCTGACCGAAAGAAACGCTTCGCTGCCATCAATCAAAAACGGCTTCTCAAACAGTTGTTTAAACCGATCAACATACTTTGCCACAGTGCGCTGGAAGTCCTTATGAGGGAGTCCTTCCATGAGCAGCAGAAATTCATCGCCGCCGATGCGACACAGGGCATCCCCTTTTCTACTGATGCTCCGCATCCGCTCCGCAACTTCCTCCAATGCCAAGTCTCCGTTCGAATGCCCAAAAGAATCGTTGAGCGTTTTGAAATTGTCCAAATCAAAGAATATAACCGCTAGAGTGTCCCCGAACACCTCTGCTTTCGTGATTGCCGCGTTGGCCTTATCACAAAATTGCCGCCGATTGGGTAAGCCGGTAAGGATGTCGAAATTGGCCGCATATAGCGCTTGTGTTTCAGCCGCTGTTCGATCCAGCACCTCTTGTTGCAGCGACAAATTGCTTTCCGCCAGTTCTGCTGTTCGGTCCCGTACCTTGGTTTCCAGTTCATCGTT
Organism: Negativicutes bacterium; assembly: GCA_963665275.2. Taxonomy (GTDB): domain Bacteria; phylum Bacillota; class Negativicutes; order UBA1444; family UBA1444; genus UBA1444. The sequence goes on from CAXXIN010000013.1 coordinate 175,193, forward strand.
GGCCTGCTTCAAGCGTTCTTCGTATCTCTTCTGATCGCCTATATCATGCAATAATAGAATCATTCCCAAGGTTTCGCCGAATTCATCCACCAATGCCTTGCTGGACAGCAGGCAGGGAACCGTAACCGTCGGGATGCTCGTTTTCAGCAATACTTCGCTCTTTTTTCCACGGGGCTTTGGCATCATCAACCGCCCTACGTCCTCACGCTTACGATCGGCAATGACCACGGATAACCTCTGCCCCACCAGATCAGGTTCAACAAATCCGGTCAGTTCCAAAAAACTGGCGTTGACTTCCCGAATCACCGTGTCAGTCCCCACGAGAAGAACTGGATCGATCATTCTTTGCAAAATTTGGCTCGCAGCCGTATGAAAATTGAGTGTCAATAATTTGTACCGCACGATGGCATAGGAGATCGCCAACGTAAAAATAGTTGAAAGCAAAATCGCCACCGGCAACACGGGATAACCCAACAACGGCAAGTACGTGTCAAAAGGAACCGCGAGCACATAGACCGCCAGCATCGCGCTGACGATAATCCGAGCCTGTCGTTTTTCCCGGACGTTGTCAGCCCGCTTTCCCCAGCGGTAAATCAGCCAGAAACCCATCATCGCATATGCCGTGTAATAGACAATGAAAGCGATCTGCCACCCCACTTCCCCTGTATATAGATATACCCAACCCCATTCGGTGTGTGTCAGATACTCCGGCGATAAAGCGACATTGTAGAGAAAGAAAACCAGCGGAGGCAAGTGGAGGATTTTTTTTGCGAAAGGATTTGCCAGCCAACCTTTATGATTTGTGAAATTTAATGCAAACAATAAAAACACACTGTAAAAAAAGCACCAGCCGATCGCTGAAAAAGCCCGCCAATTCATCGCTGCAGCTGCGCTTGGCGCAGTAAGGGTAAACGTATATCCGCATCCCCAGAAAAAAAGCGTTATGCACATCATCAAAAACACGCGATTTGCGCCGGCACGGCGATTCGCGAGAAAAACCCACACGCCTAACCCCAGATTCAATATTGCGGCCGTATAGGCAAACAAAGCGGCGATCAGCACTGTCAAAAGCTCCTTTGTCAACACATGTATATTGCTGGAAACGAAACAAAAATAGGCAAACACGCCTTGTCGCCTGTTATATTTTGTCATAGTTGGGCAAGCTGCGACAATTGCCTGACGAAGCAGTATTTTATTACCTTTATCCGTGCACACTATCCAAGTGGGATAGTCGGCGAGGAAAAAAACGGAATCAAGCAGGAGAATCTTCCACCGAAACGAAAATAACTGTATTATCCAAATATAACAAGCAAGGGAGCGAGCACTATGACACGCAAGTACGAATTCAACTGGGACCTCTTGGGGGACATCGACGAAGGAAGGCCCAATCTGGGGCCCCTGGTACGACTTGAAGTATATCGTCTGATGCAGTTCTGCTTTCGCGATGTGCTGGAAAGAAATTATGGTGCAGCTACTACAGATCGTTTATTTGCCGAAGCAGGCGACCTAGCTGGAAAGCATTTCTTTCAACATGCAGTACCTCACTGTGACAATGTCGGTGATTTCATCCAATCTTTGCAAACAGCCCTCCTGGAAAACGGCATCGGAATCTTACGTTTGGAAGAAGCGGACTATGTTCGGGGACGCTTTACACTCAGCATCGCTGAGGATCTGGATTGTTCCGGTTTGCCTGAATTGGGCGACGAGATTTGCGTCTATGACGAAGGATTTATTGCCGGATTATTGGAAAGCTTCACCGGTGATAAGTATCATGTCAAAGAAATAGATTGTTGGTGTACCGGCGACCGAACCTGCCGTTTCGTTGCTGAAATTGTAGAATCCTGTAAGGCTTAGCCCGTGCAACTACAAGAAAACATCGATTTTACCTTAATCGTTACCGCGCTAAGGGATGTCCTGCAAAAAAAAAGGGCCTCTAAAGAACATGGCTGAAATCAACGCGCTTTACCCCCAGCTTACACCTGTGCTGGAGGACTTGGTCAAACTCCGCGAATTTTCTCATGCACTGGCTGCCGGAGATTTGCAACAATCACTGGATGTGCGTGGTTATTGCGCTGGATCGTTAAAGGCCCTACAGGCCAATTTACGCCATTTAACCTGGCAAACCAGTATGGTGGCTACTGGCGACTATTCGCAGCGCGTCGATTTCATGGGTGACTTTTCGCTTTCCTTCAACAGTATGATTCAAAAATTGAAAGAAGCGGCTGAGCAAAAAAAAAAATACAAGCTCTTGGCCGAGAATACGGACGATGTCATCTGGCTCTTGGATACAGAACTGTGCTTGCAGTATATCAGTCCCTCGATAGCCAAGTTGATGGGATATGTGCAAGAAACTTTGGAAGGGCGAATTCTGGCCGATCTTCCGTTACCTTTCATGCATGCAGCTTTTCCTGATGGAGCAATGGAATCGCCCACACCCGACAGCAATTTTCTTCCCAGGACTGTAGAAATCAACCAGCTTGGGTGTAAGGGCAAACTGATCTGGACCGAGACTTCCATAACGGTTGCCTACGATAGCAATGGAAACCACCTAGGGTTTTTAGGAGTCACGCGCAATATCAGCGAACGCAAAATCAATGAAGGGCTCTTACAACAAGCCTACGAACGAAAACACCGAAACGATTTTTTCAACCGTCTTTTATCTGCCAAAATTTCCAATTTTTCCGAAATACAGTACCTCGCCTCACAAAACAAACTCTGGGTTCCCGAGAGTTTTTCGCTATATTTATTGGATACAACAGCATTCAGTCAGGAAACAGGCTGCGCACAAGAAGCCTGCTTCCCCAATAAACCGCAGTTCATTGATGCTTTGATCGATTATCTCAACCGCAAGGACAGCCTCATTGCCTGGGAATTGGCGGATACCGGAATCGGCATTATTGAAGCCCGTTCCGCTCCTGCAGACAAGCAAACCGAAGTTTTGGCAGCGCAGGGGTATATCGAGTATCTTATGGCTTATTTGCCTGGACCGGGTTTCTATCTCGGCATCGCTGATTTCGCGACAGACTGGATGGATTTTTCCAGTCGACTGGAACATGCCAGAATAGCCGCCAAAGTCGGCATCAGCATTCATTTACAGCGTCAAATATGCCACTATGACGATTGTGGGGCTTTTCAAGTTCTGGCATCTTTCGCGGCAACCCAAGAATCCGCGCAGTACATTAATCGTACGCTGGGCCCTCTCATAGAATATGACCATGTTCATGGCACAGAATTGGTCGACACTCTGGAGAAAATTCTTTCGGGCTTGAGCCTAAAAGATATTGCAGCAGAAACGTTTTTTCACCACAAAACCATCCAATTACGCAAACGCCGAATTGAGCAACTGCTGAATCTTTCCCTCGATAATCATGAAAATAGAATGGCACTTTCGGCGGCAATTCAGCTGCGCAAACTAGTCAATCCATACAGGCAAACAAGCTTCTAAAGGATTCGATTAGATTGTGCACTTATATATAGCAAGAAGCATGCCAAGCAGCAACCCACTCCATCCCCTCCCCCAATAAGCCCGATCTGCCTGGCAATCAGTCATATCTTAAGGTTTAGCCAAGCAATAATACACATCAAACTTCCCACAAAATCTTCCGATATGGGAAGTTTTTGTGGGAAGTTTTTGTGGGAAGTTTTTGCAACACTCAGCCTGTCTTCCTCCGTCATGGAAGAAAACGGGTTAATACAGGAAAGTATTCTGGCAATCATGACTGCATACCCAAATAATATAAGATCTATTCGGATCGTTGTAGAACTCATGCCGGCATTTCCCGGCTATTAGTTGATGGTTGGTTGCACGCGCAAATGTATTCCAGCGTTTGTTCCGGCGGCATAGCTGGGCTATAAAAGTATCCCTGGTAATGCACGCATCCCATTTCTCGCAGCACATCGCGTTGCTGCTCCGTCTCTATGTATTCAACAATCGTTTTGATGCGCAAAGAGGCGCACAGAGCGATAATTGTAGCAACAATTTCCCTGCTGCTCTTTTCCCTCGCTACGTCCAAGCTCAACACCTTGTCTATTTTCAGCGTATCAATAGGAAAGTTCTTGATATAGGTCAGCGAACTATGTCCCATGCCAAAATCGTCAATTGCGATCCGCACTCCCAGCCGATGCCAAACTTTCAGGATTTGTTGCGTTTGAACATTATTGTCCATCGCGATCCCTTCCGTAATTTCAATTTCGAATTCACGTGGATTAATGCCATTTTCTTTGATTGCTTGAAATAAATATTTATAGATGCTTTTTTGCTGAAATTGCATCGGGGAAACATTTACGGACATTACAACATTCGTTACTCCTTGCGTTTTCCAGATCTTTTGTTGTCGGCAGGCCGTGTCAATGATCCACCGCCCCAAGGAATGAATCAGGCCCGAATCTTCAGCAATCATAATAATCAGCGGCGGCGGAATGGGGCCAAACGATTTGTGCGTCCAACGCAATAAAGCCTCAACGCCGCTCACCCGGTTATCCTGGTCAACCTGCGGCTGATAGGCAAGCCTAATTTGCTTCTCGGCCATGGCTTCTTTCAGATCATGCGCGAGAACTCTAGCCAACTTTCCAGTATCATCGGTTCGATTCAATATTTTTTGTGTGGCTGCATTATGCTGTGACACGGACTCATCCAGGAGATTATCCAAGACCTGCTGCAGTTTATATTCCTTCTCTTTGTAGGAAAGTCGCACAAACGGGAGATAAATCGCCACTCCCACAGCAATATCAACACACTGCAAAAAAACACCCGTCCAAGAATGGTTGGCTAGGTAACCACTCATGAAAACAGGCGTTGTCCAATGAGATACGTTGTTGGTTAACGGCACTAAACCGAATGCCATCGCCCCATAAGATAGTGCAGTCATCACAAGCGGCGCCAATAAAAACGGGATCAAATAGCCAGGATTCAGCACAATGGGCAAGCCAAAAATCAGCAACTCATTGATGTTAAAGATCGCCGGCAAAATCGATAGCTTCGCCAATTTCGCCGTAGTCCCTTTTCGAGCGACGATCAAAATCGCGATAATCAGGCACAAGGTTGAGCCTGAGCCGCCAATGGTAGAAAACGCATCCAAAAATGTCGCAGTAAAAACTTCATTGGGGATTTCACCAGCCAGGTGAAGCGCCGCGTTGTTTTCCGCAACTGACGTATAGACGTTTTGAATGGCCAGTAAAGTATTTTGTCCATGCATGCCGAAAAACCATAATAGCTGAACCATCAACTGATACTTGATTGCCGTTCCCAAACTACCGTAGCCGTCAAGCAACGATACACGAATATATTCATAAAGGAATTGATGCAAATCACTGATTCCGACACTAACCGTCGCGAATTTTACTAAGGCGAATACGCCCACTGTAGCCCCAAAGGGGAGGATACTCGCCATGACCTGCGAAACCAAAGGGTCCGTAACATCAAACACTTCCAACTGCATTCTTTTTTGCGTATGAATGTACAGAAATAGCTCCGAAGCCAGTATCGCAATGAGGATGGCGGGGAAAATTCCGTATATGCCGAGCCAGTTCAGTGGAATGCTGATGACGCCTTGAGTATTCAGCGGTTGCAGCACTGTAAAGAAACATGCCAGTGCAGTCACCGAGGCCATGATGGGATGGACGGCATCCTGTTGGGCCGAAACATGGGATCGCGCCAATAAATAGCTGATGACCATCACCAACAGCAGAGAGATCATGCCAAATGTCGCATTTTGCATGGAAGATCCGAGTGTTTGCCACCTCGGACCCAAAAGGTCAGTCATTAACAGCTGATACGGCGCCCAAGGCAAATGCACGAAGACATTGGCGAAAGAACCGATGACCATCACCGGCATATTGATTAATAATCCGCATCGTATGGCGTAGACATGACGTTGTGACGATATTTTCGCCAGCAACTCGGTCAATCGTTGCAAATTCAATCCAGCACGCCTTTCTTTCCCTGAAAACATCGTTGCGCTATTGCCAAGTCGCCTCGTCGGAGCGCGCTAAGCCCGACTTCAATTATAAAACCGAGTGCCTCGCAACGCGCTTAACGCAGGCAAAACTTCGTTTTTTACTTTTGCCATGTCAAATTGCAATGTCATCATCACTTCACCGATGTTTACAACAAGGCTGGTTGTATTTTTCAGCATGATCCCTGCCGGCACGATATAGTGTTTATTTTTCTCGATAATCGCTTCACTGTATATCGTTCGGGCAATGTCCAGAAGGTGATCCAATTGGTACATGAGAACATTTTCGTCATCGGCGGCCACGCTGTTGATCAAATTGTGAATACACTCATGATAGCGGTCAACCAGTATGCGGAACTCGTCCATTCTTGCATTTATCCCTTCATTTTGCATTTTACCGCATGGCTGAAGCTTTCTACACAGTACAGTCCAGACAGCATTGGCTGATATATAAGCAAAAAGCGTGCCAGCGCCGCACGCTTTTTGCTCAAGGCTTAATTTATCGGCTCTCGCATGATTATGAAGAAAAACATTTCTCAAAGATATCTCACCAAAACTTCCCAGGTGAGAAGTTTTTCGGGGAAGTTTTTGTAGATAGTCGCTACCCCATATCGCCGGTTTCTTTATTATTGCGCATCTCTTCCAGCCGATAGGATAACGCCCGACGGGAAATCCCCAAATAATCGGCCGCAGACGACTGATTCCCGTTGTGAAGCGCAAGGATTTTCAAGATAAGATCTTCTGTGTATTTTTTCAGCGAGTACCCCGAAGCAGGAAACGGGAATTCCAGCGCACCAGCTTGCGACGCCAATCCGGGTGGTGTTTCTTGAGATTTGGCCGTTACGCTGCGGATGTGTTCCGGCTTAAGTTCGGAATCGTTATACGCAAAAGTGGCATATTCAATAACGTTTTGCAGTTCACGGACATTCCCTGGCCACTCATAGTGTTCCAGCATTTGTGCGGCTTGCGGGCTAATCGTCGTAAATTTTTTCTTCTTCCGTTGCGAAAAAGTTTGCAAAAACAGTTGGGCCATTGGCAAAATTTCTTCTTGCCGCTGCCTGAGCGGCGGGATCGTAATATGCGCCACATTCAAACGAAAATAAAGGTCTTTTCGGAAGGCGCCCTGTTCAACGCATCGTTCCAATGGAACATTCGTCGCGCAGATAACGCGATTATTGGTTTTGATTTTCTTCAGTCCGCCGATGCGATAGAACTCCTTTTCCTGCAGCACACGGAGCAGTTTTCCCTGTAGTTCGGGCGGAATTTCGCCGATTTCATCCAGGAACAAGGTTCCTCCGTTGGCTACATCGAATTTTCCTTTGGATCCGCTGGACACGCCGCCGGTAAACGAGCCTGCTTCATAGCCGAAAAGTTCACATTCAAAAAGAGTCGGCGCCAATGCTGCGCAGTTGATATCCACAAAGGGGCTGGTACTCAAAGCCCCCACATTATTTCCATAATGAATCAGCTTGGCAATGATTTCTTTTCCTGTTCCCGTCTCGCCTTCGATCAGTACGTGGATATCACGGTCCGCATGAAGCTGCTGGGCCTGCCGAACAATCTCCTGCATGCACTCGGAAAATATCCCCACGGATCCAACCACCGATTCTGCGACTATTTTTGTCATCTGAATCAGTTCACACCGTGTTTCGGCGACGGCGGCGCAGACTTCCTCCTGGAACCGATCCGTCAGGGTTTTGTTTTCCCGAAGCAACGCCTGGTGCTCAGACACCCGCTCAATAACAGAAGCGAGTTCTTCAACATTGACCGGTTTTTCCAAAAAATCATAGACTCCCGCCCGCAAGGCAGTAACAGCCGAACCCAGATCCGCATGCCCCGTGAACAGAACAACATCCGTCCGCCAACTGCCCGGCAACTGTTTAATCGCTACTGCCAGTTCGTTGCCTGACATGCCTGGCATTTGAATGTCGGACAGCACCATGGGATACTCGGTTGGGGAATACTTCGCCAACGCGTCGGCTCCGCCGGAACACTCTGTCACCTCATGATTTTGACGCTTTAGAAACCAGAGCACCGCTTGGCGGCTGTGGCGGTCATCATCGACAAGTAATATCTTCATTGAAAGTTCTCCTTATCCTCAGCCTGAAGCGCAGGGAATCTGATGATGAACCTCGCCCCCGGCGTCTCGCTCAAAGCTAGTTCGATGGTTCCTCCGTAGGACTCAACGAGGTTTTTGACAATCGCCAGTCCCAATCCCATATTTTCTCCTTCCGGTTTGGTGGATACAAAAGTTTCAAAGATCTTGTTTCGCAGCGTTGGCGCTATCCCCGGTCCGTTATCGCCAATCTCCAAGATCACCTGTCCGGAAAAATAGGTCCGTATGACAATTTCCTTGTTTGACTGCGCGATTGCGTCAAACGCTTGCATGGCATTCACCAGCAAGTTGACGATGATTTCTTCGAGTCCGGTCGGGGAAGCCGCTACCGACGGCAGCTTGGGCTGCAGGTCTTTTTTTACCAAAACGGAGTGTCCGGCGAGTTGTTCCCCCACCAAACCGAGAGCCAGTTCTACTGATGTATTCAGCTCGCACGGTACAGGTTTTTTCTCATCCCGACGAATAAACGAACGCAAATGCTTAATGATCTTTGCGATCCGATCCGCTTGACTCGAAATTTCTCTGACGCTCTCGGCGATTTCTTCGGTCTGCAATTTTTCACCTTGATTGATCAAATAAACCATTCCACCGGAAATTACTTTGATCGAATTTAGGGGTTGGTTAATTTCGTGAGAGATGCCTGCCGCCATAGTCCCGATCGAAAGAAGCTTTTCCGCTTTGGCTTTGGCGTCTTGCGCCGCCGACATTGCTTCCCGAGCTTTAACTTTTTCGGTAATATCTTGACCGACAACCAGGAAATAGGAGCTAGCCCCCAGCTCATCCTGAATCGGCGTCACCGATATGGCATCCCAAAATTCGCGTCCTTCCCGGTCCTGTGCGATAATCTCGCCGCGCCATTCCCGTTGGGCGCCTAGGCGCTCAACGGCTTGTCGCATCCGTTCCGGGTCATTTCTTTCAGACAAAAGAACACGTACATCTTTGCCGATCAGTTCGTTCGACGAGTATCCCGACAGGGCTTCAAATGATAAATTGACCCACCAGATGCTCCGGTCTGCTTGCAGGATAACCACCAGGTTCGAGCTTGTTTCCAGCCCGGCTGTCAGGAGCTTGATCCGCAAGCGGAACGTACTCAACTTATCAAACGATTGTTCCAGTTTCGACGACATCTCATTGACTGTTTGGATCAGCTGCCCAATTTCATCCTGGCGAAGCGTCTCAATCTTGGCGGAAAAATCACCGTCCGCCATTTTTTTCGCCATGTGATTCATATTTATGATGGGATTAATGATATAGCGAGCAGTCAGCACACCGACAATGAGTCCCAAAATACAGGCAATAATTGCGAGCAGAATCAGCTAATTTCTTAAATCATCCAGATAATACGTTAAATCTTTTTCCGGAATTAATACCAAACTGATCCACTCGAGGTTGTTAACCCCCGAAAGAGGGTGTGCACGCAACAAAAATTTCGTATCGTTAACCGAAAAACTTAACTCCACATCATTTTTTATTGTTGCAAGCGATTGCCCTTTCCCTTTCAATGCGCTCATACATCGTGCAAGCAGGATATTATCGCTTTCACTGGCGCTGACAAGTGTAGGTGCGCCTGCACTTGGTTGGGTTTTTACAACAGTGTCATCGGAGGAAGCAATTACTTTTCCGTTTTTACTCAAGATATAAATCGATGTGTGAGGAGTGATTTGCAAGGTTTTCAAATACTCGTCGATCCAATGTAACAGTAATGAGCTTCCAAGAACCCCCATCAGTTCATTATCCGGGCTAAGAAGCGGATATACCGCAGTAATGACCAGTCCTCTACCGGTCGCCGAGGCGTAAATGTCAGTCCAGGCCGGTTGTTTTACGCTAAGTCCTTTCAAATAGGGCGGACGTTGGCGAGTATCATATTGAAACAAACTGGAGAGATACCCTTGCCGTCCTGCGAAGCGATCATATCGATAATAATCCAACGTTTTCCTATCAAGATCACTGTTCCACACGACAATTCCGCCGTCATCTTCTCGGCGAGCGCCATATTCATGCCCATCCGCCAAACCAACGTATGCATTGGTTACTCGAGGAAATACGGCCAGTGTTTCGGCAAAATATTTATCCCGTTGCGCTTGGTTGGAAAAATCAAGTTGTTGATTCAATATCACATTTCGATGGATCTGTGCGAGCTGATATGGCTCTTCCAAATAGCCCGCCAACACTTTTGCTATTTCAGTGTTGGCAGCAAACGCCATTTGATCCGCATTTTTCATGATTGCTTGCAAGCCGCTGGAATAAGCAAGATATCCGGTTAGCAACGTAAAAAGCACACCGCATGCCACAAAAATCAACACAATTAATCCGCGAATGGATTTTGTTTTCAACAAATTCGCTATGAAATACAAAAATATGAGCCCTCTTCCACAGTTTATGTCACTGGAGATTGGTAATACATGAGTTTTTTTAACCATTCGTTACGCAGCCGCCTATTCCTGCAACTGAAAACAAAAACCTACTCAAGGCCGCCAGGATGTTCAATCCTCAGCCCAGCTCGAAAGTCGTCACACCATATACTTTGCCCAGCGGCAGGGCCGGCGCGGAACCTTTGTACATCCGGGCCGTATCAAACACCTGGGTCATGTTATAATTGGCAGCCAATTCCATGGCTGCGGCGTTGACCGCCGGCACATCGAGAAATACTTCCTCCCCGTTGGCGCAGCCCGCCAAAGATCGCAGCAGCGCATCGGCGACAAATATATCCTCGGCGAACAGCGGGCCGATTTTCCAGCCGCTCCGGCACCGGCGAATCACGCCATAACCGGCAAGAGTATCGTCGCTGACGGCTGCCATCGCTGCAGAGTCCCGCTGGGTCAGCCAGCTGCGCAGGAAACCGGGCCGGGGAGCGAAAAACAGGGCGCTGTCATAGTCGTTCAGCTTAGCCTGATTTACCTGATGCGTCGGAATGATGTCCACGTTAGGCTGCAGCTCTGGCCGCGTCCCTGAGGAGGGTACCGCTGGAAACACCCCGCTGTAACGGATGTTCCTGTACGCCAATTCGAATCCGGATTTCCGATAGTTCTCTTGTTGAGCCGTCACGCCGTCAAGCCCCACTACCCGATCTGTCAGCTGAGCCATCGCCGCCTGCCACAATTGCAGGCCATAGCCCCGCCCGCGCCACTCGGGCCTGACAATATAAAAACCGACGAAGCCGTAGCCATCGCCATAGGACACGGCCGAGATACAGCCAATCGGCTCACCATCCAGGCAGCCGACGAGAAAGCCCTTCCTGTCGGCAGCCCAGAAGCACTGCGCATCATGAATGCCCGGATTCCAGCCTTCGGCCGCCGCCCAGTCGACTGCGAGCTCCACTTCTTTTTCCGTCATGTGGCGTATGCCAAAAGAGGTCTGATCCATAATAACCCGTCTCCTCTCGATCATTGAATTCTAGGAGTGAGCGGCCAGAAACGTCAGGGTTTCCTCTTCCGGCAGCGGTCGGCTAAATACATAGCCCTGAATACAGTCGCAGCCTTTATCCGTCAAGTAGTTCAGTTGCTGCTCCGTTTCCACGCCTTCGGCCACAACCATCATGTCCAAAATATGAGCCATTTCGATGATGGAGCCAATAATGCTCGCCATACTGGCATCCGTCTCAATCACGTCCACAAAGGATTTGTCAATCTTCAGCGTTGTGACCGGCAATGTTCGCAGATAGGTCAATGAGGAATACCCGGTGCCGAAATCATCCAACGACAACCGCACCCCCAGCAGTTTGAGTTCGGCGAGTTTGTAGGTCGCCACCTCCAACGATTCCATCAATAGGCTCTCCGTGATCTCCAATTCCAGCTGATACGGCTCGATCCCAGCCTCTGCAATGGCGTCATGCACGATGAAAATAAAATTCTCCGCGGCCAGCTGTTTGGATGAAATATTGACTGCTACATGAACTTCCTTCCGCCCTAGATCACTCAGCCGTCGTGCGAACCGGCAAGCTTCTGTCAGCACCCACTGTCCGATTGTCTGAATCAACCCGGATTGCTCGGCCAGCGGAATAAAACGCGCTGGAGAAACACTGCCATACTCGGGACTGTCCCACCGCAGCAACGCCTCAACTCCGATGGCAGCTCCGCTCGCAACAAGGAGCTGCGGCTGGTACTGCAGGGAAAGTTCGCCACGTTCCAGTGCATTGCGCAAACTGTGGGTCAGATTTACCAATTCATACGCTGCCGCCTGCATGCTTGCAGTATAGAATCTCCAACAGTTCTTGCCTTCCCGCTTGGCCGCGTACATGGCGTTATCCGCATTTTTAACGATCTCTTCGTTCGTATCGCCATCAGTAGGATAGGCTGCAATCCCGATACTTGCCGTCATATGAAAATAAGTTCCGGCAATTTCGTACTGCTGGCCAATCGCCTTAATAATCCGATTGGCCAAGTCAACGAATTGTTGCCGTTCGTTTGCGCCAGGCATAATCACAATAAATTCGTCGCCGCCTATTCGGGCTACAAACGCATCGTCGCCCGCCTCCGCAACAATTCTATTCCCAGCTGCAACAATAATGTCATCGCCGTAAGTATGGCCATAGGTATCATTCACCATCTTCAGATCATCCAAGTCGATGAATAGTACTGACCCCGACGCCTCACCTCGGCGGGCCTGCTCCAGTTCCTTGCCCAACCGCTCGTTGAAATTCGCCCGGTTGGGCAAATCAGTCAGCGAATCAAAGAACGCCATGTGCCGGATCGTTTCCGCCTGCTCACGCAATGCGGCCTCGGCCTGCACCTGCTCGGTAATATCCTGGATGGTTCCATAGTGTTTTATGATCTGACCCGCTGCATTTTTGACACTGTTCCTTCGCACTGCAATCGTTCGCACCTCGCCATCCCGACGAACAATACAATGCATAAATTGATTATTGAATCCAGCGCTCATCCTACCAATCTCCGTTGCAACGACTCCTGCGTCTTCGGGATGCACAAAATCCCTGGCATATACCGCTGGAGACATAAAGCGGCCTTCTCGTGCAACGTTCGTACCAAAGATGGCATAAAAATCATCACTGAACTCAAAAAGATCCGTCGTCAGATTATATTCCCAGGAACCCAACCGGGCCAATTCCGCAGCTAAGGATAGCGCCTCCTTGCTGGTCATGAGCGCCTCTTCTTTTTGGTGCAAGGCTTCTTCGACCCGGACTCTTTCCGTGATTTCTGTTTCCAGTTCCTGATTGAATTGTTGGAGTTCGTCGTTTGCATTCGTCAATTCCTGCGTCCGTTGCTGCACTTCGCTTTCCAGAATGTCGCGAGCTTGTCTCAGCTCAGCTTCCGTGTGTTCCTGTCGTTTGGCGATACGCATCAAAACCAGGATAAATGCAAGAATAACGAGGGAAACTATTCCCGCCACCCCATAATAGCCTTCAATTCGCCGATTCACAGCGGACAATACCACCGTTTCGTCAACCCCGACCGATACCGTCAGTGGATAGTCCGTCAAGGCCCTGTAGCTGTATAATCGGGTGATCCCGTCAATCGGGCTCTTGGCAAAATAAGATCCCGTGTTGCTAACTGCCAGTTTGTCTGTCAAAACAGATCGGGACAAATCCTGGCCTACGACCGTATTCTGGTCAGACTGCCGAGCCCGTACGATCCCGTCGCGACCGATCAATACGATAGCGGAGTTTTTCCCCAGATCAACCTGCTTGTAAAATTCGGCAAAATAGAGCGGATCAAGCGATACGACGGCGACTCCGCCGAATTGACCATCCGGTTTATTGATGCGCCGTGTCATCTGAATGGCCCATTTATCGGTAGAACGCCCCACTACTGGTTTGCTGATGAACAATTGTTTACTGTCGACATCCCGATGAACCAGAAAATGTTCCCGATCCTTCAAGGAGACCGGCTCATAGGGACTCCTGCTCGTGGCGGCCAAATCGCCGTTTTCGTCAATGATCCCCACCTGTACGAAAGGTTGTCCAATAAACCGGCCCTCGCTAATGTATTGTGAAATATTGATGGCCCGTCCGTCCCGCTCATATTGATACTTTAAGAACAAAACCGCCTGATCCGCATTTTTTATCGTCCGTACCGTGTGCTCTTCAAAGGCGCGCGCAAAATTGGCAGTTTCTTTCATTGCATTATTGATTTCCAGCTGACGCTCGCTCTGGGCCTTATAATAGAGACCAATCCAAATAAAGCACAGCAAAACAACACCAAAGAATATGATGATTCTCCCGATATTTCGCAACGCTGGTGAGTTATTGGCATTGTTATCCGGCATTCCATCGCCTCGTTCCCATGCGGTGTGGATATTTGTGTTTATTTTCGCCAAATGATGCCAAATCCCTGCTGGCGAAGGCTAAATCAGCCCTCATCACGGCTCAATCCGTGATGAGGGCTGCGAAAGACTTATTCTGAATTGCAATTGTCTGCTATACGCGGAACTTGGCGACCGCCCCTTGCAGTTCCTGCGCCAGGGTTGCCAAAGCCCGGCTGGAGGTGGATATTTCCTCCATCGAGGCCAGTTGTTCTTCTGTAGCTGCCGACACGCTCTGCGCTTCCCCTGCGGACTTCTTGCTCAAATCGCCGATCTTCTTGACAGAGCCGACGATCTGCTGACTTCCCGTTGCCATCTGCTGGATCGCGCCTGAGATTTGTTTGACCTGTTCCGAAACATCAGTCACCAGGCCGGCGATTTCCCGGAAGGATACGCCTGCCGCATTGACTACATCTGCTCCGGTCTTCACTTCCCGGGTGCCGTTATTCATCGCGTCTACAGCTTTATCGGTATCGACCTGGATTTCGCCGATCAGTTCGGCGATTTTCTTGGCGGCGGCTTCCGATTGCTCGGCCAACTTGCGGACTTCTTCCGCCACGACGGCGAAACCACGGCCCTGCTCCCCGGCCCGCGCCGCCTCGATCGCGGCATTGAGCGCAAGCAGGTTGGTTTGTCCGGCGATGCCGGAAATGGTGTCGACGATCTGGCCGATTTCCTTCGATCGTTCACCCAGTTTGGCGACCACTTGCGCCGAAGCATTGACAGTATTTTCGATCAAGGTCATCTGCCTGACGGCTTTATCAACGGCGGCTCCGCCATTAATGGCTTTGCCCGCCGCCTGCCCGGACTGACCGGATACGAGGTTGGCATTGGCGGCGATCTGAGCTATCCCGGCCGACATTTCTTCCACGATCGCCGAAGCATCTGTCGTTGCCGCCAATTGAACGTTAGCGCCCTCGGCGACATCGGTTATGGAAATGGCCACCTGATTGGAGGCTTGCGCCGACTGCTCGGCGCTGGCCGTGAGTTCTTCGCTGGAGGCGGCCAACTGCTCCGCATTGGAATAAATCTGTTTGATCAGAGAACGCACGTTGGAGGTCATTTGCTCGAAACTCTTGGCTAGACGCCCGATTTCATCGTTGGACTCAATGTTCAGGCTGGTTTGGGAGAGGTCGCCGCCCGCGATGCGATTGGCCGCCGCTTCCAACGCCTGAATCGGTTTGGCGATGCGTCGGGCAATCATCACAATGATCACCGCCGCGAGCGCCAATACGATCAGGATCGTAATCAGGGAAATGGTTCGCAATCCCGAGATACTCTCTGTCACTTCTGCTGTTGGCACATTGATTCCCAGATACCACTTCACCCCAGGGACAGGTGCATAAGCGACCATTTTCTCCACGCCGTCGTAGGTATAGGAAGCGACGCCCTTTTCGCCCTTCAGGATTTGCGTATTAACATTGCGTAATACTTCCGGCAATTTAGTGTCCTTGACCGCATTCACCTTCATGGCGATGTCCGGGCTGGGGTGGAAAATGGCCAGGCCGTCAGCTTGCATGACATAGGCATAGCCCGTTTTTCCCGCCTTGACTGCCGAAACCTTCTTGGTCAAGTCCTCCATGCTGATGGCGCCGAACACGACGCCTGTGACCGTCCCGCCCACTTTTACCGGGACAGCTACTACCGTTACCAATTTGCCGGTACCCCGCGAAATAACAGGATCAGAAACCGTGGCTTCGCCCTTCAGCGCTCGCTGAATATAATCGCGTTCCATAAGACTCCCGGTTGAGCCGACATTATCATAGAATGTTCCATTCGGAAACACGTAGCCGTAGTTCGCATACCGCGAGTGTTCTTTGGCCAGATAAGCCAGGTAGGGTACGATTTCTTCGACTTTGGCATTGCGAATAACGGGTGATGTTGCAATGCCGGTCAGTTCCAGCTTACAGGTCGCCAGCCACTCGCCAATTCCTCCGGCGGAGTCTGTGGCTGAAACTTGCAGGCTTGTCGTGATATCTTCGGTAACGACGGAATGAGCCTTCCAATAATTCAAGCCACCTAACGTTCCCAGGGCAATCGTGAGTAAAACCAAAATGATCACAGTCAGTTTCGTCTGGATGCTTTTCAACAGAATCCCGCTCCCTTTCTTCCCCGATATCCTCTGAAGTTACCAACAGAAGTACGCCGTACCCCATCATGCGTACTTTGCAATACCGCCCCCCTACTGAAAATATCAACCCACACGCAATCATGGTCTTTGTAATCAAAATATTCTAACTTTCCTCATATATACTGTTCCCCCCCGGCAAACTTAAATCCTGCCAATTAGTTGTGTTTACCCAAACATTAATTGGGTTTCCATCGCTTTACAAAAAAAAACTGACGCCATTGTAAAACGACGTCAGTCTGTGAGAGTATATTTTTCCCTATTTAATTCACGAACCTTTTAATTCACGAATTCATTGGTTTCCACATTGTATTTGACATTGTCAAACGTCACTGGGGCCATGCCGGCTTTGACAACTTTGACATTCTCTTTAAATTCGGCAATTTTCGTTTTCCAGTTATAATCGACTTTGGCAGCAGTGATTTGCAGGTTAGGTCGTTGCAAATTTGCCCCACCCTCAATCATTGCTACATCTTTGCCATAAACGACATAAGCGCTGTCGCCTTTGAAAATGACGTCATACTGTTTCAATAGCCAACCGCCTGTACCCCAAAATTCAAGGGTAGAAAGCTTGACTTGAGCTTTATCGCCTGCAATATAGCCATTTTCGAGGGCAATGACGATATTGCCGTTGATGAAATATTGACCGCTTTCAACATCAAAGAATTGTTTGTCCGCTCGAAAATACTTGTTATTGACTGCGGCAAAGCTGGTGCTTGTGATGCATAGCATGAGTAAAGCCGCGACAATGATGATCCCTGTTTTTTTCATGAGCAGTACCTCGCAAAAATTTTATTGGGGTTGATGGTGAAGAACAGTTTGGATTACTTAACCGGTATGCCCATGGATTTTTCGAGTTGGGCCCGGTAGGTGTTGTTGGCGTAAATCGACTTAAGCAGGTTGCTCTTGGCGGTGGTCAGCGCCAGCTGCGAGTCCAGCACGTCAAGGTTGGTGCCCACGCCTGCCTGGTAACGAATGACTTTGATCTTGTAATCTTCTTCAGCGAGTCCCACCGCGGCAGTGCTCGTCTGGATGGCTTCCTCCGAGGCTTTCAGGCTCAGATACGAAGACCTCACGTCCAGCTGTATATTGTCCACAGTCTGTTTCAACTGTTCCTTTGCTTTATTGAAGCCTTCCACGGCCTGCTTCACTTTGCCGGCCGTCAGGCCTGAGTCCATGAAGGTCCAGGTTGTCTGCAGATAGGCTGACCAGTTATAGTTGTTGCCGCCAGCAAAGGTATTGTCATACCAGCCTGGTGAATAGACCGCCGACACTGTCGGCAGATAACCCGCCTTGGCGATCGTGATTGCTTTCTGGGCGATCTTGGCCGCATCGCCCAACTGGCTGATCTCCGGCCGTTGCCGCAGGGCGGCGTCTACGCAGGCGGCGAGCGCCTGTTCATATTTCGAGTAGGTCATGTCCCCTTTGATGCTCAGTTCAGTGGTGAGCGGCAGGCCGACGACGTTATTCAAAGTGGCCATGGTGATGTCGTAGGTATTCATCGCGACGATGAGGGCTTGCCTGGCATTGGCCAAGTCTACTTCTGTCCGGAGTACATCGACTTTAGCGACGACGCCGACCTCGAACTGCAGTCGGACATCCCGCAGATAGGATTCCAGCCGCTGGACCGCTTCCTGATTCAACGCGACGGAGTCGCGGGCCGCCATGAAGTTGAAGTAGGCGGTTGTAGCGTCATATTTAAGCTGTTGTCGCGCTTTGGCAATCCCCCACTGGGTGGAATCGAGACCGAGTTTGGCCTGCGAGATCTGGCTTTCGTATCGGTTGCCGGACCAGAGGATCCAACTGGCATTGAGGCTGTTGGTGAAACGGTCAGTGACCGATCCGGGGTCCCGGCCCGCGGCTTGGTTCGCTTGGTCTCCCGACATCGTCCAGGTGTCGTTATGGGTTCCGGAGATGGTCGGCCAGCGTGAAGAGCGGGCTGAAGTCAGCGCCCCTTTGGCGACTTCATAGTCGAAGACGGCGATCTTGCCGGACGGGTTATTGACCTGTGTCATTTTGACGGCTTCATCCAGTGTCAGTTCCAGCGGCGCTGCATTGCCGATACTAATCCATTGGAAAAGAACCGCCGTCACAAGACAGAACACCACTACTACCTTGAGCTTAATTTTTTGCTGCTGTCGTTTCATACGTTCTCCTTTTATCTTGTATTGATTTTCGGTGCGTATTATTCAGATCATCCTTCGAATTAATCGAAATATGGTTCATTGTTTCAGCCAACCCTTTTTATGGCTCGTAATCCCTTTAAATGAAGTTACAAAGGCTTCCAACGGAGTTAGATTGAAAGTTCCCGTAGAAAAAACCGCAACATCCACCTCCTTGCCGTCTTCCACGTCATACACCATTTGAAAAGTAGTAATATAGTATATTCTTTTTTCTTGCCGGACCTGCGACGACTCCACTTCCGGCGCTATTAACCAGCGGCAATTGGCAGCAGCGGCATTTTCCAGCCAATTTTCGCTCGCTTTATCGTCGGAAATGATGACATTGGGCAGAGTCTGGCGATATTCATCGTACAAGGCTTCCCGCATATAATAGAATTCTCCCGCCAATGACTCCGGCAATTTATTCTTCAACGGAGCGATGCAGACTCTTTCACCACTCATCGGTTTGGCGCTTGTCGTCCCTGTCAGTTCCGCCCCGGACTCTACTGCCAATCGGCGCTTGTCATACTGATTTTTCATGACGCCATCCATATAGCCTGCCAAATCATGAGGATCATCACGGGTCACCGGCAATTTGAACTTGACTTCGCTTCCAAACTGCCGATAGCCGCCAACAAGGCCTTGGAGGGCTGTCACAATCGGATCACCGGCAATCACAACCCGGGTCAGTTTCAGCACCGGATCGAATTTTTCCGCGAATGCCGCATTCCCGACAGCGGGTGCGCCAAAGGTAATGACTTCAATTTGATTTGGGTCCAAGCCCATGTCAATAAACCGTGCGCCCACCAGCGTAGCCGCCGCTCCCCCCAGGCTATGTCCGGTAAGCAGCAGGTGCGACTTGGAATTGGCTTGCAGCAGTTCCGGCAAAAACAGGGGACCTGTCCCTTGAGTGCGCAGTTCGGCGGTTGCTCCAGCCTGGATATACTCGTTGAATCCCCGGTGAACTTTGGGTTTATCGTTCGGTATATCGTCGAGCAGTGAATTGGCCGTCATTTCTTCCGGGCTTTGCCCGGCAAAATATACTTTACTTGTCTTGAGGTCGATTGCGACATCCTTCGAGTTTTCGGTGCCAACGATGGCTACAATATAGAGTGGCACGTCCGGCTCCATCTCTTTGGTTGCGATCAGGAATCTGGCCCCGGCCCGGTTTTGCGGCTGAACATAATGGGTAATCTCCCAACCGTCCTGCTCCAGATAACGAGTGGCTATCTCCCCCATCCGATTATGGTAGGCGGCTACACTTGCGCCTGCGGCCAAATGCATTTTGTAAGCGTCTTCATAGACTTCTTTCGGCCCGGCAAAAGATACCGATGGTATACAAAGCACTCCCATGAGCAGAAATAAGATTAACCATTTTTTCATGGCTGCACCTCCCCCAAATGGTACTTATTCCTGTCGAATTTTGAACCACGCGGCATACATCGTCGGCAATACAATGAGTGTCAAAATCGTGGCGCCGAACAATCCCGCCGCTATCGCCACCGCCATCGGCCCCCAGAACAGACTGGAGACTAGCGGGATCATCGCGAGAATCGCCGCCGCGGCAGTCAATAGGATCGGCCGGAAACGGGAGATCGTCGCGTTAATGATCGCCGCCCAGGGTGGTTCCCCTGCTGCAATATGTTTTTCGATTTGATCAATCAGTATGACCGAGTTTCGCATAATAATTCCGGCCAGCGCCAAAATTCCCAACTGCACGACAAACCCCATTGGCTTGCCCGTCACCAGCAAACCGATACTCACGCCAATCAATCCAAGCGGTGCGGTGAGCAGCACCAACATGGTTTTGGATACGCTTTCCAATTGCAGCATCAACAGAATGAGAATTATGATCAGCATGACCGGAGCCGGTTCAAGCATCCATGCAGCTGCCTTGGTGCTCGACTCAGCCGAACCGCCGAGAGTGAGCTCGTAGCCGGCTGGCAAAGTCTCGCGCAAATCCTTGAGCGTTTCAAAGAACTTCTTGGCGGCGGAATCAGGCGCGATGCCGGGAATGGTGTTGGCCTGAGCCGTGATGGTGGGAACCAGATTTCGCCGCCAAATGAGGCCATCCTCCATTTCACTATTGATCGTGGCGACTTGTTCCAGCGGAATGTACTTGCCTGTCCCCAGATGAATATTTATGTCTTTGAGCCTGGACAAGTCCTCCCGCCATGCGGAATCGAGGCGAAAATCGATGCCGACCGTTTTATCCCGCTCACGAAACTCGCCGACTGTCGTCCCCGGCAAAAACGCTTGCAAATTTTGCGCCACTGTTTGATTGTTCAGCCCCAGCAGGCGAACTTTGTCGCGATCCATATTCAATCTGACCAGTTTTGATTTTTCATTCCAGTCCAGGTTTACGCTGATCAACTCCGGATTCGCCGCCATACGTTGCCGCACTTGTTCGGCAATCGTGCGCAGTTTTGCATGATCTGGGCCACTAACCCGGATCATCACTCCATACGGCTCAGACGGTCCGCTTTTGATTATTTTCAAGTTGCCTTGAACTTCAGGAAACTCTGTCGCCAGCAACCCTTGCGCCTTGTTTAGTATCGCTGTGCGCGCTTCCATGTTTTTGGCTGAAATCACCAACTGGCTGAAATGAGCCATTGGGTCAGCCGGGTTGACGGTAAGCACAAACCGCGGCGCGCCTTCTCCCACATAAAAAGACAGGCTATCAACATTGGGATCGCCTTCAAACTGTTTGGCAAATCGTCGCACCTCCGTTTCTGATGCCTGCATGGACGATCCTGCCGGCAGACGGAGTTCGACAATCACTTCCCGATGCGTAGATGCTGGGAAAAACTCTTCGTGCACTGTGCTGATCAATCCAAGCGATATGATAAAACAAACGACCGTGCTGATCAAGACTGATTTGCGATGCCGCAGACTCCAATTGAGAATCCCTTTAAACTTATTGTAAAATCGCGTATTGTACATGTCGTGATGACTTTTCGCCTCATGCTGCGGCGGTCGGATCAGTTGGTAGCCAAACAGCGGCGTTGCCACCGCAGCCACAATCCAGGAAAGAAGGAGTGAAATCAAAATCACGTAGAACATGCTGCCGACATATTCAGCGGCCATGCCCGGCGCAAAACCAACGGGAATAAAGCCGGCGCAAGTGATCAAAGTACCTGTCAGCATCGGGAACGCGGTTACGGTATAGGCGTGGCAGGCTGCATCAAACCGGCTCCAGCCCTGTTCCAGCTTCACCGACATCATTTCAATCGCGATGATGGCATCGTCCACCAACAGCCCGAGAGAAATAATCAAGGCGCCGAGGGAGATATTGTGCAGGTCAATATGCATAATCTTCATCATCGCAAATACTGCTGCGATAACCAAGGGAATGCAAAAAGCGACGACCAAGCCGGAACGAAAGCCCAAACTGGCAAAACTAACCAGCAGCACGATAATGATCGCTTCGGCCAAAGATTTTGTAAATTCACCGATCGAGCTTTCCACTACCTGAGGCTGGTTAAATACCGTTTGCAGTTCCATGCCCACAGGCAAATCTCGCTGCCAACGCCCCACCTGCGCGCGTAAATTTTTGCCTAGGTCAAGAATGTTGCCGCCCCGTTCCATCGACACCGCAATACCAATCGCAGGTTGTCCATTGAAGAAAAACTTTCCATCCATGGGCTCAACAAAACTGCGCTCTACTTTAGCGATATCGCCCAGCCGAAAGTTCCTGCCACCGGCGCGGATCGGCAAGCTTTTCAAATCTTCGATGCTTTCAAACATACCGCTGACTCTGAGATACACATCATCGGTCGATGTTTCCAGCATGCCTGACGGCGTCATGACGTTGTTCGCTTGAATCGCCGACGTAATATCCGTCGGGCCGATACCCAGCTGCGCCAGCTTGACCGTTTCCATTTCCACATAGATTTTTTCGGTTTGCTCACCAACTAACTCGACTTTTTTTACATATTGAATGCCAATCAGTGTCCGGCGAATCTTTTCGGCTTGCTCGCGCAGTTCTTCGTAGTTGTAGCCGTCACCTGTCAGCGCATACACATTACCGAACACATCGTCGAACCGATCATTGAAAAATGGACCCACAACACCGGACGGCAGCGACCCCTTGGCGTCATTCACCAGGTTGCGCGCTTCCAGCCAAAGTGGCCGGACCTGAGCTTCCGCAACCGCCTCCTCCTTGAGGTTCACATAAATCAGCGACTGTCCAGGCTTGGAGTAGCTTTTTAAATAATCCAGATTCGGCAAATCTTGCAGCTTTTTTTCAATTTTATCCGTAACTTGTTCTTCAACTTCGCGCGCCGATGCACCCGGCCAGCTAACACTGACAAGCATGGTGCGGATGGTGAAATCCGGGTCCTCCATGCGCCCCAGCTTTTGATAGGAAAAAATACCGGCGACAAAAGTCAGGACAATAAAAAAGTATACAAGTTCTTTGTGTTTAAGCGACCATTCCGTTAAGTTAAATCCTTTCATTGCAGCCCCTCGCCAGCCAGCCGGACTTTTTGCCCTTCACGCAGCTTTTGCACGCCAGCGGTCACAATCGTATCACCGGATTGCAAGCCGCTGATAACCTGAACCGTATTTTTGCCGAAACTTCCCGTCTGGACCGACCGCAAAGTCACGTTGTCATTTTGTACAATCCAGACTGAGGGCTGGCTACCGGATTGATACAACGCCGACAGGGGGATCTCGTAGGAGATTACGGAACTGGAAGTCTGATCCGCCGATTCCACCGCCGCCGTCATCCCCAGCGTCATTTCGGCAGGCGGCTGATGTAGCGCTATGCGGGCTCGATAGGTGCGCGTCACCGAATCGGCAACCGGCGAAATTTCACGTACAGTTCCCTTGATCACGCCCTCCGGCATCGCCCACAATTTCACTTTCATAGCCATTCCTTCGCGGAATTCGGCGCGACGGCTTTCCGCCACGCTGATTTCCACCTCGCGCTCACCGTCTTGAACCAGTGTCACAATCGTCTGCCCTGAACTCACCACTTGGCCGACTTCTGCCGATATCGCCGCTACAACACCGGCTTTATCAGCTTGCAAAACACTGTAGTCGAGTTGGTTCGCCCCTTGCGCATATTGCGCGGAAGCTTGCCGCGCCGCAGCGACTGCTACCTCGTAAGCGCTGAGATATTGGTCGTATTGCGCCTTGCTGACAGCGCCTTTTTCGTATAGCTGGCGGTAACGTTCCAGATTGTTGGCCGCCAGTTTCAGCTGCGAGTCGGCTGAGGCAACCTGGGCCGAAGCAATATTGACGGTTTGGCGGATGTCTTTGGCGTCGACTTGCAGTAAAGCATCTCCCGGCTGGACTTTGCTGCCCAGTTCAACAAAACGGCGGGTAATTTTCCCGCCCACTTGGAAAGATAACTGACTCTCATAGCGGCCACGCACTTCACCGGAATAAATGTTCACGTTTTTTGCCCCGGCTGCCACAACTTTTTGCGTTCGCACCAACATTTGCTCTTGGGCTACTGCTACCGACTTGTGCTGGCTATGCCAAAACAGACCGCCCGCTACCCCAACGATCAACACGGCTCCCGCTAAAAACGCCCCTCGTTTCTTGCCAGAACAGAAGCCCTGTAAAGTGTCGCTCAGCCCTTTCAAGCCTCCCAGTAAATTCTCCGTTAATTTTTGCAATTGACCTTTGGCATTCATCCTATCCGCTCCCATACTTCAAATTATATTTGACTGACTTTAGTCAGTTGGTTGTTAAAATAATACCGTCGAAGTGCTCCAACTATTGGAGGTGGTTTCGCTTCGACGGCAGCTACTCGTCCTGCGTCAATTTTAATGAGTGCTCAGCAAGCCCCAAAGTTTTCTCAATCAACATTGCTGCAATTTCCAGATAGTGCGCATACATTGCAGCGGAGACCTTTTCATACGCGGCATCAAAAATGCTGTGCATGATATTGCCGACAAAAACTTGTGCAACTGCAGGGTGCTCGACGTGAAAAACTCCCTGTGCCTGGCCTTCTTCAATCACGCGTGTCAAACATGGCGCAATAATTTGTTTGCCTTTATTCACCAATTTATCCATCAGATGCAGGTACTGGTCATTGTACAAAAACTCAAACAGCAATCCGTCTTTATAGCGGATGGTGCGAAACATCGATTTCAAAACCAGTTCCAGCTTCCGCTGCGGCCCTAGCCTTTTGTCCGCCACCAACTGCTCTACCTTATTCGCTATGCCCTGTATTTGACGCGCGATCAGCGCTTCCAAAATTTCTTCCTTGGACTTGAAGTAGTAGTAGAAAGTTCCCTGAGCCACGCCAATCTTTTTTACAATGTCGCTGATCTGCGTTTCATGATAGCCCTTGGCATAAAACAATTCTTCTGCGGTATCGAGGATTTCCGCCATGCGGACTTGCGGATCTTTCGTGATTCTTGCCATGTTACCTCCTTAGCCGATCAGTTATGACTGACTTAAGTCAATAATATCATTCACTGATTTTATTTGTCAATCAGGTATGATAATTTTTCTGAAGTTTTTTTTGCGAGTATCCGCTGATAAAATTAGCCCCCTGCCGAGAGCTTACGTCGACAGAGGGCTAATTTTATCTTGTTACTATCCTTGTAGAAGTTTCACTGTCCTCAACTTATTTGCCGCTTGCGCTTTCTTTCCAGACCAGCGGCCATTTATCGAAGAAAGTGTTGAAATACAGGAACACCATGAGCAGCGCGAACTGGCCGGCCAGGATTCCCATGACGGGATAGCCCATTCCCAGATCATTACCCGCAAAAGGCAGGAATTTGTAGACTTGGAGCCAGGCAAACCCAAAGGCGCTGCCGCCCACGACCCAAATAACCATGCGAGTCAGAATCCGGTTGGCAAGGTTCGGCGCGATATCCACGCCGGGATAATCGTCAAACAGGTGATGCCAGCAGAGCAGGAACACGATCATGGACAGTTCCAGCGAAGCGGCGGTAATCAGCGGATTGACGCCAGGATTAATATTGAACGCCCCGATCATCGCGACATAGAACCGAGGCATCAGGAAGCCGCCGCAAACCAGAGCGATCACCACGCCGGAGAGCCCCATCCAAGGCTGTTTCGCCGTGATGGCTTTGTAGGGATAACCCTCGCCGCCTTCAGCGGGCATCAAAAACCAGAAAATAAACCCTTGACAGAAAGCCAGCACTGCCGGCCAGGAGCCGAGCGGTTGGCTCGTGATCGCATGACCGCCCATCTGTAGTGGAAAGAAGCTCGGAATGAACATGCCGACCCAAACGAGCAGGGCGACAAATGAGCTTGTCATCATGACGGCGGCCCCGTCATAGGGCGGTTTCAGCATCCCAGCCCAAGGTTTCTTCCCAAACAGGGATACGAAAGGGATCTGGGCGATGATCACCGGCAAAACATAGAAGTTGGAAGCTTCCCAGCCTTCGATGGCCAAGTGGACATCGGCTGCGGTCTGGGGCGAGAACATCAGCGACAGGCTGAACGGTTTCCACCACAGTCCGATGAAGGAAACGACGATCAGATAGGCGGCGCTGCCGCAGACAAAACTGAGGAAAGTATACCAAATTCCGGCTTTGGGTTGCAGTTCGCCGCATTTGTATTTGGCGTAGTTGCCGAAGATAAGGGTCTGCCAAATCCAGGCATTGATACTGCACCAGAAAAATGTTCCTTCAGCGAAAACCGCGATAAACTTGCTGGAGGTCTTGGCATCGACAAGGGCAAGGCCTTTGGCTGCAGTAGCCGAAATAATCGCTTTGGCGGCAAAGGCCCAAATCGGCCAGTAAACCATCGCGTATAGGAAGCAGAGGATCACGCCTACGATACCGGTGGTCAGTTTGCTGTCAAACTTTCTGCGAACGATGTATTCCACGCTTCATTTCTCCTTTATTCTAGCCTGTTGGTTTGGTTGCGTATTTTCGTGCGACCGCGCCGCCCACGACCATCTTCAGCACTTCCGAGGCACCCACGCCGATATCCATCAAGCGGGCATCGCGGGCGTAACGTTCCACCGGATTTTGCTTCATGTAGCCATGTCCGCCGAAGATCTGGACCGCCTTATGGCAGATCTCTTCCGCCGCGCGGGCGGTATGAATCTTGGCGACGGAGGTCTCCAAGGAATAGTCCCGGCCGGAGTCGCGCAGCGCGGCTGTCGAGTTGACGACGAGCCGGGTGCTCTCCAGCGCCACATACATGTCGGCAAGCATTTCCTGCACGGCAAACAGCGCCGTCAGCGGCTTACCGAAAGCCACGCGTTTATTCGCATAGTCCGCTGCGCTCTCCAGCGCGGCTTCGGCGATACCAAGACCCATGGACGCCATGCCCAGCCGTCCGCCGGTCAGGCCGTACATCGCCAGCTTGAATCCTTCATCCACAGCTCCGAGCAGATTCTCGCCCGGCACGAAGCAGTTCTCAAACACGAGTCCGGTAGTCACCGAACTACGGCACCCCATCTTTTCCTCGCAGCGGCCAATGGAAAATCCGTGCGCGCCTTTCTCGATGATGAACAGGCTGATTCCCTTGGCGCCTGCCTGTGCATTGGTTTTGAACGCAATCATGTACAAGTCGGCGAGGCCGCCGTTGGTGCAGAAATATTTCGTTCCGTTTAGCAGCCAACCGTCGCCGTCAGGCCGGGCCGAAGCGCTGATCGCAGCCGCATCGGAGCCGGCATGTCCCTCGCTGATCGTGAAGGCTGCGATGTGCTGCCCGGCGAGAAGTTTCGCCAAATATTTCTGTTTTTGTCCGTCTGTGCCGAACTTGAGTAGGACATCGACGGCCATATAGTGAACATGCAGGGTCAGGGCGACGCCGGCGCTGGCCTTGGCCAGCTCGGCGAGCGCCTGGTGGGTGGCGACTGAATCCAAGCCGCCCCCGCCACATTCCACCGGATAGTTCAATCCGAACAGTCCGGCCTCCCGCATGTCTCCCAACAATTCCTCCGGGAATCGTCCCTGGACGTCCAGGTCCCGGGCAATTGGCTTCAGTTTTTGCGCTGCGAATAGCTTGACACTACCCAGCACCGCTTCTGCCGTTTGAGCCACAGTAGAATCCCCTCCCGTTCAGTCCAGTTTCATTTCACAAAACGTATCCGCTATAATGAAGTCCGCGTCGGTGAGGCGCTGAATTTCTTCAAGCGTCACACCCGGCGCATGCTCTTTGAGAATGAGGACGCCGTCGCCTACTCCGAACACCGCTTTATCTGTGATGATCGTGCTGACGCAGTTTTTGCCGGTCAGCGGCAAGGTGCATTTCTTCATGATCTTGGATTCGCCGCTCTTGTCGGCATGCATCAGGCAAGCAATGACTTTCTTGGTGCCGTAGCACAGATCCATCGCTCCGCCGATGCCGGGCCACCATTTTCCATTGCGGTTGACGGCCCAGTTGGCGATATTACCCAGTTGGTCAACTTCCAACGCGCCCAGGATGGTAACATCCAACAGCCCGCTGCGCATTGCGCCGAGCGAAGTCGCCAGATCCATAATCGCAGCTCCCGGGGCCAACGTCACCGGTTCCGATCCGGCATTAGTCATGTCGGCTGTTGCGGCCGAAGCCGTAGGTTTGGGGCCGACGCCGAAAACTCCATTCTCGGCATGAAACATAACTTTAACGCCTTCCGGCAGATAATTCGACGCCTGGGTCGGCATTCCGAAGCCCAGATTTACCAGTTGACCATTTTCCAATTCCATGGCGGCGCGTTTGGCGATGAGCACTCTTGCATCCATCTGTGATTCCTCCTCCAGTCTTTCCTCTTATTTCTCGGGAGCCAGTTTGCCGATTTTCAGCCAATGTTGACGGTAACGATCATCATGTTCCGCCAGACTCAGGCCCTTGACGACTGCCTGGACGAATGGCGCAGGCGTTCCGACGCGTTCCGGCGGAATCGTTCCGACCGGCACGATCTCTTCCACTTCAGCAATTGTATAATCGCACGCCATCGCAACCATGGCATTGCAGTTCATGCTGGTCAGACGATATTCGAGGTTCCCCATTTCATCGGCGCGCCATGCTTTGACGAGTCCGACCGGCGCACGCAGGGGGGGCTCGACGAAGCATTTGATTCCGTTAACTTCGATGACGACTTTCGGTTCTTTCAAATCCGCGAACAAGCCGGGTTCGTCGAGAATACCAACGCCGACGGGAATCAGCGCACCGCCGAGGCCCATGGCTCCAGCCCGAACTTTTTCGATCCAGGTTCCCATTGGATAGAATTGCTCGACTTTCAGGTTGCCCTTCAGATATTCATCCGTAGACTCCTGCGTCGTGCCGACATGGGAAGAAATGATTTCCTTCACCAGCCCGTTCTTGTACAGCATGGCCCGGCCGAATCCGCCGAGGCCCGGTTCATTTGTGATCAGTGTGATCCCGGAAATTTGGTTCTGGATCAGCCAGTCGATGCAACAGGTGGGTTCGCCCGCACCGACAAAACCTCCCATCATAATGACCGAATCCGTCTTGGGAATTACTGCCAGAGCTTCATCCAGCGTTTTGAGTTTATTCTCGAACTTGGACATTAATTTTTCCCCCTTTTCGCTTGCTTCAAGTCTGCCGATTACTGATGGCCATCAGTTGCCCACTACCAATTGCAAGTATCGTGCCAATTTACCTCAATTGTCTGAAAAGCCTCATTTTACAAGGAAAAGGAGAGGTGTCCACCCGTCAGGGTGGAGCCTCTCCTTCCGTAGCCTACCGCAACACCTGTCGCTTTCGCGGACAGTTAGCCGAGATTGTAGCGTTCCAATTTCTTATATAACACGGACCGTTGCATATTGAGAACGCGGGCGGCCTGCGCCTTGTTCCCGCTAGATTTCATCAACGCATTCTGAATCAGGCTTTTTTCCGCTTCTTCGATCGTCCCCTTCAAGCCATTGAAATTCAGAGTTACCGGGCGCGCCCGGGTTTCCGACTGCCAGGGCGGATTGGGAATAGCCCGCACATCCACGATTTGGTCGGCGCTCCAGTTGATCGCCTGTTCCAGCAGATTCTCGAGTTCCCGTACATTACCCGGCCAATTGTACTGTTGCATGATGGTGAGCGATTCCGGCGTTACGGTCCGAGCATCCGAACCGATGCGTTGATTGATCTTGAGAATGAGCCCCTGCAGCAGCATCGGCAAATCATCCAAGCGGTCCCGCAAGGGGGGCATCTCAATCTGCAGCACATTCAGCCGGTAATATAAATCCTGACGGAATTTATTCTGCGCCACGAGTCGACCGAGATCCTGATTGGTTGAAGCCATGACCCGCACGTCAATCTGGGTCGGGGCTGTCGCCCCCACGCGCCATACCGCCCTCTCCTGCAGCACCCGCAGCAATTTCACCTGCATATAAGAGGGCATGTCGCCGATCTCATCGAGCAGGATCGTGCCGCCGTCGGCCAACTCGAACTTGCCTGGTTTGCCGCTGCGTTTGGCGCCGGTGAACGCACCTTCCACGTAGCCGAACAGTTCGGACTCCAGCAGATTTTCCGGAATCGCCGCGCAGTTCACGCTGACGAAGGGCCGTTCACGCCGGACGGACCGGGTATGGATGGCCTGGGCGATGACTTCCTTGCCTGTGCCGCTCTCCCCGGTGATCAAGAGAGTCGAGCTGGTGCGCGACGCCCTGCGGGCCAGCTTCTTGACATACAGCATCGGCGTCGTTTCGCCGATAATATTCTGGCAGGTGCAGAGAGTCTGCGGCTGACAATTGCCCAAACGACTGGAGTGCCAGACTTTATTGGCAATCTCCTTGGCAATGGTCTGATCGGGGAAAATCGTCTTCACGATGGCGCCGACTACTTTACCCTCTTCCTTGATCGGGAATCGAGCCACGAGCAATTCATGCCCGTTGACCAAAATCGTATCGCCCCAAAGAGAATAGCCCTGAACCACCGTGTCGAACAGGGAGGTTCCAGGCAGTGCGTCCCAGACCTTGCGGCCCAAAAGTTCCGGCTGCGTCAGCCCCAACATATCCGCGAAAAAATTATTGACGAAGAAAATCGCGCCAGCCTCGTCGAACGACAGAATTCCCTCGAACGGAGTATCCATCGCCAGTTTCATGCGGTGATCCAGATTGAATTCGTTGTGACTCGCTACAATGGCTCCCATGCTTACCCCTCCTTGCAGTGTCCCGTATCCCTATCCATGCAAGCAACGTGCCAAGAGCGAAACGGCTCTAGCAAAGGATTCCTCTCCGTTCATTGTGTCTGTTTTTGCTACATGTGTCTTTTTTACGTACAGTTTATGACCTTTCAATTTTCAAACATACCCCCGTTGCATCGTCACGCAGTTCACCGTTCTCCGCCAGTCCCACCAGCGACGCCATGTCCGCATCAAAATCCTTACCGCCCGGCGACCAGAAGTTTCGATTCTCCGCTTGTGACAATGCATCAGAAAAACCATCCGTAAGAAAATGAAAAGTGTCGCCGGGCGATATGGGCAAAACACCCGTTATGAACTTCGGATCATCCCACATCCCGACGAACATGCCCGGTGTTTCAATCTTCTGTCCGTTAGCAAAAAACTGCGTTATCCCGGCCCCGACATACCGTAGTTCCTTCAGGAACAAATCCAGCTCAAAACCCAACAATGCGGCGTAGGAACCCTCGGTGAAACATCGGGCCGCGCGAGCATTGATGCGCTTCATTTGTCCATGCAGCGATAACTTGGATGTCGCAGCCTCCCGCAGCAATACGCTGAAGGATGCCGTCTGAAGTGCCGTGGCCAGTCCGTGCCCGGACACGTCGACGAGGTAGCCGCGCAACAAAGTCCCTTCATTGAGCCACCCCAAGTGATAGGAGTCGCCACTCACGAAATGGGAAGGGTAATAGAGAGTTCGGACAGCTACCAAAGGTGAAACAGGCAGTTCCGTCAACAGTGCCCGCTGTACCTGACGGGCGACCTCGACATCCCGGGCCAGCTCGGCGCTGCGGCGGCGTTCCTCTGCCGTGTCGCGCAGGCTGGCCAGCAAATACTTCCGGCCGTCAATGTTGATGGTGGTCCCTGCACGTTCCACACATATCAGCGTACCGTTTTTGTGACGATAGGTCCTGGCTTCAGTTGGCAGGACACGTTGCGTTCCTGCTAACAGAGAAGTGTAGAGTCTATCTATGTTCGACCGTAGATCCATCGCAATTTCATTCACGCAAAGAGGAGCATCCGCCGGCAGGAAATAGCCAAGCAACTCGTTAAACCGGTGATTGACCTCCACGATTTCCCGGGTCTCGAGATCTATCAACGCCAAGGCTTCGAAGGACTGCTCAATGAGTGCGTGATAGCGGGTCTGGCTGGATTGCAGTGCGGTCTCCACCCTTTTGCGGGCCTCAATGTCATGCAATATACCGATGATGGAAACAAACTTGCCCTCAGCATCACGAACAGGTTTGGCGCTTGAGATATACCACCGCCATTCTCCGCTCGCTTGACGCACACGGATTTCGACCCCATTGTGCTTCTCTCCGGTTAGAACCATTTGATTGAAAACTGCGAGGCAATCGGCCTGATCGCTGGGATGCACAAAATCAGTGAACTGCTGGCCGATGATCGCACTACGCCCATGGCCCAACACTTCCGTCCAGTTGGGGGACACATAGGTGGCCACGCCTTCCGGTGTAATTGAGTAAACAATATCATTAACATTTTCCACGAGCGTTCGAAAGCGTGCTTCGCTAGCGGTCAGAGCAGTCTGCATCTGCTTGCGTTCAATTGCCAGAGAAACCTGAGCGGCGATGATGGAAAGAACTTCGGAGTCTTCCTTCTGGAAAGTTTGGGTTGCACCCAGCAGGACCAACGAAATCACTCCAAAAGGCGTCCCTTGGGAGTCCGTCAGTGGCGCCCCCAGATATTCCTGAACCTTAGCCGTTTGGCCTTCCGTCAACACATACTCGCCCTTATCGCGCAACCGGGCCATATCGGAGCCTGTCAGGTGGACGGTTCGGCCCAGTCGCAGGACATATTCCGTAAAACCCCTGGCAATCGGTCGCCGCACCGGAATGTCATCCGCCGCATCAGCGCGAAAGGCCACCACGATTTCACTCGAGGCATCATCCAGAAGACTGATGAGAAAGTGCTCGGCCGACAACACCCGCACCACCAGCAGATGCACCACTTTATAAAGATCGTCCAGCGACAACACGATCGCGGCCTCGGCAATTTCCCTCAGGATAGTCTGCATTTCGATGCTGCGTTGTTGCGCTTCTTCTATCTGTTTGCGTTGGGTAATATCGATTGCCATTGCGCGAACCACAGGTACTCCATCGAGTTCCTGCGCCAAATTCATTTCCAGACGTATCCAAAACCGAGCGCCGCTATTTCCCACCAAACGCAGTTCGCAGGTGGAGGGTACGCTGGTTTCGAACAACTTCCTGTATTGAAGATAATAGAGATCTTGATCGTTATGAAAGACAAATTGGTGCAATGGCTTATTAAGCAACTCCGCCTTCGCCAACCCCAACATGGTCGCGAAAGTAAGATTGGCTTCGATGATCGACCCTTGAACACTCAGCAAAAAATAACCGACCGGGGCCAAATCATACAAGTCAAAGTACCGGTCCCGGCCACCATGAAGCTCCTCTTGCGCATGCCGCAGAGCCTCGTTCTGCATTTCCAGCTCGAGCTGGTGAACGCGCAGTTCGTGCAGCAATTTCCAGGCCGCTTCCGGCGAAAGCGCCTCCATCATTTCCGGCGCCTGCCTGATGCTTTCCCTGTCGATATCCTCTGCCCGCTGTCTCAGTTGACGCGCATCGAACCCGTCTTGCTTCCGTGATCGCATCGCACAGCGCCCCCAAACCCAAAGTTTTAGACACGGAAAAGTGCTTCTGATTGTATAAAATTCCCGGCAGGTTTACGAATTCCTGCCAATTTTCGGAATAATAAGCGCGGAACTCTATTTGCTAAGCAACTTCCCGATATTCTTGAGCGATATCGACAGCGTGCCGTCGGGATTGTTGATGAACTCCACAAAGTCCTTGTTTTGAAAATAGTCCACCGGAATGGAAATCTCGATGCCGGTATCCGTTTTGATCTTATGGGTCTTGCCTGTGCGCACCGCCAGATTACGGTCAATTTTGACCGCCCCGGCGATCCCGGCCTGATCGACTTGCTGCTGATACTCCTGTTGCATGAGCGGTGAGGCCGCGAACACCTCTTTCCCCAGCTCCACCGGATCGAGATACTCCGACACTTCCGTATTCTCGATGATGAAGGTCTTGGCCCGGGACACCGCGATACCCGAATTCTCGCCGTGCTCTTCCGCCACCTTGCGGGTAATGGCCGTCACCTTCTTGATCGTATCTTTCTGTGAGATGCGGGAGCTGCACTCCAGCACCAGTTCCGGCAACACATAGACCTCCTGCCCGTCAATCGAACACTTCTTGTCCACGAAGCGAATCTCCTGCGAATCCACCCCGACGAACGCATATTCATCCAATTTTTGCGACGGATTCGGCAGAATCGCGTAATGATTGATGATTTGGTTGCGGATGCCGGTTCCCTCCTGCGCCACTTGGTGCGTGTACCCGATCCGGTTGTTGCATTTCAGGATCGCGAGCACTCGCTCCCCATTCGCTGTAATGTCGCAAATCAGAACATCCGCCGACACCTGGTTATCCGAGCGGGCAATCGCTTCATACATGGTCCCGGCAATCTGGCCGGAAAATTCAACGAACCCGAGTTCGCCGGCGGCATAAGCAGCCAATTGCGGCTGCAACCGGCTGACCTCGCTAAACGCTCCATGTTTCAAGCCGGAGTCCTCATAGGATTTTTCCAGGTGCTTCATCAGAAAATCGAACACCCCACTGCTGCCCAGCTCCAGTTCCTGCTCGGAAAAAACGGTCAAATTCGAGTTAAAATCCAATATGTGCAAAATCGCTTTATTAATGTTGATCAAGGTTTCCATGTTTTATTTTCCTCCAGGTTCTAAGCCCATGTCCAATTGGCGCGAGGCTTTTTTCGTCAGTTCGTTCTGCTCATTGAAAATAGTATATCATTTCTCCGTCCGGTTCTGAACTGAAAAAAGGCTCGCCGCTTTTTATTCGGAGAGCCTGCAGCCTGTATTGAACTTCTGACTTACTGTCGAGAACTTGGAAAGATGCTCTCTAACGATTTTGTGTAAACTTTTCCCGCCACCCCGATGACAAACTGGCAATCCAAACTCTTGCAGGTAGAGCAACCGCTGCAATACTTTGTGAGTATCTCGCTAGCATCCGCCTTTCCGTCTTCGGTAAGATAATATGCCGATATTTGTTGGGCCACTTCTTTTGCGACCAAAGAACATTGGATGATTCGATTAACAGTGATTGTCTCGCGCATCGACAAGCCCCCTGATATAAATTTTCCCCGTTGAGGATCATAAAGAATTTTATCCAAGTACGCAGTCTTCGCGCCAACGGCATTTTTCCTGGTCACAGTTATCCCCACCCTTGCCAAAGCAGGGTGTATTGTTCTCCTGTACTTGAATTGCGTGGATCAGCTCCGTTTTATTCATCTTTCCCAGGCGGATTTCCATTTTCCTGGCAATCTCTTTCACTTCCGGAAGCTTCACGTCGTCTCATCTCCTCGTAATTTTTCGCAGCCCGGGAGCGCTTATTTTTCAGCCGTCAAGCGAATTTGCGATCGATTTTCAAGCCCATATATTTCCGTGCCCGTCTGGTGTTTTCCAACCCTGGCTTATCGCCGGACCAGCAACCGATTACTTCCAGCTTCAGGCCACTTGCGCGCCTTGCTTCCCCGAGGGAAAACTCATACCCTTCCCTTTCTTCAAAAGCACGTCGGGCGTAAGGATCTCTGCACTCATTGTAGGCTTTGGCAAACCCTTTATCCGTATTTAGTCTCTCGAAAAATAACTGGGCGGATTCCAGTCCCATTTGTACCCCTCCTCTATTGCCTGTTCCGTGGAGTCGGAATCGTCATCACTTCATCCCGCGCAAGCCCGTTATTAATTTTGCGCTGCTGAAAAACAGCGGCGATTACCTTTTCACTGCTATCGCGGACAGTATGAAGGGTAAAATCGGCAAGCAGGCTGGGCAAAGCTTCTTCAGATGAGACTCTGCTGATATTGCCTACAGCATGTCCATCACGTTTTTCCACAATTTTGAGAGCCAAAGCGCCAATCACCATCACTTCGCGGGGACTGTGCCCTACCACTTCCTGCAGTTCCGGAATGGTTCTGACTATAAACACTTTCCCATCCTCCATACACCCCATTATCGGATTCGAAATGTTGTCTTTTTCTCACTATCAGTTTACATTGCCGTTTTCAAATTGTTGTTATGGAAATGTTAAGTTGTGATGAATTCGGCATAAATATTCGGTGCAACAATGGCTGCAGACCAGGATCAACCTGTCTCCAATTGGAGGCTCCCGTGTGTTTTCACAAAGCGGCTCCGCATTTTTCGTGATATAGCGAAATCAACGTATCCAAAATAATTGTCTGCTGTGCTTCCAGCAGGAAAAACCACCAGGCGTGCGTCGCATCGCAAATTTCAAAATCAAAGCCAAATTCGGTAGAAATAGCCGGAACGTGGGCAATCGGGAAAAACATCTCGGCGTCTTGACCATCGATCACACCGGAAAATGTCAGTCCGGCCTGCTGCAGCACCAGTTCACCGCGCCCGCAGCGCCGGTATCCGCCGCGATACTTATCAGCAACGCGTAGTTCACTGACCGTCGCGCGAAAATCCGCCTGTCCCCGTTGAATTCGCTCAGATTGCTGCGCGCGCTGCCACGCATTCCACTGCACCGGATCGGGAAAGGCAATACAATTCTCGTCTTGCGGCTCCAGCTTCCCGTACTCATTTTGATGGGCCGAATTTTGACAGGCTATACAAAACAGTCTGTTTTTTTTACTTTGCATAACTCGTTGCGCCAAACAACGAGGACAATGGTGCAAAATCTTATGCAACCCCTCCGTTGACGGCGGTGAAATCAGTTTGGCGCCGGCGTTGTTCAGCCAGCGATAGTCGTTATAAGATAGTTTCTGTTTGATCCAGTCATGGATTTCCTGCTCACTGCAGGTTTGAAGCTCTGCCTGTGTAAATAACCGGTGCACTGAAACCTCCACTCTCGCCGATCGCCATTTTTTCGCCCAGCGCGGCCACAAAAAATAGCCTCCGTCGATGTTCACTACTACAACCTCTACTTGCGCCTTCTGCAAGAACCGGGCAAGGGAAACCGACAAATCGCACGACCTGCCATCAACCGAGCGGCGGCCTTCGGGGAAAATTCCGACAACGCCGCCCTGTGCCAGGACGTTCAGCGCCCCGCGCAATGCCCGCAAGTCCGGTGAAAATTGTATTTTGGGAATGACGCCCCACTTACGCAAAATATAACCGATCAGCGGCAAACGAAAATAATAGTTTGAAGTCATAAAGCGGCAAACATCGTTACCAATGGCGACTTGCACCAGCGCCGGATCAAAATTCGAGGTATGATTGGCGAGCACGATATAGGGCGGTTTTATGCCGCTCATGGCGCAACGGTCCATATGAATATGTCGCCTGCCCCGGTCGATCCAAAACACAATCAGCCGCGCCGCCCAAATCTGAAGTGCAGCTTTCAAGCCGAATGTTTTCCCAACAGGACCCAGGAAGGAAATTGATGGGCATCGAAAATCGTGAAGTAGTCAAACACAGGCGGGTCAAAATCAACGTCCACACTGGGTTCGCCGACAAATTTCGCTCCATATTTATAGTAAGCCAACATCATGGTCGACATCTTCTTGAGGACATGACGTTGACTAATTTCGCTAATAGCAGTCGCGGCAAATTCCTCCGGCTGCAAATCGCTCCTTTTTTTCGGTTGAATGCCGAAGTTGCTGTAAATCGCATTATTCCCCCGCAGATAGGCGGATATTTCGGGCAAGCTCGCCCGAGCTTCCGTCGGCAGTGTGGTAAGCCCAATCAAATAGTCGTGCGGCATCAGCCGCAGATATTCGCCTACCCCCGCAAAAAGCAACCGAAACACGACCGTGTTCCGGTAAGCAGCATCGATGCAGGCCCGCCCCAGTTCCAGGACCCGGCTGCGATTCTCACTTAATTGACCGATATCAAACCATTGTTCGGAATAAAACCCGCTACCAACCGGCAACCGTCCGCCTGGCAAAAAACGCAATGTCGCCACGCAGCAATTCCAGTTTTCATCACGGACAAGCAAATGCTCGCACAGTTCATCGTAAGCATCAGATTCGCCGGCATCCGCCTGAAATTCCCCGTTGTTCCCGGAATAATTCAGTTCATCGCAAAAGACACGATGCCGCAGGCAGAAGGTCTGTTGTTTATCGGCAGGGCTTTGCGCCAGTTTCAAGCTGTACTTTCCTTCGCGAATTTCCATCCGTTCATCTTCTCCTTCCCTATATTCCTTACGCTCTATTGATGTTTTTATGCAGAAATCGCCCTTTGACCAGGCAACGCCAAATGGTAGAGCAGTTTGTCAAAAAATGCGCCTTGTGAATGCTCAATTTTCCGTCGCGCCTCCGGTAGCGGGAAAAAGGCCAACCGATCAAACTCCGGAAACTCTTGCATAACTCCTGACCTCGCCGGCCACTCCATGCTAAAAAGGTTACTGCTAAGCAGTGACACGTCGCAGTTACCGGCAAAAGCCCAGATATGAATGTGTTTTTTCCCTATCGTGACATGCCCCAGCGATAGCAGATCGCACACCGGGGACCCCAGCCCTGTTTCTTCCGCAAACTCGCGCATCGCCGTTTCCAAGAGCGACTCATCTGATTCCGTCTGCCCTTTCGGGATGCTCCAAACCCCTTCGTCACGCTTAGCATAATACGGACCGCCTGGGTGTCCCAGCAAAACTTCCGGTACGCCTTGATTGATTTTGTACATCAATAACCCTGCGCTGATTACCGGTTTCATCCGCCACCTCCCTCTACGCGAATAGACTTATCGCCATTATGGCTTCCTTAGCTTTAACTATGCCACAAACAAATTCGCCTTGTGTTAACACGAGATAAAAATTACGTAAAATGTAACTTGTTCTTTTCATTTCTTTAACATTCACAGTGGCCGCAAACTGTATGATAGGCCCTGTTGTTTCACTGGAAAGCACCCGTCTACCTGATGCTGTTTTTTCCCTATGAGGTAAAGCCGTTGCCCATGGACTAGAAAAGCAGAACCGCCGATCTCAATCGGCGGTTCTGCTTTTCTAGTCCAATCTATTCTTTGGCAGCTTCTTCTACCAGATACTTTTTAAGCGCCATGTTGATAATTCTTGTTTTTTCGCCTTTGCCACCCTTGTCCGCGTATTTTTTGATGGCTTTTACTAGATCCTGCGTTTTTTTATTTGTTCGCAACTTTTGATCTGATTCCGAATCATCTCAACCGGTTTTACAGGCAAAAATCGCACAGTTTCACTTTATCATTTCAGCGCCAAGATCTTTGGCCAAAGACAATCGCCGCAGTTGCGGCGACTTCTTATGTTGATGGCCGCCCATCCGTGACAGGATGTCATCCAATAAGGTTATGGCTTGCAGCAGATAGGGGCCCTGGTTCAGCATCACGCACTCCGCCCGTTCCGACATGGCTGCGTCCGTTATCTCGGCCCGAGAAGGCGTCCCGTACTTCACGAGATTCTCGAGCACCTGCGTCGCCCAGATCACCGGCACATGGGCGGCTTCGCTGATCCAGAGAATCTCTTCCTGCAGTTCGGCCAGTCGCTCATACCCCACTTCCATCGCCAGATCGCCACGGGCGATCATGAGCGCGATCGGATGCCGGGAGGCAGCCCGGACGATGATTTCCGGCAGATTCTCGACCGCGTCGAATGTCTCAATTTTCGCCATGATCGGCAAACGGCGCCGGGTATTCCCTGTGCGTCGGGCCAGTTCTTCCTGCAGCGCCGAGATATCTTCGGCGGACCTGACAAACGAAACCCCCACTGCATCGGCGGCTGTGACAATGAAATCCAGATCCTGCCGGTCCTTGTCTGTAATCGCAGGCATCGTCGTTCGACCGGAATGCAGATGCAGCCCCTTACCGCTCTTTAACTTCACCGGTTTCATCTTCGCGGTTGCGAGTACTTTCAGCAGGACACCTGTCATGAAGAGCGCCTCGACCCTGCAGGTGATCTTCCCGTCGTCGATATGGACCGAGTCACCCACTTGCAACGACTCCAAGGCTTCCGGCCAGTTGCAGTTGATCGTAGCGACCGCCCCTTCGCGAGCCTCCGGCTCGCCGTCCGTAAGAACGATCAAGCTTCCAGTCTCGACTTTGGGATTTTCACCGGATAGTCTCACCTGATCGATCCGGATCTTGGGACCGGCGAGTTCCATGAAAACTTTGCATGGCAGGCCGAGTTCCTGCTCCGCCTGCCGGACGTTGGCCAGCATGGCGCCCCATATCTCCCTGTCTTCATGGGCGCAGTTGATCCTAGCGATATTCATGCCGTTGAACATCAGCTGCCGGACCAGCGGATAATCCGTCGCACATTGAGCAGAAAGCGTCACCATGATCCTGACCTTGCGGTCAGGCGGCTTGGGACCAAATATCAGGTTCGTCTGACGGTTGAGACTCCATTCTCCCTTGTAAAACTTTTCCGGCCGGGGATGCCGGATCCCCACTTCAGCCCGACGCCCCACAATGCAACTCAATGAAGCGATGACTGCGTCCAGATTGGCGATAGCCCCGGCTTCGCTGCGGCCCAGGGAAGAAAGGCCGAGCGGTTTGAGCGCCCGTTGCAGTTCACGCAGGTCGCGTCGCCGCAACGCAAGATAAAAAGCCAGATTCAGAGCGCTGGGAATGAAAGACAGCCGCTCAATGCCGGGATACCATCCGCGGAATCTCGCCAACCCTTCCGTGTAAACAGTCTCCCGTAGCTCTAGCAGAGCTGCCAATAACAGTTCCGGATTGTGCGCAAATGGCTTGTCGTTCACGTTATCCCTCCGCACCTTACTCTTTGAGCCATCGTTTCAAGGCTTGGTAAAACTCCTCCCGCTCGTCTTCAAATCGTTGCCGGGCATCGTAACCGCGCCGGGCTTGCCACCCCGCCAGAGCACCGATTTCTCGGGCGAGCTCCGTATTCTGATTTTCCTTAACCATTTTTGGGATTACACTGCTGCCCTGGATGGTATCCTGGATTTCTCCCAAACACTCCTGCAACTGTTTTAGTTTCCCGGCCAGTCGCACACTCTTGCGAGATCCCCCGCACTGGACCTGCCGTTCCAGTATGTAACGCGCCTTCTTGCCACGGATTCGAATCGCATGCATCGCGCTTGCATCCGAAATATCGACTTCTTCTGCCAGCTTCCCGAACTTCTTCATCCAGCTGCCCAGACGCCGTACCGAATAATCCCGCCATTCGGTATTGAGCATCCCGATATGCGTTACTTTTCCGACGCCCCAGGCCCAAAACGCCAGCAGTTCCGCCGTCATTTTCCCGCTTTCGACATCTTTATAAAAAGGCTCCGACACTTTTTTTCTTTGCGACTGTAAATATTGCGACAAGAGGACGTGGCTGCTTTCGATCCCCAAGTACACCGTCGCCGCGTTCCACTCGGCCTGCAGCATGTCCAATTCCCGAATCCCGGCCATGCGCCGACTCCAGGTTCGCAGAACCTCTTTCCAGTTCTCCCCCTCAGTCTTCGAATATAGGGGCGCTGCGAAAGAAAGACGAGATCGTAATTTCCGCAGGGCAATACGCAAATCGTGCACTTTTTCTGGACTGTCAGGGTTTGAATAATAGGCTGCCAGAGCGTTAAACATAATTCCCACTGCTTCGGCGAGAAATGTTTCCACCGATGATGGCCAGATATTGTCGGCTGCGCCTTTGTGCACGGGCGTCAGTTCCGCCAGACGCAAGCCCCGCCGATATTTGCTTTTCGCCTCCGGCATCACGGGAAAACAGCTTGACAATTCCGCCCCGAACGCCAACAAATCGTATGGAGTTCCTTCCTCAAGCCCGATTTCCGCTTCGAACAGTTCCTCCACTTTGTCTCCGGCACTGATGCGGCCTTTGTCCAGCGTCAAGCGCAACCGCCAGTCGTCCGCCGGGGAATACACACGGGCGCTCCACCGGGTGAACTCCATCTTGAACAAGGGAATCAGTCTGGGTTGATCCCCCTGCAGAATTTTTTTGATCTTTTCAGCGCCCGGCATCCGGTCAAACACTTCCAGGCCAACTTCGGCGCCCCGCTGGGACGTCTTCCACTCCCGCCGTTGGTGATACTCGCCGCCGCGCCCCGTTCTCGCCAAGGTGGCGGTCCCTTCGTTTTCTTCCATGCGGATGCAGAAAATGTAACCCGCCTTCCACAATGTTCGACTCGGCGTGTCATAATAGGTCGTCTCCAGTGTTTGTTGCGACCTTTCCGACCCCTCCACCAGCAAGCCTCGCAGCCAGGCCGACTGGGGCAGGGCCTCCCATATAGACCGGTCCAGCAACCGCAAATTCAGGTCTGTTGCCAATGTTCTGCTCATCGTTCCCTCCGCGCCGTTAGCCGATTCCTTCGGCAATATTGGCTAATAAACCACGGCTGCCAACCCCGTCGCCTAATGCATTTGCCACAGACTCAAAAAAATCTCCACCAGAATGAGGATGATGATTCCCCATTCCAATAGAGTCGCGCGCCGGGCATGTACCATCCCGCTGAACACTTCTGCGATACCCATGAGCGTGTCGGATTTATGCCGAATCACATCGAAACGCGACTTGAGTTCATAAAGCTGATACATCCGTGAAAAAATCCAAGCCGCCTGTTCATCTTCCCAGGTGATATCCGGTTCGTCCAGTAGCTGAAGGGACGAAACCGATTTCAGCTTGTGATCCAGAATGCGGCCGAACAAACTGGACAACGTTGCGTCCGACGAGGACAACCTTCCCTGTTTCAACTGTTCAATCGTTATTTCCATTTCATCCAGCAGCTCATCTACCTGACTTTCGATGGCTTCAAAAGCGATGGATTTGGCCAAGACAGTGGTGACGATTTCCTCGTGAACCGAGGGCGGCGTTGTCAGATGAACCGCATCGTTGGTCACTTTCAGACTTGCCGCTTCCCATTCGATCTGGTAATCTTCCTGAAAAAGCTTTTTCAGGC
Organism: Negativicutes bacterium; assembly: GCA_963665275.2. Lineage (GTDB taxonomy): Bacteria > Bacillota > Negativicutes > UBA1444 > UBA1444 > UBA1444. The sequence goes on from CAXXIN010000013.1 coordinate 217,768, forward strand.
CCGTCGACGCCGGAAACCCATGCACGTGGAGGGATTCTAGGAACAACGGGATTTCTCCTGGCGCAAAATCGACGAATACGATACACCCGAAATGAAAAAGGTACACCCTCTGTTCCGCAGCATGACCGGGAAACAGGCGCCCTAAATATTCATCTTTTAATAGCAGCGGTTCCTCCCACTTGGGTTTCTTTTTGCTGCCGACCGCTTGGGCAATGCGCAATACCGGCAGCTCATGGTGAGCTACCACCGCCTGGAGCCTGGTAATGGACAAGAGTATCACCCCAACTTCCTATATTTATCATGCTATCATCAATATGCACAGCATCATGATACCGTTTGGATGAAATTCGTCGGGGCATACGCCACCAGATCCAGCCCGACAGTCCCATGGATATGCGCAAGATCTCATCGATATGAAGCCAGTTGGTCGAAGTATCCTTTCAACCTGTTTATTCTACCATCAACCGATCTCCCGCAGAAACTCCTTCACTACGGCCGCGAAAATCGTCGGTCGTTCGATCTGATGCAAATGCGCCGCTTGCGGGATGACCGCCATCCTTGCATCAGGAAACGCCAGCTGGAAATCCTTCACTGTCGCCACTCCCGCTTCATCCCGGTCGCCGCACGTCAAGAGAACCGGCTCTGCGATCTCCGGCAACCGCTCTTTCAGGTCAAAGTCTTTCAGTTTGCCGGTGATCGTGAATTCACTCGGCCCCCACATCGTGTGGTAAACGTCCTCATTTAGCCGGGCGCTCGCCGCCTCCAGAAAACCAGGCCAAGGAGAGAGCAGGCAAAGATGCCGCTCGTAATAAGCCATCACTGCCGCCTGATATGCTTCGCCATAGTCACCGGCAGCTTCACCCTGCTCGATCGCCGCCCGGACTTCCGCAGGCATCCGGGAGATATTTCGCCGTTGATCGGCGTCCCAGGCAGGCGAAGATAGATAGGGCGCACACAAAACCACCCCTTTGATCCCGGCCGGTCGCTCCGCCAGCAAATACGCGCAGGCCAGCGCGCAACCCCACGAAAAACCCATCAATACCACTTCGTCCAGTTTCAGCGCCTGCCGCACCTCCGCCAGTTCCGCAACATACTGCTCCACCGAATAAAAGTCCGCATCAGCAGCCCGCTCACTGTTGCCGCAACCCAGCTGGTCATAAAAATATACCGGTCGGTCTGCCCACAGCGCCTCCATCCCTTCGCTCATACTGAGGAAACCGGGACCGCCGTGCAGCACGAGCAGCGGCGTTTTTCGCAGTTCCTCCCCGTACACCGAAAACCAGATCTTCCCGTTCGCCGTCTCCACGAATCCTTCCCGCATCATGGGTTCTTCCATCCTCTTTAGACTTACAAGCTTATCGACAATTTCGACATCAGCCGGACAGAAAGAATAGTCCTGAAGTTCCGCAACCGAAACCCATTTGATTTGCTCATGAACATTTACCGATATTTCTCCGCCAACAATTTCGGTTCTGAAAAAAGTGAATACCAATTCGTTGCCCGCAAGAGCATAGCTCGTCTGGCCAAATTCATCAATCACCGTTATTTCAACACCCAGTTCTTCCTCGCATTCTCGGATAATGCACTCTGCCAGTGTCTCTCCCGGTTCGAGCTTCCCTCCAGGGAACTCCCACAACAGCGGCAACGAATCATCGTTCGCCCGTTGGCAAATCAGATACTTGTCATCCTGATGAAAAATCGCGGCAGTAACATGGATTTTCAAACAAATTCACCCTCCCGGAAATAGTAGTCAAGCCAATTCATAACCACTAGTTTCTACGTCACAGCACAGAATCCTCTGGCAAACTTATGATTCTTGTGACAGTTTGTTCGCCTGCGTCAATCGCTGGGTCGCAAAGGCAATGAACGCCCGCAGCGCCGGCGATATCCATTTATCCTTGTGGTACAACAGTTGGGATGTCACGGCGAAAGCCGGTCCGGCCCAAGCGAGCATCGCCAGCTTCCCAGCCTCTACTTCGGCCTCGACGGTTGCTCGCGGCAAAAAACCGAACCCCCAGTTGTTGGCGACGAACTTCTTGATGACTTCCAGACTGCTGATCGACATAACGGACCCCGGCCGCACCTGGGACTGCAGCAAAATACTTTCGAACAACAGATGATAGCTGCAGGATTCCTCCGTCAGGATCAGCGGCTGCCCCTGCAAATCTTTGGGCAACACGCGTTTTTTGCGGGTCAGTGGATGACCGGGCGCCGCGATAACCACCATCGGTTCCTCCGCTAAAATCTGCGTCACAATATCCCCGGCAACACAGCGATTATCCAGCACGATCGCCACATCCACGACATTTTTGCGCAAGTGGTTGTAAAAATCATCGCTGGTATCAAAGCGGATTTTCACCTCCACCTCTGGATAAAGCGCACGAAAATCGATCAATACATCTGTCAGGCGGTAGATGCACAGAGACTCCGCCGTCCCCAACTCGATCACCCCTTTGGGCGAAACCGAGCTGGAAATAACCTCTTTGGCTTCGTTCGATAAATTGAGCATCTTTTCCGCATAAGCATAAAACTGCCGCCCGTCCAACGTCAATTTGATTTGCTTGCCGATGCGTTCAAACAGCTGGGTTTGCAGCTCCTCTTCCAGCGTCTGAATATGAATGGTGATCGTGGATTGGGCATAGCCGAGCGTAGCTGCCGCCCGCGTAAAATTCAGTTGTTTCGCTGCCTCCACGAACGTTGCCAACTGTCGAAAATCCATGTGAGCCACTCCCATCAATCGCTTTTTTCGAATCATACCATCTAAACTATTCATTTTATCTATTGTTTTTCCCATGATATGATAAATCCCGAAAGAAGTCTACCCCCTCTAACAAAGACTTCGTGAAGGAGGAACGATTCGGATGAAAAACATGGATGCAACGGCACTCAAACAGCAGGTGACACAGATGGGCGCGGACCTGTGCGGGATCGCGCCTGTCGATCGGTTCGCCCATGCGCCGACCGGGTTTCATCCGCAAGACATTCTTCCCGCCTGCCAAAGCATCATCGTAGTCGCAGTGCGCTTTCCGGCCAGTACGCTGACGGCGGGGAAATCACAGGCGGCCTACACCTTCGTGCGAAATCGGTTGGCGGACCAAGTGGACCGGATCACATTCCGTCTGGCGGAAGAACTGGAAGCCTCAGGGTATGCAGCCATCCCGATTCCCTCGACCGAACCCTATGAATCTTGGGATACGGAGCGGCGCCACGGACAAGGCATCCTGTCGCTGAAACACGCCGCTGTGCTGGCAGGGCTGGGGAAAATGGGCAAAAATACGCTGCTGGTGAATCGCCGGTTCGGCAACCTCCTCTGGCTCGGCGCGCTCCTCGTCGATGCCGATCTGGCGGCGGATGCTGTCGCACCCTATGCCACCTGTCCCGCCTCTTGCCGCATCTGCCTGGATTCCTGTCCGGCCCAGGCGCTGGACGGAATCAGCATCGAGCAAAAAAAATGCCGCAGCGTATCCGGTCAATATACCGAAGGCGGCGGCGGGGTATATACCTGCAATATGTGCCGGAAAGTCTGCCCGAATATGCAGGGGGTGAACTAGCATGGAGCCATCAGCCCTGAGAATTCGTTCTGCCAATGAAGAGGATGTCGCAGCTATCTACCGCCTGCAATTTTGCGAAGGCTGGCCCCTCGAGCGTAGCGAAATCGCCCGCAACCTGCGGCAGCTATATGTCATGGAAAAAGAAACCCGGCTCATCGGCGTGCATCTGGCGGCGAAAAACAGAACGCCCCTGTATGCCCCGGCGGTCCATCCCCTGTTTCCGCAAAAAGCGGTCGAAGAAGTGTTGCTGCGCGGCGTGAAGCTGCTGGAGGCAGGAGGGCACGGGTAAAAGATGAATAGCCGGGTAGCTCAACTGCCTATCAACTGCACCCACACTTTGCGGGCCCGGGGTCCGTCAATTTCGCAAAAGTATATCCCCTGCCACGTTCCCAGACATAGCCGCATTTCTGCAACTCCTTGGTCTTTAATGTGCGTTCAATGCGGCGTTCCGCATCCATAAGCGTGCGCCAGATATTTGCAGATTGCGATATCCCCGGCGATAAACTTCCTGCCGTTCGCGCCAAGTTTATCGCTGGGCAAATTCCCGCAACCCTCGGCGAAATTCCGCACTCTTGGGCAGCCTGTCCGCAAACCTGATTTCAATGCCGATTTGTTCACACAACTCCGCCAGTAGCATGAATAGTCGCTGCTGTTTTACCAATAGCCTGCGCGGTTTGCGCTCCATCTTCATCAGTATATCAAGCAGTATATCGCCCGCCAGCGTCTCTGAAGCGTTTTTGTCCTCTGCGAGTCCTGCGTATAGCGCCACCCCGTCGGCATGATCAATAATGGTCAACATTTGGGGATAATATGGCCGCTCTTGGTCATGGATGGCAGCAGGCAGAAAAAACTGATCCAATTCCAGCGATTGTTTTTTTTGCGGCGGTAGTTTTTTTAATTTCTGCACCAACAACTGGTCGGATAACGTGATTCCGGCATACGCCATTTGTTCTTCCTGTTCGTGGAGAAAACGGCTTGCCCATTCCAGTCCGGCGGCGGTCTTGCGAGGAACGCGAAGCATTATCTCATCGTCCGGCCCGAACAGGATATCGGTTGTTTGTGCTTTTTTGCATTCCGCAGCAACATACAGCGCCTGCCCCAGAATGTGGGTCAGCGTTCGGCACTGCCTGCCGGTCAAACCCCATGGCGCCAACCCCGGAGTATAGTCGCGGAAGCAAGGCCACTCGCCTCTGCCGCGGTATTTCAATCCAAGGCTTCGGATAACGGCTAGATCGCCCTTCTCCAGATTTTCACGATCATCAAGTGTAAAAGTCAACGCATCCTGCAAAAACATGAACTCCTCAGCCCATTCCACCATTTCGTCTTCATCTTCTATCTCCAGCATCTTGACTAAAAGCTGCAGCCCTTCGCTGCCACGGTAGGCGGCAAGCCCGAATTCCGTACCGCCACGCCCCATAATAGAGCAGTAATATCGCTGCCCATCCTCGGGGTCCTGCACGCCAAAAATCGCCGCATCATCTACCCATTCCCAGCAGACTGCCCGCCTGAACTCATTTGCCGACGCATATAGATCACGCCACTGCTCAGCCGTTGGCGCTTCTTTTGCATCAACCGATTCTGCCATGAAATTCATCCTCCATTGATCACTTTTTATGCGAACGAGTTGCGTCTTCTTGAAATTTTCCCCAATCCCGATAGTAGTTCTTGTGCGAAACAATCCATTGCAAGCAAGATGTCTCAACGATAAAATTCGCTGACAAATTGGGATTTTGCAGCGCCGCTTCTCCAAGGGTCGCCCAATATTTGATCAGCATCAATACGAATGCTTGCCAACGCCATTCTCGCAACCCTTCGTCTTACATTTCTTGTATTTATTGTATCACTAGGACACGTTTTTTCAATCACTTGAGCACAAAGCAATAAACGCCATCAGAGCCGGTTCCGCAGCTTTCCGCAATAAAACAACGGCTCAACACTCACTGAAACTTCTTCAACACTTCCAGTCTTCATGCCCTACCGGCAACCAATTCAACGCTTCCTTAACAGATCTCCGTTTCGGCAGTCATATATCCATGCGGTCAATAAATCGGGCGTTATGTCGGCGTTCCGGAAGGTGCATCGTTTCATGCACCAAAATGCATTCCAGGCCTTCTGCCCTACTTGCATTACTATTTAGCGCACCTGATTTTGCCTTTCGCACTCCCTTCTCCCGACAGATACTGAAGCATTACATCAACAAGAATCGGGTCAAATTGCCACCCGACGCACCGTATCAGCTCGGCTTTCACATCCTGGACCGTTAAAGCCGGACGATAAGGGCGAGGATTCAACATTGCATCCACCGCGTCCGCCACCGCAACGATCCGCGCTCCCTGGGAAATTTGGGCGCCACGCAAGCCATCCGGGTATCCCTTCCCATCCATGCGCTCATGGTGATGCCGCACAATATCCGCCATCGGTTGAAAAGCACGTGCTTTGCCGATAATGTGATCGCCTATGACCGGATGCAGTTGAATCTGTTTCATCTCCTCTTTGGTTAAGGGAGCGGGTTTGTCTAAAATCGAATCCGGTATCCCAATTTTCCCAATGTCGTGCAGATGCGCCCCGATATGGATCATATCTTGTGCCTCTTTAGTCAATGCAAGCCGCCTGGCCATCCACAACGCCAACTCCGCAACCCGCCCGGAATGCCCGCAGGTATAGGAACTTTTTGCATCCAAGGCGGCAGTCAACGCATCGACCATATCATGCAAATCAAAAGTATCATAAATTTCAATCATTCAAGTATAGCTTCCTTTCTCGCTCATTCATCATTCCACCAGATCGTCGAAACCCTTCGCGACGTTCCACCGTTACTCCGGCATAATTTTCCGCAGGCGGCCTTGCGCCATTAATATTGTTAATTTTGCATTCTATTCATTGCATCTACAGCAGCCGGTTTCAATATAGCAACGTTCGCCTTCATTATTTGTGCCTCCAATTATTTAATTGATAATTTATTTCATTTACTATAATGCTATTGTTTTTTTCACCTTCTGTCAATTCGCTTATATACTCGTAGCAGTATTTATTACAAGTCTGCAAAAACAAAACTAGACGGAAAAGCATCCCCTCAAGGGCACCCTTCTCCGCCTAACTCACATCCACTCAGTATTTACCTTTTACATGATATATATTATCTATTACATATTGCGTGCTTGAATCCAAATCAGATAGATAACGCCGAGCAAAATGACCGACCCAAAAATCCGATCACAAACAACCTTGTCAATTCTACCCTCGCCGGATGTCAAACTATAAGTTCCCGGAAAGTCAATCACCTCCATCATTTTTTCGGCCTTGGCGAGTGTACCAGCCGCTCATTTTTTCGACCGTTACCCCCGGATAATTCGCAACAAACTGCCTGGTGCCGGCAAGTGCATTAAAAACAGTCGATTTTCCGCCATTGGGCTGCCCTGCACGAGCAATCAAAAAAAATGCAGTTTCGCCACGATTAAAACTCGTGCTTCAACCAAATTTCAAGTTTAGAGTTTTTCGCGTTATCACCCAGGCGGACCTGATCTTTATAAATCACTTCCAACGCAAGCTTGTCATTGATCGCGTGTGTCAACCCGTAATAAAAGCCTCGATTTCCACCATCAAAATCACTTTGTCCTCCCATCGCCGCATTTTCTTCTACACGAAAATTAGTTAGATACAAAGCGGTTTTACCATCAAAATCATAAGTCCAATTAATCGCGTAAGCTCTATTGTCCTGGCTGGCAGTCGATTGCGTGTACTCGGCAACAAAGGTGCTCTTACCCCAGGTTGTACCAGCATCGACGGCCCAGTGATTGGTCGTGTCGCCGTCAACCACTTGATATTTACCCCAAGTCACCCCCGCATTGGTCACTTTCGAAAAATTATAGCCTGCCCGCAAAGCGAACAAATCATTGTTTGTCATGCCGACATTATTCTCACGGGCAGCAATACCGGAGAATTCATACTGGCCCGATGCGCCCGAAAACGTTAATCCGTCAACGAACTTTCCATAACCGACATTAGTATCGGCACGACTGTACAGCAACGCGGTTTTCCCGATCATTGCCTCCTGGCGGCCCAAGTTGAACGAGAAATCACCCGGCTTGTACAAAAGACCAAACTGATCAATTTGGGCAACGAACTTATTATCAGTACCATGAGCATCCAGATTGTAGTCCGATAAGGATGGATTACTGGCGTACTGCGCAGCCAGGCGGGCATAAACAGACAGATTTTTCCCAATAAGCTGCCTTCCCCGAATTGTCAGCGTTGTCATTGTTCCTGATTCGGTCGCGCCATCCGCAGTAACTGATTGATGCTTGACCGTGGCTGTCCCTGTAATTTCAAGCGGCTCGGCATGAGTCGGTGTCGTCATCGTCAGCAGGAATCCAACTGCGAAGACTGCAATGATGGTTTTCATAAAACACTTCCCTTTCAATTGAAACAAATTATCGTTTGTATAATATATCAGGAATATATTGATGTCAAGTCACTTTATAATAATCCAAGGAAAACAAAAGCCTTATTTGCTAATTATTTAGCCTTTCATCAGCTTTATATCCGCTCTCGTTTTCTAGCTAAAATTACAATTTCATTTTTATTTAAATGAAAATATTTATCATAATTAACGTATATCATTATAAATAGCCCGTCAACCTTTTGAACCCGCCAACAGTTTGGGACAGGAGTTGCAAAACAGCAAAAAGGAGCTGTTTCGAACAGATTTTCATCTATCCGAAACAGCTCCTTTTTTCATCCTGCCCAAATGAAGGAATTATGGATTCGTCACGCCCATGAAGGCGATATCCTAAACATCTACCGCCTGCAGTTTTGCGAAGGCTGGCTGCTCGAGCGTAGCGAGATCGCCCCTGTATGCCCCGGCGGTCCATCCCCTGTTTCCGCAAAAAGCGGTCGAAGAAGAGCTGCTGCCGGCGTGAAGCTGCTGGAGGCAGGGGTGAATGGGTGATCAACCGCCTATCAATTGCACCCATACTTGCCGGGTCCGGGGTCCGTCAAATTCGCAAAAGTATATCCCCTGCCACGTTCCCAGACATAACCGCCCGTCTACAATCGGAATGGTCATGGAGCAGCCAACAAGAGTGCTTTTTACATGAGCAGGGGAATTTCCCTCGCTATGGCGATACGGCAAGTCCGGCACCATCCGTTTCAATGCTGCCAACATATCCGTCACGACATCCGGGTCGGCGTTTTCATTGATCGTCACCCCAGCTGTGGTATGCGGCACAAAGATCTGGCATAGGCCGTTTTGGATTTTTCCTGCTTCCACGATCTGGCGGACTTGCTTTGTAATGTCGACAAAATCCTCCGCAGGTGTGTGCAATGTGATTTGTTCCATGATTATTCCACCTCATGATAGTCGTTAAATGGGGAAAACGCCCAACTCAATACCTTCTTTTACCCACCGAATTCTGCATTGCTGAAAACCTGCTGTTGCCAATATTCTCGGGCCCGATCAAGCGAACGGGCCGGATCGGCCATGTCCTGTATGCGTTCATAGCCAACCTTGGCCAGCCATTGTTTGAACGGTTCCGCTTTGGGCGATGGAATGGACTGGATAATTCGCAACAGCCCTTGAACATTCGACGTATCGGTAAGTCGCATTTTCCCGTCCGGCGCTTTCATTTTGAACTGTCGACAAATTGTCGACAGTTCAACTCCATCTTCACTCTTTACCCGCAATTTGTTACCCTAAGCCAGCAAGTCGCCCTACTGACTCGGCTTCAAAACCGGACTTGACAGTTTCCCGTCATCCGGCTCCTCAACTTTCCATACTTTCTGAAGAGCGGCTCCTATTTCGACAATGCTCATGTGCCAGTTGACTGATCTCCCGTTGTCTACCATTCTTACTTTTGCCGATTCGCTCCATGACGGCTACCGGTTCCGACATCCGGGTAAAGTACAAACCACATATCGCGCAGCATCCCTTTTGTTTCTTGAGAAGCCTTGCGACGTAATTGTCCAGTTCCGGATGCCGCCCCATCCGAGTGGCCCAGTACAACCAGTCCCCATCATAAGGACTGCGTTTTCTGTCCACTTTGATGTGACGACGAATCGGTGTTTCACCGTGCAGGTACAGGGTCGCCCCCTCCGAAGAACGGAATTGCCATCGCTTGCCGTTATGATGCCAATACTTTCGGTAGATCCATTGCTTCGCTTTGTTTGGGTGTCTGCGTTTCATCCAGGCCCACAGCTTTTCCCACAGAACGTGCTGCAATTTGCTGAACATTCTAGATGAAGCCTGGGTGGAATAGTAGCGACACCAGCCCCGAATAATCGGGTTGAGTATGCGAATCAGTTTCTCCTGTGTACCGGCTTGGAGGCTGTCGATGACTTCTCCCATTCTATCTTGGTGGCGAAGGACACCATCCTTGCTGGGACGAATCAGTGGGAGAAACGTTAATCGCTCCTCACTGTTCGTATACCGTCGGGTATGGGTTTGCCCCGCTGGTACCTGTTGTATATGGAAGCCGAGGAAATCAAATCCCGGCGGCTGCCCGTTGATCGCTTCCAAGGTATGGACGATGCGGGTTTTGGTCGGACTTAATTCCAGACCCATCGTTGCCAGCCATTTCTCCGTAACTTTGCGGAGATTATGGATGACTTCCAAGTCGCGATGCATGATCACAAAGTCGTCCGCGTACCGGATGACCCGAGGCCACCACGTCACGTCTTCTCCTGCAATCATACGGCGATAAGGGATTTGACGCTTGATCTCCTCTTCCAACCCATGCAGCGCGATGTTTGCCAAGAGCGGAGAAATCACCCCTCCTTGCGGCGTCCCTCGCTCTGCCCGCTGGAAGACGTCTCCTTCCATTACTCCAGCTTTTAACCACCTTCGCACGATGCGACGCACCCGTGGGGCTGCGTCCATCTTATTGAGTAGCGCGCGGTGGTCGATGCGGTCGAAACATTTTGCAATGTCCGCATCCAGTACATATTTCGGTTGATGAGCAATTTGTCCGAATATGTATTGAATCGCATCATGGCAGCCCCTGCCGGGACGGAAGCCGTAGCTGTTTGGTTCAAACCGGGCTTCCCATTCCGGCTCCAGAGCCTGCTTGACCATCGCCTGTGCCGCCCGGTCTTGAAGGACCGGGATTCCCAGCGCTCGTCGCTCCGTTTTCCCCGGTTTGGGGATGTATATACGGCGCACGGCCTGTGGCACAGGAATCTGCTTGAGCTGTTTGGCCAACTGGATTTTGTCTTCCTGGCTGATGGAGGCTATCTTATCCACGCCGGGCGTTTTCTTCCCGGCGTTGTCTTGAGCCACGCGCCGCACGGCGAGTAACCGGGCGGGCCACGAGGCGATAAGCAGCCGCTGCAGCCGTTGAACATTTCGCTTGTCGCCCTTTAGAGTCGCTTGGTAGATTCGTTTTTGAAGCTTGAAAACCGCCCGCTCGACTTGCGGCCAGCAAATGGTCTTCCATTCATCCATCGGCAGTTGTGCCGTGTCCATGACATATCCACTCCTACTATCGAAATACCATTTGGAAAACCGGGGCCACGTCTGCTTATCCGTCGGCTTTCCCGACGGCATTTGCTTCTTGGCCCATCCTGCCCTCCGTTGGCATACGGTTGACTGCCTGCTCCGAAAAGAATCCGGAGAGCCAGCGGAGAGTTACCCCGTTCCTGAATATCGTTTTGCGTAAAGGGTAGAACCGCACTATCCACCGGGTTTCTGTGAGTGTGGAACCGGTCGCAACTCGAGACGCCGGCCTCGTATCCTTGTCCGTTTTGGACCAAGCCCTTCGGTCCGCGTTGGGGGCTTGTTCTGGTTGACGGTGGTTCACGCATGCGTTCGCTTTCGCTGTTCTTGCTTTACCTGCTTGCGGGAGTTCCCGAGTCGGACTCCGGGTTACCCGCGTTTCGCCCATGCTGGCACCGTTCGGTTTGTCACTTCCGCACAGTGTGGGCGATGATGTTCCCTGTCCACCACAGGGGCTGGGAATTGAGTTTCCTCGCGCCCAGCTTCGATATTCAAGTTGTCGCTGAAGGCCTTCTGACCTTCACTGCCTCCCATCCCTTCAAACCCATGGCTTGAATTTCAGGAGAACGGGTCGCACCAAGTTTGATCAAGAGCCAAGCGGCCACTGCAATCGGGAATCCCACCTGGGATATGAGCTGCGCCCAGTCCATCGGACTACGCCAGCACCGTGGTGTCCTGAGTCAGGATGATCGGATCGACTGCCGAGATGAGATCTCCGCCGCTCGATGCGAACAGGTTTCGGGCGATGATCATGGTTTGTGTGGCAACGGCTTCCGCTTTGGTGAGGTTTTCTTTTGGATTGGCGATGAGGATGTTCACATCCTTGCCTGCCGCGTTCTTGAAGCCGAGTTTGGCTGTTCTAGTCATCGGTTGCTCCTCCTTTCGCCAGATTTTTTACCGGCGTTACTCGCCGATCAGGTTGGCGCTGTCGGTGCGAACGATCGCAACGAGCGATTTCGCCTGCAGTCCCGCGAGACTGGCGCCGACATCATAGATGTCCTGGTCGGTGGCGGTCGGTTTCACGTTGGAAAAGCTCAGCGTCTTGAAGACGTTGGCCCCGGTGGCGCTGACGCCATTCACGACTTTGATGCCGATCCGGGATTCCTGGGGTGCTTTCGTAACAGCCATGAGGATCCCTCCTTCCTGGGTAACGCGGATTTCGCGCTCCCAAACATTCTATGAAAAACGGGACTCAGTGCCCCGATTTTCCGGTTGTGCCCACATCCCTCTTTTTTTTCCTTCCGGCGGTTCAGCAAGGTCCAGATACAAGGCACGGCGAGGCTTGTACTGCGCCGCGTACAGGTCGTACGCAAGCAGTGCAAACACAGTCGTAACGCCGTAGATGGGCCTTGCTGGGCCGCCGGACAAACAAAAAAGGACACGCCATGGCGACGTGTCCCGAAACGGGGATGGAGGTACTATATGGCAGCCGCAAGGTAATTAGTCCTGCGGGTGAGCCCGGTATCGTGCGCCCCATCCCCATAGAGCCTATGTAGTTTTCAAGGTTTGTTTTTGTCTACAGTCTTATTATACGTCGGTTTATTCGTCCGTGAACGCCTCCGGCGGAAATTTTTTCAGTTCTTTTTCATAGTCATCCACTGCCACCGCGATGGCGGCTCCCATCCGCCATTGCTCCAGCGAATCGGTGAGCATTTCTCGGTCCACCACATTGGATATAAAGCCTCCTTCGACGAGCACCGCCGGGCAGTCAGTCTCCCTCAGCACCTGGAAGCTCGCTTCCTTGACGCCCCGGTCGTCGGTAAGCATGGCGTCGGTCATGCAGAACTGGATGCAGCGGGCCAGCTGCCGCCCTTTGATACTGCCGGGATAGTAGTACGTTTCTGTCCCGTCGGCATCTAGGTTCTCCGAACTGTTACAGTGGATGCTGATGAACAGGTCGGCGCCCCACTGGTTGGCCCGTTCCGCCCGAAAGGCCAGCCCATCGCTTTCGATGTGCTTGGATCGAGTCAGAACGACCGCGTGTCCGCGCAGCTTGAGCTCCGCTCTGGCAAAGCGGGCGATGTACCAGTTGATGTCGGCTTCATTGAAACCGCCGGCGCACGCCCCAGGTTCCACGGGGCCGCTATGCCCCGGATCAAGTACGATTTTCATAACACAACCTCCCGCATATTTTTTTATTCCTGTCGATTTATCCATCGCACAGCCTGTAAGACCCCGCCCTCTTAGGCCTTCGGATAAACAGGCTGTAGTTCGAAGTAAATTCGACTAAGATTCAGGTGGCGTTAAAACACCATCTGAATCAAGTCTACATTTATTTACCGGTTTCCCAGATTTCCTGCCAAGGCGCGAATTACGGCGCCCATCCCGGATAGCGCGAGCACTTTCTCGTTTTCCTGGTTTTCCCGCCGGCGGCTGCGCATCGACTCATAGAGCCGTAGGAAATGAGCCCGGTCCGCTTCGGGATTTTCTCCCCTACAGAGCTGCGGCCAGCCAATCGACTGCGCCGCCCGCTTAACCGTATCGCAGCTGTATTTCGGCGCCCTATACGGTCCGATCTCTTGAATCAACCTGCCAACTTCCTCCCAGGCTTCGGCGGCAGTCGGCAACTTTTCATTCCGTGGATCAAGTTCATTCGCCGCCGCCACAACCTGGGCCACGCTGGGGAAGAACTGTGATTCGCGGCACACCTTGATGATCGCCGCCTTGGCTACGATGACATCGAGATCGGAGAGCATCAACGTCCAGGCCTCGACAATCGGCCGAGGATCCCGGGCCTGCATTGCAGGATAGGAGCTGGATGCCATCGCCACCAGTGCCAAGGTTTCCTGTCGGGTCATGCCGGCGCGCCCTGACGCGCCATCTCAGCCAACTTGTCAATGAAAGTTTGCGGGCGCCCAGTCTGCGGCTGCGGACTGGCCCGTTCCTCCAGGTAGCGGGAAATCACCCAGGTCGTGATGACTTTATAATCATCCCTGTATTCGCTGCATTTCCCCGGATGATTGGTTTTGTAAGCATCCAAAAGAGCGATGATCCGCTCTGCCCCGATCGCGCCATGCTCCAGGCACAGCCGTTCCCGCTCGTTCGGTTTCAAATAGACGGTATCCGCCTGCCGTTCGACTCCTTCGCGCAGCATGGACGGGCAGGCTGTCTCCCGGTTTCGTCTGTTGCTCTGTTTTGGTTTCTCTCCTTCCCTCTCCTTTGCTTTAGTCTCTTCTGCTTTCCTTTCCTTTACTTTGTCGGTTTCTGTCGGAATAGTTGCCGTTTCGGCGGAGTTATTCGCACAGAAACTCGCCGAAGGTTCATTTTCCAACGGTTTTTGCATACCGAAACCCGGCTTTTGCGGGGCGGCGCTTTTACGCCGATCAAACACCGGCTCCAGATTGCTGACGAAATGATCGCTCCAAACGATTTTCTCCGCCCACAATTCGGCATCAATGGCTTCAATCTCTGACAGTTTGTCCAGAATGGCGGTGGCGACGGTTTCTGTCACCCGAGCCTTGGACAGCAGGTATTCCCAATCCGCCGAGCTGTTGCAGTTGTATGAAAAATCATTGGAGTCCCCCAGCAGCTCCAGCAGCTTGAACCAAAATGCATATCCGTCATTACCCCAGCGGGCTTCCAGAATCGCGATAGTTTTGCCGGTATGGGTCACATGAGGAAAATAGTCCACCTTCACTTTTGTCGGTCGTGCCATGTTGCGCCTCCCGGATCTATCAAAAATACCTGTGCGACAGTTTTTCCCAGCGCCGCCGAAATTTCCCGCATCGTCTCCGCCCCCGGATTCCGCCGCTGTCCTTTGGCCAGCATGGAAACGTATTGCGCGGTAGTTCCTGCTAGTTCCGCAATGTACCGGTAGGTCAGTCCTTGCCGCACACGCCAATAATCAATCCTATTCTTCACATGTTCACCTCCCAATTTATAACAATGAATTCATACTATCACGTTGGTTTTGTTCAAGCAAAACCGCTAACCACAACATAATTACCCCTCACAATGTCACACAATCGACGATAATCAAATACGTTTCAAATTATTAAAATTACGCCCATTTACTTGAAGATAAGTAAACTAATAGTTTATAATGTGATTGATCCCCTACTGGTAATAGTAAAGGAGAAGGTGAACATGTTCGGTGAAAACTTGAGACGAATTATGAAGAAAAAAAATATAACTTCTCGATATTTGGCAGCGAAAATCGGCGTCACGGAAACGTATATCAGCTATTTATTGACCGGCAAAAAGAAACCCAGCTTAAAAATCGTGGAAACCCTGACCGAGTTTCTCGACGTGAGCGTTTCTGATTTGATCACGAAAAAAGAACCTCCGCCTAATGTAAAGCTGGAGGCTCTAGCCCAAAAATATGAGTCGGTACTTTTGGCAATGGAATCGATGAGGCCTGAGCTTGTCGCGGAGTTGTCTTCTCGAATCGAGGCCGCTGCCTGTTTGTTCCCGCGCACGGATGTATCAGCGAAAACGGACCAGGGCGGCGCCGCCTATTTGCGCAAGAAAAAAGTTGGCTGAAAGGCTGGGGTGCTTAATGAAGTTGTTTCAAATCAGATTTTGGGTTATAGCAGTATTGGTTGCCGCAACTTTCGCATTGGGTCTCATGGAACAAGCTCAAGCGGCTCCTTCGAAAGCGGGGCAAACCATTACTTTGGAAAAACTGCTCAAGCAAAGTGCCACCCCTGTATATTTTAAGATGCCGGATAGTTTTTTCTACAAATTGACCATCGAAGGCGCTCCGATTGCTACCAAAGCGCAATGTGTCGCTTATTTACGTAAAACGAATCCTTTCCCCCTTATCTCAGTAAGTGTTGAGAAACTGGTCGATATTTATTACCGGGAAGGCCAGAAAGAAAATGTGCGGCCGGACTTGGCGTTTGCACAGGCATTGTTGGAAACAGGGCATTTCAGTTATGGCGGGGATGTTTACCCCCAGCAAAACAATTATGCCGGGATTGGCGCTACCGGAAACAAAGTTAAGGGAGCCTATTTCCCAACTGCAGAAATCGGGGTGCGAAGTCAGATACAACACCTTCTGGCTTACGCTTCGGAACGACGGCCCCGCGAAAAAATCGTTGATCCGCGCTATGAGCTGCTGGCCAAGATTCCGGCAAAGCATGGAAAAATAAAGACGTGGATGGCACTTGGGGGTAATTGGGCGGTCCCGGGGGCAAATTACGGCGTCAACATCTTTAAAATACATAGTCGAATTCTAAATATGCCTGTGCTATGATCTAATTGAATGAATGCAAAAAAGAGCGAGTGTTGTAGGAGGTGCAGAAGGATGGATCCAGTGAGAAAAACGGTTACGGTAGAAGAGGTCAAAGAGGGAATTTTGAAGCATCTGTTGACTACGCAGGGACAGATTCCGGAGATCGCGTCGACTAACGATTACTATCAAGCGGTCGCCCACGCTGTACATGACATCATCCTGCTCAAACTTGGCGAGAGTCTCAAATGGATGGTTCACAATAAAGACCACCGACTGATGTGTTATTTATCGGCGGAGTATCTGATCGGACCGCAACTGGGCAACAGCCTGATCTGTTTTGACGCTATGGATTTGGTGCGGCAGGCGGTAACCGAATTGGGCGTCGATTTTGATAAAATGCTTGATTGCGAAGATGAGCCCGGCCTCGGGAATGGAGGACTCGGCAGACTGGCGGCGTGCTATATCGATTCCTGCGCCACCACCGGCGTGCCAGCGATCGGCTATGGCATCCGCTATGAATTCGGCATTTTCAGCCAGGAGATTCACGAGGGCTGGCAGGTGGAAAAGGCCGATAAATGGCTGCGCCAAGGATTCCCCTGGGAAACGGCGAGGCCATCTCTGGCCCTTGATGTCGGTTTTGGCGGTCACACTCAATTCAGCACTGACGCAGAGGGACGAACCGTGGCCGTATGGCAGCCACAGGAGCGAGTCAAGGGAATCCCTTGCGACATCGTCGTTCCAGCCTACGGTTCGAATTCAGTGAGCCTTTTGCGCCTGTTCAAAGCGGAAGCTACCGAGGCTTTCCATTTTGACGCCTTTAATTTCGGCAATTATTATGGTGCAGTCAACGACAAGGTTTTATCGGAAAACATTTCAAAAGTTCTCTATCCCAATGATGAGCAGTTTGAAGGAAAGCAGTTGCGATTGAAGCAACAGTATTTTTTTGTTAGTTGCGCGCTGCAGGATATGCTGCGGATTTTGGCGCTCCAAGGCCTCGGCGTGGAACATTTTGCGACCAAGTTTGCCGTGCAGCTCAACGACACGCATCCGTCGATTGCGGTGGCCGAGCTGATGCGTTTATTGGTAGATCAGCACCGCCTCCCCTGGGAAGAGGCGTGGGAAATCACCCGGGACGCTCTTGGTTATACGAATCACACCTTGCTGCCGGAAGCCTTGGAATGTTGGCCGATTTCTCTGTTTGCTCAGCTGTTGCCGCGTCATTTGGAAATCATATATGAAATCAACCAACGCTTCCTCGACTCCATACGCCCGCTATACCCAAACGATACGGGGAAAATCCAGCGCCTATCGTTGGTGGATGATGAGGGAAAGAAGATTCGCATGGCCAACCTGGCTTGCGTTGGCAGCCACGCCATCAACGGGGTTGCCGAGCTTCATTCCACGCTTCTCCAACAAACGGTCTTGCGAGACTTTTACGAACTTTATCCGGAAAAATTCTGCAATGTGACGAACGGTGTCACGCCTAGGCGTTTCCTGGCCTTGGCCAATCAGGAGTTGACCGCGTTGATCAACGAGAAAATCGGCCAGGGCTGGATCAAAGATTTATACAAACTGAAAGAATTGGAGTCATTTGCCAAAGATGCCGATTTTCAACGCCGCTGGGCTGCAATCAAGCTGAATAACAAAAAGCGGCTGGCAGCGCTCATTGCCGAGCGAACAGGAATCAGCATCGATCCGAATTCGATGTTTGATGTGCAGGTCAAACGGATCCACGAATATAAACGCCAGCATTTGAATATCTTGCAGCTGATCGCGCAGTATAATCGGCTGAAACGCGGCGAGACAGCCGGGTTCGCCCCGCGCACCGTGATTGTCGCCGGCAAGGCGGCGCCGGGATATTATCTGGCAAAATTGATCATCAAGCTCATCAATTCTGTGGCGGAAGTCATCAACAACGATCCAGATACGAATTCGCTGCTGAAAGTCGTATTCTTCCCCAATTACAGCGTTAAAAACGGCAACGTGATCTTCCCTGCCGCAGATCTATCGGAACAGATTTCCACCGCAGGCAAAGAGGCTTCCGGCACAGGCAATATGAAACTGTCATTGAATGGGGCTCTTACCATCGGCACATTGGATGGTGCGAACGTTGAAATCCGCCAGGAGGTCGGCAGCGAGAACTTCTTCCTGTTTGGCCTCATCACCGAAGAAGTAGAGCGGATCAAGCGGGAAGGCTATCGCCCCAGAAGCTATGTCGAGGGTAATCCGCTGCTGCAGGAAGTCATCGACCAATTGTCCAGCGGCGTTTTCTCGAGCGGCGACCGCGAATTGTTCCGCCCGTTGGTGGACTCCCTGCTGAATTGGGATGAATATATGGTGTTGGCTGATTTTGACGCCTATGACAAGTGCCATCAGCAGGTCGACCAGCTTTATCTGAATCAAAAAAAATGGACCCAAATGTCCATTTTCAATGTCGCACGCATGGGCAAGTTTTCATCGGATCGGGCAATACGCGAATATTGCCGTGATATCTGGAAGATAACCCCGCAATTGTAGCAACTCCGTTACTGGGAAAAATGAACTTTGCGAGGTCGCCGTTATGACCCCATCGATTAAGGCTAGCAACGCCGCCTTCCCCTTTGAAGATTCCATCCGGTTTATTTATGCGCTGGCCATGGCGATCGAGCAATACGCCGGTCATTCTCATGACACAGACCAGTTTTTGCACCGGATCATTCGGGTCCTGGAACTTCACGCCAATATCCACGCGACACCCAACTCCATGGTGATTGGACTTTGGCAGGAAGACGAGCTTCAGCAAAAAGTTTTCACTGTGACGAAACGGAATACTCAGTATGACATGTCCCGACTATCCGAGATCATGGAAGTCGCCGCAGAACTGGAGGATAGGCGGATCAGCCCCGCCCAGGGATTAGCTCGGCTGCAACGGATCGAAGCCGCGCCAGCTCTCTATGGCTCTTGTTACAACGCCCTCACGTTTCTGGGCAGCGGCATGGCGTTCGGCGTGATCATGGGTCTGCCTTGGTTGGACGTTCTGCTCGGCGGATTTTTCGGTCTCACAGCCTATGGTTCTGAGGTTTTGGCCCGTCGCATCCCCGGAACAGGGTACGCCCTGGAGTTTCTCGTCGCCGCCGCTTCGGCGTTTTTGGCCGCCATCGCAGCCTTTCTGTCGCCAGGAATCCATGCGATAGCCTTGACAATCTGCGCCATCATCATCTATGTGCCAGGCTTCGGCCTCACCATCGCCCCGCGCGAAATCGTTCTGGGCGATACGCTGTCAGGGATCATCTATTTCA
The DNA here is from genome assembly GCA_963665275.2 of Negativicutes bacterium. GTDB lineage: Bacteria > Bacillota > Negativicutes > UBA1444 > UBA1444 > UBA1444. Next base: position 237,262 of record CAXXIN010000013.1, read on the forward strand.
CCAACGCGTTCTTCGTTTCCATCAAACTCTTGTTCGGCGCTTTCGCCGGTTTCGGCATCGCCGGCACTCTGTTCGTCCTGCCGGCAGTCGAAAAAGCAGCAGGAGTCCCTCATCTGTTCACCTGGATTTTTGCACCGATTCTGCCGCTTTGCATCGCCATCCAGTTTGGCGTCTCCCCGCGCAGACTGTGGTTGGTCGTATCAGGCGCCCTGCTGGTTTGGGCCGGTGTCCAATTGGGCGGATTGCTGGGTTCCTGGCAAGGCGCTTTCCTGGGCGCGGTCATTCTGGCCGTTTTCTCCAAGTTGGCGGCTCTGCGGTTCAAAACGACGTCATTGACCGTCATTTTGCCAGTCGTCATGATCCTGGTTCCCGGCTTCGCTTTTGTCTCATTCCTATATACACTGCAAACGCAGGGAATTATCGTTGGGATCGATATGGGCTTGCAGGTATTCGCGACCCTCGCCGCGATCATTGGCGGATTTTTTCTCGGTGAGTTCATTGTATCGGCGGTCACGCCCAAAAAAAAATAGACGGTCCCGCAATCGTCGAATCCTTCGCTGCGGGGTCGTCTATTTTCATGTCCAAATAATTTGTGCGGCGGCTTAGGCCGACTTGTAGACCTTGCCTGCTTTCATTACGAAGTTGACTTTTTCCATCACCGTGATATCCGTGAACGGATTGCCCGGCACAGCGATGATATCGGCGGTTTTCCCTGGAGCGAGGACTCCGAGATCGCTTTTCTGCAGCAACTCGGCAGCGACGCTGGTCGCGGCGCGCAAAGCTCGAAGCGGAGCTATGCCGTTGGTCACCATCTCGCCGAACTCCACTGCTCCGTTGGTACTGTAGGGCAAGATGCCCATATCCGTGCCAAAGGCGATTTTTACGTTGCTTTTCGCGAGTATGGCAGCGGCCTCCAGCAGTTCTTTCCGGTATTTCCGCACCTTGATTTTGCAGAAGGGGCTCATGCCACTGGACGTCCAGTAATCCTCGTCATTGGCGAACCGCGCCGATCTGGCGCCGGCATACTGGGTAGGAACCACGAAAATCCCCTTGTCTTCCATGAGGGCGAACGTCTCTTTCGTTGCCATGCTGCCATGTTCAACGGAACGGACACCGGCGAGTACGGACATTCTGATGGCATCATTCCCCACCAGATGCGCGGCAACCGATCGACCGAACTGGGTGGCGGTGGCAACGAGGACATTCATTTCTTCTTGCGTGTAGGAAACTTGGACCGGATCATCGGCAGGCGAGGAAAAGCCGCCGGATGGGGCAAACTTGATCCATTCTGCGCCCCAGGCGATCTCTTCCCTCACCACCCGGCGAATCTCATCAGGACCGTCCGCCAGGCAATTCTGCCAAGGACGGCAGTCCGGCGCAAGAATCATGGTAGCGTCCATATGGCCGCCTCTGGCGGAGATCATGTGCCCCGAGGTAATCAGCCGCGCTCCTTCGATGATGCCATTTTCCAAGGCGCTCTTCACGTCCCTGATCGTGTAGCCGTGAACATCCATGTCGCCGCAATCCCGCACGGTAGTAAACCCGTTCATCAGGTGGATTTTCAACGCCGCAGCGCCCAGAATGGCTTTGTAACCGGCGCCAATCCCCCAGAAATTAGCCGTTCCCTCCGGCCTGCAAGTGATATGAACATGACAGTCGATGAGTCCAGGCATGACCATCCGGTCGGTCAGATCAATGTGCACGGCCTCTGGCGGCGCGGCGACAAAGGCGCCCACTTCCTGGATCACGCCATCCTTGACGAGAATCTTCGCAGGTCCCATCGGAGCATCGGCGACACCGTCCCAAAAGCCGCCTGCCGAAATGATGGTAGTTGTCATGAAATTTCCCTCCCTTAGTAATCAAACATTTTTCTTCGATTTTTCGTTTTATCGCAGTATCTCACATTGATCGTGTCGAGCAACTCTTCGGTTAGACTGTGTTTGCTGGTCGCGATGTGGTTTTGGGGTATAGAAACGCTGGGTCTATGCCCTCAAGGTAAAATCCAATTTGACTGCCCCGACTCTCCATGTTATGTGAACTTGATTTGTTTTGGGATGGTTACTTGTCCCTTATGTGTCACGGTTGCCCATGATTGCAGATTCGTCGCCAACATATCCATTACCTCCTGCATTTATCATTACTCTTTACTGTATAGTAATGATAAATTGCCGTCAATTCCTTGAATTTTGCAGCCTATTAACTTGGCCGATTTCTATTCTCACTTTTTATTCCAACTCGAACGCAGACAAAAAGATATTCGCCAAAAGTAGAATTTTTTCGTATTCGTAACGAATCTTCACAAAATGAAAAACCCCTTATACAAAAATTGTACAGGGGATTTTTGCTACTTTATACTACCCACCGGGTAGTCTTTGGGGAAACTTTGTTTGCCGGATTTTTATATTACCCAGAGAAAAAAGCGCGCAAAAAAAGCGAGAAGTGTTGTCAACACATTCCCTGGATCACCGAGTATATATTTCGCGTCGATGTCCGATATTCAGCACCAGGACGATAATGCGATCATCCTCGATGGAGCAAATTATTCGGTAATCTCCCACGCGATAACGCCATAATCCGGATAGGTTAGCTTTTAGAGGCTCGCCAAAGTGACGGGGGTTTTTGCAACCGTCAATTCGTTCTGACAAATAGTCCAATAGTCGTTTTTGCGTGGCTCGGTCCAAGGCCGCTAGTTGTTTTTGCGCAGTAGGACTGATCTCAACAGTCCAGCCCAAGCTCGCGCCTCACTTCCGACAGTGATTTTGTACCATTCATATCGCGCAAGGACTTTTCAGCTAGGGCTGTGTCCTCCAAGTCTTCAAAATAGCGGACGAGGGCTTCCCTTACAATCGCGCTGCGGTTTCTTTTTTGTGCTTTTGCAGTTGCCTCCAAAACATCTTCCAGTTCTCGATCCATTCGTATGGCCAACATGATTGCTCTCCTCCTCCTACTCCGTATAACAAAGTATAACATCTGGGTGATGAAAAAAAGCAATAAATCGCATTTTAAAAAGAGCTTAATGCGTTATCGCCCAAGAATCCAACGCTTTTAGGCGTGTGGAGTGTCATTAGGGATTGCCTGAGAATACTCCAATGCTGACGCATCCGCCTGATGAAGTGACTACGTGTTATGGTTTCTTAAAAAACAATCCGATGATGTATGAGCGGTGCAAAGATAGGCGGTTGGGGAAAGAAGGCTACCGCAAAGCGGTGATCAAAAATTATTGAAGCTTCTCAAACGATCAGCATTATGCGCTCTTTTACTGTGCTCAGGACTATCTGAAATTACGATTCCAGCATTCATCCGCCGACCTCAGGTTAGGGCCTACTTCGCATTGACGGTACGTTGCGCGTTGGGTAAGCTATATCCGGGGCGGACTGAAAGATTTACTATCACTGGCTGGCGGCATTCGCAAAGTTTGGGGTTATGTATTAAAAAGTATAGAACACGCCAAAGAGCAGGTCAGTTGTCTTTGACCTGCTCTTCCGACTAGTTGTTTATACCGGGTTTGCCGTAATTTTGCAAATATTGGTTAAAAAGAAAGATTCATCAATGTTGTTTCTATTTTTAAATTTAAAGAGGATTCAATTTACCATTGGCTAACTCGAACTGCGCATTATAAATTGGCATAATGAACGTCGTCACATCAAGGGACGTAGCCTGCGACACTAACCGTATCGTGTGCCCGGGTAACGCATGAAACGTCCCGGCATTCATGTACGAAATGGTCGTTAACTTCGACGCTATCGTGTCGTCCCATATGTCTATACCAAGATTAATGCTATCTTTATTGTATAGGTAAATTGTTGGGAATGGGCTGAAAATCGCAGAAACTGACGTGTTCGCCGTCGGCTTGCTAAAAGTCTTGATGCAACCATCATATTCCGTTGTAGCTGCTGCCGTTATGACCCCATTCACAACAAGGCCTGAGAAGTAATAGTTTCCTGTATGTGCAATCGTATAGGTGACCGACCCCTCCGAGGTGCACGTCGTGCTGCCGCTGGGGGATATCGTACCGCCCGTACTCGCGCTGCTATAAAATATGTATGATTCAGCGCTGAGCTTGACGCTGGCGCTGCCGCCGCTGCTTGTAACGGCGACCGTGTCCGTGCCGCCGCTGGTCACATAGCCTGTGGCGCTGGCCGTGAAGTTATAGTTCCCCACTGGAATCCCGGTGAAGGTCGCCACCCCGGAGGTGGTCGTCGTCGTCTGCACCGCCGAGCCTACCGCGAGACTGACTGTCGCGGTTGTTAGCGGGGTTGAGCTGCCTGATGGATAGACGGTGATGGTCACCGTGCCGCTTTGGCGGGCGAGGGCGACGGCGACCGGGGTGGTCGTCCCCCCGGCGATGGTAACGCTGAGCGTTTTACTTACGTATCCGTCGAGCGCCACAGCGAAGTCGTAGGTTCCCACGGTCAGGCCGGTAAAGGTCGCCACACCGGAGACCGCTGTCTTGGTCGTACCGCTCGGCGATTGGGTCACGACGGCATTGAGCGCATTGCCGCCGGTATCGGTAATGGTGAAGCTGGCATTGCCGATCTGATTCGTCAGCGCGATCGTGGCGGTTGCCGTTGCGCCGCTGGCGATGGTGACTCCGGCGGTCATCGTCGGATACCCGGTCTTACTCGCCGTGAACGTCTGCGTTCCTGTCGGCAGGTTGCCAAGGACGGCGACGCCGCCCGGATCGGTCACCACCGATTGAATCACGCTGCCGACGGTGACGCTCACTGTCGCCCCGGAGATTACATTCGTTCCGTCAGTGACTTTGATCGCGGCGCCCCCGGCGCCGCTGCCGGACATCACCACATAACTCGTAAGGTTGCCGCCTCCCGTGGGTACGGTGACGGTGCTGGAGGTGATGGTTTGGGTCCCGGAAGCCGCGGTGAAGATATACGAACCGGCGGGCAGATTGCCGAAGCTCGCCGTACCGGCGGCGCCAGTGGTCCGTGTGATGCTGTAGCTGCTGACGGCGGCGTATGCCGTTTTGACTCCGAATAGGAGATCGAAGAAGTTTTTCTCGCCTTGAGCGGAAGAGCCGCTGGACTGGATCGTGACGATCGCCCCGGCGATCGGGTTGCCGGAGGCGTCGGTGACGGTGACGGTAATTCCGCCGCCGGTAATCGAGAGGGTAATCGCCGCCTGCGCGGTCTGGTCCTTGACGACCGTTACCGCGCTGCTGTCGGCGGATAGGTTGAAGTACGTGGCTTTCACGGTATAACTGCCAACGGTAAGCCCGCTGATGGTTCCCTTGCCGGAGGCATCGGAGGTAACGGCAGTTCCTACGGCGTTGCCGTTTTGGTAAGCCTGCAGGCTAACGCCCTGCAGGGCTCCGCCGCTGGTGTTGGTGACGCTCACGGCGATGGAGCCGGTATAGGCGACGAACTTCGTCCATTTCTCGGTTTTGATGTCGTTTTCCCGTTCTACTTTCTGCAGCATTTTATGTGAGACATCGTTCGCAGACCGCAGCGCCAGATCCGAGGGATTGACCGGCGTGGCTTTGGCGGTGAAGCGGTCGGTGAGTTTGGCGGCGTTGACCAAGATGGGTTCGCCGATGGGTTTGCCGTTTTGGTATAGCTGGACCAACACGGGGATGGGTTTGCCGTCTATTGTCGGCAGGCTGCCCCAGAAGGCGGGACCTAACGCATCGGCGAGTTGGTAGGAGATTTTGCCGTAGAGGTTGCCGCTGGCAAGGTTGGAGCTTTGGTAGCCGATCTCCACTGCCACGCGTGGAGTGAGCTGCATGTTGCTGCGCAAGCGAAAGCCGTTTTCGTCGGGGTTGTGCTCGTTGTCCCAGTGATAGCCCCCGGCGTAGACTTTCCACCACGGGGCTTTGGGCAGGGAGGTTCCCAGTTCGTAGTCGAAACCTTCGACGGCCCGGATGTAGGAATAGAGAATACCGCTGGATTGATACTCCTGTCCGGTTTGTTTCTCCCCGGAGAGGGGACGGTAATAGTTGAAGCGGTATTCCATTTGTTTGTGGAAGTATTCCGCGCCGAAGCCGACGCGCTGGAGATCGTACTGGAAACCGTAATCGTAGAAGAGATTGAGGCCGACGAGGGAGGTCTTGTCGGAGGAAAGTTTGCGCCAGCCGAAGCCGAGGTTGGCGGTGCTGCCGTTATCTGCACTGAGGTGGGCGTAGCGTCCCTGCCAGAACCAGAGGCTGCCGTCTTTCCCGACTTCTCCGAAGGGTTGGACGGTTTCGAAAGAATAGAGGGGCCGGTTGTCTTGATCAAATCGGAGCTGGATGTCCGTGGTCTTCAGCCAGGAGGGTCCGCCTTTTTGGCCGCGCTGGAGGTAGTAGGCGAGGAGGCGGTTGCCGAAGCTATTCAGCTTTTCCTGATCACTGATGCGTTTGCCGCTGGCGGAGGAGTCTGATGCGGCATCAGAAGAGGCTGCCTTCTCCCCCGTTGTCTCCGCAGTGGTCTTGTCTACCGTAAAAGTAATGGGATCGGCACTGTCTGCCGCCGAAGCCGCAGCTAGGCCGGGATTGGCAAGCATCAGTAGAATGAGCAGCTGCGCCAATCGCTGTTTGAGGTTTCTGGAGATCTCCAAACCACATACCCTCCCCTGAATTGCAACAAAAAATACTACAATTTTAATCGTCACTTCTAATCCTAAAACGAACTCAGGCAAAAAGATATTCGCCAAAAGTAGAATTTTTCGTATTCGTAACGAATCTTCACAAAATGAAAAATCCCCTATACAAAAATTGTACAGGGGATTTTTTTGCGAGTTTAGCTTTTATTATTGCTTTCTTTATATGAATTCTATTTTTCGTTTTTGTCTCTTTGCAGCCAATCGATCAATATGGCTTCCCGTTGTTTCTTCAGCTTGCTCAGCACTTCCGGCGATGTCCAGTCGTAGAACCCCTTGCCGGTTTTCGCGCCGAGATCGCCGCGAGCCACCGTCTCCGCCATCATCGGAGAAGAAACAGGATCGTTGCACAGATCCTTGTACAGATAGCCGGAAATGTTCTGGAAAATATCCAGTCCACCGAGATCGGCGCTTTCCAGTGGGCCGGTGACGCCGTAGCGACGGCCCAGGCTATACCGAACGGTAGCATCGACCGCTTCCGGGGTAGCGATGCCTTCCTGCACGATATATAGAGCTTCCCGCAGCATGGCCAGTTGCAGCCGATTGCCGATGAAGCCGAGTGCTTCGCGTTTCAGCGCCACTGGTTTTTTGCCGATTTTCTCCATGAGCGCCCACGTTAGGTTCACCGTTTCCTGTGAAGTATGTTTCCCAGGCACTACTTCTACCAAAGGCACCAGATGCGGTGGGTTCCAAAAATGTGCGACCACGAATTTATCCTTGCGCGATACCGCCTCAGCCACTGCCGTGGGGCTCAAGCCGGAGGTATTGGTGGCGAAGATGGTGTGCGCCGGACAAAGCTTGTCCAACTTTTTAAAAACGTCTTGTTTAACTGCGAGTTCTTCTGCGACTGATTCGATAACAAAATCCGCGTCTTTCGCAGCTTCCTCCAGGGTCGTCACGCCGGTGATCCGCCCCAGGATCTCGGGGATTTCCGCTTCGGAAATCAGCTGATGCTCCTTGTAAGTCTGTAACGCACCGCGAACGCCTTTGATTCCCTTCTCAATGCTTTCTTGGCTGCGACCGTACATGCGGACGTTATACCCGGCTTTGGCGAAAGCGACCGCAGTGCCATGGCCCATGGTCCCCGTGCCCAGGTTGCAGATATTCCGAATGTCTTTGAGTTCCATCGTTTTTCCTCCCTCTATCTTTTTGCTTTCGCGTGTTCTTAGCTCAGGCCGCAAATTGCCTTGGCCGCCTGTTTCCCAGCGCCCATGGCGCTGATGACGGTTGCCGCCCCGGTGACGATGTCGCCGCCGGCATAGACCCCGTCGCGCGAAGTCTCGCCCCGCTCATTGACAACGATCGTGCCGCGCCGCGTCACTACCAGGCCCGGAGTGGTCCGGGGGATCAGAGGATTGGGCGTGTTGCCGATGGCGATGACCACCGTATCGACAGGCAGAATCGTTTCCGAACCAGGAACTTCTACGGCGCAACGCCGCCCGGATGCATCCGCGGCTCCAAGCTCCATACGCTGGCACTCCAAGCCCTGGACCCATCCCTTTTCATCACCGATGATCCGGCTCGGGTTCATCAGGAACTGGCAGATAACCCCTTCGGCCTTGGCATGCTCGAACTCTTCGTGTCGGGCGGGGATCTCCGCTTCCGAGCGCCGATATACCAGATAGACCTTTTCCGCGCCCATCCGCAGCGAGGTTCGCGCAGCATCCATCGCCACGTTGCCGCCGCCGACAACTGCCACGATTTTGCCCACCTTAACGGGGGTATTATACTCAGGGAATTGATAGGCTTTCATCAAATTGATCCGGGTCAGGAATTCATTGGCGGAATACACGCCGTTGCAATTTTCGCCCGGAATACCAAGAAACTGGGGTGCACCGGCGCCAGACCCGATGAATACGGCTTCGTACCCTTGTTCGAACAGCTCGTCAATGGACAGCGCTTTGCCAACCACCGCGTTGGTGATGATTTTGACGCCGAGCGACTTGATGTGCTCGACTTCGGCGGCCACGATGTCCTTGGGCAGGCGGAATTCCGGAATTCCGTAAATGAGAACGCCGCCCGCGCGATGCAGCGCTTCGAAGATCGTCACGTCATAGCCAGCCATCGCCAGATCCGCAGCGGCGGTCAGCCCGGCCGGTCCCGCGCCGATGACGGCGGCTTTGCGACCATTTTTCGTGATTGTCGGAGTTTCCGACGACGCCGTCGCCCGATCACAGTCAGCAACATAACGTTCCAACCGTCCAATGGCGACAGCTTCGCCTTTTTTGCCGAGAATGCAGTGGCTTTCGCACTGTTTCTCCTGCGGGCATACCCGGCCGCACACTGCGGGCAGGTTATTTTTTTCCTTGATCTTGCGGGCCGCATCGCCTATTTTTCCGTCACGAATACAATGTATGAATGCGGGAATATCTACTTCCACCGGACAGCCGCTCCGGCAGGGCGCAGTCTTGCACTGCAGGCATCGGGATGCTTCCAGCGCCGCAGTGGCGGCGTCATAGCCGACGGCCACTTCACGGAAATTCTGAACGCGTTCGGCTACTGGTTGTTCGGGCATGGGGTGTCGATTCAGTGACATGAGCAGGTACCTCCTCCGTGGCAAGTGTGGGCGCCGTCGCAGGTTTTCTCCATGTCAACGTAGGTCTTTTGGCGTGCCATCAGTCCTGCGAAGTCGATTTGGTGCGCGTCGAATTCCGGTCCATCCACACAGGCGAATTTCGTTTCCGTGCCGATACTCACGCGGCAGCCGCCGCACATGCCGGTGCCATCCACCATGATGGGATTCAGGCTGGCGATGGTCTTGATGCCGTGAGGCCGGGTCACTTCGGCTACCGCCCGCATCATGACGACCGGTCCGATGGCAATGACTTCGGCGATGGGTTCGCCCTGGGCGATCAATTCTTTAAGAACATCGGTGACGAATCCTTTCCGCTGGTAGGAGCCGTCATCCGTGGTAATTTTCAATTCTGTACTGGCACTCTGCATCTCCTTTTCGAGAATCAGGAGGCCATGGTTGCGGGCGCCAACGATGCTGATCACTTTATTGCCGGCCTGTTTCATTCCCCGCGCGATCGGGAAGATGGGAGCTACGCCGATCCCGCCGCCTACACAGACAACGGTTCCCTGTTTTTTCTCAACATGGGTCGGATTCCCCAGGGGCCCGACGAAATCCAGGATGCTTTCCCCTTCGGCCAAGCGTCCGAGAGCTTTGGTTCCCGCGCCAACTTCCTGAAATATGATGGTGATGGTTCCCGCCGCCGCGTCAAAATCAGCGATGGTGAGGGGAATCCGCTCTCCCTTTTCATCCACCCGCAGAATGATAAATTCTCCCGGTTGGGCTTTGCGGGCCACCATCGGCGCTTTCACAACCATTTGCTGCACACCTGGTGACAGAGTCTTTTTCGTGACAATCTGATACATGAACATCCCTCCTGTCGATAATCGATCCAATCAGCACAATGTTAATGCAATTATTGTGCCAAACCGAAACGATTGCCGCCGATTGGCAAGAAAAAAGTCCGGCTCCTGCCGGTCTCCCGGACGCTATCAGACACCCGGGCTCATTTCCGCTTGCCGCCAAAGAAAGTCTCCCATTGCCTGGAGTGCGCATTTTTTTGCTCTATCGTACCAGCGTTTACTCAATTCCTTGTAGTCCACCGTCCTGAATGTTTCGCCCCAGACCGTGTTCATCGATCTTATATAGCAACGCTCTGCGGCTGATGTCCAGAGCCTTGGCCGTTTTCACCCGGTTGCCCTGATTTTGCCGCAGGGCATTTTCGAGGATCTGTTTTTCCACCTGCCGCATCTGTTCGCGGTAGGTCCCGTTCTCGGGAACGGCGATGACAGGCAGTTCCGTCGCCGGCAGCACACCAGGGAGGTCCATGACATCGATGACGCCCTGTGACATGATAACGGCCCGTTCCATCACGTTGGCCAACTCCCGGACATTGCCGGGCCAGGGACAGCGGCACAAGAGCTTCATGGCCTCCGGCGTGACGATCGGCACTTCGGCATGCGCCTCGTCAGAGAAGCGCCGCACAAAATAGTTCACGAATTCCGGGATATCCCCCATCCGCTCCCGCAGCGCGGGAACATGGATAGGCACCACTTTCAGCCGATAATACAAGTCTTCGCGGAACAGACCCTGCTGGACGCGTTCCTCCAGGTTCCGGTTGGTCGAGGCGATGATCCGCACATCGACTTTGAGGGTTTCCGTGCCGCCTACCCGGTCGAACGTCTTTTCCTGCAGCACGCGCAGCAATTTAACCTGCAGTGACAAGGGCAAATCGCCGATCTCATCGAGCAGCATCGTGCCGCCATTGGCCAGTTCGAACCGGCCCGGCTTGCGGGCCACTGCGCCGGTGAAGGCGCCTTTTTCATGACCGAACAATTCGCTTTCCATGAGTCCTTCCGGCAACGCGCCGCAGTTGACCTTGATGAAGGGATTGTCGCGCCGGTTGCTGTTCCGGTGGATCGTCTGCGCGATCACTTCCTTGCCGCTGCCGCTTTCACCAGTGATCAGCACCGTGGCATTGGTCTGGGCCACCCTGCCGACAACTTTGTATACGGCCTGAACGGTAGGACTGTCGCCGATGATATTCTCGAGGCGAAAATGCTTCTTCAGCTCAAACCGCAACTCAGTCAGCTCCGAGCGCATGCAGTGCATCTGAAAGGCCCGGTCAAGCATGATGCGTAGTTCGTTGACATTGGAAGGCTTGACCAGATAGTCGAAAGCGCCCAGTCGCATCGTCTCGATCACGGTATCAATCGTGCCATAGGCAGTCATCAGGATTACCGGAATCTCGGGAAATTCCTGATGGATGAGGCGAAATGCCGCCAATCCGTCCATGACCGGCATTTTGATATCCATGATGATGACTGACGGCTGCACTTCGCGGGTCATTTCTATCGCCCGCAGCCCATTCTCAGCCAAGTGCGGTTCATAGCCCGATTTTTTCGCCACCTCATAAAGCAGTCGGCGTACGGTTACTTGATCGTCAGCGATCAGCACGGATTTATTCAAAGTTGTTGTCTCCACTGCTTGCACCTCCTGCCATGGGGAAAATCAACGTGAAGGCGCTGCCCTTGCCGAGCACCGATTTCACTTCAATTGTTCCACCCCAAATTTCCATAATATGATGGGCCACTGACAAACCGAGGCCCGTCCCTGTCTCCTTGGTCGTGAAGAACGGATCGAATAATTTATCCAGATTCTCCGGTGCGATGCCGGATCCGGAGTCGGTGACCGTGACCTGCACCCGCCCGGGGTCAAACCGGGATACGATCCGGATCAGACCTTCCTTGGGGATAGCCTGAATCGCGTTGATCAAAAGATTGAGGAAAACCTGTTCGAGTTGTTCTTCGTTGGCACGGACCAGCGGCAACTCCGCCTCCAATTCCGTAGCAAAGAGGACACGGGAGGATTTGGCCCGCATGTCCACCAGAATCAGCGTGTTTTTCAACACGTCGTTGACGTTGACATCAGCCAGCTGCGCCAGTGTCGGCCGGGAAAAATATAGCAGTTGCTCGATCAGCTGATTCATACGGTCGACTTCACGGACGATAATATCATTATATTCCTTTTGCTCCTGCGATGTACTCTCCTCGCCCTGCAACTGCGCAAAACCCCGGATCGCCATGAGGGGATTCCTGATCTCATGCGCCATGCCGGCCGCCATCTCGCCGATCAAGGATAGCCGGTCAGCGCGTTGCACTTGCTCTTCCAGCTTTTTTTGCAACACCAGAGCCTGCGCCATCTCATTGATTGCATTGGCAATTTCGCCGACCTCGCCATTAGGCGGCTGCAAACGAAACGACAGATCCCCCCGTATCCGCCGCACGCCGCGATTGATCCCCTCGATATCTTCGACCAGGTGGTCGACCACGAATGCCACGCCGATGCTGCCGATAACGAGGCAGAGCAGGATGGTCAGGGCAATTTGCCAGCTGATCACGTTAATCTGCGCGATGATATCCGCAGTCAGCTCATTGGCCCAGACATAGCCGATGACCCTGTCGCCGCGTTTCACCGGATGCATGGCATTCATGATCTGGCCTCGAACCAAGTCGCCCTCCTGCACGCGGGGGATTCCCGTTTCCATGACGATCCGCCCCTGGTGGCTCGGACTGATGGGTAAACCAACCTTGTCCGCATAAATATCGCTCGGCCCATAGGTGATAATAGCATCCAGATCGATACTGTAGTATCCCACGCCAATGCCCGGATAAGCATCAGCAACGGCATCGGTGAAATCGGCCAACTCTTCATTGAGGACTGCAACTTTGGCAGCCTTATCGGCATTTCCCGCACCCTTTCGGCGCAGTATGTCGTCATAGGATCCACTCAGGTGCTGGTCCAGCATGCGGGCGGCGCCAAACAATTTCTGCTGCTTCTCCGCCACGATGGCATTGATGGAGGTTCGGGCGATCAGATAGCCGGAAAAAATGACCGGAATCCCCGCCACGAGCAATATCAACAAAAACAAACGATTTCTCAGGGTCCCCGGCATAATGCGCAATATTCTTCCCCACTTTAACCTTGTTTTGTCCTGTTTTAATTATATAGCAAAAACCATACCAATACAGGTGTCGATTTTTCTATACACCTATCGGGTAGTGAGCAACCGACCAAACTTCCCCGGATCGCCTGCGCCAAATTTTATGCCGCCTGCTATTTCAAGCCTTTTCCGGCTTATTCATTGTCTCAATTTTCAAATTCACTGCATTTTGGCACATTTTATGCAAGTAAATCTAAAAGTAAAATAATATTCTGGAGGAGATGGTGAACTTGGTCAAAGTAATCACCGCCCAGCAGGCGGCCCAACTCATCAAGAACGGCGACATGGTCGCAACAACAGGCTTCGTGGGGTGTGGACACCCCGAGGCATTGACCGATGCACTGGGAAAACGCTTTCAGGAGGAAGGTTCCCCTCGGGCGCTCGGTCTGATTTATTGCGCAGGTCAGGGCGACGGCAAAGATCGCGGATTAAACCATCTGGCCCACGAAGGCCTGTTGAAGCGGGTCATCGGCGGCCACTGGAACTTGTCGCCGAAACTGGGCAAACTGGCAGTAGAGAACAAAATTGAGGCCTACAACTTCCCGCAGGGGACTCTGGCCCAATGGTTCCGAGCCGTCGCAGGCCGCAAACCCGGCGTCATCACCAAAGTTGGCCTCGGCACCTTCGTCGATCCCCGGATCGAAGGCGGCAAAGTCAACAGCGTAACACACGATGATCTGGTCAAAGTGCTGGATCTCGAAGGGGAAGAATGGCTGTGGTACAAGGCGTTTCCGGTGAATGTCGCCCTGATCCGCGGTACCAGCTCCGATGAGAACGGCAATATCTCCATCGAACGCGAAGCGATGTCGCTGGAATCATTATCGATGGCGCAGGCCGCCAAAAGCTCGGGCGGCATTGTCATCGCGCAGGTCGAACGCATCGTCGCCAATGGATCTCTGGCCCCAATGAGCGTGAAAATCCCGGGGATCAGCGTAGATTATATCGTAGTGGCAAGTCCCGAACAACACATGCAAACCTTCAGCGAACAATACAATCCCGCCTATAGCGGCGAAACCCGGATACCCATGTCCACGATCAACACAATGGAAATGAGCGAACGCAAGGTGATCGTGCGCCGGGCAGCGATGGAACTGATCCCTGATGCAAAAGTGAACCTCGGCATCGGTATGCCGGAGGGCGTGGCGATGATCGCCGCCGAAGAAGGGGTGGGCGATGCCATGACATTGACGGTGGAAAGCGGCCCCATCGGCGGCGTTCCTGCCGGCGGACTCAGTTTCGGCGCTTCCGCCAATGCACAGGCGATTCTCGATCATCCTAACCAGTTCGATTTTTATGACGGCGGCGGCCTGGATCTCGCCTTTTTGGGGTTGGCCGAAACCGACATTCATGGCAACATCAACGTCAGCAAATTCAAGGGCCGGGTCGCCGGTTGCGGCGGGTTCATCAACATCACGCAGAACGCCAAGAAAGTCGTTTTCTGCGGGTCTTTCACCGCAGGCGGACTGAAAGTGGCAGTCGCCGATGGAAAACTAGCCATACTCGAAGAAGGAAAGGCGAAAAAATTTCTCAAACAAGTTGAACAGATCACTTTCAGCGGCGAGTATGCGAAAGAAATCCGTCAGCCGGTTCTATACATCACCGAGAGAGCGGTATTCGAACTGCAGCCTGCCGGAATGGTGCTGACCGAAATCGCGCCGGGTGTGGATCTGGATAAAGACGTTCTGGGCCTCATGGAATTCAAACCCATCATTTCTCCCACGCTGAAATTGATGGACGAACGGCTCTTTAGGCCTGAACCCATGAAACTGGTCCTGAATAAACAATAAAAAATAAGGGGGAAGAAAATCACATGGCAATCAAAAAAGTACTCGTAATCGGGGCCGGTCAGATGGGCAGCGGTATCGCCCAGGTCATGGCGCAAGGCGGCAGGGATGTCGTCATCAGGGATATCAAGGACGAATTCGTCCAGAGAGGTATCGCCGGAATCAATAAAAACCTGACCAAGTCCGTCGAAAAAGGCAAGCTCTCCGCTGAAGAAAAAGAAGCGATCATGAAGCGGATCTGCGGCGTCGTGGACCTTGATGCAGCGGCCTGCAACGTGGACCTAGTGGTCGAAGCCGCCGTGGAAAACCTGGTGCTGAAAAAAGAAATCTTCCAGACCCTGGACAGCTTGTGTCCGGCGCATACGATCCTGGCCTCGAACACGTCTTCCCTACCGATTACGGTGCTGGGCTCGCTGACGAAACGTCCGGCTCAGGTCATCGGCATGCATTTCTTCAATCCGGCCCCGGTGATGAAGCTGGTGGAAGTGATCAGCGGCCTGGCTACATCGACGGAAACTTTTGAAGCCGTCAAAGAGCTGGCCGTAGGGCTGGGCAAATCCCCCGTCAACGTATCGGATGCGCCGGGATTCATCGGCAACCGGATCATGATCCCGATGATCAACGAAGCGATCTTCACGCTGGCCGAAGGAGTAGGCAGCGCGGCGGACATCGACACGGTGGCCAAGCTGGGCTTCAACCATCCGATGGGACCGCTGGAACTGTCGGATTTGATCGGCAACGACACGATCCTCTACATCATGGAAGTGCTGTATGACGGATATGGCGATACCAAATACCGTCCCTGTCCGCTGCTGAAAAAGATGGTGCAGGCCGGCTATCTGGGACGCAAGAGCGGCAAGGGCTTCTACGACTACAACAAATAAATTCCATGCCAGAGTGTTAAAAAGCCAAGGCAGGCCCGCAAAAGCAGGCCTGCCTTTTGGCAGTAATCGATAAAAAAACCGCCTGCATTTTACGCAGGCGGTTTTTTAGGTAAACAGACTACTTCATAATGGGCGGTATGTACGGCAGAGTTTCCGCCATCAGCCACAGTAGGAACAGCACGACGGGAGTGTGGAAGATTAGCTGCAGCACGGAGAATCCGGCCAGATCGCGCGCTTTCACACCGGTAAGTCCCATGAGGGGCAGCATCCAGAAAGGATTAACGAAGTTGGGCAACGCTTCGGCCGCATTGTATACCTGAACCATCCAGGCGAGATTGACTTTGAGCTCGTTGGCAGCCTGCATGATATAGGGTGCTTCAACGATCCATTTGCCGCCGCCGGAAGGCAGGAACAAGCCAAGAATGGCGGAGTAGGCGCCGACGATCGGAGCCAGGGTGTCTTTGTTGGAAACATTGACAAAGAAATGTGCCAGTACGTCATTGAGGCCCGATCCCATCATCATGCCGAAAATACCGGCATACAGAGGAAACTGGATCAAAACGCCGCCAGTGGCAGGGATCGACTTGGCCGCCGCTTTGAGGAACGCCCGCGGGGTCCAGTGCAGCGCCATACCGGCAATCAGGAACATGAAATTGTAAACGTTCAGGTCCAGCGCGGCCAGGCCGCCTTTGGTGGAGAAAATGAAGTACAGATAACCGATGCCGAGAAGCACCATGATAATTGTAAGGATAGGGCTGAATTCGAGCCATTCACCAGGAGTTTTCGGTTTTTCGTTTTCGTCGCTGGGGGGGTCCTGCAGGCTGATACCAGCCATTTCAAACGTTTTGGTACGATTGGGACTGGGATGAGACATATAGCAGATTGCGCAGGACATGACCACAAGCACGGTGATCATGGCCAGATTTTGCCAGGTAAACAGGGTTTGATCCAGACCGATTGTGCCGGTGATTTTGTACATGGCAGGCGGAATGGACGCCTTGGTGACCATGAGCAAAGCTGCCGAGGAAGACAGTCCCAATGCCCATACGCTGCCTAGGCCCAGATAACCGGCTGCGCTGATGGCGCGAAAATCGACGTTGGGAACGCGACGCGCCACTTCACGCATCAGGAACCCGCCGAAGATCAGGCTGAAGCCCCAGCTGATCAAGGATGCCAGCATGGCCATGAAAGCCACATAGGCGACGGCAACTTTCGGCGTTTTTGGCACTTCCGCCAGCCGAATGATGAGTTTTTGCACAGGCTTGGCCACTGCGACAATATAGCCGCCAATAACAACAAAGGCCATTTGCATGGTGAAGGGGATGAGGGTCCAGAACCCGTTGCCGAAGTCGGTGGCAATTTTCAACGGAGTCTTGCCCATGGCCAGCGAGCCGAGGGCAACAATGACAACGGCGATAAGTGCGAAAACGTAGGCGTCAGGGAACCATTTTTCGCTCCAATCGGCCAGCGCAGCCCCCATTCGGGCCAAAATTCCCTGTTCTTCCTCGTCAGCTAGATTCATCTTTTTCGATTGTTCCATAAAATGTAACGCTCCTTTCAGACTTTTAATAAAATGAGAATGATGCCGCTACGATCAATAGTTTGCTTTCCTCCTTTTGATTTTATTTGTTCCGGTCGGAAACCAATGTTTCAAGTATTTATAGTGCATTTTTCGTGCCAAGCAGCGCCAAAGGCTGCGTCTCTCCCTAGGAAGCCTGATGCAGAGCATAACGAAAGCCAAATCGCAGTGCGCGGCAGTCAAAATCCCCAGCAGTTACTCAAATTATTCGCACAATTTTGCACAGCTGCGCAGCATTTTTCACATCTAGGCCTTTATTGCTGTGGCAAAATGCACATTACCTGAAAACATTTTTCACTCCCAACGAAAAAACGCCCCCGAAGAACTGCAAGTCCTTCGAGAGCGTTTTGAAATTTGGCAAACGTCTTCTTATCCTCTTTGTCGCGTCAGCTCCCAGAATCGTTGCAGCAGCCGGCCTCCGAATGGATTTTCCTGCACGGAAGATCGGATGGCTGCCACATCGCGCCCCGCCCGCAAGAGCGCCTGCTCATCCTCGGCGATGCAAGCCTGCTCAATCTCCGCCGTGAACTCCGGGTGAAACTGCACTCCCCACAGGTTGCCGTTCACAACGAAAGCATGATGCGGTTCGAATTCGTTCCGGGCCAGCAGCATAGCCCCCTGCGGCAGCCGCAGGACCGTCTGGGCATGGGCGACATGGGCCATAAATCGCTGCGGCATCGCACCCAGCAGCGGATCGCGCCGGCCGGCCGCAGTCAGCTCGATTGCGGCCGTGCCGATCTCAACCCCTTGCGGATGGTAACCAACTTCTCCGCCCAACGCGTATGCCAGCAACTGGTGC
The DNA here is from genome assembly GCA_963665275.2 of Negativicutes bacterium. Taxonomy (GTDB): domain Bacteria; phylum Bacillota; class Negativicutes; order UBA1444; family UBA1444; genus UBA1444. The sequence goes on from CAXXIN010000013.1 coordinate 255,414, forward strand.
CCGTAGCAGATGCCCAGCACCGGCAGCGAACCGGCTGGAATTCCGCGCAGCCATCCGGCCGTGAATTCGCTCCATTCCGCCCGGTCCGTGACCATGGCATGCGATCCGGTGATCACAACCCCGCTGATTTCCTCATAAGCCGGCAGCCAGAGCCGCTCGGTCACCGGCGCCACCAGCGTGTCGGTGATTCCCGGCAGCTGGTTCAGGATGTATTCGTCAAAATCTCCTATCTGTTCGATAAGCGTGGGCAGCGCCGACCCCGTCTTGATGATCAGCAGCGGCTTTCTGCCTGATCGTGATGTTTGTTCCATCAATTTCCCCTCCGAATGAACAAAGCCCAAAAACATCCCTGTTTTTGAGCTCCATTGCTTATTATATAAATTATATACCACGTTTGGCATTTATTTCAAGACTCTATTGCCGCGATCCATTCGTCCGTGGGAAGCACTCGGGAGAACCGCATCGCCTGTGTAATGAGGATTGCCTTGTGCAGCTGGGCCGCAGTGATCGCACCGGCATAGTTGGTGATATCGAGGGTTCCGGTGGCATCGGACAGAAATTCCACCGCGAATCCGAGATGAACCGCCTGACGGGACGTAGTATCGCAGCACATCTGCGTCATGTAGCCGCAAATGACGAGTGTATCGACTTCCAGTCCGCGCAGCGTCGCTTCCAGCTCCGTGCCTGTGAAACTACCTGGCAGCTGCTTGTCGATAATACACAAATGTTCTTTGTTCTGCAGCTCGTCATGGATTTCCCAGCCGTTGCTGCCCTTCAGGAAAACCGCCGCATCTTTTTGCGGAGATCCGTGGCGAATCAGAATGACCGGTATTGCATTGCGGTTCGCTGCATCCACGGCCGCCAGGATATGAGCAAAGCTTCCCTCGGGATATGTCACCGGCATTTTCCCGGTAAAGTATTCATTTTGAACGTCGATTACGAGCAATGCTCTTTTCATTGATTTCACTCCCATTCATTTATTTTCGCTCTTTCTCAGGGATAACCCGTCGTTGCGAATATCCTGCGCCCGCTTGCCCATGATGCGAAACGCCAGCTGTATCGACGGGCCCAGTGTGAATACCACGATGATCGTCCCCACTCCAATCGGCCCTCCCAGAAGAAATCCCAGCAGCGTGACGGTCGCTTCGATCGCGGTTCGGACTTTCCACAGCGGCCAGCCTGACCTACGGATAGCCCCGACCATGAAGCTGTCGCGCGGACCGGCGCCCAAGGAAGCCGACAAGTAGAAAAAGCTCCCCCCAGCCAATCACGAGAACTCCCGCCAGCAAAAGAGCAAGTTGGCTGGCCATCTGTCCCGGCAACGGGATGAAGTTACTACTCATAAACATGTCAATAAAGACCCCGATAAAATAAAGATTGGCAATCGTTCCCCAGCCAGGTTTGATTCCGAGAGCCAGCCCCAAGCCAACCACGATGACCCCTGTCAATTGGGATACTTGACCAACAGTAACCGGGAAATAATTGATGAGTCCCAGGTGCAGCACATCCCATGGAGCGGTACCCAGGTTACTCCGGATCGTCATCACGATGCCCAGACCAAACAACAGCAAACCAAAAAACAGATACGCAACTCGTTGAAACACTTGATCCATCCCTTCGCAACAAACGTCATTTTCCCTGAGCAATAGCAAAATTATACCATGTGCGCCGCAAGGTTTTCCTATTTATTATCACGATATGATAATAATCCGCTCCACTGTTTGTATTTCTACGCTATTGAAACCGCTCATCAGCCGGTATAAGCTGAACTTGAGTAACCGTCAAAAGAGTTGGACTCCCAGAGGAGGTAGCAGCCATGCTGATCAACTACTTGTCCGGTGGATGTTTCATTGCCAGCATCTTTTTTATTATCGGGTTATGGTTCGGCACTCTTCGAGGGCACGAAATTTATCAGCACAAACGGGCATTATTGATCTTCATCACGTTGGTGACGATTGCACTGCCTGTTGTGACGTTTCTGGCGGTTAGCACCAGCAGTCAGTCAAACCATGCAGAAACATTTGCGAGATATGGCGCGATTGCCGGCTTTTTGATCGCCGCTCTTTATGTCGAATATTTAATGCTCCCCAAGAAGGTTAGGCGTGCGCCGCTCGCCTCTCCAGCCTCCACGGAGCAATCACAGTCCCCGCCCAATAAGCCGCTCGTTATTTATCGCGACCTGCGTCTCAGTCTCTATTTTATCATCTTGCTGTTACTTATTTTGTTCCCGCCCTATTATGAGAGCTGGACCCATAATCGCGCCTGGGTGTTTATCGGTTCAGGCAATGTACGGCCATTCTTTGTTTTGGATCTCACGTTTCTCCTCTACGAGTTAATACTGACGGCAGCCGTGTGCTCAGGACTCGAATTCTGGATGGTCAAGAGTCAAAGCGGCACTGAAACCCCAAGGGAGGTCAAACGAATAAAAAACCCTCGCTCGCACTGGCGACCACTGTGACGGCAATCACAAGATTTCTTATGGTCGCCGCGCAAACTTCGGCGTTTACTTCCACTATTTCGCCAAATAGCCCTTGTCGATGCACTCCTCTATGATAGCGTCCACCAAATCCCCCAGGGGGCCGGATACCTCGCGGGTCGCCTTATTGCGTTCCCTGACCTTGTCGCTGGTTATTCCGTGTTCTTTCCAGGACTGCCCCTGTGTTGAGTAGTGGAGCAACAGTGGTTGCAGGCGGTCCAGCACGCCGGCGAAACGGGCTTCCGGTGTCTCTCCGGCTTCGAACTCCTCCCATAGTTGCAGAAGCTCCTGCGCCTGATCCGGAGGCAGTATGGGGAATACCCGTGCCGCCGCCACTTTTTCACGCGCGATCTGATCAATGCCCGACTCCACATCGTAGCAGTAGGTGTCTCCCGCATCAATCTCCACGAGGTCGTGAATGAGCGCCATTTTCATCACCCGTAGCACATCGAGAGAGCTGTCGCCGCCAACATGTTCCGCGAGCAGCACGGCCATCAGCGCCAGGTGCCAGGAATGCTCAGCGTCAGTCTCATGTCTGGATTTGTCCGTTATGATATTCTGTCGGTATATCCGCTTTAATTTATCTACTTCTATAATAAATTCGATCTGCTGTTTGATGCGCGTTTCCATTGATTTTTCTCCTATTGCTTCTGGTCTCTGCGCTAAATATTACACAAGGTTCTCTTTTTGTCAATTTGTGTATGAGTAAAAAGAAGACCTGATCCCCAGTGAAGGGGTCAGGCCTTCTTTTTACCGTTATTTGGCTACTGTGGCGGACTCGAGGCTCTCAACATCTTCGATTGACAGGATTTTTTCCGGGTCCAGTATAACAATCAACCGGTCATCCACTTTGCCAATCCCTTTGATATAGCTGTTATTGACGCCGGTTATAAAGGCGGGCGCATTTTGCAGTTCAGCATCATCGATTCTCACAATATCCGTGACTTCGTCGACGATCCATCCACATACCGAATCATTGACATTCAACATAATAAACTTACTTTCGTCTGAAAGCGCCTTTTCGGCAAACCCGAATTTCATGCGCAGATTGTAAATAAACTTAATTTGTCCCCGTAAATTAATCATGCCGGCGATTTCTTTGGGCATGCCCGGCAGAAACTCTATTTTGAACTTCTTCGAACGCAATATGCCGTTTACGGCTGAAGCGTCGATGCCATACTCCTGGTTGTCCAATGCAAACACGACCAATTGAATATTCGCCACAAGCCTATCCTCCTCCCCTGTTATCGTTACACTTCGCCTGCGAGATCGTTCAATTGTTCCGTTAAACTCAGCAATTCTTGAACACTGGCGGTAACTTCTTGAATGGCGGCGGCCTGCTGTTCGACGATCGAAGTGGTTTCATTTCCCATAGACACGGTTTTATCAACCGATTCTTTGATGCTTGTGGTTAGTTCTTTAATTTTGCCGACAGTTTGTTTGGAATCCCCCGAAAGTTTTCGGATTTCCTGGGCCACCACGCCAAATCCCAGACCGGCCTCACCGGCGCGGGCCGCTTCAATCGCCGCATTCAACCCCAACAAGCGGGTCTCATCGGCAATATCTTTGATGAACTCCATGACTTCGTCAATCTTTCCGGTTACGGCATTAACATTTTTGATTTCCTGATTCAAACTGCTTTGAGTACCACTAACACTAGTAGCCGTTGCCGCTAATTCTTCCATGGTCGCAGAAATTTGGCTGACCCCGTCACTGAGGGTTTCCACAACCGCTTTCAATTTACGCTGGTGATAAGCAGACTTCGACATGCTGTTCGCAACATCGAATAACACATTGGCAGCCGCTTCAATGCTCTCCTTGGAAAGTTTGCGGATCTCATGCACCGCTTCAATATAGCCGTCCTCGTCGACTCCAATTTCGCTCGCAATTTTTCGATACTTGGCATCATCCGGCAATGTTGTCAAGACTTGTCCGCCCAGAATGGTGCCAATGAGCCGCCCTTCCAACATAATCGGCGCCGCGAAATCAATCAGCCCCGCATGGCATTCATAAACGACCGGTTTACCGGTTCTGGCCGCTTCTTCTCCGCCCTTGCGGTGAGATTCCGCACACCGCTTGTCGCCGCATTCCGTCGAATGCGTATAATCCATACAGAAACGGGTATAACTGCTGGGATTGGTAACGGGAGTTCCGTCCGGATCGACCGTCACGCTGGCCAATCCGACTCCTTTGGCAAAATCGTCCTGAAATCGTTGAAGAAATTTAAGATCAATCACATCTGCCAGCTTAATGTTCTGAATATCTGAAGTCTGCCGCCCCCAGTTATTATTTTGTTGTCCCTTAGCGCTGTTCGCTTGCATCCTTTTTTCCTCCTCAATGCTTATGGGTGGGTCACAATTGATTATTGTTTTAATATTCGCCGTATTTAAGCATATTCCTGCTTTAGCTCATAAAGAAGCCCCCATACCCATCAGGGCTTGGGGGTTCTTCTATTATTGAGGAAATGCTTTATTTATTTCCAGTCTTATCCTCTGCGTTGGTAGGGATTTTCGTCCTTTTTCTCCTTGCTGGTCCGATAGCGCGTCCATGCATACCGCAAGCCGAACACAACGAGGAATACAAGCATGAGGTTAAAGAGGACCCCGATAATCTCGGCGAACATGCCGTTGGAACCGAAGCCGAACATATTGCCCAGCATACTGCCTAGCAGCATGCCGCCGCCGATCATCGCGGCATTCCGCAGGAAACTGCTGCCGGTCGAAGGCTGCGCCGCTTGCTGCGGTTTGGCTGGCGTCGCTGGTGCTTTGTTATTATAGCTGTTGGCAGGCGCTGACGGTTTGTAGCCCGGGGCCGTGCTGGGTGATGTCGGGGCCGCCGGCCGCGAAACGCTTGGCGTTCTGGGTGCCGAGCTGCCTTTGGAACCGCTGACCGCAGCAAAAGTCATGGACTGAAACGCGAACAGTAACAAGAATGTGAATAGCAGTATCTTTTTCAAGTTATTCCTCCTTGTGGGTTTTGACATCTTCGGGGAAGGCATAGATGTCGGCCAACGTTGACAATTCCCCCGACAGATACCGGTCGATATCATGCACATCTACATAGAAAGTGCAGGCGACTTCCAGATAACCCTGCTCCTTTCCCTGACTGGCATCGCGAATTGCCAGTAATTTTTCCCTCAGCTTCAGGCATTCTGCTTCCGATGCCTGAACCCCAAGTGTGACCAGGGGCGTTCCATAGTCGTGAAGTACATCAAGCAAACTGAGTCTTTCGGACATCGTTCATTCTCCTTTTTCATCTTACCTATAGCATACAATTTTCATTGTACGCCACTCCATTATTAAAGCATACTTATAGCCCTCTTGGCAAAGGGAGCGAATACTCCAAACGGCATTGAAGTGCGGCGCCCTCTTCAATATTTGAGCGCCAGATCCCAGCGCTGTTCGATCAGCAGGTCTTTCCATTCATGGTTTTCTTTTTCCTCGGTCAGGGTGAATCCATCCTTCTGGTACAGATGGACGGCGGCATCCAATCCTTTAAACGTCCATAGCATGATGTGCGTGTAGCCTTTCTGCCGGCAATAGTCCATCAAGGTCTCCATCAGTCTGCGGCCGAGGCCGATACCGCGAAACTCCGGTTCCATCAGGAACCAGCGCAATTGCGCGGTAGTCTTGTCGATTTCCACCAGCCCGATAAATCCGGCGATAACGCCGCCGACTTCAGCCATCCAGATTTCCCCCTTGGCTGGCTCCTCCAGAAACTTGCTCAAACTCTGCAGCACATATTTTTCAAAGACATGGTCAAACCCGTATTCCCGCGCATACAATACGCCGTGCCGATAGGCGACGTATCCGGCATCTCCGGGTTGATAGGTTCGGATGGTAATGGGAGGATTTTTTCTTAAGGGCATGGGTTCCCCCTCCTTCTATGATGAATTAAAACAGGATTTCCTGCCCCTCATGTGTGATCTCCACTGTCGGCGCAGAAAGTTTCTTTGCCCGCAGCGCAAAAGCCTTGGTCGCTGCGAAATCAACGCCAAAATGCATGGGAATCAATAGTTTCGGCTTCATCATCGCCGCAAAATACTCAGCCCCCAAGCAATAATGTTCTTCCAACCGGCGGTCTACCGGGAAAAAGGCAATATCAATCTTGCGTCCGGCGATTTTATCCATCTCCGCTTTAAAAATCTTTTCCGCATAATCTTGTTCGTCCTGCGTTTCACCGCTCCACCGCCACCAGTTCAAATCGCCGGCATGAAAAATCGCCAGTCCGTCCACCTGAACCAAGAAAGAAATGCCCGCATCCGTTGAGCCGAACGTTTCCACTTCGATACTCTGATCAGCCCACTGTTCGTAGGCGGACAGAACCTGACACCGAATGGCGCTGCGATCAACAAGGATGTCACTGCTGAAAACATACGTAATCGCCGGATTCGCCTTGGCCCATCGCAAAATAGCCGGGTCATAATGGTCGCCGTGGCTGTGCGAAACAAATACATAAATATTTCGTTTGGTCTGCAGTAACTCAGGGGTAATGATCGGCTCTTTCACGAGTGAAGGGCAATAATCAAAAAGAAAAAAACAATTCGCCGTTTCCACCGCAAAACCGCTGTGCGCCAAAAAAGTAATTTTCGCCTGTGGTTTTTCCAAACCGATCCCCTCATTTCATTAATAATTTTTGTTGCGAAATCCGACTTGACGGACCGTATAAATCTTCCCCTTGATCTTGGCGCGCGAAAGAGTCTCCAAGACCATATCTCCCTTATCGCCCAGGATCTCCACATACGAGCAGGTCTCCTGAATGTCGATAATCCCGATATCCGCCGCGACCACCCCGGCGATAGCCGTAACGGCGCCCACGATGTCGCCCGGCCGCATTTTCGCCTTGCGTCCGGCATTGATCCGTATCCGGGTAATCTCCCGGTTGATGATTTCGCTCCGATCGACGGGAAAAGCCGGCATGGCGGTATCTGCGGTGAAGATCAATTTCCCTTTCTCAACAGCCGCTGCATTCGGGGCTTCCCGTCTAAGGATCCGATAACCCAGATATTCTTCCAGCTCCGCCAGACGCCTCTGCTCCTGCGGCGGCACGAAGGTAATGGCTTCTCCCTCATTGCCGGCGCGTCCGGTCCGGCCGATGCGGTGCACGTAATTCTCAGGTTCCAGCGGCAGGTCATAGTTGATCACCAGCGAAATATCGTCCACGTGAATGCCCCGGGCCGCCACATCTGTCGCGACCAGGAATTGGAGCCCGCCGAGTTTGAAGCTCTGCATCGTGTTCAGCCGTTCCCGCTGCTCCATGCCGCCATGCAAACTCCCCCACAGTTTCCCGTCCCGCTTGAATTCCGCAAACAAAGACACGACCCGTTCCCGCGTATTGCAAAATATGAGACAGCGGTCCGGTCTCATCGTATAGATCAGCTTTCGCAGCAAGCCGGCTTTTTCGGGTTCCGGGATCAGATAGTAGCCCTGTCGAATCATTTCCGTCGTCGGCTTCACCGACTCCACTGCAATCCGCACCGGATTTTGCATGTACTGGTTGCAAATCTCCTGCACCGACTCAGGCAGCGTGGCGGAAAAGACCAGGGTGACCCGATCTCTCGGCAACAGTCTGATAATCGCCCCAACCTGTTCGATGAATCCCATGTCCAACATTTTATCCGCTTCGTCGAGAATGAGATAGCGGATCTCACTTAACTCGATATTGCCTCGTTCAATATGATCGAAGGTTCGCCCCGGCGTCCCGGCAATCACATGCACCCGTTGCCGCAGCTCTCTCTTCTGCGTTTCCATTGGTTGTTTGCCAAAAATCGCCGCACAGCGGATTCTTTTGAACCGGCCGATATTGGAGATATCCTGCTTGACCTGCACTGCCAATTCCCGGGTCGGTGTGAGCACGAGCGCCTGCGGACGACGCTGGTCCAGTTGGATCCTTTCGCAGACCGGAATGGCGAAGGCCGCCGTCTTGCCGCTGCCGGTCTGGGAGCTGACGATGACATCCTGCCCGGCCAAAACCGCCGGGATCGCCAGTTCCTGCACCTCTGTCAGCGTTTCATACCCCAGATTCTCCAGAGATTTCACCATTTCCTCGCTGAAACCGCAGGAGTCCAGACCTCTTCCATCCATGCCTTTGCCCTCTTTTCTCCGACCTTCCGCTGCCGCGTTTGCCCATTGTTTCTATCTATTATATTCACCAATCGATTATGGAAACCCTTGAATTTGGGCACATAGCATGAATCAAAAAAACCAGTCTATACCATAGCACCTACTCATTCGCAGTCATCTGCGCAAGTTCCTCGTAAAGCTTCGGAATTCCCTTCTTAATCTCATCTACCGTTGTTCTTGCCACGCTAATTCTTATGCCCTTTTTATAGTACCGGCTATGAATATAACATTCGCTGCCCGGTGTCGTAAGAATCCCTTTCCTGCGCAAATTCTCCACGAACTTATTTTCGTCGACACAGTCAGGCAGTAGCAAATAGCAATAAAATCCGCTTTCACCACCGATCCACTCAGCTCCATATTCTTCTGCTATGACAAAGTATGTTTTTAAACACTCAAGTCTTGCCTTTAGCTCACGTTTTATCGATGCGGTATGCTTTTTCAACATCTTACTGCGTATATAAATTTCCAACGTTGCCTGGGATAGCAATGATGGTGAAAAATAGGCGTTGGGGTAGGAGCCTCCCACATGTTCGGCAAAAACCGGCAATAGGTGTGAGGGGAGAACCGTTATGCCGATTCTGATCCATGGTATTATTTTGATAAAACTTTTTAAATAGATATGATGCCTGTGATCGCCGTAAGAATATATAGGATCGCTGTGGTCGCCAAATTGGATGTCGCCGAAGTAATCATCTTCAACAATATAGACATCATGTTTTTCCGCCAGTTGTGCAATTGTTTTGCGCTGCGCCTTGGAATAGCAAGTTCCCAACGGATTGTGGCTGTTGGGAATCGTATAAAAAAATTTAGTTTTTCCTTTTTTAAAAATGCTTTCCAGCAAGTCAACGTCGATTCCATCAGCCGTGCGGGGGATACCCAACGTTCTGGCAAAATTACTCTTCAAGAACTTATTGTAATACCTATATGTCGGTTGTTCGACTAAAATAACCTCTTTTTTTATTCGGGAAGGGCATACTATTCAAAACACTGAGTGCATGCTGAACACCAAGGTTAACAAGAATATTTTCGGGGCAATGCAAATATTTTAAAATCCGCCAAATACTTTGGCAGCAATTTCCGTAATGACGGCGCCCCGTAAAGTTCATGCCATTCAGAACTATTTACAGTACACATATCGATTGCCTGATTCAGGCAGTGTTTAATGTCAGGCATAAAAAAATTGTCCAACAAGGGATTGCCACGAGAAAAATCGATTATCTCCGGGTCGGGCTGCATCGGGCGAAACCGATTCTCAAGAATATACCATCCACTCCGAGGAATAGAGTAAACCACATGTTCGTTCTTCAATACATCGTATGCTTTCACAGCAGTGCTTGCACTTACATTATAAGCAATGCACAATGCACGAATGGAGGGTAATTTCTCCCCGCGTTTATATCTGCCTTCCCGTATATCCGCCTTCATGATATCGGCAATTTTCTGATAGGATTTTTTCAACGCGCTCCCACCCATCTGTATCGATACAGATAGACTATAACATAATTATAATCGATTCTTCCATGCTATTATAAACTCAGTTTAGTTGTGGGAGAATTGAAAGATGCGATCTCGGCGGTTCTTGCTTAATATTTCCACATTCGCCATTACTGACGGCTTATTCGACAGCGTACCCATACTACTTTCTTTTATAATCGTATCGTTCGGCGCTGGGGAAAGGGAAGCCGGCATTATTATCTCCCTTGCAATGATGGGCAGTACCCTTTGCGGACTATTTACCCGTTATCTTTTGCGGCGCCTTCGATTGAACCATATTGTAAGCTTAATCACTGCATTATATGGTATCGGTTTTTGCGCTAATGCCTTTGCGAAAAATATTTTTTTCGCAGGATTCGGCTTTATCCTTTCTCTCTCAGGATATGGCCTCTTTCACAACGCAGCATTTACATATTTGGCTTCAAATTCGGCCAGACAATCTATCGGCAAAACAATAGGTGAATTTACGGCCATAGGTGACCTAGGCAGAATTCCATTTGCTTCGCTTGCCGGCTTCATCGCTGCGTTCTCAATTTGGGGATTTCCCGGTTGGCGAATTGCGTGTTTGTCCTATGGCATAGGTGCTCTTCTCATGGCCGGATGGCTATTTTTTTCACCTCGCCATCCGCCGGTAGATGCCGCGCCTACGCCTCTCATAACGCCGGAATCGAAAGGATCCGTTTTGCCTTTTTCACTTTTGCGTCACCGGCAATTTGCATTGCCAATAGCTGCAAACATACTTGACGCCCTCGGAAGTGACCAAGTTTTCATTTTCCTGCCCTACCTGCTTTTTGCCAAAGGTATTGATGCCAATTTTTTGGGCCCTTTTGCACTCGTTTTCACAGCTGGGTGTTTGGGTGGAAAAATAGTGTGCGGAAGAATCGTTGATTGCTATGGCCCACGCAGGACTTTTGTCGCAGCGGAAGCTTGTTTGGCGATATTGCTTCTAACCATTATGTTGGCGCAGAAACCCTTTATCATCCTTGGAGTTTCCTTTTTACTTGGCATTGTGACCAAAGGCACAGTTCCAGTAATTCAGGCTATGATCACGGAACCCTGCCAAAAACAGGGGCAACATAACCGACGTGATTACTATCAGCTCCTTTGCTCGCGGAACGGTCAATATACTGGCGCCGCTGCTATTCGGTTTTATTGCTTCACGAACTCATATCAACTGGATTTACTGTATCATGGCGGCAATGACCGGATGCGCCATATTGCCGGCATTGAAAATGGACAGCAATAATACGAGCGATTCCGTCTAAACTCATGCCAACTCAACCACCATTTCAATCACCAAATGCCAACATTCCTTTTGCTAATAATCAAGTTTAAGCCATTACCCGTTTTCCTTCCTGTTTTTTGCTTGCGAATCTGTGTTTCCTCCGCCTCCACACTTCTTCATAGTCGCGCTTCTTGGTTGGGAGGCCCAGTCCCGTCACGTCCCTCCGCTTTTGGAAATTTCCACCCTCCTGAGGTTAGGGTCTGTTTCTAGCAAAAAACGGCACTTTACGTTTCGCGTAAAATGCCGTTTTCGTCTGCAGTCTGAAAGGCAGCACACGATCGTGCTGCCTGTTCCAGTTCGGAAAACCAGTTTGCCTGATTGGTGAGATATAGCCTTAAATTCAATAGTTCTCGACAAACACTTCGAAATAGCCCTGGGGATGCGCGCAAGCTGGGCAGATATTGGCGCGCGCTGTCGCCGCAATGGATATAGCCGCAATTGTCGCACTTTCCATTCCTTCACCGCCGGTTTCTTGAATACTTCGCCAGCGACTAGGTTCGCATGCAATTTTCGATAGCGAGCTTCGTGATGCTTTTCGATTTCAACCAACTTTCGGAACAGAAAGGCAACCGCAGGGAATCCTTCTGTCTCGGCAGTTTCAGCAAAAGCGGGATACAATTCGCCCCACTCTTCTTTTTCCCCTTCCGCCGCAGCCAACAGATTGCTTTTGGTGTCGCTGAGCGCCACCGGGAATGTGGCGGTGATTTCGACCATTTCCCCATTCATAGCTGCCGCGAGATGCTTAAACAACAACTTGGCGTGTTCTTTCTCATTTTCCGCCGTCTCCGTAAAGAGATTGGCGATTTGCACGAAGTTCTCTTTTTTTGCCACGGAGGCGTAAAATGTGTAGCGGTTTCGGGCCTGCGATTCTCCGGCAAATGCCTTCATCAGGTTTTCCGCTGTTTTAGTCCCTTTCAATTGGTTCATGTTGTACCCTCCTGTTTTCTTTCATTTTTATCTTTCAAACACCTGGGACAGGCGCCTGTAAAATAAACATTTTTCTCTTTGACTTCAAAAGCATCGAGTTCCTCCACCACGAAATCATCAATGCGAATTGCAAAATTGAAAATGGTTTCACAGACTTCGCATTTAAAGTGTCCATGATTCTCCATGATGATATCGTAACGGGTCTCATTGTCCTCAATGGTCAGAATTCTTGCCAATTTCGCCTTGATAAACAAGTTTAAGGTATTGTAGATCGTAGATTTGGACAGCGTGGGATTATCCTTGGTCAGGTCCGTGAATATCTGATCAACAGTAGGGTGGCATTGATGAGTGATAAGATATTCCAACACTTTAATCCTTGGATGGGAAGGACGTATAGCTCGGTTTGAAAGGTCATCCGCCAGGACTTTTAATGACGGTTTCATCGATACCTCTCCCATCATGCATAGTCGGACAATGCCAATTTATTACTATTCTATATTTGTAATGATTACATATATAGATTAGTCTGATAAAAATATTTTGTCAATGCCATATTCCAGACTGTATGCAACCATACCCTGTTGAATAACGGGCGCCTGCTATTTGGAGATCGAAGCGCAGATTATTTTCGAGGCTTCTATATCTCATCTATTTTATTTACTTGGAATTGGCGAGACGCGCTCTAATTAATCCAGCTCGTAGCAAAAAAACGAATAGCTCCCTGCGCGGGAGCTATTCGGGATGGCTTTTCAAGCCCATTGAAGAATCTTGAGGATCAGAGGATCGGCAGGAATGTCGCCAACAATACCATGAGCAACGCAACTGTAGTCTTCAACATGGTAAGGGCAAAAATGTCCTTATACGATTGGCGGTGCGTCAGCCCGCAGATTGCCAACAGCGTGATGACCGCGCCGTTGTGCGGCAAGGTATCCATCCCGCCGGCCGCCAGTGAAGCAATCCGATGCAGCAGTTCCGGACTGACGCCAGCTTTGACGCCCCATTCCAGATAGGTTTTTCCCATCAGTTCCAATGCAATTCCGAGACCGCCTGACGCGGAACCGGTGATCCCTGCGATGACATTGATCATCACGGCTTCCGAGAGCAGGGGACCGTTGCCGATATGAATTCCCATCAAGAAAGTCGACACCTGCTTGAAGCCTTCCTGGGTGGCAATAACGCCGCCATAACCGACTTCCGAACCGGTGTTCATGACGGCCAGCAAAGAGCCCATGATTGCAATCTGCGTAGATTTCCCCAAAGCGGTTCCATCCCTAAACTTGTGGAAATTAACGATTAGACAGGTCACAATCGCTGTTGATAAAGCGATAATCAAGGCCCATATGCCTGTCACCTGTTTCAGGGTTACGCCTGTAGTGAAGCCCTTCAAAACCGACGGATCCCAGGTTGCAATCCACTTCGTCAGGAAGAAGTTCCCGACCAGCACGATCAATAAGGGCAGCACGGCGATAAATCCGCTGGGCAGCTTGGTGTCGTCAAGTTTGCTCAAATCCGGCTCATTGGTATGGCCCTCGCCATAGCCTTCACCGGAGGCAACCAGTTTCTTGCGACGCCACTCCATGTAGCCGACTCCGCCCGTGTAGAGAAGAACGGCGGCAATCAGTCCGGTCACAGGCGCCGCATAGGCATCGGTGCCGAAATACATGGTAGGGATGATGTTCTGGATCTGCGGCGTTCCAGGCAGCGCATCCATGGCCAGGCCAAAGCCGCCGAATGCGATACAGGCAGGAATCAAACGCTTCGGATAATCCGCTTCACGAAACAGGGCTGCGGCAAGCGGATACAGCGCAAAAGAGATTACGTGAGTGCTGATGCCGCCGTAACAAAGTACGATGCCGGAAGTGATAATGGCCATGATCGCCCGCTCTTTTCCCAATACCTTGATGATCATTAAGGCTATCTTGCGAGCTGAACCGGAGTCCTCCATTACTTTCCCCAGAACAGCGCCCAACAGGAACAGTGGGAAAAAGTTTTTGACGAACCCTACTGTTTTGGGCATGAATACCTCAGTGTACGTCGGTAAGACGGCCTGCCCGGATAACGCTGCCGCCAACAGGGCAAAAACCGGCGCAAACAAAACCACGGAAAAACCCCTGTAAGCAAAGAACATGAGCAGGAACAAACTTACCATAATGGCCAAAACTTCCATGAAAATACGGGCCTCCTTTATTTTTCGGATCGTGAAGCGTGAGGACTTTTATCCATCGCACAGCCTGTAAGACCCCGCCCTCTTAGGCCTTCGGATAAACAGGCTGTAGTTCGAAGTAAATTCGACTAAGATTCAGGTGGCGTTAAAACACCATCTGAATCAAGTCTACATTTATTTACCGACAAACATTGCTTTGCGTTTTTCCACGAAGGCTGCCATCCCCTCGGATTGGTCAGCTGTAGCGAAGCACAGGCCGAACACTTCGGATTCGTAGGCCTGGCCCGATTCAAAGTCCATATCCAGGCCTTCGTTCACAGCCGCCTTGCATAGCTGAACTGCCACCGGACCGCGTGAAAGAATCACTTTTGCCCATTCTCTCGCCACATCCATCAATTGTTCGGCGGGAACCACCTTGTTGACCAAGCCGATGCGATAGGCTTCGGTCGCATCAATCTGGTTGCCTGTGAAAAGAAGCTCTTTAGCGCGGCCTTTGCCGATGAGTCGGGGCAATCGCTGTGTGCCGGCAAACCCGGGAACGACGCCGAGCAACACTTCCGGTTGCCCGAATTTGGCTTTTTCCGATGCGATACGCATATCACAGCACATCGCGAGTTCGCAGCCGCCACCCAGAGCATATCCATTCACGGCGGCAATAACAGGTTGAGGCAGATTTTCAATGGCATTGAAGACACCTTGGCTGAAACGGCCCCATTGCCGTCCTTCAAGGGCTGACATCGACTGCATTTGGCTGATATCGGCTCCGGCAACGAAGGATTTTTCGCCGCTGCCTGTGACGATCACTACGCCGACGGTTTTGTCGATGGCGATTCTTTCCACCAGATCCTTTAGTTCCTGCATGGTTTCCTGATTCAACGCATTGAGAACCTTGGGACGATTGATGGTGAGAACGCCGATGGAATCCTGAACTTCAAATGTGAGATTATCATACTGGCTCATATTCTTCCCTCCCCGGATGATTACTTTTTCATGATCATGACGACAGCTTTGCCGTCGACAACGACTTCGTCGCGCTGGTTTTTGATCACCGTCTTGAGGACCAGACGCTGCTTGGCATCGATTTTTTCAGTCACTTCCGCATACGCGGTGATGGTATCGCCGATTTTGACCGGCTTGACGAATTTGATGTCCTGTGACAGATAGAGCGCGTTGATGCCGGGTAGACAACAGCCGACTAGTGTGGAGATAAACGATGCAGTCAGCATGCCGTGGGCGATCCGTTCGCCGAACATGGTGGTTTTGGCATATTCGGGATTGATGTGCACCGGGTTGAAATCGCCGATGATTCCTGCGAAATTGACAATATCGGCCTCACTGATCATTTTTGTGATGGATGCGCTTTCCCCGATTTCGATCTCGGCATAGGGGCGTTCTACAACAAATGCGGTGTGAATAGGCATAATTTTTTCCTCCCTTACTATTTCAAAATATGTCCGGCAATGACCACACGCTGAATCTGATTAGTTCCTTCGTAGATCTGGGTTATCTTGGCATCGCGCATCATGCGCTCCACTGGATATTCACGGGAATAGCCGTACCCGCCCATGACCTGAATCGCGTCAAGCGTCACCTTCACTGCCATATCGGACGCGAAAGTCTTGGCCATGGCCGCTTCTTTGCCATATGGCAATTTGGCATCCTTCAGCGCCGCCGCGTGATAGACCAGATGACGGGCTGCTTCGATCTGAATGGCCATATCCGCGAGCATGAAAGCAACAGCTTGCTGCGCAGCGATCGGTTTACCAAACTGCTCCCTGACCTTGGAATATTGCAGAGCCTCTTCATATGCTCCCTGGGCGATTCCGACAGCCTGGGCGCCGATACCAATACGGGCCCCGTCCAGCACGATCATGGCGATTTTGAAGCCTTCGCCCTCTTTACCCAGCATGTTTTCGCGCGGAATGCGGCAGTTTTCGAAGATCAGTTCGGTGGTTGAGGAAGCGCGGATTCCCATCTTTTCTTCTTTCTTGCCGATGGTGAAACCGGGTGTGCCTTTTTCCACGATGAAACCGGTGATCCCTTTGATGCCCTTGCTTTTGTCGAGGCTCGCGAATACACAATAGATTTCGGCGGCGCCGCCATTAGTGATGAAGCATTTGCTTCCGTTCAGCACGAAGCTGTCGCCGTCCAGTTCCGCCGTTGTCGCAACCTTGGAGGCATCAGAGCCGGCGCCAGGCTCGGTCAGGGCAAATGCGCCTATTTTCTCTCCGCTAGCCAGCGCCGGGATATATTTTTGTTTCTGCTCTTCCGTGCCAAACAGATAGATCGGCACGATTCCGGCTGAAGTATGCACCGCCATGATAGCGCCGGTTGATGCGCAAGCCTTGGAGATCTCTTCGATGGCGGCTGCGTAGCTGACGCTGTCAACACCTGCTCCACCGTACTGTTCGGGAATCGGTAGGCCCATCAGTCCCAGTTCGGCCATCTTCGCAACATTGTCGTAGGGGAATTCTTCGGTGTGGTCGTAATGCGCAGCATGCGGAGCGATCTCTTTTTTTGCAAATCCAGCGACCAGTTTTCGCAGATCTTCCTGTTCAGCACTAAGCAAAGCCATAATATTATCCGTCCCTTCCTTATTTCGCTTTGGCTGCGAACTCAGCCTTGATGCCCATGAGCGACTCGCCAAAAATCCGTGGGTCCATGACTTTCATATCAGCCGCAACTTTGACCGGAAAATCGATCTGGTCCAGCACTTCTGTTTGCAAATCAATGCCTGGCGCGATTTCGGTCAACACCATACCTTCGGGACGCAGTTCGAACATGGCCCGCTCCGTTAGATAAATGACGGCTTGTCCGACTTCCTGCGCATAGGCGCCGCTGAAAGTAATCTGGTCGACTTTTTTGACGAACTTTTTGCTTTTGCCTTCTTTGACAATTCGTAGTTTCCCGTTCTCCACAGCCACTTCCAGGCCGCCTGCAGTCAGTGTGCCGCAAAATACGACTTTCTTCGCGTTCTGCGTAATATTTACGAAGCCGCCGCAACCAGCGATGCGGTTGCCGAATTTGCTGACGTTGATATTGCCTGCTTCGTCGGCCTGCGCCAGACCCAGATAGGCTACATCCAATGCGCCGCCATCATAAAGATCGAACATGTTGGGATGCTCCAGAATTACTTCCGGATTATATGCACAGCCAAAATTGAGACCGCCGGCAGCCACGCCGCCCATTGGACCGGATTCCAGCGTTAGCGTGATATCTTCCAGCATTCCTTCTTCATTCGCAACCACGGCCACGCCGTCCGGCACACCGATCCCCAGATTGACGATGGCATCAGGCGTCAGTTCCATTGCGCCGCGGCGGGCAATCACCTTGCGTTCGCTCAATTCCATAACAGGCAGATTATCTAAAGGTCGACGGGTTTCGCCGCACAAGGATGGATCAAACTGAACTTCGTTGGTCTGCCAGTGATATTCAGGTTGGGCGACGACGATGGCATCCACCAGGGCGCCGGGCACCTTGACTTGCTGCGGCGGCAGCGTTCCTTTGGCGACCATGCGCTCTACCTGAACGATTACGATACCGCCATGGCGCTTCGTAGCCTGCGCAAGATGAAACGCTTCCAGCAGTACACATTCCTTTTCCATCGTCAGATTGCCTTTTTCGTCCGCGCTCGTTCCTCGAATGAACGCCACGTCGATTTTTTGCGGCAAATAGTGCAGATATTCTTTGCCTTCGATATTGATTACTTTGACGATGTCTTCCGTCGTTTTGGCGTTCAGTTTGCCGCCTTCAACGCGAGGATCGGCAAAAGTCTTCAGCCCGACATGGGTGATGACGCCAGGCTTGGCGCCGGCCATGTTGCGGATCATATGCAGAATGACGCCCTGCGGCAAATTGTAGGCTTCCACCGCATTATCGGATATTAGTTTCCCCAGTTTGGGCGCCAGGTTGTAATGACCGCCGATAATGCGCTTCAACAATCCGGCGTGACCATAACGGTTCACGCAACGATCCTTGCCATCACCCTGTCCAGCGGCATAAAGCAAGGTGAGATTGTTCGGCGCGCCTTCTTCCAGAAAACGCTTTTCCAGCATGACGCTGAGTTCTTCCGGATGGGAGAAGCCCACGAATCCTTGGACAGCCAGCGTATCGCCGGACTTGACCAATTTGACGGCCTCTGCTGATGAGATTACTTTGTTCTTCATTGATACCCTCCATTCGCACCACGTGCTTGTTCTTATTTTCACAATCTAATAATGCAAGAACAATGCCAAGTCTTATTCACTGGTTGCCAAAAACGCGAAAGCGCTTTGTTTACAGGATATTTAAATTATTTAGCGAACCATTTTACTGCATTCAAAAACAAAATCGGCGTGCAATTTGCAATATTGCCAATTGCATTAATACCAACCTGCAGTAATATGCAAGAAAACCTGACCATAAAAAAGAACACTGCCCCCAAGCAGTGTTCGTCATTCATCCTTACGCGTGATTCAACCTTCTTTAGACGGCAGGAATCCCTTTCGTTTTGCGGTTGCGCTTGCGTATCAGCGTGGTTACATCGACGCCGAGACTGCGGGATGCTTCTTTCAACGAACCGCATTCTTCCACGGCCTCTTCGATGATCTCTTCTTCTACCGCCTGCACCAAGTCTTTCAGTGATGCGGTCGGATGCCAGAGTCGCTTCTTGTCTTTGACCTGCGCCTTCCGCTCCCCCACGGTCTCAATGATCTTGAGCAAATCCGAATTCGCGGCAACTTCAGCCAAGTGCCGAAGTTCGATCACCGGTGAGTCCACGATCACAACGATCCGTTCAATCACATTCATCACTTCTCGTATGTTACCGGGCCATTTGTATTTCAGCAAAATATCAATAGCTTCCGGTGCGATGGTCTTATTTCGTTTATATCGTTGATTCGATTTTTCCAGATAATGCGTGATTAGCGGCAGCAAATCATCCCGTCGTTCCGAGAGCGGCGGAATCCGCACCGGAATAACATTCAGCCGATAAAACAGGTCTTGGCGGAATAAGCCTTTGGCAATCAGTTGCTCCAGATTGGTATTAGTCGCTGCAATAATGCGAACATCAACCGCCACCTCTTTGGTCCCGCCAACGCGATAGAAGCTGCGTTCCTGCAGCACATTCAATATTTTTGCCTGCAAGGGCAGCGGCATATCGCCAATCTCATCGAGGAACAACGTGCCTTTATTGGCCAGTTCGAACATGCCGGCCTTGAACTTCTTCGCGCCGGTGAACGAACCTTCTTCATAGCCGAACAACTCGGATTCCAACAGGGATTCAGGTATCGCACTGCAATTGACATGGATAAAATTGCCGGTGTGTTGCCTTTCACTCGCCGCATGAACAAACTTGGCCATGGCAGTTTTTCCGACGCCGGATTCACCGGTAATCAAGAGCTGCAGATCCGTATCCGCCACTTTCATGATCAGCTCGTACAGGGTCTCCATCACACGGCTGCGTACCAGGGCGCGATTCGCATCCGAACTGGCGATCTGCATCGCTTTCAGTTCCCGTTGGTAGCCTTTGGCGATCCCTTTGATATTGTTCAGTTTTTCATGCAGCCCGTTCAGCTCCGAAATATCCCGTACATTGGAAATCACCCGAATGATCCGTCCCGCCTCATCAAACAGCGGCGTGCTGGAAACGATCGCGTCCTTGCCCTGAAAATACTTGACGGCAGCGCTGACCGACTGACGTTGCTCCACCGCATGCACTGTACAGGAATAGGGCAGGATTTCCTCATTCACGAGTTCCTGCAGATTACGTCCCACCATTACCTCGCGCGTCAGCCCTGAAATATGAATGAATGCCTCGTTGATGGCCAGAACCTTGCAATGTCCATCGGCAACCAGCATTCCGTCATAGGAAGTATCAATGAAGCGCTGCACCCCGATGATCGCATCAGCCGCCTCGCACCACAGATGATCCAGATCCTGGTATTCATAATAATTTCTAAAATAAATATGAAAGCCGGAGCCCGGGCTTTTGTCCGCAATCACATCCAACAGGTATTTTTCCGAAATGGAAGTCTTGACGATGCGGGACGACAATTCGTGACGAAACCAGCTTTTTCGCAGCCACGGCAATGCGGTCGCGACCGGGCTTCCAATCGTCAAGGCATCCCCCAATAGAACGCCGGCGCGTTCGTTTGCCGCTAAAATAATCCCGGCCGCATCAATTTGTAAGTACGCCCAATGTTGGCAACGACCTTCTGCCATTCGAATTCCTCCGCAGTACATATTTATATTAGTGAAATTTATCACAAACTTATCTAATATATAATTCGACACAAAAAAACAAAACCCTGCTGACTAAATAGCCGGCCTTGCACTTCCTATTTTGTGACGAACTCCAGAATCTCACTGATGGCGATGGAGACTTCTCCCGGCCAGTGAATCGATTTCCCGTCAGTGGTCGCCGCCGCAAACACCGCTTCTTTTTTGAGCCCTGAGAATCGGATCGTATGCAGCTTTCCGTTCATATCGAGAGTCACCGAATGATGGTTGTCAAAATGAACCGTAATACAATGTTCAGCCCCAGGAGTTACGCTTACAATTCTCATCACAAAATATCCTTTCGCTAATAGATTGTTTGAAAAGAGGATTCATGTTCATCATATGTTGAATCAGCTATTTGTGATATTATCCACGCTAATAAATTTTGCGCGTATTATCAGGCATTTTTTGTTCAATGATTAGCCTCGCCAATACGCTCCTGCTGCTAATGCCCATTTTGGCAAAAATGTTCTGCAGGGTCTTTTTCACAGTCGCCTCTTCGATCAGAAGCCTTGCTGCGATCGTTTGATTCGGCAAACCGGCGGCGACCAGACTGGAAACTTCCATCTCTCTCTCGGAAAGGCTGGCCAACTTGCCAAAAGTCCTCGTTTCACCTTGCATCGCTGCGATCTTCCCGGCGTACGCAGCATAAAAAGTTGCAATCCTGTCGATAAATCCGGCATGCCGTCCTCTTTGCCCCAGCGTCTGCAGGATGGGAAAGACATACTCCCCGTTTTCGACGAAAGGCATGATCAGTTGGTCGGGCGCCGCGATATCAAGAGCCCGTTTCAGTGAAGTATGGGCTTCTGCGAACTGTTCCAGTTGATACTGCGCCGCCGCTGCATAAATATTGATATACACTTGCCCCTGCATATTATGAGCAGCTGTTGCTATTGCGGTGAATGGACCGATCCGCTCGAGGAGTTTCCGGTAATGACCACCCAACAATAGCGCTTTGCCTTGGACAATATTAAAAAAAGTGTGCGTCGTTGCGTAGAGGACGCTGGACTTGGCTTCTCCTTGCGCAATCCATGCGGGAATTTTTCCTGTCTGGTTCAGGCACGCATAAATAAAGCCCTCGCACAAATCGACGGTGTAATTATAGGAATATAATTTCTGCCGCTTGAGTTCTTCCCGCGTTTGCGCCAGAGTGCTTTGCATGACCGCCAAGTCTCCTCTTACGAGCGCCAATCGCATCTGAAGAAATACCACACATAGCACGATGGCTGTCTGCTCCCGTGACTGCGCCGCATGCAGCGCTTCATACGCTGTGATTTCCGCTTTTTCGAAATCACCAATCACGTAATAGCGTTCCGCCTGCATCACCAGTTCCGCTCCAAAACCGTGGCCGCCGGTTAGACGATAATAGTGCGGCATGGCTTGCGCCATTTCCACGACTTCCTTCTCCAGCTGTCCGCTCTCGCGATAATACATGTACAAAACCGAGGGCGCGCCGAAGGTCCACGGGGCGCGGTTGCTGATGAACTTTGACGGTCCCTGTAACAATCGGGCAGCTTGCTGGTGATGCCTAGTCATCCCTGCTATGCAATTAAACTGGGTGAAACTGAGCAGTATTTCGAGTTCTCCCGCCAGCTGCTGTTTCGTCCGTTGTTCATCTTCCTCCATCAGTGCAATATAGCCGCCAATTTCAGCACATTGTCCGGAAAACAACTCCATTTCGTTAAACACAAACAGATACATCGCATATACCAGGCAAGCCCAGGGGTGGGTACGTCTGATTCGCGAGGGGCAATCATGGAAATAGCGGATCATCCTGTCTTTATGTTCGTTTTTTATGCTGTGCCCCTTATCCTCTTCCATGATCATAAGCAACCTGTCATAATCAGCCGCCTGGAAAAAACAATCAATAGCATGGATATAGTCGCGGCTCCTTGCATACCATTCCCCGGCCAGCCGCCAGACAGCTTGCTGCCGTTCCCGTTCTTGAAGTCCCAGGAGTTCCCGCAGGTACGTCGTGAAAATATTATGCATTTGATAGGTTTTTTTGCTGCCATCATATTGAATCAGAGCATTATTTTCGACAAGTTCGTCCAAAATCGCTGCGGCATCCTCGCCTTGCCACATTGCCTGGGCCTGGGCCAAAGTAAATCTGTCGAACACGCTGACTGTTAATAGAAAATCTTTCACTACGGCTGTGCACTGCCGATAGACAACTTTCTCGATCAGCTCATGCAGACTGGCTTGGCGGTCAACCCGACCCTCCCGCGCAAAACTCAGCATGCTCAGATACAGCGCACTGATCCAGCCTTCGGTATAGGCATGTAGCTGGGCAGCTTCATCCGTTGTGATACGCAGACCGCACAATTTGTAATACTCCATAATTTCAGCTTGCGTGAATTCAAACTGTTTTTTGCCAATAACGATGCAGTAGCCTTTGAGTGCGAGCTCTGTCGTGTTTTCGCCAAACCGCGCTCTCGATATGATAACAATATGAAACCCTGGCGACGCGTTTTTGACAACAAGTTCAATAAATTGCTCGATGGTATCGGACGACAGTAAATGGTAATCATCCAGCACCAAAACCGACTTTTCCGGCCACACCACATTTTTGACCAGTTCAACTGCGGATGCCATGAGTTGGCTGTCGCACGGACTTTCCAGCTCACTCAACCCTTCTGCGCATCGTGGAGCTATGTGCTTGAACAACTGGCTAAAATTCCGCCAAAATTCGCTCGCGGAATCACTAGCTACTGTGTGCCACAAAAGGTTCGCCTGACACTCGGTTAGATATTCTCTCACGGCTGTAGTTTTACCATATCCCAGAGGCGCTTCCACAACAGTCAGCGGATATTCCCAAATCTGCTTCAGAATTTGCCGAACGGGAACACGCATATACAAAGCCGCAGGATTGAATCGGTATGCTGAATTTTCCCGACGACGCATATTTCGCCTCCCTTTTTTATAAAGAATCAGTCCGCGGCAAATCAGCTCAGTCCGGCCAATATCCTGCCATAAATTCCAAAAACCGATCCGTCAAGGCCGGATCAAACTGTGACCCTTTCCCTGCGGCGATTTCGTTCAATGCTTCCTGTTGCGTCTTGACCGTGCCGTAAGGACGCTCGTGCGTCAGAACGTCATAGACGTCAACCAATGCAAACATCCGGGCCAAAAAAGGGATCTGTTCCCCAGCTGCCTTGGCGGGATATCCGGTTCCATCCCAGCGTTCATGAATTGCCAATACCACCTCGGCCAGTTTGGGTTCACCAATGGCTTGCGCCATTCGATAGCCAATTTCGCCGTGCCGTTGAACGATCTCCCACTCATCTGCCGAAAGCGGATCGCGTTTGCCCAGTATTTCACCAGAAATCGCAACTTTGCCAATATCATGCAAGGCAGCCAACTGCTTCAGCAATTTCACCTCCGCCGGTGCAGAAGCCATTCCCAGAAAAGCAGCGAATGCGATGGCCCAATCTTGAATCCGCTCACTATGCCCCGGATTTTCGAAACACCAGTGATGCAGCTTATGTTCCATATCGGCGATGAGATTCACCCTGACATCTCGGCTTTGCGCCAATTTGTCGCTATACATGCGGTTTTCGGCGACAACGAACAGCTTCGCAATCCCTTTGCCGCTTTCGCTGGTGGCAGCGCCAATCGCCGCACTCAAACGGACAGAAAGATTGCCCTCCTGTTCGCACGCTTCACGAATTCGCTTGCATACTTGTTCGCAGGCTATGCTGCCGGTTTGCGGCAACAAAACCAGGAATTCATCACCGCCCCAACGCGCGATGATATCGGTTTGCCGGCATACCTTTAGCAGAACCTGCCCCATGGCGGCCAACAGGCGGTCGCCCTGCACATGTCCGAACACGTCATTGGTAAGTTTAAGTCCATTCATATCAATCATAATCAAACTCAACACAGTTTTATTGGTCTGTTCCAGCTCGAATATGATTTTTTCGATATATGCGCGATTATACAGGGATGTCAATTGATCGTGATAGCCGATGTAATTAATTTCCGCCTCGGTTTGACGCTTTTCGACGAGGTCATGCAAGATGATTCTGGGCAGTTCCGACTCGCTCATTTTGCTGGAACGCGAAGCAAACTGGATGACCTTGCAGCCGGAGGGTCTTTGAGAATCTCCAGCTACAGCTTCCTGTTGCGTGTAGACAGCTCCTCTCAACGCACCTTTCAGATCTACCGTCAGCGAGTAATTATTATCAAAATACACCGTAATACAAGACTCAGACTCGGGAACGACTTGCAAGATTTTCATTGATCCATCCCTTTCGTCAAAAACTTGTCCAAGTTACACTCAAATAAATATCCTGTCGGGATAAAACAAAAAACTACTTCACCTTTATCATAAAGTGAAATAGTTTTTTGTGATATTATCCAAAAGTATAATTTATTATTTCTTTACCCACTTTCGTTCCAATACCATCCGCATCAGCTCCGTTCTACGGGTGATGCCAAGTTTGGCGTAGATGTTCTGCAAAGTTTTTTTAACCGTCGTCACTCCGATATACAACCTTGCCGCAATGCCCTGATTCAGCAGGCCGTTTGCCACGAGTTCGGCGATTTCAAGTTCCCGCGCTGAAAGGCGGGACAGCGGAGCATCCTGCTCTTCGGCAGTTCTCATGATGGCTACGTTTTTCGCATAGGCGGCGTAGGCCGTTCTGATGCGATCAATAAATTTCGTGTGTTGATCGTCTATGTCGAGCGGTGCGAGGAGCTCTTGAATATATTCTCCGTTTTCGACAAACGGCATGAGCAGTTGATCCGGCGCCGCGATATCGAGCGCCTTTTTGAGAGATTCTTGCGCTTCCTCCAAGTGCTGTAGCCGGTATCTCGCCACCGCCACATAGATATGAGTATAGACCTGCCCCAGCAGATTCGGGAAAACACCCGCAATATCATTGAAATGTCCAGCCAAACCGAGCAATTTCATATATTGCCCGCTGATCAACAACGCCTTGCCATAGATTATATTAAAGTACGCATGGCTGGGAAAATGCAGTCGACTTTCATGTAAATTGCCGGCGGCAATCCATGCAGGGATTTTTTCCTGTATGTTTAGTTGCGCATAAATCTGGGCTTCGCACATATCGACAGTATGAACAACCTGATACTGTCCATACGCCTCAATCTCCGAACGCATTTGTCGCAAAAAATTTTGCACCGCCGGCAACTCTCCCCTGACAAACGCCAGCCGGGTTTGCAGAAACAATGCGCATAATAGGATGGAAATCTGGCGGTGAGAACGAGCTGGCTCCATTGCCTCAGAAATCCCCAAGTCGGCTTGTTCAAATTCTCCCCGATAAAAATGCCACTCGGCCTGCATCACATATTCGGCGCCGGCGCCGTGGCCGGAAGTGATCTGGCCGTAAAGGGGCATAAACGCAAGCAGATCCTTGACTTCCTGCGCAACCCGTCCGCTTTTTCGGTAATACATATAGAGAATGGAGGGCGAGCCAAAAGTCCAGAAACTCTTATTGTCAAAAAGCCTGGTGGGTCCGTCAAGCAATTCGTAGGCTTTTCGCTGATGTCCAGCCATCCCCTCGATATCGTTGTATCTGGCAAAGCTCTTGATCAGTTCAAGTTCTCCCAACAGCTGATTGCGGGTTTTCACATCGTGAATCTCGTTGATATAGTCCCCGACCTCCTGGCATTGGGCAGTATACAGCGCTCTTTCATTAAACGAGAACATCTTGCGCGCAAAAGTCAGACCTGCGATTGGATGCTTTCGTTTAATCTCCACCGGACATTTAATGAAATACCCCTTTAACATTTCTTTTCGCTCCATGTAAATACTATTGGCATTGTCCAGTTCCAGAGCCGTGAATAGTTCGTCAAAATCCCCGACAGCTTCAAAACAGTCCATGGCATTGAGATAGTCCCCGATTTTGATATACCAGGCTGCCGCCAGCCGCAATACCGCGTGCTTTTTCGGAGTCCCTTGCCGCTCCAGCAACTCCCTCAGGTAAGCGGTCAATATATTGTGCATATGATAGGTTTGGCTGTAACTGTCATATTTGATAAAGGCATTGTTGGCCATCAGGTATTTTAGAGCCGCTTCGACCTTTTCCGCGCTCCACATCTCTTTGGCCTGAGCTAGGGAAAAGTTGTCAAAAACGCAAAGCGTCAGTAGAAATTCTTTCACTTCCGGCGGGCACTGACGGTAGACAACTTTTTCGAGCAACTCTTGCAAGCTGGCCTGTTGCTCGACCCGACCCTCTCGCAAAAAGCTTAGCATGCTGAGATATAGTGCGCTAATCCAACCCTCGGTATATTCATAAAGAGCAGCGGCTTCACTTGCTTTCAGACGAATCCCGCACAGTTTGTAATATTCGCCAATCTCCTCTTGCGTGAGTTCAAAAGAGCTTTTATCGATCGCATGGCAGTAGGCTTTATGCTCTGTTCCCATTGTAGTTTCGCCAAACATGGCGCGGGATATGATGACGAGGTGGAGATTGGGAGGCAGGTTTCTGGCCAATAGCTCAATGAAGCGGTCCAGCTTCGCTTCGCTCAGCAAGTGGTAATCATCGAGAACTACGACAGATCGATCAGGAAATTCAATCCCATGGATGAGCCGCAGAGCCGTTTCCGCATAGAGGCTGTTATCCGGCGCACCCAGGCCCATCAGGCCCGCGGCGGATTTGGCATCTATCCGACTGAACAAGCGGCTGAACTCCTGCCAAAACGAGGTCACCGAGTCATTCGCTATGGTTTGCCAATAGACATTCGCGCCTGAATCCGACAAATATTCTTTCACAGCGGTCGTTTTGCCGTAGCCCATCGGTGCTTCCACAAGCGTCAACGGATAATTCCAAATTCCATTCAGCTCCTGCTGGATTGAAGTGCGCATGTACAGGGCCGCGGGGTTATATCGAGACACGGGAACACCTCCAGGCAATACCGATTCCTTCCCTCATTATATTCCGATTTTGTTTCGATTTCATTTGCTGACAAAATATTTATGCAAAACAATCACTCCTAGGACCAGGGGAAGGAATATTCACCGTCAACCAAGAAACTCTAGGAAACATTTCACATAATACTAAGGGGGCCACATTATGGGCAATTATGTTGATATTAAGAGGGAAGACTATCAGTGTGTAATCAATGGCAAACAGGTGGACCTTTACATCCTGCGGAACAAGAATGGCATGGTCGCCAAAATCACCAACTACGCGGGAAAACTGGTCCAATTGTTGGTTCCGGACCGGAATGGAACAATGGGCGACGTGTTGCTTGGCTACGAGACCCTTGCGCAGGCAATACAGGGTCAGGTATCCATGGGTTCAGCCATCGGCCGTTTTGCCAATCGGATCCGCAAGGGAAAATTCACCTTGAATGGGGCGGAATATCAGCTTACCATCAACAATGGCCCCAATCATCTCCATGGTGGGACCAAAGGTTCACGTTTTGTGGTATTTGATGCCCTGCAAATCGATGACAATACATTGCAACTGAACTATTGTTTTAAAGACGGCGAAGAAGGTTATCCGGGCAATTGCAGCTTGAAATTGATCTACACATTGACTGATAACAACGAGTTTGTTATTTCATATGAAGCAAAAACCGAAAAACCGACCATCGTCAATTTTACGAACCACGCTTTTTGGAATCTGGCCGGGGAAGGATGCGGCGATATTTTAAACCATATTCTTACGCTCAACGCCGACGCTTTTACACCAGTGGACGATACATTGATCGCTACTGGAGAAATCCGTCCTGTGGCTGGAACTCCGCTTGATTTCACCTCGCCACATGCAATGGGCGCTAGGATCAATAGTGATTATGAGCAGATGCAATATGGGCAGGGTTATGATTTCAATTGGGTCCTCAACAAGGGCGCTGCCCAAGAAATGAGTTTTGCCGCCAGGGTATGCGAGAAAACTTCTGGAAGAGTCATGGAAGTCTACACCACTGAGCCGGGTATGCAATTTTATTCCGGCAATTTCCTTACCGGGAAAACGCCGACAGATATCGGCAAAGGCGGCAAACCATACGTCCACCGAAGTGGATTCTGTTTAGAAACGCAACATTTCCCGGATTCTCCGAACAAACCGCAGTTCCCTACCACTGTTTTAAATCCTGGCGAAGGGTTTTCAAGCACCTCGATTTATAAATTTTCCATATGACCTTCGCCAGCAGTAAGTTCGTCGACAAAAAGCCAGGTAGGACGCTTCATTTTTTACAAGCCCGAAAATGGATCAAGGCTCTTCGAATAATTATTCGAAGAGCCTTGATCCATTTTCGCCGCTTATTCAGCTGGGACTTTTTTTACCAGCGGCCATTTGTCGAAGAAAGTATTCATTAACAGGTAAACCATCATAAAGGCAAACTGGCCGGCCAGCGGCCCCATGACCGGGAACATCCCGCCCAAACTGTTTCCGCCGAAAGTCAGCAACGGGAATGTTTTGAGCCAAACCACACCGAGAACCGAGCCCAACCCGATCCAGATCGCAAGCCGCGTGAACAGGCGTGTTTTGAGATCCGGCACCATCTGGGCCGTCGGATAGTCGTCAAACATGTGATGCCAGAGCAGCAACGTGAAAACGACCGAAAGCTCGAGTGATGCAATAACGAGATCCACAGGGGCGCCGGGCAATAAATTCAGGGGGCCCACTATGGGACGAAGGATCATCGGAGTGATGATTCCCATCGGCAATGCGATGGCCAGGCCGACCAGTCCCATGTATGGCTGTTTTTTTGCAAAAAGTTTCATCGGGTAGTGTTCCAGCCCTTCGGCCGGGAGCAGGAAAAAGAAGATGAAGGCTTGCGCAAAAGCCAGGAAGCCGGTCCACGAGCCGAAAGGCTTGACGACAACCACGTGTCCGTCCAGTGATAAATTCATCAGGCTGGGAAAGAACATGGCGATCCATACGATTAATGTAAAAACCGTACTTGTCATCATGACGGCGACACCATCCAGCGGCGCGGGGACTTTGCCGGCAAAGGGCCATTTGTGAAAGCAGGCCACATAGACGATCTGGACCATGATGACCGCGAGGCAGTAAAAATTGCCAACTTCCCAGCCTTCTATAGACATCTGTACTTCCGCGGCTGTGCTGGGCATGAACAAAATGCCCATGCTGAAAGGTTTCCACCAAATGCCGATAAAACCAACCAAGATCAAGAATCCGATAATCCCTGACAAAAAGCCAATCAAAGTGTATCGGACGCCTGCTGTCGGTTGAAGCTCAGACACGGCATACTTGTTGTAGTTGCCAAAAATCAGGGTCTGCCAGATCCAGGGGTTGATGACCAACCAAAAGAACGTTCCCTCAGCCAGAACCGAAAGATACTTGGTCACGACCTTTGCATCCACCAGCTTCAGCCCTTCACCCGCGAGTGTCATGCCAACGGATTTCACGATGAGTCCCCAGATCGGCCAATAAATCAGGGCTACGACGAAACAGATGGTAGTAGCGACGACTCCTGTGGTGAAGATGCTCGGGAACTGTCTTTTTACTAAATATTGGCTCATATGCACCCCTCCTGTTTTTTAGGCCCGCCTCAACCGTAGCGGTACGAAATCCCGAAAGTCCCGCGCGGATACTCCCATTTGGTGATCCCCTTATCCTTGCACATCACGCGGCAGGTGCCGCATTCGAGACAACCGGCATAATCAAAATGAACTTCGCCGTCCTGCAAGGTGTACAGAACCGCCGGGCAAACGACCAGGCAGGCTTTGTCCGCGCACGTCGCGCAGATGGCTTTATCGATGGTAATATGAGCCTCTTCCTCGTCCACCTCGAATTTGTCGAGGCCAAGGAGTTCTTCGGGAGTCATGCTTCGAATCGTCACAGTGACCGCCACCCTTTCCACGCATCCGCCAGCAATCTTCCCACGCCGCCGTGAGCTCCAATCGCTTGCCGGATAACGTCCGTGATCTTGTCCGGCACCCGTCCGTCAACAGTGAAGGCCCCCTTGAAGACAGCCCGCCCCAGTGCCGGATATTCGGTGAACATGCGAGGGTTCGCCAGCAGGTCCGGATAGCCTGCAAAACGTTTCATCGTTCCAATCAGGCCTATTTTCTCCAGCTCCGCCATGTAAGCCGGACCCGTCGTCGCTGCGTCTTTGGCGGCCAAAATCCCTTCTGCCGCCGCAATACCGCTGGCAATCGCCAAATCGATCCCGCGCACCACAAAGCCGCCGTTGATGGCGAATCCAGCTGCGTCCCCGATGATGAGCAATCCCTCGCGGTAAAGCTTGGACGGAACTCCCCGCCAACCGGCTTCCGGAATCAGATGGGCGCTGTACTCGGCCGTCTCGCCGCCGTCGATGAGAGGGCGTACTGCCGGATGCAGTTTAAACTCCTGGATGATTTCCTGAACTTTTTTTCCGTGTCGGGCCGCCTCTTCCGGTGAAAAGACCAGCCCGAGCGAAATGGAATCCTTGTTGGTGTAAAGAAAGCCACCGCCCTGAATTCCTTCGGTGCAGCCGAGGAACAGGCGCGTTGCCCCCTGCCCGCCTCCTACTTGGAAACGGGCTTCGATAGCCGCTGCGTCCAGCCGGATCACTTCTTTCACGCCAACCGCAACGGAATGCGGGGTAAGCTCACCGCACAGACCGGCTTTTTGTGCAATAAGAGAATTGACTCCGTCAGCAGCAATAACCACATCGGCCAGAATTCGGTCTTCACCGGCCTGCACCCCGATGATCCGTCCCCCTTCCTCAACGAGGCCGTCCACACGAATTCCGGCCGCCAGCATCGCTCCGGCGGACTCGGCCTGCCCGGCCAGCCACTCGTCGAAAGTCGCCCGGAGAATTGTGTAAGAATGGGGCACTTCCCCGTCAAAGGCGGGTTCGAAATAGTCTACGGTCGTTGCCGAACCGCCGCTCATCAGTGTGATCTGTTCCCGAATCACTTTTCTTTCCAGCGGAGCTGCAGCATGCAGACCCGCTTCCAGACGCTCCAGCGCCCAGGTATAGACCCGGCCGCCGGTGACATTTTTCGTCCCGGCCGATGCCCCGCGTTCCACCAGCAGCACACTCCGGCCGGCCCGGGCCAGCACCAGGGCACAGGCGGAACCTGCCGGTCCCGCCCCGATCACGATAGCATCAAATCTTTCTTCTTCTGCCATGTCCGCCTCCCTCAGCCTATCCGGGCCTTCAGTGCGGCCGTCAGCAAAGGCGCCGCTTCGTTGAGATCGCCCACGATTCCGTAATCTGCTGCGGCAAAAATAGGCGCATTTTCGTTGGTGTCAACCCCAACGATGATCTTGGAATCCCGAATTCCGGCCACATGCTGGACCTGCCCGGAGACGCCAAGTGAAATGTACAGTTTGGGCCTGATTTTACGACCCGACAAGCCAATGTAGGTTTCTTCCGGCATCCAGCCGTAGTCTTCTGCAATGGACCGAGTGCAGCCGACTGCACCGCCGAGAAACCGACGCCAGGTCTTCTGCCAGCTTTAAGTCTTCCTGTTTCCCCATGCCGCGTCCCACGCAGACCACGCGTTTCCGCCTCTGCAATATCGGCGCCGCCGCGCTCTACGGGACACACTTCACCGACGACGGCGCGGCTGGCTGTGTCCGCCTGAACTGTAACCACCTGGGCCGTGCGGGACTGATCCGGCGCAGGCGACTCATAGTTTGCCGCCGGCACAGTTACGAGGGTCATTTCGTTCAGTGTCTCAGTGCAGACAGCCAGTCCGTCCGTACATCAGCCGTTCGGTATCTCGAACCCGGTTGCGCCGCGGCGAACCGAGAAAGCCTCCGATACCAGGCCTGCCCGAAGATGTGCCGCAACCGTCGCGGCGATCTCCTTGCCCCGCAGCGTTGCCGCTACGAGAAAAAGTTCCGGGGTATGTTCTGAACAAAGTTTAGCCATTGCCGGTGCGTAACTTTTCCGGCCAAGAACTGGCGCCGGTCAGCACATAGACCGTATCTGCGCCCGCCGCAGTCAATGCCGGAGTTGAAGCCGAATCCAGCGTCAGCACTCCTACCGTAAAAGGCATTCCATCCGCCAGGTTTCGCGCCAACCCGATCAACCGGGCACTCAGCGGCAGCATCTTCGGAAAAAACCCATATACAGGCCATCATATTCTCTCCTTCCTATGCAAGGACTCCTTCTTTGACCAGCGCATCCGCGAGGATTTCCACCCGTTCCGCCATTGTCCCGTCTTTCAGTACGATATTTTTCCGGTTCATCACATAGCCCCGGATACCGGTAACGGTGGTTTTGGGCGTCAGAGTCAGAAGCTGCCAACCCTAATTCATCCAGTTTTATTTCGGTCTGCGGTTTTTTCGCCGCTGCAAGCACCTGTTTCAATCCGGGGATACGGGGTTTGTTCACTTCAGGCAATACCGTGACGAGGACCGAGAAAATCGGCCACAACTGTCTCGGTGCAATCACCCAAGCTTGCGTACTGCAGACACCTGGTTTCCTTCAATCGACAGTTCCTTTACGAACGTGATGACCGGAATTCCAAGCAACGCCGCCACTCGCGGCCCCACTTGCTGGGCATAGGTGTCGGTCGGCGCCTTCGCCGCACAGGATCAGGTCATAGTTGCCGCTTTTTTTTCAACATGGCCGCCAGCACATTGGCTGTAACAAACCCATCCGTTTTCGCCGCCGCCTCTTCACCCGTCCAGAATACTTTATCCGGACCGCGTGAAAGCACGTCCTTGAGGGAGTTCTTCACTCGCCGCCCCGAAGGTCAGGGGCAGACACCTCGCAGCCGCCTGTCTTTTCGGCGATGAGTACCGCCTCCTCGAGTGCGTTGCGGTCGTAGTCACTGATCTTTGATTTCGCCCGACTGAAGTCGAGTGAGCGATCCGAAGCGTTGATACGAATATCCTGCTCATCAGGTACCCATTTATAGCATACGGCAATGTTCGCCATCGCGAATCTCCTTTCATTACGGCCGCCGCAGGACCTACCTCGGTCCTGCGGCAGCCTCGACATCACAGCTCAATGCCCGAAAACTCAAGATAGTACTGTTCGGCTGATTACCACTTTGCAGATCTCCGAAGTTCCTTCGCCAATGGTCAGAAGCTTGGAGTCCCGGAGGAACCGTTCCACTTCGAAGTCCTGGCTGTAGCCGTTGCCGCCGTGAATCTGGACAGAACGGTCGCATACCCGGACACACATTTCGGATGAGAATAGTTTTCAGCATCGCTGCCTCATGGGTAAACGGCACGCCCGCATCTCGCATGGCGGCAACCCGGTTAGAGCATCGTACGGGCCAGTTCGATCTCAGTCGCCATGTCTGCAATATAGAAAGCGATGGCTTGGTGGTTCCGCGATCGGCTATGCCGAACTGGATTCGTTCCTTCGCATATGTAACGGCCCGGTCAAGCGAACCCTGGGCCATGCCGACGGCCATAGCCGAGATAGCGATGCGCCCTTCGTCGAGTCCTTTCATGAACAGCGGGAAGCCCTTGTTCAGGGCCGCCCAGCAGGTTTCTCTTGAGGAACACGGTCAGTTGCGGAAAATGAGCTCGCCGGTGGCAGAGCTGTGCAGCCCCATCTTCTTTTCCAGTTTGCCGATTTCAAAACCCGACGTACCTTTTTCAATGATGAAGGCGCTGATGCCGCGCGGCCCCTTTGGAGGGATCGGTTTTGGCTGTGACAATGTAGATTTCGGCCACACCGACATTGGTAATCCAGCATTTGGACCCGTTGATGACCCATTCGTCGCCTTCGAGCACAGCCACCGTTTTCGAAGCGGCTGCGTCGGAACCGGCGCCCGGTTCGGTGAGACCAAAGGACATCAATTTTTCGCCCTTGGCCGCCGGCACCAGATATTTTTTCTTTTGGGCTTCACTGCCCGCCAGGAAGAGCGGCATGCAGCCTAGCGAAGTGTGAGCGTCGATGATGAGCGCGAGTGAACCGTTTTCCTTGGCGATCTCTTCGATGATCAGGCACTCACTGATCGAATCCGCACCCGCTCCACCGTACTCTTCGGGAATGGGTATACCTAGAAAGTTGAGTTCGGCGCAGCGTTTCACCAGATCATGCGGGAATTCATGCGCCTGATCCAACTTCTTGGTGACTGGCGCCACCTCATTTTTGGCGAATTCACGCGCAATGTTGCGCATTAGTTCATGCTCTTCCGTCAGTTGTATGTGTGACATGGATATGCCTCCCTGTTATATGAATCATGGGGTTTATCAGCGCAGGGCAATCCCTGATATGACCATCCTCTGAACTTCGGAGGTCCCTTCGTAAATTTCCGTGATTTTGGCGTCCCGCATGAGGCGTTCGACTTTGGCGCCCCTCATGTAACCGTAGCCGCCTTGAATCTGAATGGCCTTGATCGAATGCTTCATGGCGGTTTCTGCAGCGAAAACTTTGCAGCAGGCTGCTTCCAACGAGAACGGCTTGCCCGCATCTTTCAGCGAAGCGGCGGTGTGCACCAGCTGGCGCGCTGCCAGGACATCCATTTGCATGTCGGCGATCATCCACTGGATTGCCTGGTTTGCTGCCAGGGGCTTGCCGAATTGTTTGCGCTCCTTGGCATAGAGGATTGATTCGTCCAGACACGCCTGGGCAATGCCCACAGCCTGGGCTCCGATGCCGATGCGTCCGCCATCAAGTGTGCCCATTGCGACTTTGAAGCCATCGCCTTCTTTGCCAATCAGGTTTGCTTTTGGAACACGGCAATCTTTGAAGAAAATCTCTGTGGTATGGGAGCCGCGTACGCCCATCTTGTCCTCATGCTTGCCTACTGTCCACGGCGATACGGCCTTTTCCACGACGAAGGCGCTGATGCCTTTGGTCCCGATGCCCTGAGTGGTCTTTGCCATCACGATCATCAGCCCGCAGCCATCGCCGTTGGTGATGAAAGTTTTGGTTCCGTTGAGCACATAATAATCGCCCTCCAGAGTCGCCGTCGTTGCGAGCGCCCCTGCGTCCGAACCGGCGCTGGCCTCTGTCAGAGCAAACCCGCCGAGGGTTTTGTAGTCGGTAATCATGGGAAGGAACTGGGCTTTTTGTTCGGGCGTTCCGAACATGTAAATCGGCACGCCAGCGAGAAGATGGCAGGCCAGAATAACTCCGGTGGATGCGCAGGAACGGGACAACTCTTCAATGACCAGCGCGTAGCTCATATAGTCTGCGCCGGCTCCGCCGTATTCGGCCGGAAACTGGATTCCTGTCATGCCCAATCCAGCCAGCTTCTGCATGGCTTCCGCAGGGAAAATGCCGTCCAAGTCTGTCTTGGATGCTACGGGTTCCAGCTCCGTCAGTGCGAATTCACGAGCTGCCGCTCGGATGAGTTCTTGTTCCTCTGACAATTCAAATCCCATTTCGATTCAACCTCCCAGTTAAATATTTCCTTTTTCTTTAAGCGCCTGAATTTTTTCTGGTGAAAAACCTAATATTTTGCTCAAAATCGCTTCCGTATCTTGTCCCACGGTGGGAGCTCCGCGCCAGACCTTTCCCGGAGTTTCGCTGAATTTCGGCACGATGCCGAAAGCCTTGATTTGCTTCAACAGGGTCTGGTCTTCGTATTCGATGAAGTCGTCTCGGCCGATCCAGTGTGGGTCAGCTACCGCGTCAGCTGCATTGTATACCTTGTTACAGCCAACTTTGGCCTTGCAAAGGATTGCTTCGATTTCCTGCCAAGTGTGCTGTGCGGCCCATTCAACCGTTTTATTGTGCAACTCCTGCCCTTTTTCTGACGATACTGCCTGGGGCGAAGAGGCACAGTCCTTGAAATTGAAGTATTCGAGATCAAATCCGACAGTCTTGACGAAACGGTTGTATACTCCGGGACCGAAGGCGCCGATGACAACATATTCGCCATTCTTGTCCTGGAACAGCCCGTAAGGCTGGAATGCGTCGGCCTTCGACGATTGCGTTCTTGCCCGTGTAACATTCGCTTCGGTGAAAGAAACAAAAGTATCAGCCATGATGCGTGCGGCCGCTTCAAACTGTGCTACATCTATGGCCTGGCCCTTGCCAGTCTTCTGCGCGGAGATGTAGCCTGTCAGCGCCGCGAACGCTGCGGTAAGCGCTGCCTGATAGTCATTGGCCCAAGGTTTGGTAATCGAAGGCGGACGGTCTTTGTCGCCGTTCAGGAACATCAAACCGCTGGCGGCCTGGCCGATCATGTCGTAGGAAGCGCGGTCGCATTTTTCGGGATCTCCACCGAACTGGGGACGCCCGTAACCGCTTACGTGTACGATAACCAATTTGGGATTTGTTTCGAGCAGCAGTTCATCCGTGATGCCGTATTTATCGAGCCATACCAAGTTTTCCATGAAAATGTCCGATTCTTTAATCAAACCCAGGAACACTTCTTTCACTTCGGGAATGTCGAGATCGAGTTCAAGCGAAAGGCTCATGCGATTGCGAGCATCCTGTGCCCAGCTGGTGCTGACCTTTTTTCCCTCGTGGACAGCGAAAGGGCCCAGTACGCGAAAGGTATCTCCTACTCCCGGCCTTTCGATGTGAATGACTTCAGCACCGAAATCCGCCAACATGTTCGCTCCATGCGGCATAGCAACGATAGAGCCTGCGGTTAACGCGCGGACACCCGCGAGTGGGCCGAACTCGGGAACGAGAAATTGTCGTTTACTCATGTCCATTCCTCCATTTTCTGAATTATTCTTTAATTTACATGTTGCAAGAATAATGCCAAGAAAAAAGCCGCCGCTCCCAAGCAGGAGCGACGGCATTTCAGACTATGCAGTTCTGGGCATTAGCGTTTTATAGCTTATGGCGCATGGTTTTTCTTCGCCCTCACCAATTTTATGCGATATTGCACATTACACCAACCATAGGTTATGCAATCCGTCACAAAGCAAGCATTTGTTTGCTATCTATCTTCCATGTGCAATTCTGCACTAGAGTTATGCGAATTTGCACTTTTCTTAAATATTCCGTATTTTTGTTTCTTGCGTGTTAGTGTCGACATATCGATTCCCAATTGTCCGGCCGCATCCAGAAGCGTGTCCGTGTTCTGCATCGCCTTCAAAATCAGAGCTTTTTCCACTTTTTCGACGACGGTTTTCAGGGACATCGCATCAGATAGGCGTATCGCTTCCGCCGTAAATAAATTCTCCGAGAATTGCTCTGGCAGATGATCGATCCGAATGACATCTTCTTGGCAAAGCACCATTGCCCGCTCAATCGTGTGTTCCAATTCACGCACATTGCCTGGCCAATCATAACTCATCAGCGCTTCACATACTTCATTGCTCATCGCTTTGTTCTGATGGTACTTCTCATTGCATCGTTTCACAAAATAGGTCATAAGAGGCGGGATATCATCTTTTCTCTCCCTGAGGCTCGCAATGGTTATTTTGAACATGTTAAGACGATAGTAAAGATCCCGCCGGAATTTCCCAGCCGCCACCAACGCTTCAACATCCTTGTTCGTCGCGGCGATAATCTTAACGTCAACTGGAATTTCCTTCGTATCGCCGAGGCGCATAATGGTTTTCTCCTGCAATACTTTCAAAAGTTTTGCCTGCATCAATAGGGGGAGTTCGGCAACTTCATCCAAAAACAGTGTTCCTTTGTCGGCGATTTCGAGCAAACCAGGTTTGCCACCTTTGTTCGCGCCAGTAAAAGCGCCGGCGACGTAACCGAATAACTCCGATTCGAACAGTGCTTCTGGAATCGCGCCGCAGTTGACGTGAACCAAAGTGCCTTCGCTAACTCGGGAACTGTGTTTATGCATAAATCGGGCAAGTACGTCTTTTCCTACCCCCGATTCTCCAAGAATCAGCGCTGTTGAATCCACCTTTGCGATGCGTGCGGCCAT
Source organism: Negativicutes bacterium (assembly GCA_963665275.2). Taxonomy (GTDB): domain Bacteria; phylum Bacillota; class Negativicutes; order UBA1444; family UBA1444; genus UBA1444. The sequence goes on from CAXXIN010000013.1 coordinate 293,835, forward strand.
CTGCAGCATCGTTCTGGATCGGCGGTCCTTAGCGATAAAATCGCTGTCTTCCAATTGTTGCAAATGCAAATTATCAAGCTGCTGCTTGTATCGCTCGGACTTCTGTTTGACGGAGTTGAGTTCCCGATATACTTCGGTCAACCGGTTCCAGTCCCTCATGGTGCAAACGATCAGGCTCAGTTCTCCTTGGGAGTTAAATACCGGTTTGCCGGTGACGATAACGTCTTTTTCCTCTTTGCCCATATAATTCAGGATACAGGTAACCGGCTGCAAAGCTCGCATCACTTTCTGGCAGACGGAGTCATTGAGGTACCCCTTGTCTAGCATATACTGAACATTTTTGCCGAGCAGTTCTTCCCGGGACAAGGTGGTGATTTTTTCAAAATTAGTGTTGACCGCTACGATCAAGCCGTTTTTATCTGCGATAAAAACGCCCGCGTCGATTGCCTCAATAATCTTGGCAACAAATTTATTGGTTGCCAGAGAGTAGTCAATATTCAAATGCCGCACCCCTCATAATACGATCCAGCTAAGATTCCTTGTTGGAAGGCTTCGCCGCACAACAGGAAACTCCTGCACGTAGCCAAGGAGTTGTGGCAGCACCTATTTCACACTATATTCAATTGCATTATTTTTCTTTTCTCAACTGGATCCCCAGTCTCTGCCACTCCCTGGCCATAAGCCAGCTCAGTTTTTCAGCCGATCTGTCCCCTCTTTGCCCAAACTATTATTCTTGCTTCCACTTCAGAAGGTATTTTTAAGCGTTACTTCCATTTTGGTATTTTTGGTGTTGTCCGCCAGGGCGACCTGATCTTTGTAGACCACTTCCAAAGATAGCTTGTCATTGAAGGAATGAGTTATTCCGTAGTAAAATCCTCGATTGTTGTTGTCATACTCACTTTGTTGCCCCATGTCGCCATTGGCCTCCACGCGAAAATTGGTCACATACAGGGCTGTTTTATCAGTGAACTGATAATTCCAGGTTATTGCGTACGCTTTGTTTTCATCACTCTTATTCGACTGGGTGTATTCTGCCGTCAGACTATTTTTGCCAGAAGTAACGGTTCCATCCACAGCCCAGTGATTGCTGTTCTCTGCATTGTAATATTGATATTGAGCCAGCGTGAGCCCCACATTTGCATTCTTTGACAGGCTGTACCCGGCTCTCATTGCATACAAGCTGTTGTTGGGCAGCCATATACTGTTTTCGCGGGCCACGATTCCCGATAAGTCGATAACGCCGATGCTGCCAGTGATGGAAAGCCCGTCTACGAAGGCATTGTTGCCGACATTCGTTTCCGGTCGGTTGTACAGCAGTTCAGTGACGCCCACGGCGATATCCTGCCGCCCCAATTTGTAGACGAGTTTATTGGACTTGTAGATCAGGCCGAACTGATCAATGGTTGCAATTGCTTTGGTATCTTGCCCATACACCGACAAGTCATAGTCTCCCAAGATCGGATTACTGGCATATTGGGCGCCAAGTCGTCCATACAGGGACAGCCCTTTGCCTATTTTTTTCTCGCCCTTTAGTGTCAATGTGTACATCATGCCGGACTCTGCTGCAGTATTTTCAGCCGTGTCGGCTTCATATTTGACCGAGACGTCCCCGCTGATTTCCACCGGTGCGGCAGCTCCAACCGGCATCATGGCGAACATCAACCCAGTCATGATCGTTGCAATATAGGTTTTCACATGTCACTTCCTTTCCCGTTGATGTTGTTGATTATACACTAAATGATTTATTTTCTCAACTAGCAAATTTATCCGCTTATTTCGCTGCCATTTTTCCAGTCCTTTCGTGGAAGAAACCGGGATATAAAAAAATCCCGGCAAAAATTGCCGGGAAGAAGTATGCGTTAGATGGATACAGGAACGACCAAGTCCACGAAGGCATCCCCGCGTCTCACCTTGATCTTGCTGACCGGAGTGGATGCAGAGAGAACTTCTTGCAAGTGCGCAACATTTTTCAGAGAAACCCCGTTAACCTCCACGATAATGTCGTTCACCATCAAATTCATACGCTGAGCCGTGCTATTGTTGTCTACACCGGTAACCACCACTCCTGCGGCAGAAGGAAGGTTCAAGGTTTTGACATCCTCGTCGGTAAGAGCGCGGATGGTTGCCCCCAACTTCGGTTTATCCGGCGGCGGTTGCGCCGGAGCGAGCGGTTGATCGATCAACTTGCGGATTTCAGCGGCTTTGACATTGGGATTTTGATAGGTGACTTCCTTCTCCAGAATTTCTCCGCGCCGAAACACTTTGACAACCACTTTGATGTCATATGAATTGACAGAGGCGAAGCCTTGCTGGATTTTCCAAAGCATCGCCGCATCGGCGATCTCCTGTCCGCCGAAGGTCACCACAATATCTTCGTTCTGGATCCCCGCCCGATCGAACGGTCCTCCGGCCAAGACAGTTTTGAGTACGGCGCCAGTTTTATTTTTCCAACCGAGTTTGCTGCGAAACCAGTCTTCACTGGTAGGAATCGTATAGCCGCCGCTAATCACCCACTTGGCGCCGGAAGCTGCGGCCAGAGTGGCTACCGCGTCCGCGAACCGCCGCGCTGTCGCCTCATTTTTGACGCAGAAAGTCGTCGCCACAGAGTTATCCTGAGTCACACACCAAGGATTGACCGCAGCGGATTCGGTATTCGAGTTAGGGCCGATCGTCAGCGACGAAACAGTCTTAAAGACGAGAGTGGCGTTTTCGGAGCGCAGGTCCGGCACTGTCATATAATACATATCCCAGGTATTCCAGACCTTCTTGGTGCCGAGGTATTCCGAAAACAGCCGCAAGCCGTACTTATCAATTTCAGCCGTTTGCTTGGGATAATTTGACCAGCCGAAGAAGGAACCCTTGAGACTCTGCAGCACTTCCAACGCTTCTTTATCCGAGACGAAGAAGGACGGAGCGTACCACGTTTCGCAATGTCCTACAGCAAGGGAACCCGTCATGATAAATACGGCAATCAGGAATGCGGCCCAATATCGTTTCATTCAATTAGCCTCCTTGCCAGATTATCGGCTAATGGCGCCTTTTTCATGCAGATCCTTGATCATGGCCCAAACAACTTCCGCGCCCGTTCCGGGAGTAATTGCCTTGTATTCCGCATTCTTTGACTCATCCGTGCTGAGGATCCGTCCCTGGACGTCATAAAGAACTCCATAAATCACGGCCGCCTTCTTGTTATTGAGGTCCACTTTATATTTGAGTTCGACGGCAGTGGTGTCCGGCGGACATCCAATACTTAACAGCTTGGCATAATCCGGATCGCCTTTGCCATCGAAGACTGTTTTCCCCCAGAACACGACGAGGGGATTTTTGCTGGAGCTCCCCTCCGCGTAACTCATTTTCGTATCATAGTAATATTTTGTTCCATATGCACTTTCATGTAGCTTGCTCTCCAGCAGCTTCCATTCCGCACTGCAACTCGTCGGTATCCATAGCACCAATAGCAGAATAAACAGCAACACCGCCCTGTTTTTCACAAGCACGTCTCCCCTGCATTGAAATCCGCCGGAACGATTTTGGGTGTAAAGACTTTTTCGTCATCTTCATCCAAAATCCTCTATGGTCGACGGATATCGAACCAAAATAAGCAAAGGCGGCGTTGACGTTTGGCATCAACACCGCCTTTCCTATTCATTCAGGAATGGAATACAGACTTATGCTTTGGGTGCGCAAGCATCCGGGTTCGTCGCACTGCAATCTTCCAGGTTCTTGCCTTTGGTCTCGGTCCCCAGAATCCCGACGGCCGCAGCCGCCAGAATAAAGCCAACCGCGACGACCGACAAGGTCATGTACAAGCCGATAAGCGGATACAGATAACCGACAACCGTCGGCGCCAGCACGCCGCCAATACGACCCCAGGACATGGCGGTTCCCGTACCGGTTCCACGCACTTCCGTCGGGTAGTTCTCCGGTGTGTAAGCGTATACGACAGAGTATGCTCCAGCCAGGAACAGCACTGACAGCGATCCAAACGCCAGCATGATTTCCACCGGCAGTTTTTGCGACAGCGCCCAGCCATACATCACACTGGTAATGCCGGCCAGGGTCAGATAAACCACGATAGGCATTTTCCGGCCGACTTTATCCGCCAGATATGATCCGAAAATTCCGCTGGGAATCCAAACCAAGTTCATGATCAATACATAGCCGATGGACGCAACCATGGAATAACCCGAGTTTTTCAACAACGTCGGCAGCCAGGTGTTCAGGCCCCAATAGCCGAACATCAGGCAAAACCATAGAATCCAGAGCATCATCGTGCGCCGGGAGTAGTTTGGTTTGAAGAGAACGGCCATTTTATTGCCGGTTTCGGCAAAGACTTTGGGTACAGGCACAGCCACAGGCAATGTTTTGCCTGTTTCGGCTTCAATGTCTCTTTCCAGTTGGCTTAAATGTTCTTCAGCTTCCGCCGGGCTTCCTTTTACCATGTACCAACGGGGAGATTCAGGAATCCCTTTACGCAGGAACCAGACCAACAGTGCCGGGAAAACTCCGGCAAAGAACGCACTCCGCCAGCCATATGTCGGCACCAGCAAGAGAGCAACAGCAGCAGCAGTCAAAACTCCGCCGCCCCAAAGTGCTTCCGTTAGGCCATTCAGGCGTCCACGATATTCACTGGGCATCATTTCACTGTTATAAGTAAACACAACAGGCTGTTCCGCTCCCAGCCCCAAGCCGGTGAGAAAGCGCAATACCAAGAGCATCTCATAACTATTTACAAAGCCGGTAAAGAATGTCGCAATAGAAAATGTCAGCAATGTCACTTTAAAAATCTTCAACCGACCAAATAAGTCGGCGAGGATTCCGCCCGACAGTGCTCCGCAGAACATCCCCAGGAACGAAATGCTGAAAGAAAGACCGATTTGAACAGGCGAAAGGCCGAGATCTTTTGCCAATGCCGGCATGACGAAACTCAGCAGCATGATATCGAATGCGTCAAATAGGTATCCCGCCGCCGTCAAGGAGTAGATCTTTTTGTGCACCTTGGAAAATGGCAATCGTTCCATTCGTCCAACCAGTTCTTCCATGGTCAATGTGTTTGTTGACATCCTAGATAGCCTCCTTATTTACATTATGATGCAATGAGTCCTTTCAGCTGGTCCCTGTACCCCGTTCTGCTTTGCACGGATCACTCCTCTCAACGTCGTAGCAATTGCGAAGGCGGTTTTACGACTATAGTGCTATATCTTGATGGCTAGAGAACTTGTTCCCAGCCGCCAAAAACTTGTCCCAGCGCGGAATCGACAGCACGGCGGATAATGGCGGGACCGGCCTGCTTTTTGTACACAGCCGAAGCGCGTTCCCCGAGCGTCGCACTGATCTCTTTTAAGGCCGCTTTGACGCAGTTGTCACGGTTGCTATGCGTCAGGCTGCAGTTCTGCCAGATGTTTTCCGCCGTTCTGACCCGAAACGGGTTTTTCGCCACGGAACCCACGGCAATCCGGCAGTCGGTGCAGGTCATGTCCGCTTCGTCGTAGCCAACGATAGCGGCCACGCTCACCCGTGAAATGGCCAGAGATTTTCTGCGGCCCAGTTTGACGAAGGCGCTCCCGGTCTTCGGCGCCAGCGCCTTGAATGAAATCCCTGCCAATACCTCGCCAGGGGCGATATCCGTCTTGCAGATACCGAGCAAGAACTCTTCGAGTCCCAGTTCTCTTTCACCCGCTTGGGAAACAAGACGCAGTCTGGCATCCAGCGCCATCAAGGCTGGTACCGAATCGGCGGCAGGCGAACCTTTGACAATGTTGCCCCCGACAGTGCCGCGATTTCGGATCTGGGGCGATCCGACGGATTGTGCGGCCTGCGCCAGCACAAAGGCATTCTCGCGAATGATTTGCGACTCCACAATTTCGGTGAAGGTCGTGGCCGGTCCGAGGTGAATCGTGTCCCCCTCAAGTCGGACCCCCTTCATTTCAGAGAGTTTGGTAATATCCACGAGACATTCCGTCTGGTGTCCGGCGCGAATTTCCACCATCACGTCGGTCCCACCGGCTATGATCATGGCCCCGTCTTTCTTTTCGGCCAGAATGTCCAGCAGTTCAGGCATCGTCCTCGGTGCGTAATACAAGTAACTCATAAGCAGCCTCCTTATCGGCCTATTTGGAAGGCAGCAGGAATTTGTCTTCGATCTCGCGTACTGCCGGCAATCCGACCAGTTCATTGAACTGCTGGAACGGGATCATCTCGCCCATCATCGCCTGAGTTGTGCCAGTGGTCTTCAGTTCCTGCATGACGCGGGTCACTGCCTGCGCCGTAATATAGGTCGAGGATGTGGGGAAAATGACCAGAGCGTAGCCCAGTTCCTGCAGTTCCTGCGCAGTCATGAGCGGCGTGCGTCCCCCTTCGACCATGTTCGCCAACACCGGGATATTGAAGCTGGAAGTGATCAGTTTCATTTCTTCCAGGCTTTCCGGCGACTCAATGAATAGAACATCCGCTCCCGCTTCGGCAAAAGCCTTCCCACGGCGAAGCGCTTCTTCAATCCCCAGATTCGTCCGAGCATCGGTCCGGGCAATGATCACAAAATCGGGATCCTGTCGGGCTGAGACCGCCGCTTTGATTTTGCTGACCATTTCTTCCAGAGGCACTACTTGGCGACCGGTCATGTGACCGCATTTTTTCGGCGCCACTTGGTCTTCCAACTGAATGGCAGCTACTCCGGCTGCTTCATATTCCTGCACGGTACGCATTACGTTGATCACGTTGCCGAATCCGGTGTCGCCGTCGGCAATTACCGGGACATCGACCGCAGCTGCGAAATTGCGGGCCCGCATGACCATTTCGGTCATCGTCATCAGTCCGACGTCAGGGCCGCCCAGATGACTGGCCGCCTGCCCGTATCCCGTGAAATAGACCGCATCGAAACCAGCTTTGGCGACAATTTTCGCCGACAGGGCATCATGAGCACCAGGAGCTACTAGTATTTGCGGCTGAGCGAGCAGCTCTCGCAATCTTGTTGTTTTTTTCATAGGTTCCACCTCTCTCGGCTACTTAACGCCGAAATGTTTTTTGGCAAATCGCAGGGCTGCTGTCGGATGATATTGCGCCAACACCCCGATCGCGTAAGTCAGATAATTTCCATCCACAATAATCCTGGCATGTTTCGGCAACAGCGATATTCCCGGCCGGTTCAGCGCTGCTGCAACAATCGCTTGGGCCTCCTCCTCGGAGGAATGGGCGAAGACTCCGCCCACAGCCAGTACCACTTCGACCTGCCGCAAATCCCGTCCGATCGGAGTTCCCGGGATCACGCCCATCACCGGATCGAAATGTTCGGCGATGTAGCCGGCATGACGTTTGAGCGCCACTTCGACCGCCACTTCCGCCATTACGCGGTCCAGCTTCACTTCTATTTCATTTTCTGCCAGATGCTCCGGGCTCGCTTCCAGCTGCGCGGCATAATCAACGACAGCCTTCTCCCCTGCCTCGCCTTCAAGTCCAGCCCGCAGGGCAATCGCTTTTTCACCGACCGCTTCCACGATGCCCCGCGCGCTGACACGCAGGCCCAAATTCCCTTCGACCGTCCGATAAGCCGGCTGCTTCTCATTGGTAAGAACCAGCCCCTTTTCTTCGATCGACAGTTCTTCCAGGTGCGGCAGTACGGAGTGGATATCTGTCGTCGCACCGCCGAGATCGACCACTACCAGCCCGCCGATCCCGTCTTCTTCCTTCGTGCCGCGTGCGATGAGCTCCGCTGCCATCAGGATGGCCCCTGGGGTGGGGACCACTTTTTTCACGCTCAATCGGTCCAGTAGTTTCGAAAGGCCCTTGGCTTTCGTGATCTGGTCGATGAAGTGTTCGTGGATTGCCTCACGCGCCGGTTTGACTTTCAATTCGTGAATCGTCGGCATGACGTTGGGTACCCTGACTGTCTGAAATCCGGCCTCCCGCAGCAACCCGTCCACCCTCGGTTGGGCCGCCTGATTGCCTGCGACCACTACCGCCGCCTTCACTTTGCTATCAACGATGATTTTCGCATCCGCGATCAATGCATCCGTTTCACCGCCGTCGGTCCCGCCTGCGAGCAAAATGATATCCGGGCGGATCTCGCGCAGCATCTCCAGCTTCTGTTCGGGGTGATCGTCGTAGGACATCACCTCGAGCACGCGGGCGCCGGCGCTCATGGCAACTTCTTTGGCCGCTTTGGCCGTCACTCTGGGCATATAGCCCATCGCCACCATGCGCAGGCCCCCTGCGGCGCTGGATGCCGCATAGGTACTGTCGGCAACCAATCTTTCTCTGCCGATGCCGGCAGCAATCGCCGTCGAAGCATTCGCGAGACCGATCTCAATGTCTTCGACGGTCGTCGGCGCCTGGGCTCTGCCCAGCCAGGACAGTTCCTGTCTGTTCATCTCGAACGCACTCGCTTTGGTAAAGGTGCTGCCCACGTCAAATACCAATAGGGTTTTCGGCTTTTCGTCCAATGTTTGCATGAAAACGTCCCCTACTTTTTCTCAGGGATCACATACACCGATCCGTCCATGATCCGCCGCGCCGTGCGGGAAATCGCGGCCCGCGTGATGGCCACTTTGCCGTCAGCAAGATCCGAAGCCATTTCGATATCGATCACGCCTGCCGGATGTCCAATGCGCAACAATTTTTTCTCGCGCGGTTTGTTGATCTGTTCATACACCACCGTACCGGGGATCACCGCCGCAGAACCTGTGCACACCGTGCCGGTTCCCGCATACGTCTTGTGGATGACCTGCATGAACATCAGCCGGGAAACCACGTCGACGTCGCTGGCTTTGATGGGATTGCCTGTGGTGAAGTCGGTATAATCCTGGGGCGGACTGACGAAAGCGATCATCGGGAAAGCCGGTACAAGTTCCAGCGCCTCAGCCGGATCTTTGGCCATTCCCATAATCACCGCGGCAGCACCGCGGATGCTCTCGAGCGTCTTCAGCAGTTCGGGGTTGGAGTTGACCTGCTGCGGTGTTTCGATCCCGGTCAGGCCGAGATCTTTGGCCCGCACGAATACCATCGGATTGGCCACATCAACCAAGCTGGCTTCAATTTTGCCAAAGCCGGGGATTTCCAGAACATCGACCGGGTTTCCGGTCGGCAGCAGCTTCTTGGTTACAGCGCCAGTCGTATCCGAATAATCCAGCATGATCATCGCGCCGGTACCCGGAACTCCGTCGCACACGCAATCCCCCAGAACCGCAGCTTTGCCGTCGACTGTCGGCACATCGGCGATAATGAGTTTTCCGGTGTTCGTGTTATGGATGCGTACGGTGGTGATGCCTTCCTGACACCGCACCAGTCCTTCATCAATCGCGAAAGGTCCGACTGCGGAGGAAATGTTGCCGCAGTTGCCGCTGTAATCGATGTATGGTTTATTGATGCTGACCTGACCGAAGGTATAGTCGACATCGGCATCCGGGCGGGATGAAGGGCCGATGATGGCCAGTTTGCTTGTCAGAGGGTCGGCCCCGCCCAGCCCGTCGATCTGACGGACATCCGGGCTGCCGAATACTTTCAGGATCACTTTGTCGCGTGCAGCGTGATCGCGCGGCAGATCGTTTTCCATGAGAAACATTGCCTTACTCGTACCGCCGCGCAGAATCGCGCAGCGAATTTTTTCCATTTGGGCCATCTTATTTCCCCTCCTCGACGTTCTTCTGAATCCACTCGATCACTTTTTCCGGCGGTGTGCCCGGGCCAAAGAACGCATCCACACCCAGGAACCCAGTCCCCTGGGTTTTGATTTTTTCTTCCATTGCTGCATGTTCTTCTTCCTTTTCCGCGGCGCGGCCCCCGGCAATGACCTTGATCTTGTCGCGCTGACCCAGTTGAGACAGACGGGCGCTGATACGGGGGAACAGGATCGTACCCATGCCGAGCAGATTCCCGGCGCCGATGACGTCCGCCTTGGCTTCAGCGGCAATTTCCGCAACGGTTTCCGGCAAATTCATCCCCCGCAGGAAGATGACTTCGTATCCGGCCTGCGACATCGCTTCCTTGATGGTGTTGATCCCGACCACATGAGCGTCGGCGCCCACTGTGGCCAGCACAATCTTCGTCTTTTTGCTGACTGGTTTCGCCGAATCAACATGTACATCTTCGGTCGTGAAGGAAACCTTTTCCTGCGGCACCTCAGCCGGTCCATAACCGACCACATACCGCTTGATTCCGTCTTTGCCGCGATGCGTCCGCACGCCGCGTTTCAGATCCCATCCACCGGCCTGCGGCGCATCCAGAACGCCTTTTTTGCCTGCCGAAACAATGTTTTCGACGAGGTCATCCAGCCCATAGGACTGCCAGAAGGCCGGGTTGATCTCGCCGGGCGCCAGCTCTCGCCGGCCGAGCACCGAGCAGAGCACCGCCATGGCCTCGGTCAGAATTTCATTCTTTCGATAATCGATGGCCGGATCATTGATCGTCAAAGGCACAATGCTTTCAAATACGTTTTGCGACGCCCAGATGGCCTTGGCCATGGAAGCGCCGGTTGGAATGCCGACCGACTCCGCGGCTTTCGGGCGATAGAAATCCGCGCCACCGAGTTTCGCGCTCATCGCCATGCGGGCAAAATGCGCCGATTCCACTATCAGATCAGGCGGCGGGTTTTGGAAGGTCTCAGGCACGACAATCAGCGATCCGCTCCACATGGTCTCCCGGAACGCCCGCATGGCGGCGATATCCGCGAGCAGATTGATGCCGGCAACATTCATTTGTAACGCGCTGAGTTCGGGTGGCAATTTGGCATGTACTGCCAAACCTTCAGCCAACAGACACATGGCCAGAGCCATGCCGTCCGTGCCGCCGATGTTGTTCAGATGCTTATGCGATTCGATCTGAGCCGAGACTTTGTTTTCGGCGCAGATTTCCATCGTTTTAAAGCCATTTTTGACTTTTGTCTTGTAGTCATGAATCCCGCGTCCACCAAAATGCACATGGATGACCGGGCCGATATCGGTGCCGTCAAAACCCGCGATCATGGCATTGATGACCGAAAGGTGAGGCGTGTCGCCGGTGGCGTTGATTCGCATGGGATGTTTGGCGCCGCCGCCCATGGCGACATATTCGCGTTCACCTGCCGGTGTGATGCCGCCTTTGCCTCGCGACTGCTCGATCAGCTCCGCTCCGTCCTTCGGGTCGATGTGACGGGTGGCTTCGGAGTGCACGAAGTGGAACAGGGTGATTCCCAGCTCTTCCGCCACCTTATACATCTCGATCGATTCTTTCATGGTCTCTTCTGCTGAGTTGCGTCCCAAGATCGGGTTCTGCACCGGTATCTTCGTACGCTTCGCCTGTTGGGACAGTTCCCAGATGCGGTGACCGCCGCGTTCGACGCCATGAACCATTCTCGGATATGGCGCGGGCAGGCCGTCCACATCGCCGTCCGGCGTTACTTTTGGCATGGGCACGTTAAAGACCCGTTCATAGGCCTGAACTCGTTCATAATCGTCGACGATAATCTGCTTTGTGCGTTCCTGCATCTTTCTATATCTCCTTTGTTGCCAGCTGTCGGCGCACTTTGGCGATCAGACCGCCTGCCGCCAGGATGGCGATTACATTTTCTCCCGGTACGGTTCCCGTCAGGGTTTCCCCTGTCGGCAATTGAATTTGCGCGCTGCGGATATCCGCCGTGACAGACTCGCCATCTTTCACTTTGCCGACCAGGTCGGCCTGCAACACCGGCAGCCCGATATTGATCGCATTACGGCGGAATATCCGCGCGAAGGATGTTGCGATGATCAGACCGACTCCGGCGTCCTTGAGCGCGAGCGGCGCCTGTTCGCGGCTTGAACCGCAGCCGAAATTCGCTCCTGCGATGATAACATCCCCGGCTTTCACCTGCTTGGAAAAGTCGGCAATCTTGCTGCCGGCCATTGCATGATCTTTCAGCGCCTCACGCGGATAGACCATGGCATAGCCGGGTAAAATCTGGTCGGTGTCAATATTGTCTTCAAAATTCCAGACGCGGCCTGTGCATTTCAATTCATCAACCATGGGCCTTCACCCCTTCCAGCGGCGCAGAGGTTCCCGGTACGACGATCTTCCCGGCGACTGCGGCTTCCGCCGCCGACCGGGCCGATGCGAGGTAGATCTGCGCGGTTTTGGCGCCCATTCGTCCTGCGAAATTGCGATTGGTTGTGGATACAACGACATCGTCTGCCGTAGACAGCCCCATATGTCCGCCATAGCAGGGACCGCAGCCGGGACTGGTCACCGTGGCTCCGGCCTGGTTGAAGATGCGGGTCAGCCCCTCTTCTTCCATTTGCATCGCTACCTGACGTGAAGCAGGTAAGATGACGCAGTTGACGTCTTCATTCACCGGCGCGTGTTTGAACACGGAGGCGGCGTCACGCATATCACTGATCCGGCCATTGGTGCAGGAACCGATAATCACCTGACTCACCGGTTTCCCGGCAAGCTCGGAGATCGGTTTCACATTTGCGGGGAAAGGCGGCGCCGCCATCAACGCCGGAATCTGCCCGACATCGATGTGATGGCTTCTGGCCACCGGCCCGACCGCGTCGGCATCTGCCAAAACGGAAAAATAACTCAGCATTGCTCCCATCTCGATGGTCATATTGCTGATCGTCATCCTCTCGTCCTGCGAGGCTTCTCGCACCCAGCTGCCTGCGAACAGCACGGCCTGGTCGGTCAAGCCGCCGCCGCCGAACTTCCCGATTAAATATAGAATCACATCTTTGGCGCATACGCCGGGGGCCAGCTTTCCGTCCAAAAAGACTGCCTGCACTTCGGGAACCTCAATATCGAGAGTTCCTGTAGCCATGGCCGCTGCTGCTTCTGTCGAGCCGACCCCGAAAGCCAACGCTCCATAAGCGCCTGCCGTACAAGTGTGCGAGTCCGCACCAACGACAATCGCTCCCCGCGGCAGCTGGTATCGTTCCGAAATGACCTGATGACAAACGCCTTCCCCTTCGAGGATGGGGAACCCGAATTCATGGGCAAAGGCCCGCATGTCCCGGTGGCTCTGCCTCGCCTGCACCGAAGGCGCCGGATAGACATGGTCGATGACAAAGAGAACCTTCTTCGGGTCGAACACCTTGTCGACACCGATTTCACGGTAAGGCGCCAAGGCCAGAGGGGCCGTCACATCATGTGCCATGACCAGATCTACATTGACAGTGATATCCTGCCCCGCTCCGACATTCTGCAAGCCTGCAGCAGCAGCCAGATAGCGTTCGATTTCGTTCAACGCTGTTTCCCCCTATCCGACAACTTCGATATTCAGTTTACGGGCGACCTGCAGCGCTTCTTCCAGAGACGGCGATGCACTGCGCAGCGCCAACCGGGCTCCACCACGGTTGAAGCTCTCCACCATCGAATTTTGTTCTTTGGCGTACACGGTGATGCGCTGCAGTTGTGATTCATCCACTTCCAGCATCTCGACGCTCACACCGGCGGCTTTCACCTTGTCCATAATTTCCCGGTACAACTGGGCATTGTCGGTAGATGCGCCATATACCGCAGCCATCAGAATTCCCGGAACGTTGATCCCGCGTCTGGCAAAGAGTTCCGGGTACAATTCGATTTTCACGCCGGTGACTTCGCCTTTGGCCAGGAAGTGGGCAATGCGGGCGGCGTTGGTCGGTGAACCGACGGCCTGGCTGCTGCCGCCCACCACTGCATCGCCGAACGGCTTGATGATGGAGTTGGCCTTGGCAGACAGCGCTCTGGCTTCCTGCCGGGCTGACGACTTGGTTTCGCTGATGCGGGTCGCTTCACGATCCTTGACATCGGGCGGAACGTATTCCTCCACTCCGGTATGCGTCTTGAAAAACGGCTCCATATAATGAATGACGACCGGCACGATGTATTTGGCCGAAACCGGATGCACCGCCGCTGCCATGGCAATCATTACATCAGGCGGAACGGTTACAGGGATGGAAGTCTTGACCGCCAGATTGGCCGACTGGCAACCGATGGTCACACCGCCGCCGAGGTGGGTCGAGCATAACCCCGACACCATGACTCTTGGCGTGCAGGGATTACCGATCGTGGGTGACAAGGCCAGGACTATGGCTTTGCCGACCTGCTCCGGAGTGCCGCCAAGCATTTCGGCGACAACAGCCGCCGTAGCCGCCGCTCCTGCTCCGAAGCCTTCCATGTTGCAGCCGGTGGTCGTCTTGCCCACCCGGAAGATCGTACCGATTTTCAGCATTGATGCAACCAGCCGCGCCAGTTGTTCCTTGTCTTCGACCGTTTCTGTCAGTGCGCGCGTAAGACCGGTGAACGTGCAGGCATCGCCTGTCCCGGCGCACGGCTGCAGACCGACCGAATGGTTGCCGACCTGAGCGGCTAAGGTATAACGAAGAACTTTATCGACGAAAGGATCGCCGGAAAGCGTGATTCCGCTGGCCAGTTCCCGGCCGAGCTGCCCCATGAGGAAGCTGGCGCCGGAACTAAGTCCGATATCCAAAGCGTATAGGTTGTGACAGAATGAGTCCATCACCGCCGAGGTGACTTCTTCCCGGCTCATTTTATTGGCGATCATCGCTTCCGCAATCGCAGTTTCACCAAAAGACCATCCCATGTCGGTTGCAACATCGATGCATTCGCCTACCGTCAGGGCTCCGATCTCGTAGCCGCGTTCTTCCGCCAGTTTGATAAATTTATCCATTGGTTTTCCCTCTCCCCCTGTTCGATTGGTTCTCCCCTACTCGCGGACTTTCACCCCTGCCAGCTCTTCCTGCATCGCCACGACGACCGAAATATCCTTACGGCCCAGGCCTTTGGCGCGCGCGGTTTCAAATACCTGCTCCGCCACATTGGTCAGCATCAGCGGCACACCCAGTTCTTTGCCTGTCTGGGTCGCCATTTCGAGATCCTTGTATTGAAGGTCCACCGCAAATCCCGGTTCGAAATTGCCTTTCAGCACGAAACTGGGCATCTTGGCCTCCAGCGCATAGCTTCGGCCGGAACTGACCGAAATCACATCAAACAGCACTTTGGGGTCAATTCCCGCCTTCACGCCGAGGGTCATGGCTTCCGCCACCGCCGCCATGTTGACGCCAAGCAGCAGGTTATTCACCAATTTCACGGCATCTCCGGCGCCGACCGGACCCACATGATAGATTTTTTTACCGAGCACTTCCAGGATCGGCTTGCATTTTTCCAGTGTCGTCGCTTCCGCACCGACCATGATGGTCAGACTGCCTGCGGTAGCCCCGGCGACACCGCCGCTGACCGGCGCATCCATATACTCTACGCCGAACTTGGCTGCAGCAGCCGCGGTCTTGCGGGTGTGCTGCGGGGTAACGCTCGACATGTCGATGATGGCCATGCCGGGCCGGCTACCTGCCAGCAGACCGGTTTCGCCGCAGACAACCGCTTCCACGATTGCTGCGTTCGGCAGCATTGTGATCACCACATCGCAGACTGCGGCCAGGTCCTTGGGGGTAGAGGCCTGCGTCGCACCCTTGGCCGTCATTTCGGCAACGGCGGCTGCCGCTACGTCATTGACGGCAACCGGGTATCCGGCAGTCAGTAGGTTGGCCGCCATGGGTTTCCCCATGGCGCCAAGTCCGATAAATCCAATACGCAACATAGTATCCTCCTACCGCAATCCGTCTTCGCCTTTGGCCTCTTCCATAGTCAATCCACCGATACGCGGCAGAGGACGTCCGGAATCAGTCACGGCGACGATCAACACGACTTCGTTGTCTCGGGGAGCATCGGCGATTCTCACTTCCATGGAATCAAAATGGGTCCGCACATAGGCGGCGTTTTTATATCCGAGGGGTACATCGAGCGCCGTTCCAGGTCCGCCGACCTTGTTGGAGGAAGGCAACAGCGCCTTGCCGCCGCCGACGTTGGCGCGAATCGGGGTGCCAAGCTTGGGATGCATCATGGCCGCAGCATGTTCAATCTCGCCATTAATGCCCACAATAGCAGCCTTGCCGTAGCTTTCCACTTTCTCCGGCGCGATTCCCAGCGCTTCCACTGCGCGTTTTGTCAGCAATTCGCCAAGCTCCACGCTTGCGTCGATGAGCGGCGTCAAATCTTCCACATATTTCCCTGCGAACGGATTGGTGATTACAGCCATTGCCGCTGCTTTCCGGGTCGGATTGGCCAGTTGGCGGCCTGCCTCCTGCCGGGTTTCTTCCACAACTGTTACTATTTTACGAATTTCCATGATAAGCCCTCCTCTAAATTTTTATTATGGCAAGGGAGTTACCAGCCCTTCCGGCAGCATCACTCCCGCTTGTCCGATGAAGAGTACGCAGCCTCTGATAAGGCCCTTATCCTGCAACATTTTCGCATGTCGCCACCCATTTTCGAGCGCCGCTTGAATTGTTTCCGGCGGCAATTCACCCACATCCCGCACGACCCAGTGTCCGGCCAGATCAGTCAGAGGATCAAGCTCTTCCGCCCTTGCCATGCGAATGGATGGGTGAAGGGAGAAAGTGGCATTCCCGATGCTGGTGGCGCAGGCGTCGGCAATCGAGGCGGTTTGCGCTACTACTGTCGCCGCAGTGGCAATTCCTTTGGTGAAGCTGCGCCCACCCGACCCGCTGGTTGTCACCCCGCCGATCCCATCGGCGGAGGTGATGCGAAGCACGTGTGTCGGCGGCATCCCCAGAGTCGGTGCGATTCCTACGGTGGCAAGCTGGTCTCCCGACAGCCGTATGGCAATATCCCCGCCGTTGTTGACGATGATTTTGGCAATGCCTCTGGCAAATAGCCAGTCCGCCGTCATATCCGACACGGTCCCGGCCACCGCCGCCATCGGCGTGAGGTCTGTATCGCCCGAATTCCTGACCGCTTCGATCATCTTCTGCAAGATGACAGGGTAAGTGTCCACCGATCCGATCTCACTTTGCGGCAGCGCCGCAATCTTTTTGAATTCGGCCAGTTCGGTTACCAGCCGGGCAGCGAACATTGCCGCTTCCGTGGCGATAGCAGTATTGGCATTCTCGCCGGACACATGTATATTCATCTGGGTGGGGCCAAAATCAAGCGCCACCTTGCCCGGCCCCAATTCCCTGATCATGAGTTACTCGCCTTTCTTTAACGTCGAAAGGGGTTTGATGGATTCGATGTGGCCGCCAATTTCTTCATATTTCTGACGGGTCATTGTATATTCCACCGGCGCCACCGTCGCGGGCGTCGGCACCCAAGTAAAGGCTTTGGGAGCTACTTTTTCAACATCCACCAGGAAGTTGATTCCTCCGCCAGGGAGAATATAGGTCTGCGCGCCGCCAATCGTCAGCTTCGCCTCGCCTGCATGCACTGCTCGTGAAAGCTTGATCGGATAGGTCGTCACACCGGCCCTGGCGCTGCCTCCGGTCCCGCCGACATAGACGGCCGAAACCCGAGCTTCCTCGCAATTATCAGAGATTAAATCGACAGCGGCCTGCACTTCTTTGGTCATCGGCAATTCAACGACACTGCCGTCAGCCTGCACTTCCAGCAACGCGCCTTTTTGGCCGGTGGTTTCGGTAACCAGAATTTTCATGCCCGCTTTGGCGATTTGCATATCCACCGACTTGACGGCATCCAGCGGCTGTTCGATATGCGTGCCGCCCCAGCCATGCCCGTGTTCGCCAAAATAGCGCCCACGCGTACTTTTTCTGCCGTTGGGCACGACGCCGCTCCAAGTCATCCCGACTTCTTCCCCTGCTCGATGTTCGGACAAGAGTCCGATGACATGGTGATCGAGCACGATGGCTTCATCTACAACTTGGCACATGGTTCGTGCGAACATTCCAACGGTCGCGCTACCACAGCCGACGCGCATTTTCTTTTCCGCCACCCCGTCGATAAGGGGCGCATAGCCAACCTGCAGTTCCAACTTGCTGCCTTTTTCGACTTGCAGCGTTACCCGCTCCTCGTTCGCCAGCTCGACAATGGTTCGCGCAGCGGCAAATCCGTTCTTGCCGCTCAGAATATTGGCGCCACCGATGTAGATCATCTTCGATCCATATTCTTCGGTGTCCACCATGCCGACCAGTGCGCCGTCGCGGAATATCTTCGCGCCTTCTTCGCCGATATGATGATTGGCGTCGATCTTGACTTTGATACCGCTGTAACTAAGCGGCGCTTCGGTTACGACAGTCACCACATCGATGCCGTCGATGGTTTCGCCGACGATATGCGGGGCCGGACGGCAACAGGGATATGCCGTCCCGGCGCCGACAGCAGTGATCAGCGGCGTATCCGGAATCGTTCGGTCCGGAGCCGTAGCCCGGGTGTTCTCCAGTACAAGTTCCCGGTTGCGCACCAATTTGCCGTTGATATTGCTATACCGCTTGCATGCGCCCTCGAATCCGGCTTTGATTTCACACTGGACCGGGCATGAACGGCAGGAAACCGCCCCGGCGGCGACTTCCGGCTCGCGGGAGATCGCCTGGAATGGGCATACCCTGACGCAAACGCCGCAACTGACGCAATTCGCCTGCACCACGGCCAGTTTGTCAATCACTTTGATGGCGCCGGCCGGGCAGCTTTTCACGCACAGAGTACAGGCTTTACATGATTCTTTTTTGACAACGATCATAGATTCTTAACCTCCCGCTCGCCTAAGCGATCGTAACTTTTCCCACTGCAGGCGGAGTGTTGCGGCTCTTGTTCACCTTGACCACTCCATCGACAAGCACCAACGCGACACCAGGGATGTCGCCGGCCTCGATCGCTTCGAGCGCGTTCTTGCCGACCGAACCCATTGGCGTATCCATGATGACAATATCCGCCTCTTTACCCGGAGCGATCACACCCGTATTCAGACCATATACGCGAGCCGTGTTTCCAGTCGCCATGGCCACCGCCACCGCCGCCGGAACCTCCGACATGCTGGCAATCTGGCAGATATTCCGCAGAATTCCGAGGGGAATCACGCCGGTGCCCGAAGGTGCATCATTACCGAAAATAAGCCGGCTCAATTGTTTTTTGGCAGTTGCCTGACGGGCCACATAATCAGCCACTTTCGGATTCCCGCATTGTACGATCTCCAGTGCGATCTGCGTCTCATCTATCAGCCGGTCGACTTCCTTCAGGGAAACCGCCGTCGGTCCGCCGTTGATATGGGATACCACGTCCGGGTCGGTTTTGATCACGTCGTCCGCCGAAACGGTCGAGCTGCCCGGAATCGAAGTTCCGCCTGTATGCATCATGACTTTCATGTTGTGTTTTTTCGCCCAGGCTACCATCGGCGCCGCATCTTCTGGTTTTTTAATGGATCCGAGACCCACTTCCCCGACGACTGTGACTCCAGCTGCCGCCATTTCGGCAAAATCAGCTTCGGTCAGGCCTTTTTCCAAAATGACCGAACCGGCATGAACTTTCACTCCGCCCGGTTTCAAAAGCGCAAACGATTTGTGCGCCAAGATGGCCAACGCCTTCACCCCTGCCGGATCTGTCGGGCGACCCGGCGTATGGCATTCACCGGCGGAAATCATGGAAGTGACACCACCATGAATGGAACTGTCAATGAAATCCGACATTTTTTGACGCGGCGTGTAGTCGCCGATCACCGGATGAACGTGTGAATCAATCAGACCGGGGGTCACTGTCATGCCGCCCGCATCAATGGTTTTAAATTCTACCGAATCCTTTTTGAGAGAATCCACTAACGCCATAGTGCCGACTGCGTCAATCTTACCGTCTTTTATGACGATAACGTCCCCTGCGATGATGGGTTGTTCCACCAGCCCTGAAACGATAGTTCCGATGTTTGTGATAACTGTTACTGCCATACTGATCCACTCTCCATTCTCACTTTAGTTTTTTGCCGCAGCAGAATCCTTATTGGCAAGCGCTTGCAGCACTCGCTCCGGCGTAATCGGCAGGGAATAGATCCTCACGCCGATCGCGTCATACACAGCGTTGGCGATGGCCGCCGCCGTAGGTATCAAAGCGGGCTCGCCGACTCCTTTTGCGCCAAAAGGCCCGGTGGGCTCAGGGTCCTCAACAATGAACGAATATATTTCAGGCGTATCAAGAGACATGGGCAACAGATAACCATCGAAATTCGGATTGGAAATCCGGCCCTTGGACACGTTGATTTCTTCGAGCAAAGCATACCCGCTGCCCATGACTGCACCGCCCTCGATCTGCGCTTCAACCAATTTGGGATTGATAGCCCTGCCGACATCATGGGAAGCCACGATTCGCAGCACTTCGACCTTGCCTGTTTCCGTATCCACTTCCACTTCCGCCACCTGGGTGGCAAAAGCGTACGTTCCATAGGGAGATCCCTCGCCAGTAGAGGCATCCAATCCGGTTGTCGCCGGATTGAACCAGCCGTGTCCGAGCGTGAGCTTGCCCTTCATACGGCAACTCCCGAGTACTTCCTTCACCGTCATGGTCCCTGGTTTGTCGTCGACCACCACCACGCCATCGGCAAAATCAACTTCCCCGTTGGTTTTCAGCATTTCCCTGGCCTCGGCAATCGCTACCTGCTTGGCTTCTTTTGCTGCCAGGCGAGCCGCGTTGCCTGAAATGTAAGTCTGTCGGCTGGCGCTGGTCGCACCGCCTTCCGGCGTAATCATCGTGTCCGCCGAAGTGACCATCACATTCTCCGCTCCGATGCCCAGTTCTTCTGCCACAATCTGGGCGAGAACGGTATCAGACCCTTGTCCGATGTCGGCGCACCCAGCCAACAAATTGGCGGTCCCGTCATCCAGCCATTCCACGAAAGCCGCCGCCGGGTTCGGCAATCCGGTGTTGCCGACGCCATACCACATGCAGCCGATTCCTGTGCCACGTTTCTTCATTTACAATACCCCCGTGCGGAACATTTTTTGAGCTTCCGCGCACGCCTGTTCCAGCGTCATTCCAATCCCCACACTATGCTCCAGGACTTGGCCGGTCGCGGTTACGCTCCCCGGACGCAAAACATTCAGCCGCCGGATTTCCAATGGTGACATGCCCAATTCTTCGGCCAATATATTCATCTGCGTCTCATGTGCGAACGCCATCTGAGGCACGCCGAATCCGCGCATGGCTCCTGCCTGCGGATTGTTCGTATAGACGGCATAGGCATCAACAAAGACATTTGGTACTTCATAGGGACCGGTCGCATGAACTGCCGCCCGGGTCAGCACCGCCGGCCCGTAGGATGCGTAAGCGCCGCTATCGCCAACGATGTTCGCTTTCACCGCCAGCAATTTCCCCTCTGCGCTAACCCCGGTCTTATAATCAATCACATAGGGATGCCGCTTGGCTGAGGCGATCATGGATTCTTCCCTTTGCCAGACCATCTTTACCGGACGGCCTGTCTTATAAGCCGCCAGCGCCAGGTAACATTGCACCGAAATATCCAGCTTGCCGCCGAATCCGCCACCGGTTACCGCCTGCACAATCCGAACCTGGTTGACACCCAGCCCCAGAGTCCGCGCGACTTCTTTGCGGTCAAAGTGCACATTCTGGGTGGAAACCCAAACCGTCACCATTTTTCCGTCATACTCGGCCAACCCGGCTTCCGGCTCTATGTAGGCATGCTCTGCGCATTGGGTGAAATATTGCCGTTCGACGATGAACTTCGAAGCGGCGAATCCCGCCTCCACATCGCCTTTACGCAACTTGCGCAACGTCAGTATATTGGAGGACCCGTGGATTTTAACCGCACCGGCTGCCATGGCCGATTGGGTATCAAAATACGCCGGCAATTCCCGTAGCGTCACCTTCAGGTTTTTTCCCGCCGCGATCGCTATTTCTTCGGTTTCAGCCACGACCAGCGCCAACGCGTCGCCGTGACGCCGAACTTTTTCCCCTGCGAGTACCGGTTCGTCCTTTAAAATAATACCAACGCCATTGGGTCCCGGAATGTCTTTCGCGGTAAATACCGCCACTACCCCTGGAACTGCCGCCACTGCCGACACATCGATGTTTTCGATCACGGCATGCGCCAATCCGCTTTCATTACGAATCACCTTGCAGAACAGCATCCCCGGGCGCTTCATATCAGCGGCGAATAGCGCCTGCCCCGTCACTTTCGCGATCGCGTCATGCTTCAAAATCGAGCTGCCAACGCCGGTATGCGTCATACGACTTCGCCTCCCTGCTTCGCGACAGCTTCCACAGCATCGACAATTTTGGAATAGCCGGTGCAACGGCAGGCGTTGCCGGAAATGGCCACCCGGATCTCTTCCCGCGACGGGGTCGGGTTTTTATCCAATAAAGCCTTCGCTGACAGCAGCATCCCCGGTGTGCAAAAACCGCATTGCACGGCGCCATGATCTATAAAAGCCCGTTGCAGCACATGAAGTTTCTCTCCCTCAGACAAACCCTCAACCGTTAAAATGTCCGAACCGTCGATTGAAGCAGCCGGCACGATGCACGATGCTACAGTCCGTCCATCCAGAATGACTGTGCAGGCGCCACATTCACCGATGCCACAGCCGCGTTTCGTGCCTGTCAAGCCGAGGTCGTCCCGCAGAAAATCCACCAACAGAAGCTCTGGCCGAACAGCGGTTTTAACTTCCTTCCCATTGATCATACAGGTTATTTCGACATTCAATGCTCACACCCCCATTTTATATACCAATGCAAGAGCCGTGCCAAAGTTCCGATTAAACAAAAGAAGCCCGCAAAATCAACTTGCCGGGCTCCATTGCCATTCTCATCGTTCTTTAATTGCACGAATTCATTGCATTATTGAAACAGTCAGTTACTTTTCTGCGATCTACGTCATCCTTTTCATTGCAAAAAAGAAACGCGCATTTCAATTTTGCAATATGCCGTGTTCGACCATCTTTCGCCATAGAGTAGTTGTACTAATCCCTAATTTTTTCGCTGCCAACCCTCGATTTTCCTTCTCTTCCTGCAGAATTCTTACAATCACAGACTTTTCCGTTTCCTTCAGAATAGAGTCCAAATTCAGTTCAGCCCTGCGACCCCCACCCGAAACCTTCTCGAACTGCGAAGGCAGATGACGTTTCTGCAGCAACCGTTCATGCGGCTCGACAATGTTCAGTGCACTTTCAATGCAGTTTTGCAATTCCCGCACGTTGCCCGGCCACTCGTGCCGAGAGAAAACATCGAGAACATCAGTCGCCACATCCTCAACGATCCGACCCAGAACACGATTATATTTTTCGAGGAAACAGCGGGCCAATTGATGAATGTCGTCATACCGCTCCCGCAGGGCCGGCACTTTTAGCTCCACCACGTTGAGGCGATAGAAAAGGTCTTCCCGGAATTTTTTTTCTTCGACAAGCAGGCGCAAATTACGATTCGTCGATGAAATGATCCGAATGTTGACACGAATCGGCTTGCTGCTGCCCAAGCGGGTCACTTCCTGCTCCTGCAACACTCGCAGCAAGCGGGCCTGGAGGTCCCATTCCATCTCACTGATCTCATCCAAAAAAACCGTGCCCCCATTGGCTGATTCAAAGATTCCCGCATTGCCGCCTTTTTTTGCTCCGGTAAAGGAGCCTTCCACATACCCGAACAGTG
Organism: Negativicutes bacterium; assembly: GCA_963665275.2. Classification (GTDB taxonomy): domain Bacteria; phylum Bacillota; class Negativicutes; order UBA1444; family UBA1444; genus UBA1444. The sequence continues at coordinate 317,223 of CAXXIN010000013.1, forward strand.
TTCCTTCGATTAGGCTTGGAGGCACCGCGCCGCAATTAATGGCAATAAACGGTTTGTCGCAGCGGGGTGAGGCGTTGTGAATCGCCTGCGCGAACAATTCCTTCCCGGTGCCGGTCTCCCCGAAAATCAAGACTGACGAAATGCCTTGCGAAACGTTGCGGGCCACCGCCTTGCAACGCTGAATGCTTTCGCTGACCCCAACAATATCGTCGAAATTATAGCGCGCATACTGAAACTTTTTGACTTCTTCAATCAGTTTATGTTTCTGCGAAACCATCATTTCATTATTGAAACCCAAGCCGTATTGTTCTGTAATGGGAATGCGTACAGCCATGGCCCCTGGGACAGACATGGATTTCCCCACTACCGGTCGCTGCGTCTGCATGGCCTCCAAGGCCGCCTTGCTGACCTTGCCGATATATTCACCTTTTTGCACGCCAAAGGAATCGACACTCTGGAGCCTGCGCCCTTCCTGATCGAACAGTACCGCTTCGCCGCCCGCCACACGAGCAATAATCGGCAATGCTTGCGATAACGAATCCCACAGCTTCCCTTCACGCTCGATCTTTTCCGTATTGGATGCACTCAGGACATATTCGCCGATTGGCAACGCCCATGCTTCGGAGTTCGGCACAAAAGCCGAATACCCGAACGCTGGAGCGTTTTTTTCACTGGCGTCCCGCGCTAAATCGTACACCACTCCATGGTATTCCGCCAGTTCGTTGCCATGCGAATCAACCGTCCGCATGCGCTTTCCCGCTCTATCCGTCACGCTGGCATATCCGCCCGATATTCGCGCAATCAATGGCAACGCCTTGAAAAGTTGTTCCAACAATGTTCCGTTGCGAGAGTTTTCCGTCGCCATTTTGCCCTCCTGTAGGTTGCCAACCATCTGAAATGGCTAGGCTTATAGAATCATTATAGCAAAATCCCTCATCCTACTCTATAACAACATTTCAATATTGAAATGCACCTCATTCACTTTATGCCTATTCAACAGAAAAGCCCTCGCAGCTGCGAAGGCTCCGTCGCCAACACTTTCGATTTTATTTTATGCCATAAAATCCTGCCTGCAATCCTGACGCCCAAAGGATTTCCACAGCAGCGAACCCCGCTGCTCTGAGAAGCTCAAGATGGTCACTGATCGATATGGGCAGCAGTTCGACCCCGTATCGGGTTATGTGCTTTTCGACCTCTTCAGCAGGTTTACCGCTGTCCAACTGATGGCGGCGCCATCGTTCCAATCCGATCTCAGTCCCTCGTTCGGAGAAAGGCCTGATCGTTTCAAAAGTCACGTAAATCCCCCCCGACTTTAGGGCTGAAAAACATTTATCAGTCGCGATCTTGCGCATTTCAACACTTAAATAATGATGTGACATAATGGCAGTTATCACATCAAACCGACCGTCGTACGACAAGGACTCGCTGCCAGCCTGCACATATTCCACGTCAAGGGCTGCCAACTTTTCTTTGGCGATATCCAACATGGCCCCCGACGGATCAGCCGCCACAAAATGCAGATTGCCAAAATATTCACCGGCCTTCTCGATCAGCCTGCCGGTCCCGCAACCCGCATCAAGCCAATTGGCGGGACAGTCCTTGACCCCTTTGACAAGCGCCAGAGTTTCTTCATGAAAAGCAGTATATCTGGGAATGGTTTTTTGCACATTGGCATCGTATTGCGACGCAGCCTGTGATGTTTTATTGTCGCGCATTATAGATCCCCCCCATAGCATTTTTCAGCTTCTATCCCTGCACATTCATGGTTTCGGCAATCCGGTCAAGCTCCGCGGCGTTTTGGTTAACCTGTTGTATTGTATCGGCGATTTGGTTGACCGCCACCGCGATTTGACCGATCGCTTTCTGCATATCATTCATCTGAGTATAAGTTGCATCGCTGTCTTTGCGAATTGCCGCTATGATCGAGCCAACTTCATTCGTCGACTGTGCACTGGTTCCAGCCAGCTTTCTGATCTCGGCAGCCACCACACCGAAGCCGCGTCCCTGCTCACCGACCCGCGCCGCTTCAATGGCCGCATTGAGCCCCAGCAGATTCGTCTGATTGGCGATGCCCCTGATCAGATCCAAGACCTGATCCGATTGTTTGGCCCGGGTTTGTGACTCGCGCGCCACATCGGTCAACATCCGGCTGGATGCCGCAATCTCCTGGGTCTGCGCTGAAATTTCCTCGCATGTTGCGGCCAGAGTACCGATATTATCCACCAGACTGGCTGACATGTTCTTGATATTCTCCTGCAACTCCACCGGCTGGGTAATCGCAATGGCGCCAATCACCTCATGATTCTCATCATAAACGGGTGTGGCCACCGAAGTGTAAGGCATTCCATACAAAGTCTTATCAAAGCGCAGCGCCACCCGCCGCTTCTCCTGCATAGCGCGGTGCACTCCACTGCCTGGCTTGACTTGGGCATTTAGCGGAACTTTGAGATCTAGTTTTTTCCCCGGCTTGTACAAAAGAAAATTCTCTCGATTGGTCAAAGTGACGCCGGTGTCTTCATGCAGGGAAAGTTGTACAAGGGGTAAGGCATAGATCAATTTATCCAGAATAGCTTCGGCGTTCGTCATAAGTATATTGCACCTCCGAATTATTTTAACCCGCCTTTACTTTCAGTTGCAAGAATTATGCCAACATTTAAGAACACGCAAGGTGTTGATGCCTGGCATCAACACCTTGCGTTACTGGCAAACTAAAGCAGAATAAGATTCTTATGCTTCGGAAGGTTGTGCGCAGTCCTCCGGGTTGGTCGTATTGCAAGACTCGAGGTTCTTGCCCTTGGTTTCTGTCCCCAACAATGCGACAGCCAAGCTCGCCAATACAAAACCCGATCCCACCACTGACAACGTCAGATACAGCCCAATAACAGGGTACAGGAACCCGACGACGGTCGGCGCCAAAACCCCGCCGATACGGCCCCAGGCCATAGCGGTTCCCGTTCCCGTTCCCCGAACTTCCGTCGGATAATTCTCAGGAGTGTAAGCATATATAACCGAATAAGCGCCAGCCAGAAACAACACGGACAACGACCCGCAAGTAAGCATGATTTCCACCGGCAGTTTTTGGGTGAGTGCCCAGCCATACAATATGCTGGTTACACCGGCTAGCACCAGATATACGACGATGGGTATTTTACGACCGACTTTATCCGCCAGATAGGATCCGAACAAACCGCTCGGAATCCAGACCAGATTCATGACCAGCACATAGCCGATCGATGCGAAGGTGGAATATCCGGACTGCTTCAGCAGCGTCGGCAGCCACGTGTTCAATCCCCAGTAGCCGAACATCAGGCAAAACCACAGCATCCAAAGCATCATCGTGCGCCGTAGGTAACTCGGTTTAAAAATAACGGCCATCTTGTTGCCGGCTTCGGCGTGAATTTTATTCACTACAGAGGGTTCGGCCAATTCTTTGCCTGTTTCAAGCTTGATCGCATCTTCCAGTTGTGTTAGATGTTCTTCAGCTGATTTGGGGTCGCCTTTCACCATATACCAGCGCGGTGACTCCGGAATCCCCTTGCGCAAGAACCATACGAGCAGCGCCGGAACCACTCCGGCAAAAAAAGCGCTCCGCCAACCATAGGTCGGAACCAGCCAGAGAGCGACGGCAGCGGCCGTCAATACTCCGCCGCCCCACAAAGCCTCAGTCAGTCCGTTGAGACGGCCCCGGTATTCACTCGGCATCATTTCACTGTTGTAAGTGAAGACGACCGGTTGCTCCGCACCCAACCCCAGGCCGGTGAGGAATCGCATAACCAACAGCGCTTCATAACTTGTAATAAAGCCTGTCGCGAAGGTGGCAATAGAGAACGTAAGCAACGTTACCTTGAAAACCTTCAACCGGCCAAAGTAGTCGGCAAGGATTCCACCACTCAAGGCACCCACGAACATTCCGAGGAAAGAAATACTAAATGACAACCCAATTTGCACCGGAGTCAATCCGAGATCTTTAGCCAGCGCCGGCATAACGAAACTAAGCAGCATAATGTCGAAAGCATCAAACAGATACCCTGCTGCTGTTAGAGAGAAAATCTTTTTATGGACCCTGGAAAATGGCAGCCGTTCCATGCGGCCGACCAGTTCTTCCGCGGTCAAAGTTTTTGTTGACATCTCGGATCGCCTCCTTATTCTGCTATGAAATGATTGCTGTTGGATTTCCCCATACTATTCGGTACCGCTTTGCTTTTAATCACTCCTTCCATTGGGTTGAAAGAACTGCGGAACAAGCGCCATTCTTCTGACTCGGCCTTAGAAGCAGAAAAAGCCATCGCATTTGCGACGGCTTCATTGCACAAGGTTATATTTTTTTATTAATTTATCATGCGTTTGAATATTTGTCAATGAATGAAGTATGAAACAAATTTAATTCCACGTCATCAGTATGTTTGTCCACAGATTTTGCACCCGAAGCCAAATACAGCTAAGCGCAAAATGACGCTGAGATCAATCGCCAAAAGGGACTGAATTCCCGTAGGTTCTCAAGCCTCGCGAACCAGTCCCCTAAACTGACTATTTATACCCGGAACTTGACAACTGCAGTCTGCAAGTCCCCTGCTAAATTTGCCAGGCTCTGACTCGAAGAAGCTATCTCCTCAGTCGAAGCGGACTGTTCCTCTGTAGCAGCGGACACATTCTGCGCTTCCGCCGCTGTTTCACGACTGATTTTTTCCACGCTCTTTATGGCAGTTATAATACGTTGGCTACCAGTGGATATTTCGGACAATGCCCGGGAAATATCCTTCGTTTTTGCAGCAACATCGCCAACCTGCCCTCCGATGCTGGAAAAACCCTGTCCTGCAGCATTTACAAGTTTTACTCCAGCTTCAATATCTTCAATCGCTGCTCCCACAGCTTCCACCACATTATGAATATTGGAATTGTTTTTCCCAATAATGCTTTTGATTTGTTGAGCAGCATCTTCCGACTGCTCTGCCAGTTTCCGCACTTCTTCGGCCACCACGGCAAAGCCACGTCCGGCCTCTCCTGCACGGGCTGCTTCAATCGCAGCATTCAACGCCAGCAAATTGGTCTGCCCAGCAATATTGGAAATGAGCGCCACGATTTCTTCGATCTGCCGCGATCCCGCTTCAAGTTCTCCGGCGGCAGAATGAGCTTTTTTCGCTCCGGTTCCTACTTTTGCCATCTGAGACACTGCATTGTCAACGGCGATTTGCCCGTCACCAGTAGCCTCTACCGTCCGCGTAACCATCGTTGCCATTTCATTGGCGGTAGCGGAAACTTCCACAATGGTAGCCGTAATTTGTTGCACAACAGCCGAGGTCTCGTTGACTGCGCCAACCTGTTGCTCCGCCCCATTGGCCATCTGGGCGATAGATCCGGCGACCTGGTTGGATGCCTCTGCAGACTGCTGCGCGCTGGCTGTCAATTCTTCACTGGATGCAGCCAACTGGTGTGATTGGTTCTGAACCTGCTGAACCAATTGGCGTAAATTTTGGTTCATAATCATGATATTGTCAGACAACTGACCGAACTCACTTTTATCACTAATCGTCTTTTGTAACGCCTGCAAATTACCAGCGGCAATATCCTGCGCAATTTTACTAATGCGCACAATTGGCTTAACAAAAGAACCGCTTGCCCAAAAGGTAATGATCATGACCAGTACGAGACACCCCACCGCAAGTCCAATGAGGATCTTCGATAACGCTGCTGTTTCGCTGGTCGCATCAGCAGTGCTTGTAGACAGGAGCAATATCCAGCGTTGCTCTCCCGGAAGTGGAATCACATTAAGCGAAGCAGTCTGTGACGTACCTGCAGTAGATAGGTATTGCAGCCGTGTACGCGTGTTCTTCTCTGTAACTTCCTTGAATGCACCCATCAGCTTCGGAGAGATTGAGGCATTGGCTCCCAGTTTAGCTTTCATCTCCGGAGCAATTTCACCTGTTTTCAAATTCATCGTACCCGCCAGCTCTGGTCGCGTGGGATGGATCAGGTAGGAACCGCTGTCGTCCAAAATTGCGCCGTAGCCCTGCTGCTTGAATTTGATGGTTTTGACAAGCGGCATCAGCCTTTCCGGAGAATAGGTCCCCCATACTACACCGATTATTTGCCCGGAGCGAATGACTGGAACAGCAACGGCAAAGGATTGCTTCTTGGTTGTCCGCGAAACAAACGGTTCGGAAACATAGGGTTTTTGAGTCTTTACTACTTTTTGAAAATATTCCCGATCCGAATTATTGATGGCATCTCCGGCTTCATTTATCGCTAAGCCATCAAGTGAAGCAAAAAAAGTATGATCAAATTTCCCGATTTTCGTATGTGCCTCTTGTAACGCCGGTAAAACCTGAGTTTTATCTCCACTTTGTATCCGCGTGACATTAGCGAGGGCTTCCAACTGCGCTATCGCCAGTTCCATTTCCGCCTTTATCTTGGCCGCAGCAGTCGATGCCACAGCCTGTTCTGTCTGATCCATGCTTTCCTCTAGATATTTTCCCGCAAAATAATATCCGGCCCCAGACACCACCAACAAAGTTCCCACAAGCAAAACCGCAATAAGACTCATAAGTCGGAAACGAATACTGTGTGTGAATTTCAAAATTATTTTACAACTCCTCTTTCCAAATAAGATTCCGGATTTTACGGAAATTATACCATGCCTGCATCAGCATTTTGCGAGTCTATTGTAAATAAAATACAGTGTTCATGGCACTCTTCCCCAGTCAACGTTCGGGAATACGCTATGTCGGCGCAGCCTTACCGGCAACCGTATTCATATTGACCCTGGCAGCGACATATTTCACTCCGCTTTGACGACCGTGTTTCTCCCCTTGTTTTTGGCAAGATACATGGCTTCATCGGCTCGCGCCATAAATGTCGCCAGCTTTTCGTTGTTGGGTTTGCGTTCTGCCACACCGATGCTCACTCGCAACGGAACCGGAACTCCCTGCTCAGTACAGAAAGTGCAATCCTGAATGCTTTGGCGCAAACGCTCTGCAAACTGCTGTGCCTTGGTAATGCCTGTTTCAATCAGCACCAGTGCAAATTCCTCGCCGCCGATACGTCCCAGCAAATCCGTACTGCGCTTTGTCTCTGCGCAAAGCCCTGCAATTTTCAAAAGAGCAGAATCGCCCACCGCGTGGCCAAAACAATCATTCACCTTTTTGAAATGATCGATATCCAACATCAATAGCGAACAGTTTCCGTTGTAGCGGTCGATGCGTTGCAATTCTTCTTCGGCGCGCGCCAAAAAGTGGCGGCGGTTATAAATGCCAGTCAGTCCATCAACAGTCGCCTGGATCAGTAGCTCAGCTTCCATGCGTTTGCGTTCAACCGCCATGGATACCTGTGCGGCAATGATGGAAAGCACTTCACTATCCTCTGGCTGGAAAGCTTGTATCTCATCCGCCAGAATCAACGACATCGTACCAAAGGGCTTCCCATGTGAATCAATTAGAGGCGCACCCAGGATATGCCGCGACTGAATGTTGCGTTCATTTTCCAAGTTATATTCGCCCAGTTCATCGATCTCGCTTAGTTGGATCATTTCTGCCGGAGCAATATGAACAGTCCGTCCCTGTCGCATAATATATTCTGTTATCCCTTTGCTGATCGAGCGGCGTTCCGGAATGAAGGTCTCATCTGCATGAAAGGGAATTAAAAGTTCTCCGGTCATTTCATCCAGGATCGTGATATAGAAAAATTTAGCCGGCAGTACTTTTTCCACTAGGATATGCACAGTCTGATAAAATTCAGTCAACGAACTCGTCAACATGGCGGCTACGGCAATTTCCCGCAATACCGACTGTATAGTGGCACTGTGCCGCATTTTATGTTCTGCCTGCGTCAATTCTTCCACTTTGTTTTCCAGGCTGTCATTTGCCTCCTGCAAAGCCTTTCCCCATAAATGGTTTTGCAGGACCACTGCGTAAAACACAGCCAATTTACTTAAAATATCAATATCGGATTGGGAGTAATCACGAGTCGAATTGGCTAGGGCTATCTGACCTAATAGAGATCCATGAAAAACAACCGGAACCGAGATGAAATTTTTCATGGGAACATGCCCGTCGGGCAACCCCTGCGATGCAGGATGCGACGACGGGGTGTTAGTAAAAAAGGCCTCCTTGGTATTCAGGCCATATCCCCATAAGCTGGAATATTTTTTGTGGGGTCCGCGCGGCAGCTCTCCTTCAGTCAACGGCGCCGCACACCCGTCCGCTTTCATTTTTGTCAACGTGTGGCTCACATGCGCACCGGATATTGGGTCTATGGAAGAAACAAAGCCATGGTCGCTGCTTGTCAGTGCCCGGGCTTGGTCCAGCACCATTTGATAGATATCATTACGGGAGAGAACAGGAGATATGATAGCCTTGGAAAGTTCAGTAAAAGAGGCGTTGACTCGTCGCTCGGCTTCTAATTGCCGCTCGAGCTCCTGCAGCTTTTCATTCATGCGAATGTCACATCCTTTACCGTCCCGGCATATGGCCAAGCACCAGCCTGTTAGGAGTGCTTGCTCCCGGATTCCACGTGAAAAGCGCTCCATTGGATACCGAAAAAGATCGATCCGTGTGTCTATCTGTGTGTTTTTCAAAAAGGGCTTCCGACGAAATCGTCGGAAGCCCTTATATTTTTCGTGGTGGAGACGAGGGGGATCGAACCCCTGACCTCTAAAATGCGAATCTAGCGCTCTCCCAGCTGAGCTACGCCCCCACGGATAAAGAAGCGGGATCATCTCGCCCGTGAATTTTATGATACTAAACTATTGTCTTCCTGTCAAACCCTACCGTGAAAAAATCAGCTAATCAGTGCGGCGAGGATAAGGCCGGTGGCAAAACTGAGACGCGCGGAGAAAAGGCCTACGGCGATGTTCCCTTTCACGACCTCTGCCGATATTTTGAAGGGCGTCAATTTCTCGAATACATAATAGACCAAAACCTGGAAGATGATACCAACGACGCCCCAAATAACCAGATCGCCTACGCTCACCGAATGAAAAATAGCAGATGCCAGGACGAGAGCCTGTCCGACCACTTTGCCACCCAGGCTATGCGCCACCGCGATGCCTGCTTCATCCTTGATCGTGTCACTATTGGCCGCGTCGCGTATCATTGACATCTCATCATAAGGAGTCTGCCACATGAAAATCTTGATCCCAATGAGCAATAAAGGAATCGAAACCACCAGATAAATTAAAAAATTAACAAAGCTGGACCACTGTTGCAAAACCATAGTTCATTCTCCTTTCGGCGCATCGGCTGATACGCATAACGGCTGATAATAAGCCATGTTTCCGGTGATACGGCTGCCAACTCGGGCCACAACTGCTGACCCCAGACCGTTAATGAGAAACGATCCGAAGATCATCCGGCCACAATACAGCCCGTTCAGAGTTTCGACCGTAATCTGCGGCAGTTCTGCGTACTGCTGGTAAATTACCGGTTGGTCCCAATATTCCAGTTCCTCATCACGCACCCACGGCGCCCCATCGGGGCCGAACACCGTCACCGCGCCGCCTTCGCGGCCATAAATGGGCTTGGTTACATACGAACAAAGGCCTGAAAACCGATTTTCAAAAAAAGTGGGAAGTAAGTAATTCTGAATTGTTGCTTGTTCAGCCGGCGAAAAAAACTCGTTGTTTTCATGCAGGTTCCAGACTAGCGCCTGCAGAGCTTTGGACTGGGCAATCAGCGCAGCTGGCGGATTGATCAGGGCCAATTTGCCACGGGCGACGATATCGAGCACATGAGGCCCTGTGGGATAACCGTCAGGGTCGTGCTCCTCCGCCAGTTTTTCCAAAGGGTGCAGCCTGTACATCAGATCAACTGGCGCATGTGCGAGCCCGTCCCACACCTGTACCCGATCATTATACACCCGCAGCCGTGAGAGCGGAACAAACTCAGCCGACAGGCCAGACTGCCCCAGCAGGAACTTCGTGGTGCCGGCGTCTTCTTCGTGCCAGTCCACCGAGCTGAACACGATGTGATCCGCAGCGAATCCCTGCTCTCGATAGGTGTCTACAGCCCTCTGAAATGCCTGCTTCAGATCGGCCGCCATCCCTGCATTTGGATTTTGGACGCCGAAGTAGTCGCACACTTTTCCATTGACATAAAATGCTTCCACGATGTCTGTCGGCGTTTCCGCATTGAACTCCAGCATTTTGAGACCGCCAAGCGTAGCCGCGAAATCGAAACGGCCGATCAACGTAGGCAGCATTTCCGGCAAGGACGCCCGTATCGCGGCCCAGGAAGCCTCCGGCAATCCGAGCTCTGCAAGCAGTTCATCCCCCGCCTGCATCACCACCTCGGCCGTCCGGGAGAACACGCCGCCCAACGCTTCGGATGCGTGAGCCAACTCTGATCTCAATTCTTCAGATATCGGGAATACGGATGCCAGCGCGTATTCCTCTCCATACATGGAGTCCCAGGTAAAGACCCCTTCGCGACGAAGCGCACCATACAATTTCTCGCGCCGCTCGGCATAAGGCAAACGCGAAAACTCAGCCACCGCTTGAACCGCCGCTAGATCCGCCAGAACGGGAAGAACTGCCGATTCCGCTTTTAGAACCGGAGGAAACGCCGCGCGAACCCGAACCATCCTTCGATACGCCGGTGTTCGTTCCCGAACTGCCACCGCCTCCCCAGTAATGCCCGAGTCCCCACCAGCCGCCGCTCCGATAGGATCGATTGTTGCTGCCTGTCACCGGACGTCCGTCCTGATCACAGTACCCGTCGTTATTCTCATCCGCACAGAAAGAGTCACTTCTCCCTGAGTTAAAAGGATTCATCGAACAGCCGGGAGTCAGCGTCAACGTCGCGGCAAGAAACAGTCCAACTACCTTGTGACTACGGCTCGAATTGTCGGGGTTCATCAACTCACCCCCCCGTCTTCTTGCAATAATAGACATACGCCTGCCGGTCTTCATCAATTTCCGTGGAGGTTTTTTCCCACTCCTGTCCAAACAGCATCATCGTATCCGCCAGCAGATACGCAAGCGCCTGGGCCTGCGTATCAAAGCCGAACTGATGAATCAGGGGATACTCGGCGGCGCCTCCACGGTATTCCCGCACTTCGACGGCAACACTGCCAGGCAGCACCGGTTGTGTCGTGTTTCCTGTTTCGGCAGCATCTTCCTCCACTTTTTCAACGTACATCACGAACTGTGCCGCATCGATAGCCGATGCCGTCTTAAGCCAGGTTTTTCCTTCCTTGACAAAATAATCGCAGACGAACCGCATTGCAGCTTCAACATCGTTCATATTTTCGTAGTAATAAAGGAGGGGGTAATCGTGAGCTGCATTATTAATACGATATTCAAAACGAGGCATAGCCCTCACCTCCTTCTTTTCTATGCGGCAGGTTTCAGTGCGGCGCCCCGGAGATCCCGCAGACGCCCGTCATGTTTGACATTCAGTGTTCCGGCTTTCTTCACCGCATCGGCCAGCGCATCCCTCAGCGGAACAAAAGTATCCGTCACATTTCGCCCTTGTTTGAGCATGGTAAATTCATCGCCACCGGCTGCCATGAAATCATTAGTCACGATTCGATAGGTCGCTGCCTCGTCCAGCAACTTGCCATCGGATAGTCGCACTTCCAAGACTTGGTTGCCATAGGGGCGACTGGAATCGATTATCAGCTGCAGCCCGGAGAACTGAACAGTGCCCGCTTTTCCATTGATACCGTGGTTGAGGACCTGCATCACCTGTTCTCCTGTAAGATCCATCGTAACCAGCGTATTGTCGAATGGCATCACTTCATATAGATTCCCCATGGTGATCGGCCCCGCCGGGATGCTGGTCCGCAGACCGCCGCCGTTCTGGAAGGCGATGTCGGCCTTGGCCGTTTGGCGCAACACATCACTCGACCACTCGCCCAACACTGACAGCCCATAGCGGTCATGGGATAAATCTACCGCTGTGTTCCCTAGCGGCACATTTTTGACCGGTGCAATTTCTGACTGGGAGCGAGCCACGATGGCACCAATTTCCGAATCAGCCTTAACGTCTTTGATTGGAGTTTCGATCGCTTGCACGGAGCTCACGAGGATCTTCTGTTCCCGCCGCGAGTATACCAGGCTGATTTTACCCAGCGCCCGACCGTTATAATAAGCCTGAACCACTGGAATTCCGTCAACTTTTCCCGCCACGCTCTGATGGGAGTGGCCGCTGACTACCGCATCAACACCCGCTGCCAAACGGGCCAGATTCGCCGCATCACCCGTGACTTCGCCGGTAGCCGCATCCTGATACGAGGCTAGGTGCGACAAAACCACGATCATATCGGCTCCTTGCTGACGGACCAGTGGCAAAATTTCCTTCACGACAGCGACCGGATCTCGGAACTCAAAAGGCTCCACGATCTTCGGCCCGGTGGTATAAGCGGTTTCCGGTGTCACGATGCCTATGACGGCTATCTTCAGACCCAATCGTTCCAATATCACATAGGGATGAACGAACTTCAAGCGCCCCTGGGAATCCTTTTCCCTCACGTTCGCCGAGACATAGGGGAAGTTCGATTCGGCAACCCGCGCCCGCAGTTTGTCGATTCCCCAGTCGAATTCATGATTGCCCAGTGTCATCGCATCCATCTGCAACGCATTCAGCACCTCAACGACAGTTTTCCCATACAGCAGGTTGGAATCAGGACTCCCCTGAAACATATCTCCGGCGCTGAGGAAAATGCTACCCTGAGGATTCTTCGCCCACTCTCTGCGCAATAGAGCGCCCAATTTGGCGGCGCCTGGATTACGGCCCGATTCAATCAGGGCCCCGTGAAAATCGTTGACCGACAGGATATCGATGCCGACGATCCCAGGCATTTCGGCGGCCAGAGCGATTCCAGACCACGCGGAAAAGCATAGTGTAACAGCCAGCAAAAGGGCCACGGCTCCACGACTTGTCTTCAATTGATTCCCTCCCCGGTTTGTCCGCGCTATAATTAGCTATACACGCATGATACACGCATGATGAACGTTTCCACGAGTGTGCTTTTTTTTCCTGCCTGCAGGGGACGAGGACGGCGATTTTTTCGCCATTGCCCATCGTGCAAGTCGGAAGACAGGTCTTATTTAATTGAATGAATTCGTTTATCGGGAGGTTTTTTCATGTCCAGCAATGCCCCTTCCAGCTTGGTGATTCTCAACGCCAACATCTATACGCTTGATCCTGAGATGCCGCATGCCCAAGCACTGGCTGCCGCGAACGGACGTATTGTCGCCATCGGGTCGGATGCCGATATCTTGGCGATTGCGGCGCGCAAAATACCCGATGCGCCTGTTCTCGATCTGGACGGCAAGACGGTCCTGCCCGGCTTCATTGATTGCCATACGCATTTTCTTGCCGGCGGTTTTTCGCTGCAGGCTGTAAAACTGTCCGGCATCAGCGGTCCTGGCGAATTCGTCAGCCGTATCGCCGAACAGGCCAGACATACCGAACCGGGGCGCTGGATTACTGGCGGCGGCTGGGATCAGGAAACTTGGCCTGGCGCCCCGCTTCCCTGTAAAGAATGGATCGATGCTGTCACCGGCGACATTCCTGTTTTCGTCACCCGCATCGACTTGCATATCGGTTTGGCCAACAGCGCGGCTCTGCGCTCTGCCGGCATCTGTGCCACAACTGCTGATCCCTGCGGCGGCGAAATCTACCGGGACCCGGCCACCGGCGAACCGACCGGAATTCTGAAAGACGCCGCCATTCGCCTGCTGGAAGCGGTCATGCCGAAGCCGACAATTGAAGAACAAGCGGCTGCGCTGCGTTTGGCCCTCAAACAGGCGGCCTCGCACGGCGTCACCTCGGTCCACGACGTCACCGACTGGGGCAACCCGACTTGGAGCGAATGGGCATTGTTTCAGGAATTTCGTCGGCGTGATGAATTGACTTGCCGAATTTACGCCCGGCTGCCGCTTCTGGACTGGGATCGCAAGCGCAATGATTTTCCCCGTTTTCAGACCGGACCAGAGGCCGACCCCTGGTTGCGTTTCGGTGGTTTAAAGGGCTTCACCGATGGTTCGCTCGGCGGACATACGGCCTACTTCTTTGAGCCGTATACCGACGCTCCCGACTACTGCGGCCTGCTCATTGAAGACATGTTTCCCGCAGGCGCGATGGAGCGGCGGATACAAGAAGCGGATCAGGCTGGGTTCCCTGTGTCATTGCATGCGATTGGGGACCGCGCCAATTCCATCCTGCTTGACATCTTCGAGCAGATCGCCGCCGTCAATGGCAGCCGTGACCGCCGGCCCCGTATCGAGCACGCGCAGCATCTCCGTGCGTCCGATATTCCAAGAATGGCGCAACTGGGAGTGGTCGCATCCATTCAGCCGGCGCACCTCATCGACGACGGGGGGTGGGCTGAGCGGTGTATCGGCCCGGAGCGGTGCGCCATGACCTACGCCTTCCGATCGCTGTTGAACGCCGGCGTTCGTCTCGCCGGTGGCTCTGATTGGCCGGTTGCGCCTATCGACCCGCTCTTGGGAATCCATGCCGCAGTCAACCGCTGCACCTCTGATGGAGGTTTCCCCGCCGGCTGGCATCCAGAGCAAAAACTTACAGTCGCACAAGCTATCGAAGCGTTCACGATCAATGCAGCATACGCTGAATTCGCCGAGACCGAAAAAGGGTCCCTCGCACCCGGCAAATTTGCCGACCTTGTGATCCTGTCGGACGACCCTTACCACATCGAATCTGGACTTCTAAAAGACATCCAGGTTCTCCGAACCATCGTCGGCGGACGCATCATCTACGAAAATTTAAAGGAAATTCCAAATTAATAGCGTATAGATATCATTGGGATTATTATTTTTTGTCAGGAGGTTAACTATATGCCGAACTGCGCCCGGTGCGGAACCGACAATGATTCTTCAGCCAAATTCTGCAAAAATTGTGGTTCTCCAATGGTTTCTCAGGGTTATGCACCTCCGCCTCCCCCGCCTCCCGGTCAAGGCTACTCCTCCCCACCACCTCCGCCCGGACAGGGTTATCCGCCACCACCACCCCAACCCGGTTACTATCAACAGCAGCCCGGTTATGGACAACAGGCGGATTCGGGCCTGCAGCAGAATATTGCCGCACTGTTGTGCTACGTACTAGGTTGGCTCACCGGTTTAGTATTTTACTTTATCGACAAACGCCCCTTTGTGCGTTTCCATGCGATGCAGTCCATCCTCGTTTTTGGCGGCATCCACATTTTGCATTTGCTGCTCTCCATCCTGTTTCCTTTTTTGCACCTATGGTCGTTATTGTTCGCCCTCTCGGGCTTGATTTCGTTGGTTTCGCTCATTCTATGGGTTCTGCTGATGGTCAAGGCCTATCAGAACGAATGGTATAAGGTCCCGGTTGTCGGCGACATCGCCATGCAAAAATCTCAACAGCCATAAAAATTTTGGCTAATTCGTATCTGCGGAATTGTTTGAATCCCCGGCGTCTCGACAGAGATACGCCGGGGATTCTTCATCGTGACCGAACAGCATCGGTGGTGATCAAGTATCTTGCTGATTTTTCGGCCTATTTCGTGTCTAGAATCGAGGGAGTTCATCTTAGCCAAGCGGCATTACCTACATTTTTGTCACCAGAAGTCCTTTAGCCGCCAAACCGTGGATCTGTCCGCTTCCCGACCGAGGTGTCGTTATACTTCCCGGCCCGCGTCGCCTGCTCCAGAATCTCCTGATCCTCTTTCAGCACAGCCTACCTTTTTTTCCAGAGTCCTTATCAGCAGCGTCAGGGTCCGGTTCACCGGCGTCAGCACACCGACCCGCTCGCCTTCCCGGACCAATGCGCCGTTGATGGCATCAATTTCGGTATGACGCCCGTTCAGAATATCCTGCAGCATGGAAGACTGATTACCGCCTGTTGCCCTGGCTGTGGACAGAACTTTCGACACCGCATCTTCATAGGGCAGCCAAATGCCTGCGGCGGCGGCCACCTGTACCGCTTCTCCCACCGCCATCTCCACCAATTCCCTGGTTTCGTAGAAATCAGACAGTTGCCCGTTACGCAGCTTCAACAGCGCCGTCAGCGCATTGATCCCAATGTTGATGACAAGCTTACCCCAAATCAGTGACTGAACCTCATCATCTGCCGTGGCCGGAAGCCCTGCCTGTGAAAACACCCGGGCAGTCTCATGGCAAAACTCATCCGCAGGACCGGCAAGTCGCCCGATATGCGTATCGCCGGTTCCTCCCAAACGGACCCGCCCTACCCCCAATAAGGTAGCCCCCATGGCGGTCGTTCCGGCCAGAACTCGCTCTTTTCCGACAATCTCTGCAATAGTTTCCGCATTGCCCAACCCGTTCTGCAGTGTAAGAACCCGAGTTGACGGGCCCAATATCTCCCGGGCGCTTTTTGCCGCCGCACCGGTCATGTAAGATTTGACAAAAATAATGATCAGGTCGGCGGGGGGCAGGTCTTCCACCCGTGTAACAGCCGCCGGGTGTGACACGAAGGTTCCGGCTTCATCTTCCAGAATCAGTCCCTGTTGTCTGATCCTTTCGATATGCTCCTGCCAGACATCCATGACGGTCACCGTCTCTCCTGCCGCGCTAAGGCGGGAAGCGAACAGGCCACCCATCGCACCTGCGCCGATGATGACAATCTGCATGGCTCTCCTTTCGCGCCTCAGTACAGGCGCTTCAGCACTTCTTCCTTCATAGTGAAGCTGTGCTCAGGTCCCGGGAAAGCGCCGGACTCGACTTCCTGCGCATAGCTGTTCAAAGCTGTTAAAATGTCATCGCTGACATTAGCATATTTCTTTACGAATTTTGGCACGAATCGGTCGAATAAACCGATCATGTCGTGGAGCACCAGCACCTGTCCGTCACAGTCGACTCCGGCGCCGATACCGATCGTGGGTATGCTGATTTTCGCCGTGATCAGTTTCGCCAACGGCGCTGGAATCGCTTCCAATACGATCGCAAACGCGCCGGCCTCTTCGAGTTTCTCTGCTTCCGCCAGCATCCGCTGCGCCGCCGCCCCATCTTTGCCCTGGACTTTGAATCCACCCAACTGCGAAGCGGTCTGTGGCGTCAGCCCGATATGCGCCATCACCGGAATCCCAGCATCAACTAGCGCCCGCACAACAGGAACGACCGGCAGTCCTCCCTCAAGTTTGACGCAATCGGCGCCGCCCTCTTTCAACAGGCGGCCCGCATTCTCGATCGCCTTCTCGATGCTCACATTATACGACATGAAGGGCATGTCGCCGACAATCAAGGTATTGCGCGCGCCTCTCACAACCGGTTTGATGTGATGCACCATTTCATCCATGGTCACAGGCACTGTCCCATCATAGCCAAGTACCACCATGCCGAGAGAATCCCCTACCAAGATCATTTCGATCTCCGAGCGATCCACCAGCAAAGCGGTCGGATAGTCATATGCCGTAACCATCCGGATTTTCTTGCCGTTTTCTTTCCATTCCTTTAACTGGGGAATTGTCACTTTCTGTTTTGCCATTAGCTTTTGCCTCCTATTTTCTCAGAAGTTTCATAGTTATTTTTCTTATTTCCCCTCGCGGCCGTATTTCCCTGCAAAAAATTCACATAAATTCTCTTGACATTATTTCGGTATTATAGTACCTTAATACTATAAAAGAGGTGAAGACATGGTTGCATCATCGATCATACAAGTTTCCGAAGCTGCTTCTCTGGCATTGCACAGCATGGTAATCTTGGCCGCGTCACCAGACAAATCGTTGACAGTAAAGGAAATCACCGCCCGCACAGGAGTATCTGAAGCTCATCTGTCAAAAGTTATGCAGCGCCTCGCGAAAGCAGGCCTGGTCAAATCAACCCGCGGCCCCAAAGGGGGATTTCTGGTCGGTGACAGTGGTCTCTCGACTTCCCTGCTGTCCATTTTCGAGGCGATTGAAGGCCCCGTACCCAATAGCACTTGCCTGTTGCCTGTCACCGAGTGTCCCTTTCGCGAATGCCTTTTCGGCGGATTACTCGGACGCATGACGTCAGAGTTCAAAGAATATATGAAAAATAAAACGCTGGGAGAAATGGTCTCCTGCAAGAAAGAGGAGAAAGCAACATGAAAAGAAAGATTATCCGCATTGATGAAGAAAAGTGCAATGGCTGCGGCCAGTGTGTCATCGGTTGCGCCGAAGGCGCTATCCAGCTGCTTGACGGCAAGGCAAAACTGGTGAGTGAAGTCTATTGTGACGGCTTGGGCGCCTGCATCGGCGAATGTCCGGTGGGAGCACTGACTCTCGAAGAAAAAGAAGCCCCAGAATATGACCAGGCCTTGGTCGACAAACATCTTTTGGCTTCAGGACGGGCGCCGCATTCCCCTATCTCTCCCAACTCCCCATCAGCGGTTCCGGTTTTCCAAGGCTGCCCCGGTTCGATGGCCCGTTCTCTCCATCAAAACGTGAACACTTCCGCCCCGGAAGCCTGTCCCGGCTCCATATCGTCCGCCCCGACGCCTCATTCGGCTCTCGGCAACTGGCCGGTGCAGTTCTCACTTCTTCCGATAAACGCGCCCTATCTGGAACGCGCCTCGCTTCTGATGGCAGCTGATTGCACAGCTTTTGCCTACCCTGATTTTCACCGGCGTTTCATGAAAGGCAAAGTCGCGATCATCGGCTGCCCCAAACTCGACGACGCCGGAATGTACCGGGAAAAACTCGCCAATGTCATTCAAGCTAACGATATCGAGTTCATCCATGTTGTATATATGGAAGTTCCTTGCTGCGGCGGGCTGGTCAGACTCGTACAGGGTGCAGTGTCGGACTCCGGTCACAAAGTTCCGGTCAAACTCACCAAGATCAGCATCGGCGGCGAAATCCTCGATGAAGCTGTCCTTTAAAAGTATTTTGATCTTAAATCCAACACAATACGTATGAATCAATAAAAACAGGAGTGAATCAACATGAACGAAACAGTTAAGAATATCCCCATGTCCCAAGCCATCTCCCTTGCCGGATTGGTTGACGTCGAGGCCGGAAAAGTCATCAGTCGGACTTTCGTGCAGCGTCCAGACCTGTCGATAACCCTGTTTGCTTTCGCAGCCGGTGAAGGAGTTAGTACCCACTCCGCTCCTGGCGACGCCATGGTCTATATCCTCGACGGCGAAGCAAAAATTACCCTTGGTGGCGTCCCAATGACTGCAAAAACTGGCGAAATGGTCGTAATGCCTGCGAACATCCCGCACGCGGTTGATGCAGAAAAAGACTTCAAAATGCTCTTAACCGTCGTTAAGTAAAAGTCTTTTGGTCGTGCGTCTGTCAGTGAGCTTTTCAGCGTGGCCAATTTCTGATAGACTGTAAATAGACAAAAAATTCTGAAACGGAGATGAAGTAGAATGTTTTGTTACCAATGTGAACAAACTGCCAAAGGAACTGGTTGCGATGTGTTCGGCGTCTGTGGAAAGGACCCGAAAACGGCGGCCCTTCAGGACCTGCTGCTCCACGTAGCCAAGGGAATCTCGATGTACGCTCATCGGGCTGCCGTGCTCGGCGCACAAGATCCTGCAGTCAACAAATATGTCATCGAGGCCCTGTTCACCACGATCACGAATGTAAACTTCGACCCCCTGCGTCTAGAGGGAATTCTGCGGCAAGGCGCCGTAGTCAAGGCGAAAGCCAAAGTTCTTTATGATGCCGCTGCATTGAAAGCCGGCAAAGTGCCCGAAACATTGTCCGGACCCGCAGCCTGGACTCCGGCAGCCGATCTCGCAGGTCTCGCTGCTCAGGGTGAAGAGCTCGTGATCAGCAAAGAAATTGCGGCACGCGGCGCAGATCTTACCGGCCTTGAATATCTCATCATTTTCGGACTCAAGGGAATGGCGGCCTATGCCGATCACGCGGAAGTCCTTGGCAAGGTTGATCCCAAAGTCAACGCCTTCTTCCATGAAGCACTCGACTTCCTGACCCAGCCGGATCTCGGCGTCGACGCTTTGCTGGGCATGGCTCTGCGTTGCGGTGAGGTCAACATCCGGGTCATGGAACTGCTGGATGAAGCAAACACCAGCACCTACGGCCATCCCGTGCCGACCCCTGTGCGCATTACCGCAGTCAAAGGCAAGGCGATCCTGGTCTCCGGCCACGACTTGAAAGATCTCGAAGAATTGCTCAAACAAACCGAGGGAACCGGCATCAACATCTACACCCATGGCGAGATGCTGCCCTGCCACGGTTATCCCGGCCTCAAAAAGTACAGCCACTTCGTCGGCAACTACGGCGGCGCCTGGCAGGACCAGCAGAAGGAGTTCGATGCATTCCCCGGCTCCATCCTGATGACCACCAACTGCATCCAGAAGCCAGCCGAGTCCTATAAAGGACGTATTTTCACCTGCGGCCTCGTAGCGTGGCCCGGGGTTCTCCATATTACCGATCGCAATTTCAAGCCAGTCATTGATGCCGCACTGGCAGCCCCCGGTTTCCCTGAAGACGAACCGGAGAAAAACATCCTCGTCGGCTTCGGACGCAACGCTGTCCTCGGTGCTGCCCCCAAAGTCATCGAACTGGTCCAGGCCGGCAAAATCAAACATTTCTTTCTCATCGGCGGTTGCGACGGCGCCAAGAGTGGCCGCAACTACTATACAGATCTTGCGACCCAAGTGCCCAAAGACTGCGTCATCCTGACGCTGGCCTGCGGCAAATACCGCTTCAACAAACTTGAATTTGGCGATATTGAAGGAATCCCCCGCCTGCTCGACGTCGGGCAGTGCAACGATGCTTACTCTGCGGTCCGAATTGCTATGGCTCTCGCCGACGCCTTCAAGACCGATGTCAACGGACTGCCGTTGTCGCTGGTGTTTGTCCTGGTATGAGCAGAAAGCTGTTTGCATCCTGCTCTCCCTGCTCTTCCTCGGCGTCCGCAACATCCGCATCGGCCCAACAGCCCCGGCGTTCCTAACCCCGGCGGTTTTCCAGGTTCTCCATGACAAACTCAACCTCATGCCCATCACAACCCCGGAAGCAGACCTCAAGGCAATGCTGGGACAATAAAACGATCTCAAGACAGAGACAGAAAAAGGACTCGGCGTTGTGTCGAGTCCTTTTTCTGTCTGCTACGATTACAAACCCTATATTCGATTGCCGCGTCGCTTTGCTTTTTCCTGATTACATCCGGTTGTCCGCTTTTTTAAACAAATCAACCGAACACTCCCCCGGTTCAGCTGCAAAAGCATAACCAACCGAAAGACTCACCGGAATATCAGAGTCAGTTTGTTGTGCTTGTTCCTCCATCGTTTGAAGCAACCGGCCAAAAATTTCTTCCACTGCGACTTCGGCGGCATTGCGCAAGATAATGGCAAATTCATCTCCGCCAATCCTCGCCACTACATCCTCCTGCCGAACGCTCCGGCTCAACAACCCCGCAGCACGGCTCAGCATTTCATCGCCTTTGGAATGACCCCAGGTATCATTCACCAGCTTCATGCCATCGACATCAGCGACAGCAATGGCCACCGACCCACTGTGACGGCCATCGAGACGCCGCAACTCCTCTTCGAAGTAAGCACGGTTATAGACTCCGGTCAGAGCATCATGGAAGCTGATGAAGCGCAACCGCTCCTCCGACTCCCGTCGGGCCGTAATTTCGAAGAAGGTAACGACAACCTGTTCGATGTGCCCCGTGTCGCTAAAGTCAGGAAATGCGTCTACTTGAAACCATCTGGTCACGTTGTTCTGTCTGATTCCCATCGTATAGTCGCGTAAGGCTTCGCCCTTCGCCAACACCAAGCGGGCCGGAAAATCCGTTGCAGGCAGTCTGTCTCCTTGGTTTGAAATATATTCCCAACCGGTTGGAAAATGAGCTTTCCCGGTAAGTTGCCCGTCCGTCAGGCAAGCAAGATCCAAAGCTGCCGTATTCCAAAATGTTGGATTTCCAACATCATCATGAACGATGACGCCAATGGCAAGATTCATTAGCAAATCCCGAAATTTTCGTTCACTCTCGGCCAAAGCCCTAGTTTTACGGTTCACGGTCCGGCGCAGCAACCAGTTCCAAAGCAGCAGCAAAACGGATATCAGTAGAATTGAACCGATAATCGCGATTCGCAACCGATAATCAATGGCAGAAACCGGTGCGGTATCCCCGAACCATTTTCGATCGATGTTCCCGTATTCAGCTTCACTTATTTGCGCAAAGCCAGACTCCACCAGTTTCAGTGTATCGGAGTCCCCCTTGCGCACGGCCCGGTGAAACTCGCCGAAATAGATCGGCTGCGAAAACCGGATTTCATCTCGCAAACCGTTTTTAAGCAGGTAATACAGTCCCGGTTGTTTTTCCATGATGAAAATCAACAGACTGTTGTCGCGCGCCGCCATAATTAAGGCTTCATAGCTCTTATACTCAACGATGCCGGAAATCCCAGCTCTTTTTAGAACCGCCGTCGAATGGCCGCCGCCTTTTACCCCGACGTTGAATCCTCGGAGAGATTCTATGCCCGTAATTCCTGGCAAGTTTTTGTTGAAAAAGATAACGGTATCCAGGCGCGTATAAGGTCTGGAGAAATCATAAATCTGTTCGCGCTCCGGATTTATAAAGATCGTGTCGATAACGTCGTGACGTCCGGCTTGCATCTCCGACTGGGCTTTTGCCCAGTCCATTCGCCGCAACTTCAACTGTAATCCCGGTTTTCTTTTCCCACAGCGCCCACTGATCAATCAATAGGCCGGTTAACTTTCCTTCCCCGTCGCGAAAGACATAGGGTGGACAAGTTGTCGTCCATCACGACTTTCAAAACCCGTGGTTCGGTTGCTAAGCTTTGTGACATAGACAAGAAACCCAGTACCAGAACCAGGATTCCCGTCGCCAATATCAGGAAGGTTTTATGTCCGGAACACTTCTTGTCCATTGCCATTTTTATGTAATTCGGCATGGCGTTTTTTTATTCCTGTTTTTTCTTATTTTGCTTATGAATCATTTGCCTTTCCATTGGTCCTTTTCCTTACGTCGCAATGTTTATTAGCGCTGCACCCGGCCTGAACCGTCACCCTTCATCAAGCCTTCGACTTCGATAACACTTACGAGATTGAAATCACCAGGAATAGTATGCTTCAGACAGGATGCAGCCACCGCAAACTCGATGGCCTGCTGGTTGTCCAGTCCCTGCAGCATTCCGTAAAGCAGACCGCCGCCGAAGGAATCACCCCCACCGACACGGTCCACAATGTGGATGTCGTACTTTTTCGATTGGAAAAACTCGCCCATGGACGAATCATACAAAATGGCAGACCAGCCGTTGTCGGAAGCCGAATAGCTTTCCCCGCAGAGTAATCGCAACTTTTTTGAATCCGAACCGAGCCACCAGCTTGCGGCAAACCTCTTTGTAGCCGGCATCATCAATCTTTCCCGACTGCACTTCCGTGTTTTCAGCCTTGATCCCAAATACCTTCTCCGCATCTTCTTCATTGGCGATGGCGACATCTACAAAGGGCATCAGCGTGCTCATGACCTCGTTGGCTTTGGCTGAACTCCACAGGTTTTTCCGGAAGTTCAGGTCGCAAGTCACCGTCAAGCCGGCCCTTTTTTGCCGCCTGAACCGCTTCGAGGCTCACAGCCGCAGCGCTGTCGCTCAGGGCAGGCGTGATCCCTGTTATGTGAAATATTTCTGCTCCCGCAAATATCGCCGCCCAGTCGAATTCGCCGGGCTGAACCTTCGCGATGGCCGAATCCTTGCGGTCATAAATCACTTTGGAAGCCCGCTGCGAAGCGCCGGTTTCCAGATAGTAAATTCCCAACCGGCTGCCCTTCCATCTTGATGTAGTCCGGTCTTGATACCGTATTTTTGCAGAAAGCAGCGGCAAGCCTGGCCGATCTCATGAGGCGGCAGTTTAGTGACAAGTAAGCGTCATAGCCATATTGCGCCAACGAAGCCGCAACATTGGCCTCTTCCGCCGGCATAGGTCGCATCAAAGGAATTTGCCTGCAAGAAGCGCTGATAACCGGGAGGCGCCAATCGCATCATAACTTCCCCGAAGGTGACGACTTTTTGCTCATCGTTATTCCCTCCTTACTTGCTTCTGGCAGCCTTGATATTATCCACAAATAGACGGGCAGCAGCCGTGACTGCGGCATAATCGCCGGTCTTGGCGCCAGCCGTCAGCGATCCCCCTACACCGAGCGCTACGCGCCCGCATCAAACCATTCCTTGACGTTGCCGGCAGTTACGCCGCCGGTCGGCATGAGTGGCGCCTGCGGGATCGGTCCATGCACAGCCTTGATGAATTGCGGCCCCAATAGCTCGCCGGAAATACCTTCACGATATCGGCGCCCGCTTCCATGGCTTCCACAACTTCCCTGACGCTCATTGCACCCGGCATGCTAGGTACTTGATAGCGGTTGCAAAGCTTGATGACATCGGTATTGAGGCAGGGAGTAACTACGTACTCGGCCCCGGCAAGAATCGCCGCCCGCGCGGTCTCGGGATCAAGCACCGAACCCACGCCCAGCGTGATTCCTTCGACATTGCAGAAAACAGATAATTCCCTGATCACTTCGAGCGCGCCCGGAACCGACATCGTTACTTCGATGACCTTGATACCGCCAGCACTGATTGCATCCACAATCTTTTCGCTTTTTCGGCGTCATCGGTCCTTACGATCGCTACAATTCCGCTTTGTAGCACTTTCCCCAAAATATCCAGCTTTTTCATTTCATCCGCTCCTTTCTGTGTCTCTGGCGTCTCCCTTGTCCCCCCGGGTTTATCAGTCTACCATTCCGCAACGGTTCCATCCGCATGGCGCCACACCGGATTATGCCAATCGTGTCCGACTATAGCCATCTTCTTCACATGTTCTTCATTAATGACGATTCCCAGACCCGGCCCGCCGGGTATTTTCACCATGCCATTTTCATAGGCAAAGACGCTTCGATCGGCCAGATAGTCCAGAAGATCGGTGCCCTGATTATAATGGATACCCAAACTCTGCTCCTGGATAAACACATTGTGGGCCGTCGCGTCCACCTGCAAGCAGGCGGCCAGCGCAATCGGTCCGAGGGGGCAATGGGGAGCGATCGCCACATCATAAGCTTCCGCCATGGCAAATATTTTCTTGCATTCAGTAATGCCGCCGGCGTGTGACAGATCCGGCTGCAGAATATCAGCATATCCATCGTTGAGAGCTTTTTTGAAATCCCAGCGGGAAAACATGCGCTCTCCAATCGCGATGGGAATGTTCGTGTGGTTGGCTATCTCCCGCAGCGCCTCATTGTTCTCCGGCAAGACCGGCTCTTCGATGAACATCGGACGATATGGTTCCAGCTCCTTCGCAAGCACTTTGGCCATCGGCTTATGCACGCGGCCGTGGAAATCGACTCCAATCCCCACGTCAGGACCAACCGCCGAGCGAACTTCCGCGATGCGGGCAACGCCGCATCAATCTCCCGGTAAGAATCAACATACTGCAATTCATTGGTACAATTCATTTTGACGGCGGTGAAGCCTCGCTGCACCATTTCTTTGGCTGCTTTTCCCACGTCACTTGGGTGGTCGCCGCCGATCCAGGAATACACTCGCACGGTATCCCGACAGGCCCCCCCCCAGCAGTTGATAAATCGGTGCATATATAAACTTACCCTTGATGTCCCACAGCGCCTGGTCAATACCGGCAATGGCACTCATCAGAATCGGACCGCCCCGGTAGAATCCGCCCCGGTACATGACCTGCCAGTGGTCTTCGATGCGCATAGGATCCTTGCCAATTAGCCCTTGCGCCAACTCTTCGACCGCCGCCTTCACAGTTGCGGCTTTGCCTTCGATCACCGGCTCTCCCCAACCATCGATCCCCTCATCGTGCTGATTTTGAGAAACAGCCAGCGTGGTGGCACCTGATAACAGGTAAAAGAGACTATTTTCATACAGTCACCCCTTATTCTTATCAGCCGACGTAGCAGCAGATTCCTTCGCTTTGGCTTGTTCCAGTATTTCACGCACTGCATCCGGCATCTGTTCCGGGTCGAAAGCTGCTTCATGGCAGGCATTTCCGTCTTCCGGCTGCGGGAAAATCCTTCCGAGAACTTTACCGAGCAGTTTGTTCATCAGCTTGCCCTCCCCTCCAGAAAGTCATCGCGACATCAGTTCTTTGTCACCGCGTAGCCTTCGCACTGCAGCGCGGCCAAATTTCTCAGTGTGAGCCGTATCGCGGGTTTCCAGGCTGACCTGCACCTTGGCCTGTCCGAGCGGCACATCATGTTGAATCCGGTCATGATGAACATATAATACGTTGCCGCGGCAGGCGGCTATGCTGGCCAGCAGTTTTTGCAACGCGCCAGGCCGGTCAATTACATAGGTAGTCAAGATAACCCGTCGGCCGGCCTTCACCAGCCCGCGCTCGATGATGCGGGCAATAAAGTTAACGTCAATATTACCGCCGGAAATCAGACAGGCCACTGGTCCGCTCGCCGCAATCTTGCCGTGCATCAGTGCGGCGAGTCCGATCGCTCCTGCACCTTCCGCCAACAATTTCGCGCGTTCCAGCAGCATCAGGATAGCGGAGGCGATCGCTTCATCATCGATAGTAACAATATCATCCACATAGTTGCGCACCACTTCAAAGGTCGCATCACCCGGCACTTTGACTGCGATTCCATCGGCAATGGTTGTAGCCGCTGCCGTTTGGAGCAGCTTGCCTGCTTTTTGGGAAAGAGCCATGGCTGGGGCGCCTTCCGCCTGAACTCCATATACTTTGATATGCGGCGCCAGTTCTTTGATTGCTGTCGCCACCCCGCGATCAGACCGCCCCCGCCAACAGGCACGACGACCGCTTCCACTCCCGGCAGCGCTTTCAATATCTCCAGTCCAAGGGTTCCCTGTCCGGCCATGACTGCCGGATCATTGAATGCGTGGACAAAACGTGAGGCCTTCTTCTGTTTCCAGTTGCTTCGCCCGTGCAAAGGCTTCGTCATAGGAAGATCCCGACAGCACCACTTCAGCGCATACCCGCGCGTTGCGCTCACTTTGGATAGCGGAGCCGTCTCCGGCATGACAATGACGGAACGAATTCCTGCGTGGCGGGCGGCATAGAGCGACCCCCTGCGCGTGGTTGCCGGCCGAGGCCGCAATTACGCCGCGCACCTTTTCTGTTGGCGACAACAAGCGAATCTTGTTATAGGCGCCACGCAGTTTGAAGGAGCCGGTCTTTTGCAAGTTTCCAGCTTCAGATAAACCGGAAATCCGGTTATGCCTGAAAAAGTGGAGCTCCCTTCGAGCGGAGTCTCATGCGCGACCCCAGCCAATGCTGTCGCCGCTGCCCGAATATCATCCAAAGAATAGAAATGGTTTCATTCTACAGCTTCCTCCCCCCGATGCAAAATAAAGAGCCCCGCGAGAATGATCGCGCCGCCGGCTGCCTGCGGCCAGCCGAAGCTTTCACCCAATAGCAGGACCGAAAGAACCACCGTCAACACGGGTTCCAGATTCATGACGATGGAAGCGTCCGACGGGCCCACCAGCCGCATACCGACAAAGAACAGCACAATGCCGATAAAATTGGCGAAGAAGGCAGTTCCGAAGAGCGCAGCCCAGGCAACAGGCGGCAGCGTCAGCTGCAGCTCCCCAGATATTGCTCCATAGACAATGAAAACAGCCGAAGTCGTCAGCGCAGACCATCCCACCGTCAAGAGCGGCGAAAGGGTGGTGACGATCGCATGACTCAACAAAACATGGCACGCCTGCCCAAAAGCCGCAGCGACACCGAATAACAGACCTGCTGTCGAAAACCGATCCAAAGATACCCCCCAACACCTGCAACAAGCCGGCAAAGCAGATCAACAGCGCTGCCAAACTTAAGCCGGTTCAGCGCCTCCCGACCGATGAGCACGGCCAGCCCCGTCACCATGGCCGGATACAGGTAAAAAATCAATCCGGTGAGTGAAGCCGGCAACAATTGAACAGAGAGAGTATAGAGAATCGATACTGCAACATGGACCAAGCCGCCCAAGACCAAAATTCGTGGCCAATACGCGCTTGGCAGAACAAGGCTCTGGCCTTTAAAACACAAGGCGCCAATGCACAGAGCCGCTGAAAACAGAAAGCGAAACGCCAACAGGGTGGTGAGATTCACTCCTGCAGCAAAAGCCACCTTCATAAAGATTGCCAACGTAGAAAACGCCGTCGCGGCGACAAGCAATAACAGCAGGCCCTGCCTGTTCAATCCTTCGATTACCTATTTTAGGGCCGCATCGATTATTTCGATAAACTTGGCCGGCGGATAAGCTCCGACCAGAACGGTCCCATTGATTATAAATACTGGCACTCCATCAAACCCACTCTGTTCGAAGGATTTTTTATCCGCGGCAATTTTTCATAAACCTCGGGGCTGCGCACATCTTTTTCCAGTTGATCCATGTCAACGCCCAGTTCGGCAGCCACTTTTTTCAGCGCGGCTTCCCCTCGCTCAGCTGCTGAGGATTGGCGAACAGGGCATCGTAATATTGCCAGGCCTTCTCAGGGTTCTGGGCTGCTATCCCCTCGAAATAAAGAGCTGCAGGCAAAGCCGACTGATGAAACGGCAGGGGATAAGTGCCTGACAGTCAGGTTAACTTTACCAGCGTATTTTTCCATCATGGCGCTGACGGTTTTCGCTCCGTTAGAACAGTATGGACATTGAAAATCGGTGTATTCTACGATTGTAACCGGCGCGGGCAGAATTCCCCCGTACGATCCGCCCTTCGGCGATTGGCTCTGCGAGTGCCGACGAACCCAACAGGAACACTACAAGTGTAGTCATCAGACTAAATGATTTGAAGCATTTCAACAAAAATTAACCACTCCTTTATAGAGATAGTATTCCACGGAATCCCCCGAAAAACCTTTGTCCGGGTGCACTACCTCGTGAAAAAATCCGGCCACCTAGCCGGGATTCCAGATTTATTCGCTATTCACTTTTCAAATTGGTTATTTTGTTTTTCCCCTTTGCCCATCCACGGCAAAAACCACTTCCCCCGGCTGCATCCGCTCAATTGCCGCCAGCGATCAACGCGCACCCCCCTGGCCCGGATAGCGTCACCGCCCTTTTGAAAGCGTTTTTCAATCACAATTCCGGCGCCAGCCAATTTTCCCCCTGCCTGCTCACGAGAGAAATCAGGCCATTCAGGGCTTCAGCCATGGGCCAGAAAATCATCGATGATCAGGACGACATCGTCGGCGGAAAGATAACACTTGGTCACAGTAATCTCCATGGTGCTCCTTGCGGTGAATGAAAAAACTGGGGCGGAATAGACGTCACCCCTCTTGAGTGAGAGCCTGTTTCTTTTTGGCGAAAACAACGGGAACGCCCAGTGTCAGAGCAGCCGCCATGGCCACAGCAATCCCCGATGCTTCACCGTCAGAACCTTGGTCACACCTTCATTATTAAAACGAGCCGCCAGCTCGGCCCCAATTTTCAGGATGAATTGCGGGTCGATCTGATGATTGAGGAAGGCATCGACTTTTAGAATATTGTTGCCGATGACCTGTCCATCAGCAAGAATCCTGTCTTGTAGTTCTTTCACTTGCTTCTCCCATCTTTTATCTTTCTTCGCGGTCATAGGGCAGTCCCAGTGCTCCGGGGGCAGCAGACGGCCTCCCCTCTTCGCCATGACAACCCGTCAGGACCGTAATGGTGAATATATACGGCAACATTTGCAGAAAGAAGTGCGAAAGATGAACCCCCGCCGCCTGCAAATGAAATCCCAGGGCATCAATCCCGCCAAACAGATATGCGCCGACCAGCGCCCGCCCCGGGCGCCAAAGGGCAAAAATAACCAGCGCTACCGCGATCCAGCCCCGCCCGGCAGTCATGTTCTCCAGCCAGCTCGCGCAGAAGCCAGGGATAGATAAGCGCCGCCCACGCCGCACAGCATCCCTCCCACAATGACATAGAGATAGCGCAAGCCAAACACGTGGATGCCCAGTGAGTCGGCAGCACCGGGATTTTCACCGATCGCCTGAAAGGAAAAGACCGGCCCGCGTCCGTTTCAGAAAGAACCACAGGGTCAGGACCAAACCCCAACTAAGATAAACCAATACATCATGCCGGAAAAGCACCGGTCCAAGAAAGGGGATATCACCAAGAACTGGTAAAGGCAGGCTCCGAAACGGTTCCGTCACCGGTATGCCGATGTAGGCTTTCCCCAGATAGCCGCTAAGTCCAGAGCCAAAAAGCGCCAGGGCCAGACCGCTAACAACCTGATTGGCCCGCAACGATACGGTAAGGATCGCATGAATGAGCCCCATCGCTCCTCCGGCAAGCATCGCCGCCAACAGCCCGATCAGCTATTTCCTGTCACGATCGCGGCCATGAATCCGATACGGCGCCGATGAGCATCATCCCTTCAACACCGAGATTCGTCACGCCTGCCTTCTCCGTAATCAATTCGCCCAGCGCCGCATATAATATCGGCGTTCCGGCAATTACCGCCGAAGATAATATCGCGATGAAAAACGCCTGTTCGCCCATCACCACTACCTCCTTACGGCTGAGGACAATCCGATATTTCGTCAAAAATTCGCCGCCCACCACGAAGAACAATACCGCCCCTTGCAACATTGACGCCACGGACGCTGGAACACCAGTCGT
>CAXXIN010000014.1:0-210027 GCA_963665275.2 Negativicutes bacterium
GATCCACCCTCGGCAGGATAGATCAAAAGCTCACTTTTCTTCGCTTTAACTTATTGCCTCTTCTTATGCAGTTGTCAAGGTGCATCTGAGAGAAAAAAATAGTTCCCTCAAAACTGAACAAAGAGTGGATACGGCCGAGATAAGTCTCGCGTTTATCCGTGAGCTGAATC
Source organism: Negativicutes bacterium (assembly GCA_963665275.2). Lineage (GTDB taxonomy): Bacteria > Bacillota > Negativicutes > UBA1444 > UBA1444 > UBA1444. The sequence continues at coordinate 171 of CAXXIN010000014.1, forward strand.
TTAGCGTGGTGTGGCAGTGTCATCTGCCGGGTCTCCATAGAAAGGAGGTGATCCAGCCGCACCTTCCGATACGGCTACCTTGTTACGACTTCACCCCAATCATCGGCCCCACCTTCGACGGCTGGCTCCTTGCGGTTACCCCACCGGCTTCGGGTGTTGCAGACTTTCGTGGTGTGACGGGCGGTGTGTACAAGGCCCGGGAACGTATTCACCGCAGCCTGCTGATCTGCGATTACTAGCGATTCCGACTTCACGCAGGCGGGTTGCAGCCTGCGATCCGAACTGAGAGTGCCTTTGTGGGATTAGCTCCCCCTCGCGGGATTGCAGCCCTCTGTTTGCACCCATTGTAGTACGTGTGTAGCCCAGGACATAAGGGGCATGATGACTTGACGTCATCCCCGCCTTCCTCCGCCTTGTCGGCGGCAGTCTCCTGTGAGTCCCCGTCTTTCACGCTGGTAACACAGGATAAGGGTTGCGCTCGTTGCGGGACTTAACCCAACATCTCACGACACGAGCTGACGACAGCCATGCACCACCTGTCTCACTGTCCCCCGAAGGGGCCGACCTAATCTCTTAGGTATTCAGTGGATGTCAAACCCTGGTAAGGTTCTTCGCGTTGCGTCGAATTAAACCACATACTCCACCGCTTGTGCGGGCCCCCGTCAATTCCTTTGAGTTTCAACCTTGCGGCCGTACTCCCCAGGCGGGGGTACTTATTGCGTTAGCGCCGGCACGGGAGGAGTTGACACCCCCCACACCTAGTACCCATCGTTTACGGCTAGGACTACCGGGGTATCTAATCCCGTTCGCTCCCCTAGCTTTCGCGCCTCAGTGTCAGACATCGTCCAGAAAGCCGCCTTCGCCACTGGTGTTCCTCCCCATATCTACGCATTTCACCGCTACACGGGGAATTCCGCTTTCCTCTCCGATACTCAAGAATCCCAGTTTCCATCCCATCACGGAGTTAAGCTCCGAACTTTCAGAACAGACTTAAGATCCCACCTGCGCGCGCTTTACGCCCAATAATTCCGGACAACGCTTGCCACCTACGTATTACCGCGGCTGCTGGCACGTAGTTAGCCGTGGCTTCCTTCTTGGGTACCGTCACTTCACACCCATTTCCTGATGTGATCGTTCGTCCCCAATGACAGAGCTTTACGACCCAAGGGCCTTCATCACTCACGCGGCGTCGCTCCGTCAGACTTTCGTCCATTGCGGAAGATTCCCCACTGCTGCCTCCCGTAGGAGTCTGGGCCGTGTCTCAGTCCCAGTGTGGCCGTTCATCCTCTCAGACCGGCTACTGATCGTCGCCTTGGTGGGCCATTACCCCTCCAACTAGCTAATCAGACGCAGACCCGTCTTATAACGGAGCCTTACAGCTCCTTTCCTCTTCAGACCATGTGATCCGAAGAGCTTATGCGGTATTAGCACTCCTTTCGAAGTGTTGTCCCCCATTACAAGGTTGGTTGTCTACGCGTTACTCACCCGTTCGCCACTAGAAAGTTATTGCTAACTTCCCCGTTCGACTTGCATGTGTTAGGCGCGCCGCCAGCGTTCGTCCTGAGCCAGGATCAAACTCTCCATAAATAATTTATGAAAGAGCTGATTGCTCATTCAAACTTGGCTTCTTATTTTCGCCCTGCTTTCACAGGGCCCACGCTATTTCTTGCTCTCTTTGTTCAGTTTTCAAGGAACTCGCTGTCTCTCGACGGCTTGTATATATTAACACAGCCAAATATAGCGTGTCAACACCTATTTTATATTTTGTTTTTAGTTGATAGGAGGAAGCCGTCGAAACGCCTTCCTCGCAGTTCATTCCTTATGAGATTTTTATATTACCATACTTAATTCACCCTGTCAATAAATAGTCGCAATTGTTTATTGAATTAGTCGTCGCTATTAAGCGGAACAACAACGACCGCCGTTTTATCCGCCTCGTCCGTAGCTTTGTCGACCATTGCCAACGCCGCAATCTTCTGGTTATCGACCATTCTCATCAGCGCTACGCCCTGTGTATTTCGTCCTATTACGCGAATTTGACCAACATCCATACGAATAATGATGCCGTCATTATTAATCAACAATAAATCTTGTTCCGGTCTTACTACCCGTAGTCCAACCACGGCACCGGTTTTATCGGTTACTTTAAGATTAATCAAGCCTTTTCCACCGCGGGTTTGGGCCCTATATTGATCTACAGCCGTCCGCTTACCGAAGCCGAGTTCAGATACCACTAAAACCTGACATCCAGGACTCATTGTCTCCATTCCTACAATAGAGTCCTGTTCCTTTAGATTGATACCTTTTACACCACGCGTCGCCCTGCCCATTGGCCGGACGTCCTGTTCGTTGAATGTTATCGCCATGCCATCGCGCGTGCCCAGAATAATCTGTTGTTCGCCGTCAGTCAATTTAACCCCGATCAGTTCATCATTATCATCAAGAACAATCGCAATAATTCCATTTTTCCTGACAGCATCGAAATCCATGAGACTCGTTTTCTTGACGATCCCATTCCGCGTCCCCATAAATAAAAAGAAGCCTTCATTAAACTCTTTAACGGGAATCACGGCCGTAATCTTTTCATCAGACTGCAAAGGCAACAGATTGATTATCGCTGTACCGCGAGCGGTACGACTGGCTTCCGGCATTTCATAACCTTTAATGACGAAAACACGGCCCCTAGTAGTAAAGAAGAACACATGATGATGAGTCGTGGATGAAAAGAGGTGCTCAACAAAATCTTCCTCTTTTGTCCCGGCTCCCTGAATTCCTCGACCACCACGTTTTTGACTGCGGTACGTATCTATTGGTTGTCGCTTCACATAGCCTGAATGGGTAATGGTGATTACAATATCTTCTTCGGCAATCAGATCCTCCCGTGAGAAATCTTGCGCCTGTGCAATAATTTCGGTGCGCCGCTTGTCACCAAAACGTCTTTTTACATCTAATAAATTTTCCCGAATGATACCATATACCTTCTGTTCATCAGCCAAAACGGCTTGCAAATTTCGAATCAAATCAATTGTATCCATATAATCACGATCGATTTTTTCCCTTTCAAGTCCGGTCAGGCGTTGCAACCGCAAATCAAGAATAGCCTGCGCCTGAAGTTCAGACAAGGCGAAGGTTTCCATCAGCGCGATTCTGGCTGATTCAACAGTCGTTGCTTCACGAATCGTATTGATGACAGAATCGATGTGATCTAGGGCAATGCGCAAGCCTTCAAGAATATGGGCGCGCGCTTGCGCTTTTTTCAAGTCGAATTTTGTTCGTCGAACAATAATAACTTTTTGATGTTCAAGATACAGATAAAGGATTTCCCGTAATCCAAGAGTCCGAGGACGACCGTCCACCAAAGCAAGCATATTCACACCAAAAGTATCCTGAAGTTGCGTATGCTTGTATAGTTGATTCAGAAGAATATCAGGATTGGTATCCCGCCTCAATTCCATTACGATTCGCATACCTTTTCGGTCGCTTTCGTCTCGCAGGTCCGTTATTCCTTCAATTACTTTCTCACGTGCTAACCCGGCAATCGTTTCGATTAGCCGCGCCTTATTCACCTGATAAGGAATTTCTGTGACGAGAATACGCTGTTTTCCATTACTCATCCGTTCAATGCGCGCAACGGCCCTCATTCTGACGGCTCCGCGGCCTGTCGCATAGGCTGAACGGATTCCCTCAGTTCCCATAATCGTAGCACCAGTCGGAAAATCAGGCCCTGGAATTACTGCAATCAATTCTTCAAGCGTAACATCCGGATTGTCAATCATTTTTACGAGACCATCTACAACCTCGCCCAAATTGTGCGGGGGTATATTCGTAGCCATACCGACGGCGATACCAGTAGCTCCATTGATCAATAGATTTGGAACCTTGGCTGGTAAAACAGATGGTTCTTTCAAAGATTCGTCATAGTTTGGAACGAAATCAACCGTTTCTTTCTCGATGTCTTCTAACATCTCTTCCGCGATCTTCGACATCCGGACCTCGGTATAACGCATGGCTGCAGCGGAATCACCGTCCACTGAACCGAAGTTACCATGCCCATCAACCATCATATAACGAATAGAAAAATCTTGCGCCATTCGCACGGTAGCATCATATACAGAGGAATCTCCGTGTGGATGAAATTTACCTAAAACTTCACCGACGATACGAGCTGATTTTTTGTGCGGTTTATTGGGCGTCATTCCCGCTTCATGCATGGCAAATAAAATTCTGCGATGAACGGGTTTCAGGCCATCACGTACATCAGGCAATGCACGGCTGACAATAACACTCATTGCATAATCAATATATGATTTTTGCATCTCGTCTTCAATTCTGATCGGCTGAATCTTTCCGTGATTTATATCCATTTATTCATCTCCTTGGTGCCGCTCTATCAAACATCCAAATTTCTTACAAGATGAGCATTATCTTCAATGAATTTTCGCCGTGGCTCCACTTTATCACCCATGAGAATGGAAAAGATTTCATCTGCACTCATTGCATCTTCCATTGTAACGCACAATAACGTGCGTTCTGCAGGATTCATTGTTGTTTCCCATAACTGCTCGGGATTCATTTCACCAAGGCCTTTATACCGTTGGAGTGCTATATCATTACGTCCTACCTTGAGAGCAAGTTGCTCCAACGCAGCATCATTATAAAGATACCAGTGTTCCTTGCCCTTTTTAGCAAGATATAAAGGTGGTTGTGCAATAAACACCCGTCCATTTTCAACTAAAGGGGTCATATACCGATAAAAGAAAGTCAATAGGAGAGTTCGAATATGAGCTCCATCGACATCAGCATCTGTCATTATTATGATTTTTCCGTACCGTGATTTTTCAATATCAAAATCACTGCCGATGCCACTGCCAAATGCCGTAATCATTGTCCGAATTTCTTCATTATTCAAAATTTTATCCAACCGGGCTTTTTCAACGTTTAGAATCTTTCCACGTAACGGCAGAATAGCCTGAAATCTGCGGTCACGACCTTGTTTCGCCGAGCCGCCCGCAGAATCACCTTCGACGAGATATATTTCTGTTTGCATCGGATCTCGTATCGAGCAATCCGCCAATTTTCCGGGCAACGAACTAATCTCCAGCGCGCTTTTTCTACGCGTCAGTTCCCGGGCTTTTCTCGCTGCATCTCGAGCTCTTGATGCCAAAATTGTTTTTTCAATAATCTTGCGAGCGACCGAAGGGTTTTCTTCAAAAAATTCACTAAGCTTTTCAAATACCAAGGTATCAACAAGACCACGCACTTCGCTGTTTCCAAGTTTCGATTTTGTTTGCCCTTCAAATTGAGGCTCCTCAATTTTCAAGCTAAGAACAGCGGTCAACCCTTCACGCGCATCATCCCCACTAAGGTTTTCATCTGCTTCCTTTAGCATATTTACTTTACGCGCATAGTCATTAATTGTTCGAGTCAAGGCAGATTTAAAACCACTGAGGTGCGTGCCACCTTCCTGGGTATTAATATTATTCACAAACGCGAACATATTTTCTATATAGCTATCATTATACTGGATTGCAACCTCTACGACGGTAGTATCTTTTATCCCGTTAATATAAATAGGTTTTGGATGCAGTACATCCTTGTTTTTATTCAAGTGTTCAACGAACGAAATAATTCCTCCGTCATATTTATATACTTTACTTTCCCCGCTACGTTCATCAGTTAATGTAATAGTCAGGCCTTTATTTAAAAATGCCAGTTCGCGCAATCTTTGCTTTAAGGTATCAAAACTAAAAATCGTTTCTTCAAAAATTTCCGCATCTGGCTTGAACCATACACGCGTACCGGTTAATACGGTATCCCCTAAGACTTGCAAGGGACTTGATGTTTTTCCTCTTTCGAAAGCTATCTGATATAGATGCCCTTCCCTCTGAACCTGAACGATCATTTTTTCACTTAAGGCATTAACGACTGAGACTCCAACGCCATGAAGTCCTCCCGAAACTTTGTATCCAGACCCACCGAATTTCCCTCCGGCATGAAGAATCGTCAAGACCACTTCAACAGCTGGTTTTCCTGTTTCATGCATTCCAACCGGTATTCCCCGACCATTATCTGATACTGTAATAGAATTATCATGATGAATAGTGACAGAAACTGTATCACAATATCCAGCTAGTGCTTCATCAATGCTATTATCTACGACTTCATAAACTAAATGGTGCAAGCCACGGGCAGATGTACTGCCAATATACATGCCTGGTCGGCGCCTTACCGCTTCCAATCCTTCAAGAACCTGAATTTGTTCTGCTCCATAATTTCCATTAACTGTCGTATCGTTTTCATCCATCACGTTATTTCAATCCTTCCGAAAGCCCATAATTTTTACTTCGTCTGTAAAGGGTTTGAGGCGAAATTGGTGAAATAAAAACCCGATTATTAGTTAGCAACACCAGACTTTTTGCATTCTCACTCACCAAATCTGATATATCAATAACTTCCCCTTCCTTCTGAACTTGCTCAAGAAATTGTTGATTCATCTTATCTTTTTCTTTTTTCCCTTTACGACCAATAATTGCTATGATATCAACTGTTCTAATTAATACATTAGTTCCAATATGAAGATACATAAAAAATCTCCTTCCCCCGAACATTATATTCTATACTATCTTAAATTTTTTTCTTTTGTCGAATATTCGTGAGTACGATTTTATCCCATAAATAATTCCTTTTTTTCCTATAACAACTTTCTCTTGATACTGCCCCATCCTTCTGAATCTCTATATTTTCTTTGATTGAAGGAAAATGTCCTATTTGATATTTTACATCTTCCACAATTTTTCGGGTGAACTTTTGATTAATTTTTACAATCAAACTTGCCCTCATCATAAATAACTCCTGATTCCACACAGAACTATCAACATTTATAAATAAAATATCTCTTTCGATTTTATAGGGTTTTGAATGTTTTCCTGCTTCTTCACCCACAAGTTCAATCCAGTTTCTTTCCAACCAAGCCTTTTTATATCCGTTCATATAAGACATTTTATCAATAATATTTTTAATCACGTCTTTAATTGCAACTGCCATCAATCATCAAATCTCCCGGTTTCCTTACAAACTTCTCCAGAATTTACATAATAATAAATAGGATTTAAATCGCTTAATGCAGTAATTTGTTTTGTCCCAGTAATAAAAGTCTGCACTTTTCCATTTATTTCTTCAATCAAATTTACTCGCCTTTTTTCATCCAGTTCGCTCATAACATCATCAAGAAGTAAAATAGGATATTCTCCTGTATGATGCAACATCAGCTCAATTTCAGCTAGCTTAAGCGATAACACGGATGTGCGCTGCTGCCCTTGAGAAGCAAATACTCTTTCCTCATGTGAATCAATAAAAAAGGACAAATCATCCTTATGGGGGCCAATTTCTGTCGCCCCACGACGAATATCCTTCTCCAAAGTCTCTTTTAAAGTCCTATCATACCAGCTTTTATAGTCATACTCTTTTTTTTCACCACTGCCAAAAACTAAATAATGGGCCGAAAACTCTTCCGCCCCGTTGGTGATTTTTTTATGTACTTGTCCGGCAATAGCCGATAATTCACAAACCGTATATACACGTTCTTTCACCAGCTTCTCTGCCAGGATGCTTAAACTTTCATCCCAAAGCTCAATTGTATTTCGCCTAGCAATCCCTTCATTAATTTGCTTGAGCAAATTATTTCTTTGATATAAAGCACGATTATATTGAATTAGAGTCCGATAGTAGGTCGGACTCGTCTGCGAAATCACAAAATCGATAAATCTTCTCCTACCCGACGGACTTCCTTTAATTAACCACAAATCTTCTGGTGAGAAAAACACAGCATTTAATAAACCAATTATCTCTTTTTTTTTCACCGGTTGCCCATTTAATATATTTTCCCGAGCACCTTCCCTCTTTAATTTTATCTTTAATATATGTTCAGCAATTTTATTTTGAAATCTTACCTGCAAGTTACATTCATTAGCTTCCCAATGAATCACTTCTTCTTCATTTGACGCACGAAATGATTTACCCAAAACAGCAATAAAAATTGCTTCTAATAAGTTCGTCTTTCCTTGTGCATTACGCCCGCAAAAAACATGAACTCCCTGGTCAAAACAAATTGTTAAATCACGATAATTCCTAAAATTATTTAATTTTACTTGTTTTAGCTGCATTCGTTTACTCTATTTCCTGTAAAATTTTATACTCCTGCCCGTCAATCATCAAGCAATCCCCTGGATATATTTTCTTTTTTCGTTCAGTTACAATTATACCATTAATTTGTACTTTTTCTGCAGCGATCAAAAAACGTGACTGTCCGCCTGTTTCTGACAATCCCATCCACTTTAATAACTGATCCAGCTGAATTACTTCTGTAGAAATATATACACTTTCGCCCTGTTTCATTTTTTAATTTGTCCTAATCGGCGTAAGGATATATGTATACTCATTGTCATCCATTAATTTAATCATTACAGGACTTAACGCAGATTTTAAATAAAATTTTACATTCCCATTCCCGGCAATTCGTAATACATCCAGCAAATATTTCGCATTAAAGGCAATCTCCATCCGCTCTCCTTCAGGAATAACATCTATCATTTCAGTCGCGCTTCCTGCATCTGGGTTATTACCCGCTAATTCAATCGTATTTTCATTAAATTTTATACGAATGATATTATATTCTCCATCTTTTGCTAACAAAGAAACGCGTTCCACCGCTTCAAATAAAGCATTAGCGGTGACCGTACAATATGAAGAAAAGTCAGTGGGAATAACTTTTTTATAGTCAGGAAACTGACCTTCAATAACCCTAGACATGACATAAATATTAGCGAACGAAAATGCAACCTGATTTTTTAACCAAAAAATACTTACATCGGTAGGCACATCAAAATTAATTATTTTTACGAGTTCATTCAAAAGCTTCCCAGGAATAATCATCTTCAGTGCACTTGTAGAACCTGATAACATTTTTCTTTTTAACGCCAATCTATGTGTATTTGTAGCGACCATTGTTATTTCGGTATCGGAGACTTCCGCCAACGCCCCGGTAAAAAGAGGTCTACTTTCATCTGTAGAGCAAGCAAATACAGTTTTTCGGATCAAATCCTTTAGTAGTTCATCGCTGATTGTAATTGAATTATTACTTTCAAACTTTTTTATTGTTGGAAATTCATCTGCAGGGAAGGACAAAATTTTAAACTCTGTTTTCTCCGAGGATACCGTAATCATACTACTTTGTGCAACAGAAAATATTTCAATACTTTTACCGGATATTTTACGAATAATTTCAGGGAAAAACTTGCCAGATAAAACGGCCTTGCCCGGTTCAATAATTTCTGCAGGAATAGTCATACTTATTCCAACTTCGTAGTCTGTAGCTTGTAGTTCAAGTAACCCATCTGCTGCTGAAAGAAAAATCCCTGTTAAAATTGGCAATGTAGTTTTGGCTGCAGTTGCTTTTTGTACAATTTGAACTGCTGTTAAGAGTTGATCTTTTTCACAACGGATCTTCATATTGCCCTCCTTCTAGAGATAGTAATAGTAGTAAGTCTTGTTGATATTGTGGATAACTTTCTGAGCGCTAGCCTGTAGTGGGTTTATGGGATATGGTTATGGTGTGGATAAACTAGTAATAATTTTCACTAGCAATTAAAATTATTTAAGTTGCATAATGTTTAGTAGATTTATCTACAGGAAATAGAGTAGATTAGCCATTAATAATTTTTGAACTAAGTTCAGTAAGAAGAGACGCTATTCGATTATCTTCTTGTCTTTCTCGGTTAACTTTCTCATAGGCGTGGATTACGGTTGTATGGTCTCGACCTCCAAAAAACTCCCCTATTTTAGGAAGTGACCAGTCGGTAAGTTCTCTACAGAGATACATTGCAAGTTGCCGAGGGACGGTAACATTGCGGGTTCGTCTTTTTGATACAAGATCTTCAATTTTAATTCGAAAGTGTGCAACAACGATTTCTTGAATACGTTGGGGGGTGACTTGATTAGTTTTATCTTTTGGAAATAAATCTTTTAATGATTCCATTGCTAATTCAATCGTAATAGGCCTTCGGTTTAGAAAGGAATAAGCATTGACACGATTGAAGGCTCCTTCAAGTTCACGAATATTATTGTCAATTCTAGTGGAGATATATACGATCACATCATTTGGCATTGTGATATTTTCAAGGAGCGCTTTTTTACGTAAGATAGCAATCCTCGTTTCTAGGTCAGGAGATTGGATATCTGTAGTGAGGCCCCATTCAAAGCGAGAACGAAGACGGTCCTCAAGTGTAGGGATATCTTTAGGGGGGCGGTCACTAGAAATGATTATTTGTTTATTTGCTTCGTGTAATGCATTAAATGTATGAAAAAATTCTTCCTGCGTTTGCTCTTTTTTTGCTAAAAACTGAATATCGTCGATCAAAAGGACGTCGATATTTCGATACCTGTTACGAAAACTTTCAGGATGACCACTCATAATTGCATTGATAAAATCATTCGTGAATTTTTCACTTGAAATATAGAGTACTTTATTTTTTGGATGAATTTGTAAAATCCGGTGTCCTATTGCATGCATAAGGTGCGTTTTGCCTAGACCTACACCACCATAAATAAAAAATGGATTGTATACTTTGGCAGGCATTTCAGCCACTGCTAGAGATGCAGCGTGTGCGAATCGATTTGAGTTGCCGATAACAAAGGAATCAAAAGTATATTTTGGATTTAAGGGAGAAACATTTTCCTCTATTTTAGAGCGGGCGGGGGAGTACATATTCGTGGCAGGGTTTTTTGGCAATTCAAAGGTTGGAATTTTTGGAACTGATGGGTTATTGATCGGATGATCTGAATTGGAGGGAAATGTGGATATTGAGATAATAACTGGTTGGTTTAAAATGCTTTCCATCGATTTTCGAATTAATGGCAGATAGCGTGTTTCAACCCATTCTTTTACGATTAATCGCGTTGTGCCAATTTCAAAAGTGCCATTTTCAAAAGAAAGAGGGGACAGAACTTTAATCCAGGTTTCAAAACTCGGGCGTATCAATTCTTTTTCCAATAAAGAAAGGGTTTCTTGCCATATTTGGATATAATCTTTCGAGGACAAATAATTCAACCCTTTCTTTATAGATTATCCACAGGTTTATCAACAGATGTGTATAAGTGTAATATGATCTAACGCAATAGCGTCTTGTTTTCGCTAAAATCAAATCCTGTGCCGCTTAATATCATAGCAAATGAGATCAAAGTTATCAACAGGGACTTACCTTTTGTGTTTTTGTTGACACTAGTCGAAGCGTGCACTATAATCTTTAATAGTCAGCATATCCACAGGAGTCTGTTCCTGAGTTCAAGGAGGTGTGGGAGAATGAAACGGAACGTACCAACCGAATGTATTGTGGAAAAAAGAAAACACATGGTTTTCGTGAGCGAATGAAAACGATTGGTGGACGACTTGTCCTGAAGAAGCGACGTGCAAAAGGAAGAAAAGTTTTGTCCGCATAATGGGCCGCTCACGATAGTGGCCTATTTTCCTTTTGTGGAGATGTGGAGATGGGATTAAAATTTCTGAAGCAGATTCATTTGCGAAAGCGGTCGGTTTTTTCGCAAAGTGTATGAAGATGGCCGCTTTATTGCGAATCGTATGATGGCGGTTTCACTTCATGCCAAACCCTGAGCAGGCCCGACGAATCGGATTTTCCGCAGGGAAAAGGCTTGGTAGTGCAGTTGTGAGAAACCGCTGTAAGCGTCGCCTTCGGGAATGCTATCGTCTTCATCAACTGGATGTACCGGCAGGAATGGATATTATTTTTGTTGCGCGCCGATCTATGGTTGGGGCTAAATGGACAGATATTGTTGCTGCATTTTTAGAAGCCTTGCGACGCAGTCGCGGAATGATCGAAAAGAACAGGTCGGGGTACATGAAACGTTTGATTGTTTGGATTATTATGTTCTATAGAAATGCCATTTCTCCTTGGAAAGCGCCTTGTTGCCGATTCGTGCCCGACATGCTCTGAATATGCGCTGTTGGCTATCGAAAAGTACGGTGTTTTAAAGGGCCTTTTGCTTACGGGTAAAAGATTGCTTAAATGTCACCCTTTTCATGCAGGTGGATATGATCCTGTCTAAAGCGTAATCGGTATTTAGTTAAGGAGTGAAAAAAACTTGTTTGATACGTTTGTTACCCATCCGATGCAACAGGCGCTCACGTTCTTCTACATGCTGACTCAAAGATGGGTTACCCAAGTTATGGAGTTGCCATCATTCTTTTGACAGTGGCGATCAAACTTGTTTTGTATCCCCTGACTGTCAAGCAGGTTAAGTCGATGAAGTCTGTGCAAGAGATTCAACCCAAAGTGAAGGCTCTGCAAGAGAAATATAAGGACAATAAAGAGAAACTGCAAAGTGAAATTGCAGCTTTATATAAAGCTCATAAAGTTAATCCGTTGGCAGGTTGCCTGCCTTTGGTCGTTCAGATGCCAATTTTGATGGGAATCTTTTTTGCCATTAAGGAGTACCATTATGAAGGACCGACGAAATTTCTGTGGCTGGATAATTTACAACAGGGAACTTCAATCACTGATCCTAGTGATCCGTATTTCATCATTCCGCTGTTGTGCGCGCTGACGACTTTTGTTCAACAAAAGCAAACAACGACTGAGATGACTCAGCAAAACAAGACTGATGCTGATGTTTATGCCTGTTTTTATTGGCTACATTACGATTACATTTCCAGCGGACTCGGGGTATATTGGGTTGTCAGCAACCTGGTTCAAATTATACAGCAGTGGTTCATGTATCGTAAATCTACTGCGGCCTGAGGAGGAGAACAATGGATATGATCGAAAAAACTGGGAAAACCGTGGAAGAGGCGTTGGAAGCAGCGTTAACTGAGCTTGGTGTTGAGCGTGATCAGGTAGAATATAGGGTGGTTGAAGCCCCGTCTAAAGCCTTATTTGGAATATTAGGTGGGCGTGAAGCAAAAGTTGTTTGTAACTGTTAAAAAAGTTGATCCGGCTGAAAGCTGCGAGAAAGTTTTTGGAAAAAGTCACGCAAGCGATGGGATTGGTCGTTGGTATAGACGTTGCCTACGGGGAAGAAAATATTACTTTGAATCTCCGTGGCGATGACCTAGGGCTATTGATTGGGAAACATGGACAGACGCTTGATGCACTGCAATATCTTACCAATTTGGCCTCTCACCAAGAGGGTCGCGAGCGCCAGCGTATCGTTGTTGACATTGAGGATTATCGAAAACGTAGAGCTGATACTTTAGAACAGCTAGCCTTACGACTAGCCGATAGGGTGAAGCGAAGCGGCGAGAGGGTCCTTTTGGAACCAATGACACCGCATGAACGCAAGATCATTCACATGAGTCTCCAAGATGATTCGCGTGTGGAAACATACAGTGAAGGGCAGGAACCCTTTCGCCGCGTAGTAATCGCCGTCAAAAAGTAGTTGATTGTCCTGACCCAGTACGAACATAAGCGGTGCTGGGTCTTTACATTTATGGAGGATACTTAGATGGAAGCCGAAACCATTGCGGCAATTGCCACATCAGTGGGAGAAGCCAGTATCGGTATTGTCAGGGTTAGCGGTCCGGCATCTGTTAAGATAGCCAGGGCCGTTTTTCGCAATTCCCGGGGAGAACCATTATTGGAGTTCACTCCCCGAAAACTAACATACGGACGACTGGTTGACCCGGATACTGTTGAAAAAATTGATGAAGTACTGTGTGTTTATATGCCGGCACCCAATTCTTATACCTGCGAAGACGTATGCGAGTTTCAAACCCATGGGGGAGCTGCGGTAATTAGGAAGGTCTTGGCGGTTGTCTTGAAGAATGGAGCGCGACTGGCGTTGCCAGGGGAGTTCACGCAAAGGGCATTTTTGAATGGTAGGATTGATTTAAGCCAGGCGGAAGCCGTTATGGATATTATCCGGGCCAAAACCGACTCCGCGCTTAAGAATGCCAGCAGTCAGCTATCTGGTGAGCTATCTATGCGTATTGCGCAGATTCGCAAGGAATTGCTTGCCTTTCTTGGCAGGGTTGAAGCTTCACTTGACTACCCCGATGAAGACATAGACATTTTAAATTCATTGGACTCAGAAGTGTTCTTGCAGGCGGCCGTTGCTTCAATTGATCGATTGTTAGCAACTGTTCATCGGGGCAGAATTTTGCAGGAAGGCCTACGTACCGTTATTGTCGGACGCCCTAATGTGGGGGAAATCTTCTCTTCTGAACGCGCTGCTTGGCGAAGAGCGAGCCTTGGTAGCGGAAATTCCGGGCACTACCCGTGACAGCATTGAAGAATCATCTAAATTTGCGGGGAATACCGCTCAAAATTGTGGATACAGCTGGATTACGCCAGAGTGAAGATAAGATCGAACAGCTGGGAATGCAACGGACACGCGCTTTTTTAGCCAGTGCAGGGTTGGTTCTCTTTTTGGTTGATGCCTCGCACCCGCTTACGCCGGAAGATCTCGAGATTTTCAATAATCTGCCGTCTGCGCCTGTCATCATCGTTGTGAATAAGATGGATTTGCCGCAGTTGATAGATTCACCGGAGTGGTGCAAAATGGCTGAGACATATACCGTGGTAACTGTATCGGCAAAGGAGAAGACCGGGCTCGATGCGTTGGAACTGGCGATCGAGGACCTCATTTTTGGCGGTGTTGCCTGGATTTCCGAGGCATGTTGCATTGTTAATGTGCGGCATGTTGAAAGTCTGACTGGCGCAAGAGAGCAGATCTTGTCGTCAATTGCTGCACTGAAGGGTTCGTTGCCTGTTGACTGCGCAGTGATCGATTTGCGAGCTGCGTTGGATTCTTTGGGCCAGATTACAGGTGAAACCGTGTCGGATGAAGTGGTCAGGGAAATATTTGCCAACTTTTGTCTGGGAAAGTAGGATAAGGTGAAATGATGTGTTCGGAAAGCTATGATATTATCGTTATCGGAGCGGGACATGCGGGTTGTGAGGCCGCATTGGCTGCTGCGCGGATGGGCTGTACCACGTTGATGGTCACTCTAAATCTCGACAATATCGCAATGATGCCTTGTAATCCATCAGTTGGGGGCCCGGCAAAAGGACATCTGGTGAGGGAAATTGATGCGTTGGGTGGAGAGATGGGCCGGGCTGCGGATCAGGCCAGCCTTCAGATGCGCATGTTGAATACGGCAAAAGGTCCGGCTGTTCATGCATTGCGGGCGCAGGCGGATAAAATTGAATATCAAAAGGCAATCAGGCGGGCGCTGGGGCAGGAATCTTTGCTGGATGTCAGGCAGTTGCTGGTGGAAGAGCTTATCATGGAAGGGAATTCTGTAAAGGGAATTCTGTCGGAGAATGGCGAACATATAGCCTGCAACGCACTTATTCTGGCAACAGGAACTTATCTGCGGGGCCGGGTCATTATTGGCGATACGGCATTTGCCGGTGGACCTATCGGCCAGCGGGCCGCTGTTAATTTATCCGCATCCCTGGACAAGATTGGAATACGTCTGCGCCGTTTTAAGACCGGTACCCCGGCTCGCATTGACAGACGATCCGTTGACTTTACCCGAATGAAGATTCAGCCGGGTGATGAACAGACCCATAACTTTTCTTTTCTCAGCGAGATTGTCAAGCGGGAGCAAACTCCGTGCTGGCTAACCTATAGCAACGGCTGAAACCCACCGCACCATTCGTGAGAACCTGCATCGCGCACCGTTATATAGCGGCCAGATTGAAGGAACAGGTCCGCGGTATTGTCCCTCGATCGAAGTGAAAATCGTTAATTTCCCTGATAAAGATTCCCATCAGGTATTCATCGAGCCCGAAGGGGCCTCTACTCAGGAAATGTATGTTCAGGGGGATGTCGACCAGCCTGCCGGCTGACGTACAGGTTGCGATGCTGCATTCGATTCCTGGACTGGAAAATGCGCGGGTTATGCGCTATGGTTACGCAATAGAATATGATTGCATTGACCCGACGCAACTCGATGTGCATTTGGCATTTAAGGATTATGTCGGTTTATTTGCGGCGGGGCAGGTAAATGGGTCCTCCGGCTACGAAGAGGCAGCAGCGCAAGGGCTGATTGCAGGCTTGAACGCGGCCCGTTTTGTCAAGGGGGAGACCCCGGTCAGTATTCTTCGGTCAGAGGGTTACATCGGCGTTTTGATTGACGACCTAGTAACGAAGGGTACGAATGAGCCTTACCGCATTATGACTTCGCGCGCCGAATACCGGTTGTTGTTGCGGCACGACAATGCGGATCTTCGCCTGACCCGTAAGGGCTATGACGCTGGTTTGGCAACGCAGGACCGGTGGGAACGAACTGATGCCAAGATCCGCTTGATCGATGTTACACTGGAACAACTGAAAAGCGTTATTGTCGCCCCCTCCGAAGAGATTCAAAAAATGCTCCGTGATAGCGGGTCTTCTGAGATGCGAACCGGTATTAGCGCCTATGACTTGTTGAAACGTCCTAATTTAGGGTATAGAAGCATTCAACCCTTGTTATCTTTGCCTGACCTTAGTCCCGAGATCGTATTTCAGATAGAAGTTATGATAAAATATGAGGGTTATATCAAGAAACAGATCGAACAGGTCAAGCGGGCTGCTTCACTGGAAGGCAAGGTTTTACCTGTAACCCTTGATTATTCGGAAGTAAAAGGCTTGTCCACAGAGGCGAAACAAAAATTGTCGGCAATACGCCCGGCGTCTATTGGCCAGGCGGCGCGGATTTCTGGCGTTTCACCGGCGGACATATCGTTATTGCTGATTTATTGCGAACAACAGCGACGGGGGTAGTATGCAGAATAATACCATTGAAATGCTCGGGTATCTGCGACGTGTGGTTGTGGATATGGGGGTTGATGTTTCGGATGATCAATACCGCCTTCTTGCAGCTTTTTATGAGTTTTTGATGGAGTATAATCAGAAGATAAATCTAACACGAATTGTCGAACCGTTAGATGTGGCCGCCAAGCACTTTGGCGACTCGTTGGCGCTGTTGGCTCAACCCCTGCTTCCCTCCGGGAAGCTTGATTGCTGATGTGGGCACTGGGGCTGGATTTCCAGGAATTCCGATGGCAATCATGCGTTCGGATATTCAGGTTGTGTTGATTGATTCTCTCCGCAAACGTACGATCTTCCTCGCTGAAGCGGTTGAGCTATTGGGACTAAGGAATGTTCAGGTTGTTTGGGCCAGAGCTGAGGAGATGGGCCGAAACCAATTGTACCGCCAAAAGTTCGATGTTGTATTGGCACGTGCCGTTGCTCCACTGAATGTGTTGGTAGAGTTGTGTTTGCCATTGCTGAAAATCGGCGGACATTTTCTGGCGATGAAAGGCCCAAAAGCTGATGAAGAACTTATTCAGGCGCAAGTTGCTATTGCAAAACTTGGTGGAGCAGTCATTTCCTCGACTGTGAAACCATTACCTGTGGTGGAGGAGAATCGCACGTTAATTTCAATTAAAAAGATCAAGCCAACAATTGCCCTATACCCTAGAAAGGCAGGCACGCCTGAGCGGCAGCCATTAGTATGAATTTTTGAAGTTGGGTGCGTGTGTATGAAGACAATTGGCAGCTTTTTTTTCAATAGGTCGCAGCCTGAAACGGTTATTGAGACGACTGAGCCTGTTAAAGACATGTTGGAAGTCGTCGAAATTTCAATTGATAAGATTGTGGCAAACCCGTTTCAGCCAAGGAAGACCTTTTCGGATGAAGGACTTGCAGAACTTAGTTCGTCCATTCGTGAATTTGGCGTTATTCAACCGCTTATTGTCCGCAACACGGAAGCGGGAATCGAGCTGATTGCAGGAGAGCGAAGGTTGCGCGCGTCGTTGCTGGCGGGGCGTGAAACTGTTCCTTGCATCGTTCGCCAGGTAGATGACAAAGATATGGCCGAAATTGCGCTGATTGAGAATTTGCAACGCGAGGATTTGCATTATTTTGAAGAGGCCGCCGGATATGAGAAATTATTGACGCAGTTTAATCTTACGCAAGATGTTTTAGCTGCAAGAGTTGGTAAGGACCAGTCAACAATCGCGAACAAGTTAAGATTGTTGAAATTGCCTTCAGAAGTCCGAGAATTTGCTTTTCGCGAGAAGTTGACGGAGCGCCACTCCAGGGCACTTCTGAAAGTCGAAGGGACGGATTCGCAGCTGGCTGTTTTGCGTGAAGTGGTTGAGAAGAAGTTGAATGTGCGAGAAACGGAGGCCTATATTGTTGAGCATCTTCAGACTCCGCCTTCCAGTACAGCTCCTCCGCGACGCTCTGGCATGTTGAAAATCGTCAAAGACGTACGGATCTTCATAAATACAGTTGGGGAGCTTGTTAATCAAATGAAAAAAGCTGGGCTCGACGTACGGCTATCTCAGGAACAGGACGAGGATTCGATTACACTCACAATGATTGTTCCAAAACGCCGCTAAGAGTACAGGTAATGTAGAATATATTTGTTTGATTTTTATTAACGGCGATTTTTGGCTTATTCTGCGTGAGTACTTATCCAGACACTTCACGTTTCATAGCCTGAACCTGTCGTTCGCTAATTTACTAGTCAATTCTTCATATTCGATTGGATCGCGGCTGTTCAGAGAATTGTCGTCGTTTCGAAGATCTGCCTCTTTCATGCTTTCTTGGGCGCACGATCCTTCTGGAAACTTCTTCCCCCCGACACCTGCACAGGTAGCCATTTATCTTGCGTCTGCCTAAATTCCTCTTGCAAATATACAGGACTGTCACCATCTAATGTTCTTCAGGGGTTCTCTGTGCAAAGACAGGGAACCCCTGTTGTTGTTGGTTGAGTTACAAAAATATATTGACCCTTCGTGTATCTTTTCATGTCAGCTATTATAATTTGTTTCACATGAAACAAATTATAATAGCTGACATGAATTATCGAGTTTTGGTTGAATGTCGGATCAGTTGTTGTTACTATAGTAATATTGAAACTGAAGATTTTCGTGATTTTCAATAATGACCAATGACGAACGAGTAATTCGCAGAGCGGGAGTAATCTGCGGGTGCTTTGTGGAAACTAAGGGATATGGATGGGGTGAAGCTTTGGTAAGAGTGATGGCAGTGACTAACCAAAAAGGTGGGGTCGGAAAAACAACTACTGCGGTTAATTTAAGTGCATGTTTGGCAACCTTGGGTCAAAAGGTTTTGCTTGTTGATGTTGACCCACAAGGAAACACCACGAGTGGACTGGGAATAGATAAGTCAAGCGTTAAGCGATGTATTTACGACTGTTTGGTTAATGATGTTCCGATGGATGAAGTGATTATTTCCACAAAAGTTGAGAATTTATCTCTGTTGCCTGCGACGATTCAGTTGGCTGGAGCCGAAGTCGAGCTGGTTTCGGTACTTGCGCGTGAGAATATGTTGAAACGGTCATTAGAAAAAGTTAAGTACCGTTATGATTTTGTTATAATGGATTGTCCTCCTTCTTTGGGGCTGCTGACAGTTAATGCATTGACTGCCGCTTCTTCGGTGTTGGTTCCGATTCAATGCGAATTTTATGCTTTGGAAGGGTTATCGCAGTTGATGAAAACTGTTGGATTGGTGCAAAAAAATCTTAATCCATCTCTGCAGTTAGAGGGCGTCGTTTTGACAATGTTTGATGCAAGAACGAACCTTTCGATCCAGGTTGTTGATGAAGTTAAAAAACATTTTCGAAATAAAGTCTACCACTCCATAGTTCCTCGAAATGTTCGACTGAGTGAGGCCCCGAGTCATGGTCAGCCTATTGTTCAGTATGATCCTAAGTCGCGAGGTTCGGAAGTATACATGTCTCTGGCGAAGGAGGTGTTGGGTGATGAATAAACGAGGGCTGGGAAGAGGCCTGGACGCACTGCTTTCTGGCATTTCCGAGGCGGATTCGGGCGAGAATGTTACAGAGGTTGCTGTGGCCGACATAGTCCCTAATCGATTTCAGCCTCGGCGGGAGTTTGATCCTGATCGATTGGCGGAGCTTGCTTCTTCCATTAAATTGTATGGTGTCCTTCAGCCAATTGTTGTGCGTCGACAAGATCGGGGTTTCGAGTTGGTGGCAGGTGAACGCCGATTTCGCGCCTCGCAAATCGTCGGGTTGAAAAAGATCCCCGCATTGATACGTGACTATACTGATTCTGAAATGACTGCTGTTGCCTTGGTGGAAAACTTGCAAAGAGAGAACCTTAACCCGATTGAAGAGGCGTATGCATATCGAAGGCTCATTGAGGAGTTTGGATTTACGCAGGAGGATGTTTCGCAGAAGGTTGGTAAGAGTCGGCCGTTCATCGCGAACACTGTTCGACTGCTTAATTTGCCTGTGACCGTACAAGAATATGTTTCACGTGGAACAATGACGCCGGGGCAGGCACGCCCGTTATTGGTTTTGCCGACAGCCAAACTTCAGGAAGAAGCCGCGACAGAGATAATGACACACGCCTTTACGGCCAGGGAGGCGGAAGAGCTTGCGCGCCAGTGGGGGAAAAAAGGGCCGAATAAACTAGGCGCAAAAAAGAAGGTGATCATAGAGCTCGAAGCAAAGGGAGTCGAAGAGCGTCTCAGCGAGTTGTTGGGAACGCGCGTTAGGATTGCAGAGCGGGAAGCGGGTAAAGGAACGATTTCTATTGAGTACTACTCAACGGAAGAACTCGAACGAATAGTTGAGCAAATTGAAGGCGATGGGCTAATTGACCCGAGCGATCGTAAAAGAAGGAAAGGACAGGCCTTTTCAGTATGAAAACGCCTGAATGTTTTTGATGCGCCAGGAAAGAGATGCGCTGGGAGACGTAATGGTGCCGAGTGAGGCATATTTTGGTACAAGTACTGCTCGACTTACTGGAGTTGCAGCAGTTTCCGGGCTTGGTTTTTCGCCGAAAATTCCGCTAAATATTGCTAGAGTTAGACAGGCGCAAGCTGTCGCCTTTGGGAGGAATAAATCGTGGAATAGTGAAATTGCTTCGTCAATTGAAAAAGCCGCGAAAAGGCTAACAACTGATGAAATAATCATGGATGAACATTTGAAAGTCCAGCCCCACCACGGCGGCGGAGTTCGCAGCATCGTCCTGAATGTCGATGAAGTGTTAGCGAATATTGCGCTAGAGGGTATGGGGTTTTCAAAGGGAGAGTTCCACATAATGGCTCCGCTATTTCAGATGGATAGGGGCCGAAATCATTTGGAAACGTATATGACAGCTGTGCATATAACATTAATTGCAGAGCTTTCAGATACGTTCGCAGCGCTAGAATCGTTGCTGCTGAGGCTGAAAGAAAAAGCGACTTCTTTTCAGACGATGGAAACTGTTGCTAAAATTCAGTTTCAAGAGATCGAATTGTCGAATATCGGTGCAGAGTTCAGTCGCTTTCATGAATCCCTTGCCCGATCAAGGCAACAATTGGATTGGTTTAGAGCTAGGCTGCTTCCTTGCTGGCAGGGTTCATCGGACACACTGCTGGCGCTCAGGGAGGTAGTAGGAATCGATATTGCGATAAGCACCGTCCCGGACGATTTCCCCTGGAATGTTGATTTGTATTTGGGGTTATCGGCATTGTTGCGAACGACGACCCTAACGCTATTGGGATTTTGCGACCGCATGCGGCTGCTGGTCACCGCCTCTCGGGAACTCGATACGCAGCGGATTCGCGTTAATCCTCCCTTTAATCCGGACGGACGCGAATTGATAATTATTGACACTGTGAGTCAGTTGTCGTTTTCTATTATTGGCGCAGACGCTGCAATTGTTGCATCTACGAGTGGCGGAGTCGACTGCGCTGTTGCCTATGCTCCGTTTTTCTCCTCACAATTGGTTTGGAGTGGAAAATGGTTGACCAATGCAATAGAGCTGCTTGACAAGAACTTCGTCGCGGGCTTGGTTGGCGATGAAGAAAACGGGATAAAACAGTTGCAAGAAACGCCACTGCAGGCCGAACGTCTAATTCCAACCCTGGGCTATGATCGCGCTGTCCAAGTCGCTCGGATTGCTGCGCTGACCGAAAAACCGGTGCGTATGGTAGTGCAAAAAATGAAGCTTATGACGCAGGAAGAGAGTGAAAACTTCTTCAAATCGGGATTCAGATGATAAAGGGACTCAAAAGAAATCGTAAAAAAATCCTCTGGCCCACTAAATATGATGAAAACCAGCAATTTGGGCAATATTGTAAGGCGAAAAATGCGGTAAAATAATAACCGCTTTCAGTCGTCTCAAACAGAAAGGTGGTACCATGGATTCTGCAGCAGTGATAAATCCGTTATCGGGTGTTGAACTTACTCATTTGACTTATGCGCTGGTCATCGTTTCGTCTTTTTTTGGTTTGTCATCATTGTATTTGGTAGTGAAGTTGCATCGCCTCAGTTATCTGTATAAGAAAATGATGAGGGGCGCGACCGGTGAATCGATCGAAAAAATGATGCTGGAGCGAATTAATGACATTGATGCTCTTAAACAAACTGCGACGGAGCTTCGGAATGAATGTGACAGACTTGAAAGGGAGAGCAGAACGCATATTCAGCAAGTAGGATTGGTTCGGTTCAATGCCTTCGATAATACCGGGAGTGACCTGAGTTTTGCGGTTGCAATGACGGATGCATCCCAAACGGGTTTTGTGCTGTCGGGAATATATGGACGTGAAGAGTCCAGAGTATATGCCAAGCCAATCATCAAAGGGGAATCTACGTACACACTGACACAGGAAGAAAAACAAGCGCTGGATGAGGCCAAGAAAAAATAAGGTTTTAGCGGAGCAGGATTTTGGTATCAAGTAAAGAATACTAATGAGTGTTCGCTTATTTCTCCACAGGAGAGAAGGGTGGTTTTAGATTGCAAAATAAGATTGCGCAACCGGATAAACGCTGTTACACATTAATGATAGTGCCGCATCGTGGGAAAAAAATCTATCAGTTTAAAATGCCGATCCGCGTCGTCAAAGCATGTTTGGCAACTGTTGGCGCAATTGCGATATTTGCAGCTGCTGGTGTTGTTCATTATCAGTATACGCTTCACCGTGCGCAGACTGATATGGATGAACTACAGACATTGCGTACCGTTAATGTAGCTCAGGCTTCCCAGCTAAATCAACTTGCGAAAAATACAGCAATTCTTCAGGAAGAGATGTCAAAACTGAATCAGTTGGATTCTGAAGTTCGTCGTTTGTTGAATAAAGAAGAGTTGCCGGGGGTATCTCGTTCTGGTATTGTTCGCCCTGCGTCCGGAGTAGGCGGAGTTGGGGGGCCGGTTGTGAAACCGCAAGCGGCCGAACTCGACAACTTGGTTAAAGAGTTGCAAGTGAGTGCAAAGGCCAGAGGGGAAAGCTTGGCGGAACTTCGGGAAAACTTGATTGATCGGAATGCGCGTATCTCGGCTACGCCATCAATCTGGCCTGCCGATGGGGTTGTTACATCGCGGTTTGGTTGGCGGTGGGGTGGTAGCGACTGGCATCCGGGAATCGACGTTGCGGCTGATACAGGAACGCCGATTGTAGCAACTGCTGCAGGGGTAGTTATAGCAAGTGGCTGGAACGGTGGCTACGGGCGTCAGGTAACGGTTGATCATGGCTATGGAATTACAACGTCTTATGCGCACGCCTCCGAACTTGTGGTGACCGTAGGACAAAACGTGAAAAAAGGGCAATTGGTTGCATATGTGGGGAATTCAGGGTTCAGTACAGGGCCTCATGTTCACTATGAAGTCAGGGTGAATGGTACCGCCGTTAATCCTGCCAGCTTCCTTTGATTTTTGATAAAGCAGACAGGAGATGGAATATGTTTGGAAACAAAAAAAATCTGGCGATGTCGGATCAAATGGAAACCCTGATCGGGTCGAGCACCTCTATCAAAGGGAGCCTCACTTCGAGTGGTGCTCTGCGTATCGATGGACAGTTTGAGGGCGAACTCACAACAACGGCTGATATTATTGTCGGCGAATCAGGGCGGGTTACGGCGACCGTAGGAGCAAAAAATGCAATCGTGGCTGGCTCAGTGACTGGAAACATGGATATCGGCGATAAGCTGGAGCTGATGCCGACTGCGAAAATAGTCGGAGATATCAAGGTAGGGTCGTTAATTATTGGAGAAGGTGCTATCTTTAAAGGTAATTGCGAAATGCGTCAACCGATCGAATGATTTCACGAAATTGATTCAGCGAGGACACCCGTTTTCTCTAGAAAGCGTGGTGTCTATTTTTTTTATGCAAAAAGGAGGAAAATGCGAGCTTTTGACTAACCTTTTTAAACAGAGAGATACGAAGTGCTTTGGTAATGTAAAGAGTAAGGAAGAAAGCGAGAATCATATGAGTGATAATCAAATATTTCGACAGATACCAGCCATTGAACAGATGCTTTCTGTAATCAAAAAGGACTTCCGGTTTTCTGAACTCAATCATGAAGCGGCCGTTGCTTTACTGCGGCATGCTACTGACAAAATCCGTCTGGAGTTAGCGAATGGCTTGATAAAGGGCGAAGGTAAGGCTGTTGCTGGCAGGCTGAGTCACCGAATACTCGAACTCGCAGCCCAGGAGAGCGAGTTGCTGCTTGAACCACGCCTGCGCAAGGTGATCAATGGAACCGGAGTAGTTCTTCATACGAATCTAGGGAGAGCTCCGCTTAGCGAACGCGCTTGTTCTGAAGTTCTCTCCGTCATGAAGGGATATAGTTCATTGGAATACGATTTGGAAGCGGGCGGCAGAGGTGAACGGTACAGTCATGTATCGATGAGGTTGCAAGAACTGACCGGCGCTGAAGAGGCCATCGTTGTCAACAACAATGCAGCAGCAGTATTGCTGGTACTGTCGGGAGTCGCTCGAGGGCGCGAAGTCTTGGTGAGTCGCGGTGAGCTAGTTGAAATTGGTGGGTCTTTTCGGATTCCGGATGTAATTCGCCAGAGCGGAGCGATTCTCGTGGAGGTCGGAACCACCAACAAGACGCACCTAGAAGATTTTTCAGCGGCGATTACCCCAAACACCGCTGCGATTCTTAAAGTGCACACTAGTAATTTTGAAATCATTGGATTTACCAGTCAGCCGGCCTTTGGGGACCTTTGCAGACTTGCCCGTGAAAAAGGCTTGATTTCAATTAATGACGTTGGCAGCGGAACATTGTTGCCGCTCATGCTGGCGGAGCATCGCGAACCGACAGTTCCCGAATGTATATCTGCGGGCTTTGATCTGGTGACTTTCAGTGGAGATAAATTGTTGGGAGCTGGTCAAGCAGGGATAATTGTCGGCAAAAAGCAGTATATCGATAAGTTAAAACAAGAGCCGCTACTCCGGGCGATTCGGATTGATAAATTGTCCCTGGCAGCACTGGAAGGGACGCTCATCGACTATTTGACAGGACAGCCTGAACTATTGATTCCCAGTTGGATAATGTTGAACATGACCGAAGTCGATCTTGAAAAGAAAGCTGTAACATTGGCTCGGCAGCTCGCGCCAATAGAAGCTGCAGGATGGGGCGTTAAAGTAGTTCCAACGCGTTCCCTGTCGGGCGGAGGCTCGTTGCCCGGAGTCGAATTGAATGGATTCGGGGTAGAGATTCTGCCAGGTGACATGTCAGCCGCCAAACTGGAAAGGCTCCTGCGTGATAATAAGATTCCTATTGTTGGTTTGATTAGGGGAAACGCGTTAATTATAGACGCGCGTTGCCTGCTGCCGGGAGATGATCAGATTCTCTGCGCGGCGCTTGCCGGAATCGTCGAGGAAACATTCGCATGAAACACCTGATAGTCGGGACTGCTGGACATGTCGACCATGGTAAAACAGCCATTATCCGTTATCTTACCGGTACGGATACTGATCGCCTACAGGAAGAGAAAAAGCGCGGAATCTCAATTGATATTGGCTTTGCTGCGATGCATTTTGAAGAAAGCTTGACGCTGGGCATCGTGGATGTGCCGGGGCACGAAAGATTTTTGAAAAACATGTTGGCGGGGACTGGCGGAATTGATATGGTCATGTTGGTAATTGCGGCAGACGAAGGCATCATGCCGCAAACACGGGAACACTTTGAAATGCTGCAATGTCTCGGGATAAATCGAGGTATTGTTGTCTTGAATAAAACTGATAAAGTCGATGCCGAGTGGCTGTTGATGGTAGAAGAAGACGTGAGACTTTATCTGGAGGGGACTTTCCTTGCGGGTGCTCCCATTTGCCGGGTTTCGGCATTGACGGGTGCAGGAATGAACGAATTGCGTTCGACGCTGCAAAGCCAGGCAGAGGCTGCGATAGAACGAGATAGCGAAGCGCCGTTTCGCCTGTGGATTGACAGAGCTTTTAATTTGAAAGGACAGGGCTTGATTGTCACGGGATCAGTGTTGACTGGAACTCTTAAGGCGGGAGAGCCTGTGATGGTTTTTCCGGGTGGTCTTGAAGCAAAAGTGAGGGAAATTGAGACACATAACCAACAAACCAATGTTGTAGGTGCTGGGCAAAGGGCATCTGTCAAACTGGCGGGACTATCATTAACCGAAGTTGGCCGAGGCATGTTCCTGAGCGCGGGAAATCATGGACAAACCAGTAAAATATGGGACGCGGCGATACTGTGGAAAAAACCATTTCCCTCCGGTACTCGAGTTCGCTTCCACATTGGGACCGGAGAATTTATTGGCAGGATGTCTTTTGCGAAAAAAGATGTTGAATCGGCCATTATCAGATTGCATCTGGAAGTTCCGGTTTCGGCTGGTTTTGGTGATCAGGGAATCTTACGTCGATATTCCCCGCAAGACTTAATTGGTGGAATAACCCTGTTGGGACCAGCGGCGCGCAACCATAAACGCGACGATCAGCTGGCTAACTTGAAGGAGGCATTCTTGCGCCAAGATGGTGATGCAATTATGCTGGAATTGCTGCGAATGACTAAAGAACCGCCTATTCTGGAAGAATGGGTGCGCTTGGCTGGATATGCCAATGGGAAAATCATACGGAAGGTGGTTGCGCGGCTCGTTGGGGTGGGAAAAGTGAAACATGTAGGCAATTATTATGTGCTTGCGGAAAAATTATCGGAATGGCAAAATCAAATGAATAAGGTGTTGACGGACTTTCATAGGCAAAACCCCGAACAACCCGGGATTTCCAGAGAAACGCTACGTCAAAAAATTAATTTGCCGGCAAATATTGCAGAGTGGTTTTTGCAAGAGGCCGTCGGTAGTGGACGGATTAAAACACGGGACGAATTTGTGGCGGCGCCGTCACATGCCCAGTTGCATGGTCAAAATGTTGGACAAATGAAAGACTTGTTGGATAAAATAATTGAACATCGAGAGGTGGTAGATATAACTCCCCAATGGTTGGCTGAAAAAATGCAGCGGACGCCACAAGAAATTAAGCCATTTTTTGATGCGTTGATTCGGGATGGAAGCTTGATTCGCCTATCGGGAGTACACGTATACAGAAAAACAATGCAGTACATTGGGGCGGTTATTCAAGAGCATTTTTCCGCGCATACGACTTTGTCCGTCGGCGAACTTCGGGACTTGTTGAAGACTTCTCGCCGACTCGTCATCCCGGTAATGGAATATTTTGATTCGCATAATTATACAAAACGCCAAGAGGATCTACGCATACCTGGCGTGCGCTTTGAGAATTTATCAGAATTAACTGGCTTTAAATATACATGTTGACAGCATAAGGTTGCGTCCCTATAATTAATCTTGACATATTTCGTGTGCATGGAAAACACAAACGTGTCAAGGGAGTGTGCCTAGGGTTCCGCGCGATGAAGCGGTCAGGACCGAGCGGCACAGCGCGCAAGCGTACACCGTGAGTATAAAAAACTCTGCGGAAGGTCCCGGGAATACCGGCCCTTGGCAGAGTTTTTTATTTGCCGCTGTGCCAGTGAGAGAAATGCTCTTCATTAGAGAAAGAAAAGGAAGGTGTGATTCTAACATGTGCAGAATCGGTGCCATTAAAAGCGCAAATCCGGTACACGCATCCATGGCCCTGTCGTTGATGTTGCCACAGCAGGAAGGACATGACAACTCAGGATTTGCAATGGTAATGCAGGATCTTGAAGGTGTTTTCGGTCCATATAAGGATAAGCCGTTGCTTTCGTTGGCTTGTACGCAAAAAGGCGCTAAGATCGTACAGGATTACATGGAGAAAAGCGGCTTCCGCAATCTTTTCGAATGGATCCCCCAGGTAAACAACAAACCGGGGTTGGATATCAAGGCTATGCCCTATTACATCTTTACTTCTTACGACTATCCTGACTATTTGGTCGACGCCAGCCGAGAAAACAAGGAAGACCTTTTGCTGAACACTAGGCTGGCACTCAGAGCCTTATTGGAAAAAGATGATCATGGATATGTTTTTTCGTTTTGGCCGGATGTACTTACATTGAAAGAGATCGGTGATCCCAGAGATATCGCCACATATTTTGGACTGTGGGATGACAAAGGTGACCTGATGGCCCGGAACGTCGTCGTTCAATGCCGGCAAAACACAAATTACGAGATCGTCCGTTATGCGGCGCACCCGTTTTTCCTGCAGGGATATACACTGTGTGCAAATGGCGAGAATACCTTTTATACCAAGAATAAGGAATATCAAAAGTCGTTGCATCGAGGCTACATTGGTTTTGAGTCCGACTCCCAAAACTTCCTGTATACCTTGCACTATGTGCTGCATGAGCTGAAGTGGCCGATCAAGTACTACAAACATGTGATCACGCCGCTGCCGTTCGACGAAGTGGAACATCGCGCCGATCATAATGAACTGCGGGCCATCCGCCAGACATTGGGACATTTGGAGATCAATGGGCCGAACACGGTTATTGCCATGTTGCCAGATGGCAGCATCATGACCTGTTGCGATTCCAAAAAACTGCGACCGGTTGTCGTGGGCGGTACCAAAGATATGATGGCAATTTCTTCGGAAGTGTGCGGGCTCAATGTAATATTGCCGGAACGGGATGAAACCAAAGATATCTACCCGAATGAACGTGAAATCGTTATGATTACGCCCGGCATGGAGGTGCAGCGATGGAAACAGTAAAAACTCAGGATATAACTTCTAATGATCTGCCGTGGAAAATCAGCTATACGCCGGAAAGGTGCACGATGTGCGGCAGTTGCGTGGCGGCCTGTACATTCAGCGCCATTGAAGCCCGTATCGAACGTCGTTCCATGACAATCTCCACAGGTCATCAGCCTGAACCGACCCAGCGACATGCTGCCGTTCCAGTGATCCGGCAAAAGAATACACTCGCCAATGCCTGTGTTGGCTGTGGAATGTGTGAGAAAGTCTGTCCCAATAATGCCATCCGGCCAGTACGCAATGAAGATTCCCGGATGAATGTTGTAGCTAGGGCCGGCGGCAGCCCGATCAAACGTGGTGGGCGGACTAACCTCAACGCAGACAGGGTTTTAGATAAAATCGTCGTTGGCCGTATTTCGCAAATGACAGACCCTTCACTGGATTCGGAGCGCCACACTTTTGATGTTCTGGCGCCTTTCGGACGGGTTCTGATGCCGAACGAACTGCCCTTTTCAGTCGAAAATGGCGAAATCCGCATGCAGGGATGGGTACCACCGGTACGTTGGATATACCCGCTGATTTTCAGCGACATGTCCATCGGCGCACTATCGACTCGGGCATGGGAAGCTCTTTCCCTGGCAACCGCTTATCTAAATGAGAAACATAATATGCCTGTACGCATGTCTTCCGGCGAAGGTGGCATGCCGGTGAAACTGATGGAATCGGAATATCTTAAATATTCCCTTATACAGATTGCATCAGGTCATTTTGGCTGGAACCGGATTATCAAAGCATTGCCGAAAATGAAAGTCGACCCGGCCGGCATTATAATCAAGATTGGACAAGGCGCGAAACCAGGCGACGGCGGACTATTGCCTGCGGCCAAGGTTGCCGAACATATACAAGCCATCCGCGGCGTTCCCAAGGCGGACTTGCTTTCGCCTCCCAATCATCAAGGGCTATACTCGATTGAAGAGTCCGTGCAGAAAATGTTCATGTCAATGAATGCTGCTTTCAAGTTTAGAGTGCCGGTTGCGATAAAATGCGCAGCATCGGCTACTTCGGTTTCCGTGTACAACAATTTGTTGCGTGATCCATATAAAATTTGCGGTGGCTTCTTTATCGACGGCATACAAGGCGGCACGGGAGCTGCCAACGAAGTTTCTCTCGACCATACCGGACATCCGGTAGTATCCAAGATCAGGGACTGTTACCAGTCAGCTGTGAAACAAGGCAGCCAGGGTCGCATTCCTCTCTGGGGCGGCAGCGGTGTCGGCATGACCGGCAACGCTGCCGCGGATGCATTCAAACTAATCTGCCTGGGGGCCAACGGTGTTTTCATGGGCAAACTGCTGATCCAGCTGATGGGTTGCGTCGGCAATGAAAAAGGACGCTGCAATGCTTGCAACACGGGGTTCTGCCCGACCGGCATCTGTACCCAGGACCCCCGGCTGGTCAAGAGACTCGATATCGACAAAGCAGCGCAGAATGTTGTGGAATATATGCTGGCGTTTGATGCGGAATTTAAAAAACTGATGGCTCCGGTCGGCAATAGTTCTCTGCCGGTGGGGCGTTCGGATGCCTTGGTGACTAATGACCGTGCGGTGGCCGACAAACTGTCGATCACGTATGCGTGTTAAGGGGGGGCGCGGGTATGAAAACAATCAATACCTTAATAGATAATGAGCGAATGTCTACCCAAGATTTGCTGCAGGCTATCAATGCGGCTGTTGCTGAAGGTGAGACGGAATTTGCGATCGAAGCCTCCGGGCAGCACGATATCGGCGGCCCGTTGTGGCACCCGGAAGGAAAATTGCTGCGCTTTCACGTGACCAACCCCGGCCAGCGTGTGGGGTGCATGTGCCTTGATAACACCGAAATCATTGTGGAAGGAACGGCATCCGCTGACGCCGGCTGGTTGAATGCCGGTGGGAAAATCGTTGTCAAGGGCGATGCTGGCGATACCGCCGCGCACTGTGCTGCATCAGGGCAAGTCTTTGTTGGCGGCCGAGTCGGCACACGTTCCGGATCTATGATGAAGCATGATCCGCTTTATTCGGCGCCGGAGTTTTGGGTGCTGAAGAATTGTGGCAGCTTTTCGTTTGAATTCATGTCCGGTGGTACTGCAGTTGTTTGCGGTTACGATAGCGAAGCATTCGACTCGGTGGTTGGTGATCGTTCCTGCGTGGGAATGGTTGGTGGAACGCTCTACTTCCGCGGCACGGCGCACGGGCTTTCCAAGAAAGATGTCAAAATAGGAGCCTTGGCGGCAGCAGATATTGCCTATCTTAGCAAGGGAATGCCATCGTTTCTGAAAGATATTGGCCGGTCCGAGCTTTTTGAAGCTCTGACGAAATGGGATGAATGGCAAAAAGTTACGCCGCTGACCTACGACGAGCGGCCGAAAAAAACATCGCCAGATATCCTGTCGTTCCGGAAAAACGCCTGGGTACCAGGCGGGATCTTCGGGGACGTCTGTGAAGATGACTGGCAGGTATATGGATTGGTGGCTACAGGAACTTATCGCCAACGCGTGCCTTTCTGGGAAAACCAGAAGTATATGGCCCCCTGTGAATTCAACTGCACTGCTTCGATTCCTTCACAACATCGTTTCAACCTTCTGCGGGAAGGAAAAGTCGACGAAGCCTATCGTCTGGTTCTGGAGTATACGCCCTTTCCAGGTTCTGTCTGCGGAGCAGTGTGCATGAACCTGTGCATGGATGAATGTACACGGAGTCAAGTGGATATATCCGCACAGATTGGACAATTGGGCAACTACTCCGCTGATGTTGCAGTCCCTGCGCCGGCAGCAAAATCCGGGAAGAAAGTCGCTGTTATCGGCGGCGGACCGGCGGGACTGTCGGCGGCTTGGCAGTTGGCGCGCGACGGACATGAAGTAGCGGTTTATGAAGCACATGAAGCGATGGGCGGTAAAATGGAGCAAGTCATTCCCCGTTCCCGTCTGCCGCATGAAACGCTCGAGAAAGAACTGGCGCGGATTGAGTCGATAGGCGTAAAATTCGTCACCAATTTCTCGGTAGATAAAGACAAGTTTAAAGTTCTTCAAAAAGAAAACGACGCCGTAGTATTAGCGAGCGGCGGACATGTGACCCGAATCATCCCGTGGCCTGGAAATGAAAGAATTGTGAAAGGCCTCGACTTCCTCAAGGCTGTCAATCGGGGCGAACAAGTGCCGGTTGGCAAAAGAGTCATCGTAATCGGCTGCGGCAACTCCGGAATGGACGCGGCTGTGGGCGCATACCAGATGGGAGCTGAGCAGGTGGTCTGCATCGACGTGCAGCGTCCGGCCGCCTATCAAAAGGAAATCGATCACGTCCAAGAACTGGGCGGTGAACTGCAATGGCCTGTATTTACAAAAGAAGTCACCTCCGACGGAATTATCACACAGACCGGCGCGTTGATTAAAGGGGATATGGTGATCATCACCATCGGTGAAAGCCCGGATCTGAGCTACTTGCCGGAGGAGATTGCTTTGGAGCGTGGTTACTTGAAACCTGCCGCTGACCTGAGTGTTGCCGAGGGGATCTTCACGGCTGGCGACACAACCAAACCAGGGCGGCTGGTTGACGCGATTGGCGCCGGTCGTCAGGCAGCTCTGGCAGTTAATGCGTATCTCTTGAGCGAAAAATTCGTTGCGGAACAGAAGAGCCGCGTGCCGGCTGCGCGGATAAAAACAGCATATTTTAAAAAATGCCATTCCTGCGAATTGCCAGCGGTAAAGGATGAATATACTCGCTGCATAAGCTGCGGAACGTGCAGGGACTGCCATATGTGCGTCAAATCCTGTCCGGAAAATGCAATATCGCGCATTCAGAATCTGGAAAATAGCGGTGGATATGAGTATGTGGTCGATGCAAATAAATGTATCGGCTGCGGAATCTGCGCCGGGATATGCCCATCGGGCATATGGGCGATGTATAACAATGCCGAGCCAATTCCCATGTATAAAGTCATTTAATATTTGACAAGCAATCGACGCCGATCTATAATTATTCAAGTAAGTGCGTGATCAACGCACGATTGCGAAATTCCCAATGAAGGGATAAGACGGAGGTCTTATCCCTTTTTTTTGTAAAAAAAGGCACATTTTCGTAACTTAGGGGGAATTGGACCGCTTAAAATGACAACCGATGCTCCGTACGACATAAAGTGTCCGATCGTTATTGACACTTGTCCTACGTGTACATATAATATCAACAGGTATAAAAACAAGGAACCGTTGGAGGATCCAGCGGGCGGAAACATCCCTACGCACAACAGCGAGACTGGAACCGAGGTGGATTCGGTTCAGTCTTTTTCTGTTCTGCAACGTAATGGAAACGAGTTCGGATTTGGCAACAAGGAGGCAAAGGCATGGAATCTTCATCGTTAATGCAACAGTTCTTTCAACAGTTGATCAATGGCGTTTCCCTCGGCAGTATTTATGCGCTGATTGCCTTAGGCTACACGATGGTCTACGGTATTATTCGCCTGATCAATTTTGCCCATGGAGACATTTACATGTTGGGAGCATATGCCGGATATTTTGCGACAACTTATTTTAAGATGTCGTTCATTCCAGCGTTACTGTTTTCAATGGTAATCGCGGCGATCGTAGGGATGTTGATCGAGCGGCTGGCATATCGTCCGCTGCGTGGTGCACCCAAGATCGCCATTTTGATTACGGCGATCGGCGTGTCGCTTCTGTTAGAATATGGCGGGATTATTTTGGTAACACCGCAACCCCGGACTTTTCCCGAGCTGTTTCCGACAGCAACCTACAATTTCTGGGGCATGGTTGTCAATAGTCAGCAGATAGTGATTTTGGCGATTTCGCTGGCGCTGATGTTTATTCTGACTTATGTAGTCAACAAGACGAAAGTTGGCAAGGCGATGCGCGCGGTTTCATTTGATACCGATGCAGCTCGTCTCATGGGTATCAACGTGGACCGGATCATCTCATTCACCTTTGCCATTGGGTCGAGTCTTGCGGCTGCGGCAGGGATACTGGTCGGCATCTATTACAACTCGATTGATCCGCTGATGGGAATCATGCCAGGTCTTAAAGCTTTCGTAGCGGCGGTGCTCGGCGGGATCGGTGTGATCCCGGGCGCCATGGTCGGCGGCATTTTGCTCGGCGTTATCGAAGCACTGGTCAGCGGTTTCTTATCTTCGACTTTCCGTGACGCCGCGGCGTTTATAATTCTGATCGTCATTCTGTTGTTCAAACCGTCAGGTTTGTTCGGCAAGAATATTCGCGAGAAAGTGTAGGTGGCTGCGATGAGAAGTAAAATGAAACTCGATTTGTCAGCATTGGCTACCTGCTTTGCTATCTATGCCATAATTATGGCGCTGATGGAGACAGAAGTGATCGGCGCCTTTTGGCAGCTGAATATTGTGCTGATCTGCATCAATATTATTCTGGCCGTCAGCCTTAACCTGATTACTGGTTTTACTGGCCAATTTTCTATCGGGCATGCTGGATTCATGGCAGTTGGCGCCTATGTGTCGGCAGTGTTCACCGTCAAACTGGGCATGTCTTTTGCCCTCGCGATCTTAGCTGGCGCCGGCGCTGCTGCGATATTGGGCTTTGCCATCGGTTTGCCAACGCTGCGATTGCAAGGCGATTATCTGGCAATTGCCACATTGGGCCTGGGCGAAATCATCCGCATCACGATCCTCAATATTCCATATGTCGGTGGTGCATCCGGGCTGATGGGAATTCCTCGTTATACGAACTTTACCTGGGCGTTCTTTGCGATGGTGATCACCATCTTCTTCATTAAGAATTTTATCAATTCCAGTCATGGTCGTGCCTGTATCTCCATCCGCGAAAACGAAATTGCGGCGGAAGCGATGGGAGTGGACACAACCAAGTACAAGGTCCTCGCTTTCACTATCGGTGCTGCTTTTGCCGGTGTGGCTGGCGGGCTGTTCGCCCACTATTTTTACATTGCGCACCCCGCTTCGTTTACCTTCATGAAATCTTTCGATATTCTGACGATGGTGGTGCTAGGTGGATTGGGCAGTATTTCCGGCTCGATAACGTCTGCCATCCTTCTGACCTTTATATCAGCAGGGTTGGCCAGTTATCCTGAATGGCGTATGGTCATTTATGCGCTGTTGCTAATCGTTTTGATGATCTATCGACCGCAGGGATTGTTCGGTAACAAGGAGATCAGCCTGAAGATCTTCAGCCGCATTTTGGGAGGTGGTAAGCATGGCACTGCTCAAAATAAATAAACTGACCAAAGAATTCGGCGGATTGAAAGCCGTTTCCAACTTTAACATGGAGATCAACAAAGGCGAACTGGTTGGATTGATTGGCCCGAATGGAGCAGGAAAGACAACAGCATTCAATCTAATGACGGGGGTTTATGAACCCACCTCCGGACAGATTGATTTCGACGGAAAAAGTTTGCTGGGGCTAAAACCTTATCAGGTTACACAACATGGAATTGCCAGGACGTTCCAAAACATCCGCCTGTTCTCCGATTTAACGGTGATCGACAACGTCAAGATTGCTTATCATTTTCACGTGAAGTATGGGATTGCAGAAGCGGTCATGCGGGTCGGGCGTTATTACCCAGAGGAGGACGTCATCGAGCAGAAAGCGCTGGAGTGCCTGAAGATGTTCAAACTAGATGACCGGCGAGATGAAATCGCCCGTAATTTGCCGTACGGCGAACAACGTCGCCTAGAAATCGCCAGGGCGTTGGCAGCCGAGCCGCAACTGCTGCTGTTGGACGAACCGGCAGCCGGTATGAATCCTCAAGAAACGCATGAATTGATGGAGATGATTCGTTGGATCCGTGACGAACTGAAACTGACGATTCTGCTGATCGAACATGATATGAGTCTCGTCATGGGCGTCTGCGAAAGAATATATGTGTTGGATTACGGGAGCATCATCGCGGCGGGAACTCCGCTGGAAATCCGAAGCAATCCACGCGTAATCGAGGCTTACCTCGGTGAGGAGGTGCATTGATGCTAAAGGTCGAAAATATTAATGTATATTATGGAGCCATTCATGCACTCAAGGGAATTACCGTCGAAGTGAAGGAAGGCGAGATCGTCACGCTGATTGGCGCCAACGGTGCAGGGAAAAGTACGATTTTGCGAACGATATCCGGCCTTTTGAGAGCCAAGACCGGCGATATCAAATTCGAAGGAAAATCCATTGCTTCCACCGCAGCTGAAGATATTGTCTGTCGGGGGATCAGCCAGGTTCCCGAGGGACGCCGGATTTTTGCCAACATGACGGTGGAAGAAAATCTTGAGCTAGGCGCTTATATTCGAAATGACAAGAAGGGAATCCGCAAGGACATTGACAAGGTTTTTGAACGATTTTCCCGTTTGGGTGAACGCCGTTCGCAAATCGCTGGAACATTGTCCGGCGGTGAACAGCAAATGCTGGCCATCGGACGAGGATTGATGAGCCAACCGCGCCTGATGCTATTGGATGAGCCATCCATGGGCCTTGCGCCTCTTCTGGTGAAGGAAATTTTCTCAATCATCAAGGAGATTAATGCTAGTGGGACAACGATCCTGCTCGTGGAACAGAATGCACACATGGCGCTATCAATTGCCCACAAGGCCTATGTGCTCGAAACCGGACGGATTATTCTTTCCGGCTCAGCGAAGGAACTTTCCGAGAGCGAAGAGGTTCGCAAGGCTTATCTCGGCGGTTAACTACCAGATCATAAAATTGCGAAAGGGGCGACAAAGAGATGTTTGTAGTAAAACGAATGACTCCCAACCCCAAGACGATTGAATCTACAGCAACAATCGCCGACGCATCGGAACTGATGCGGAATTATAAGATCAGACGGTTGCCGGTAGTGGATAACGGGACGCTGGTGGGCATCGTCACCGACCGTGACCTGCGGTCGGTATCCCCTTCACCCGCCACGACGCTATCAATATTTGAACTGAATTATCTCCTGGCAAAAATGCAAGTCAAAGATATCATGCATAAAGATGTCGTAACGATCAATGTGAGCGCAACAATCGAAGAAGCGGCATTGTCGATGTCCAACCATCATATCGCTGGACTTGTCGTTGTGGATGCAATTGGCGGCGTAGTTGGTATCATCACCGAGACCGATATTTTCAACAGTTTCGTCGAGATCATGGGCCTTAAGGAAGGAAAAACTCGATTTACCTTCAGCGTATCGGATCAGGTTGGCGTATTGCATGAAATCACAGGGATCTTTAAAGAATTGAACATCAACATCAGTAGCTTGGCCACATATACCACAGATAGCGGCGGCGGCGAACTGATCATCCGCTTCAATGCGCAAGATACCACGGAACTTACGAAACGTCTGACAGCGATTGGCTATGCACCCCAGCACATCGTTCAAATTGGATGAACCCTAAAATAGTCATAAAACACTGTGGACCGCACGCGGGACGCAGTGTTTTTCTTTGCCGTAACAGTAAAGAATGTTGTACAATAAGAGACGGAATTCAAGTATGGTCATGGTACATAGCGAGGAAAGGAGGCGGGACGGCATGAAATTGACTAATTTCACGAAAAGGGGCGGTTGAGCTGCTAAAATAGGGCCGGGTGCCCTATCCGACGTTCTCGCCAAACTGCCGCCGATTCACGACCCTAGAGTACTTGTCGGGATCGACACTTCCGATGATGCCGGCGTATATCTTCTAAACGATGAAACGGCGTTGATCCAGACCCTCGATTTCTTCACGCCGATTGTTGATGACCCGTATCTGTTCGGTCAAATCGCGGCAGCCAACAGTCTCAGCGATGTCTACGCCATGGGTGGCAAACCATTGACAGCCATGAATATTGTCACTTTTCCTGTGTGCCGTCTGGATGCAGAGGTTTTACTTGCCATACTCAGCGGTGGTCAGCAGAAGATTGCGGAGGCCGGCGCGGTGATGGTCGGCGGACACACCATTGACGACGACGAGCCCAAGTACGGGCTCAGTGTGACAGGCACGGTTCATCCGTCCAGAATCCTGACCAATGCTGGCGCACAGGTTGGCGATGCCTTGATTCTGACCAAAGCCATCGGCACCGGCGTGCTATACACCGCTCTACGGGCGGAGCTTTTCGCGGACGGCGTGACCGCCGCAGCCCAAAGCATGGCGCAACTGAACCGATATGCGGCGGAAGTCATGGAAAAATACACGGTGCACTCTTGCACCGATATCACTGGGTTTGGTCTACTCGGCCATGCCTATGAAATGTCCTCTGCCAGCGGCGTGGAGCTGCAAATCGACAGCGGGGCGATTCCGTTGTTGCCGGATGCTGCTGCTGCCGCCACGATGGGCCTTGTTCCGGCAGGGGCATATGCCAATCGGGAATATCTGAAGCTGATCTTTTTTGATTCGGGTGTGCCGGTGAATATTCAGGACCTGTTGTTCGATCCGCAAACCTCGGGAGGGTTGCTGATTAGTTTGCCATCTGAGCAGGCGGAATCAATCGTACAGGAAATGAAATCAGCCGGAGTTGCTGCGGCAACCTGCATCGGAAGAGTCGTCAAGAAAGGGAAAGGACAAATCAATGTCAAATGAAAAGGAACAAAATAATACGACACTGGATTGCCGGGGACTTGCCTGCCCCCAGCCGGTAATTTTGACGAAAAAAGCGCTTGATCAGCGGCCCGAAGCGCTGACCGTAATCGTGGACAATGCTGCCGCGAAAGAGAACGTTGCCAAATTTGCTTCAGCCGGCGGATATGGCGTAAGCATCGAAGCGGCGGGCGGGCTATATCATGTCAGGATGCTCGCGGGAACGAACATTGCTCAGCCAACAGCTCCTGCGCCCGCGACAGAATTGTCAGCGACAGACGAACGACCGGTTTTTTTGATTTCCAAGGACACGCTGGGCCATGGGAGTGACACGCTCGGCGCAATATTGATCAAATCCTTCTTTGTTTCCCTGCTGGAAACGAATCCTTTGCCAAAAACGATCATGCTGATTAA
Organism: Negativicutes bacterium; assembly: GCA_963665275.2. Lineage (GTDB taxonomy): Bacteria > Bacillota > Negativicutes > UBA1444 > UBA1444 > UBA1444. The sequence goes on from CAXXIN010000014.1 coordinate 39,050, forward strand.
TTCCGGTGTGTATCTTGCAGCGCAGGAATCACCCGTTTTACCGGCGATGCAGGAACTCTCCGGTAGAGGGGTAAACATTCTGGTTTGCGGCACTTGCCTCGACTATTTCGAACTCAAGGAAAAATTGGCGGTAGGATCGGTGACTAATATGTACTCCATTCTGAACGAACTTACAGGATCAAGTTGCGCCATTACGTTATGAACCGACTGATCGTCTTTGATTCCGTGCATCATGCGATCCGGGTCGAACGCTTGCTGCAGCAGGTGGGAATCGCGGTGGAGATGATCCCGACTCCGCGGGAAATAACAGCCAGCTGCGGACAAAGCGTTGCTTTCAACGATACTGACGCTGAAGTCGTCCAGCGGGTTCTGGGACAGGAAAAAATACAATTTCGTGGCGTTTATTCATCGTCGGCTGAGAGTAGAAGATATGAACTGCTCTGGCGATAAGCAAGCAGCGTTAATAGCGAACTAGAGGGAGAACGGGTGAAATATGCCGATCAAATTGGAGCTGGGCGATATCGCCAAAATGAAGAAAGCTCATCCCTGCGGCTCCGACCGCTGGGAAATCGTTCGTACCGGCATGGACATCGGTATCAAGTGCCTGGGGTGTGGACGCCGCGTCCTCGTTCCCCGGCCAAAATTTGAGAAGGCGCTGAAAACGCTGGAAACGAAGAAGGAGAATCCATAAATGAGCACTTCACTTGAAGTTGGTATCGTCGGTTTACCCAATGTAGGCAAAAGCACCCTGTTCAATGCTATTACCAAAGCCGGGGCGGAGGCTGCCAACTATCCCTTCTGCACGATTGAGCCCAACGTCGGCATTGTGGAAGTGCCTGACGAGCGGTTGTGGAAGTTGGCCGAAATGTTCAATCCCAAAAAAACGACACCTACAGCGATGAAGTTCGTGGATATCGCGGGCCTGGTAAAAGGCGCCTCCACCGGCGAGGGTCTTGGCAACAAGTTTCTCGCCCATATCCGCGAAGTGGATGCCGTGTTGCAAGTCGTGCGCTGCTTCGCCGACGACAACGTCACCCATGTGGAAGGCGGCATCGATCCGTTGCGGGATATTGAAATCATCAATACGGAGTTGTGCCTGGCCGACATCGAAACAGTGGAGAAACGAATCCCCAAATCCCAGCGCCTGTTGAAAAGCGGCGACAAGAAGATTTTGGGCGAAATGGAACTGTTGAAGCGAATTCTGGGTGAGCTCTCCGAAGGCAAACCGGCGCGGCGGCAAGGACTGACGGCGGAAGAGCTTGAGAGTGTGCGCGACATGAATCTGCTGACACTGAAACCGATCATGTACGTGGCGAACGTCGGAGAAGACGAAGTCGGTGCAGGCGTGGCGAATGCCGGGGTGGAAATAATCCGCAAATACAGCAGAGAAGAAAACTCTGAAGTCGTCGTTATCTCAGCCCGTATTGAATCGGAAATCGCCGAATTGTCGGAAGAGGAATCGAAGGCGTTTTTGGAGGAGCTTGGTTTACCGGAAAGCGGCCTGGCTCAACTAATCAAAGCCTCGTATAAACTGCTGGGGCTGATGCACTTCTTCACGGCTGGTGAACCAGAAGTTCGTGCCTGGACCATTCGCAGGGGAACCAAGGCGCCACAGGCGGCCGGCAAGATCCACACTGACATTGAACGAGGTTTCATCCGGGCGGAAATCGTCAACTTTGACGACCTGGTGGCTTGCGGCAGTCAGAATGCAGCCCGTGAAAAAGGACTGGTACGTCTGGAAGGCAAGGAATATGAGATGAAAGATGGCGATGTCGTTTATTTCCGCTTTAATGTGTAAATTTAACTTCGGGGTTGCTTTCCCGCAGCCGTTGTTATAAAATAAATAAGCCTGAACACTCGGGCATTTACTCCCCTGCCCCAAAGAGGGGCCGATAGTCCAAAGGAGGAGGTGAACCTGTTGAGAAAGTATGAACTCGTATTCATCATCAAACCGATGGAAGAAGAAGCAACACAAGCGGTGGTCGCCAAGTTTGAAACCTTGGTAACGAACAATGGTGGCACGATCGAGAAGATCGACCGCTGGGGCAAACGCCGTCTGGCCTATCTGGTGAAAGATTTCACCGATGGCTACTACTGCATCTTCCACTTCACCGGCAAGCCCGAAACAGTAGCTGAACTGAATCGCGTGATGAAGATTACCGACGACATCTTGCGGCACTTGATCGTAAAAGAAGATGAATAGTCGGGAGGTCTGATCCATGAACAAGGTGTTTTTACTGGGAAGATTAGTGCGGGATCCGGAAATCCGGACTACGCAGAGCGGAAAAATGGTCACGACGTTCACTCTGGCCGTGGACCGATTTGGTGGCGGCAAAGACAACGCCGACTTTATCACCATCGTAACATGGGATAAATTGGCCGAGAACTGTGGCAACAGCTTGACCAAAGGGCAACGTGCCTTGGTTGAAGGCCGCCTGCAAATCCGCAGCTTCGAAGGAAAAGATGGCCAAAAACGTTGGGTCACCGAGATCGTTGCCCAGTCAGTGGAGTTCCTGGAACGCCGTAGTAGCGTACCGGCCACTGAAAGCAGCAACGTACCCCATGACGCGGCAACCCAGTTCGGGCAAGACGTGGCGCCGGATGATGAGATTCCATTCTGATGCAAGGAGGGTTCAGTAAAGTGAGACGGGAAAAAGGAAGACGACCCCGCAAAAAAGTCTGCAGTTTTTGCGTGGATAAAATTGACTCCATCAACTATAAAGAAATTGGCCGATTGCAGCGGTATGTCAGCGAACGGGGGAAGATTCTTCCTCGGCGGATTTCTGGCAACTGTGCTAAACATCAGCGTCAAGTGACACTTGCCGTTAAACGGGCTCGCAGTATTGCACTGCTGCCTTTCACGACGGAGTAAGTTGAAACGCCGGACAGGCAATGAAATGAGAGGCCGTTTTTTCGGTCGCTCATTTTTTTTCTTTCCAGAATAGAATGGCGAATATCCCGGTAAACTAACACATAGGAGTATCTCTCGGCAGGAAACTGACAGTATTGGGCGAATTCCTTTCCGTATTGATAAATGAGGTGAACTATGAGTACTTCCCGCGTGAAACCGATGGTTGAGGGTGGAATTCTATCTGCCGTTGCCATTCTGTTTGCATTGATCAGCGTATACATTCCTTTTATCGGCGCCTTTGTCAATCTGATCTGGCCGGTTCCCATCATTCTTTTGGGTGTACGGCATGGTTACAAGTGGAGCCTAATGGCAACGGTTGTCGCCGGGATACTGATCGCCATTCTGCTTCATCCGCTGCATGCAATCGGGGTGGCCGTTGGCTTCGGGTTAACCGGAATTGTTCTTGGTCATTGCTTTCGCAAGGGTTTTTCTCCAGTTACCTCTGTTCTGTTGGGGGCGGTGGCCTCTCTGGTTTCAAAAATCATTGTTTTGTCCATTAGCGCGGTCGTTCTGAATATCAACCCATTGGCGGATCAATCCGAAGCGATGGCTAAGGCGGTAGATCAGGCGATCAACATATATCGAAATTTTGGCTTAAAAGAGGCGGAGCTTTCCCAAGTCTCAGAAAGTATGCACGGGATGCTTTCGATGATGAAACTGATTCTTCCAGCTGGGTTTGCGATGGCCTCCGTGGTGGACACGTTTCTCAATTTTGTGGTTGCCAGAGCCGTGCTGCGGAAACTAGGCCACAATATCGCTGCGTTTCCGGCATTTTCCGTTTGGACGCTGTCGCCGGCAATTCTGTATGCGTTCATTGTTTCGATGTTGTTAATCTACTGGGGTAAAAGCCGTGAGCTGGAAATGCTTGCAAACGCCGGACTTAACCTGCAAGTCGCCACTAGCATGCTGCTCATGCTTCAGGGGCTTTCGGTCGTCTTCTTTTATGCCGCAAAACATGGGTTGCCCAAGTTCCTCCGCTGGTTGTTTGTGACCCTCGTTTTCACCAATGGGTTTATTATGCAAGCCGTTGTGTTTCTCGGGGCATTTGAGATTGCGCTCGACATTCGTAAATTGCGTCGTCCCTTGCCGCCTCCAGAAAAAACTGATGCGGGAGAATAGCTGATGAACGAAAAAAGAAGTTATCGCCAGTCGCCGCCTTCATCCCAATTATTGCCGTCGCAAGCGCCGCTCGTTCAAGGTGAGGTCGCTCAACCCCGTTTCGGACCCGACGATTTGCCTGAACCCGGACCGGTTTGTTCCTCAGGGGACAAGGGCAGTGCCCTAAATGAGGCGGTTTTTGCCTTCATCCAGATTGACAACCTGGAGGATGTGCTTCAGGGGATGGATGAGAACCAACGAAATGCGCTGCAAACGGAAACTCACCAGCATTTGCTGACATGGTGCGGTCACCTGAATGGATTCCTCCGCAAGTATTCCGAAGATATGTACATGGCGATATTTTCTCGCCATGATTTGGACCAGATGATCAGCGAAAAATTCGACATTTTGGACGAAGTACGGGCTCTGAGGGTCGGCAATAAGTTGCCGGTTACTCTCAGCATGGGAGTCGCCGCCAGCGGGATGACTATGAGCGAACGGGGGCAAAAAGCGCAGACCGGCCTTGATTTGGCCCTTGGTCGCGGCGGCGATCAGGCGGCGGTGTATGTCAACGACGAGGTCCAGTTCTACGGAGGCAAAGCCAAAGTAATGGAAAAAAATACTCGAGTGAAAGCTCGAGTTGTCGCTCATGCGATTCGGGAACTCATGCAGGAAGCCACAGACGTAATGATCATGGGACATGAGGGAGAAGATTTCGACTGCCTCGGCTCGGCGATGGGAGTAGCCCGTATGGCTGCTCACTTAGGGAAAACAGTGAATATCGTTGTGGGCGTGGTGGCCATGTCCTTCGAGAAATTGCAGGAATTACTGCCGGACTATGCTGAATACGGCGGGTTGTTTTTGACAGCAGAGCAGGCACTGCAACGGGTTACGCCAAAGACATTGCTGTTTGTAGTGGATACGCACCGCGTTTTTTTGACAGCAGCGCCAAGGCTGCTTGACATCGTTGACCGCAGGGTGGTCATTGATCACCACCGCCGATCAGAAGATTTTATCCCGTCTCCAATGATTGTTTATCTGGAGCCGTCTGCGTCTTCGACCAGTGAGCTGGTGACGGAGTTGCTGACGTATTTCGATGAAAAGATTGAACTTACCCGGTTGGAGGCGTCGGCGCTGTTTGCCGGCATTGTAGTGGATACGAAAAACTTCGCCGTTCAGACCGGGGTGAGGACCTTTGAGGCGGCAGCCTATCTTCGTCGCTCTGGTGCAGATCCGGCAATCGTGCGACATCTGTTCATGGTCGACATGGAAACTTTGAAGCTTCGTGCTGCTATCTTGGCAGAGTCGCAGAGCCTTTCAGGCGGAGCGGTCATCGCAGTCTGCCCTTCCGAAGTAAAGAATGGCCAGATTATTTCCGCTCAGGCAGCTGATACGATGTTGACGATAGAAGGCATCAGAGCCAGCTTTGTTCTGTGTCCCTCCGAGGGCGGTGTTGGAATCAGCGCGCGCTCCAATGGAGATGTCAATGTTCAGGTGATCATGGAAGCTTTTGGTGGCGGCGGACATCAAACAGTGGCCGGCGCATATATTGACGGCGTAGATCTTGCTGAAGCCCGTAAGCGATTGGAAGCGGTTATTGCTGACTATATTGGAGAGGAGAATGAATAACGATGAAAGTGATTTTACTGCAGGAAGTTAAGAAACTCGGCAAAAAGGGAGACGTATTGGAGGTTGCCGAAGGATATGCGCGCAATTTCTTGCTACCTCGCAAGCTGGCAGCCCAAGCGACCCCGGATACAATGAATCAAATGCAGCAACAAAAAAATGCAACTGCAGACCGCCAGAAACGCCAGCTGGAAGAGGCTCGGCTCATGGCCGCTCAACTCGGCCAAATTGAAGTAAAAGTGAAGGCAAAAGCAGGCGAAGGTGGAAAATTGTTTGGTGCTGTAACCACAAAAGATATTGCAGATGCAGCGAAACTCCAGCATGGGCTCGAACTTGACCGGCGGAAGATGGAAATTACTGAGCCGATAAAAAATTTGGGACCGTCTTCTGTTGTCATGAAAATACATCCAGAAGTGACAGCGGAAATCAAAGTCCAAGTGATTGGAGAATAACGTGGTTCGAAAAAAAGACGTTTCCGATACGGAAACCAAACCGGAACCAAAACTGGAACCTAAAACTCGCAGAGCGCGAAAAACAAGAAAAATCGTGTATGGCGCATCGATGTCTGAAGAAGAAATGCGCAAATTTACGGAAGAGGTTCTAGAAGCACACGCAGTTTTCAATATGTGCGCAAGTGTATGGGGGCCGGAAAAAGTTGTCCTGCGGGCCAGTAAGTTTGGCGCGCTTGAACTCATGCAATCTCCTGAACTTGCAGACCGGGTTTTGGCTTTGCAACGTATGGTAATGGAAGATCTTACTCTTGAGGATCGGCCGACACTGGAAGAAATACCGCATGTGTTGGAAGATGTCATGAATGAGATGGCTGATCAGATCGCCAGGCGCTCGGTGGAAGAAAATATTGAAAAGAAGATCTCGCAGAAGATGGAAGACCGCCATCAAGAGTTCGTTCAAGAGATCCGAATGCAGATTCTCAAGGAAGAATCTGGTGTGGAAACCCCGCAGAGCCAGAAAAAACTTGAGAAGCTTAATTTGCTGGAAGAAAAGAGCTTGACCAAATCCATGAATGAGATTCTCCGCCCGGCGACGCTGGACGAGATTGTCGGCCAGGAGAGAGCTGTAGAGGTTCTGCGCTCCAAGCTGGCCTCGCCCTATCCGCAGCATCTTATTCTCTACGGACCGCCCGGGGTGGGCAAAACCACAGCAGCCCGACTGGTGCTGGAGGAAGCTAAGAAGCTTCCCTATACTCCATTCGCTCAGGATGCGGCTTTTATCGAAGTGGACGGTAGTACGCTTCGTTGGGATCCCCGTGATATAACCAACCCATTACTGGGATCGGTTCATGACCCCATTTATCAAGGCGCACGGCGCGACTTGGCGGAGACGGCAGTGCCAGAGCCGAAACCTGGATTGGTGACCGATGCGCATGGGGGAATTCTATTCATTGATGAGATTGGTGAGATGGACCCAATGCTGCTCAACAAACTGTTGAAGGTATTGGAAGACAAACGTGTGTTTTTCGAGTCCGCCTACTATGACGAAACCGACCCGAACGTGCCGGAATATATCAAGAAGCTTTTCAAAGGCGGTGCGCCTGCCGACTTTGTGCTTATCGGCGCTACCACGCGGGATGCCGGCGAACTGAATCCGGCGCTACGATCCCGTTGCGCCGAAGTGTATTTCGAACCGTTGACGCCCAAACAGATAGAGGTGATCGTGACCAATGCCGCCACGAAACTGAAAGTAAGCATGGATGAAACTGTGCCGATGCTGATCAGTGAATATACTGTGGAAGGCCGTAAGGCAGTTAGTTTGTTAGCGGACTCCTACAGTTTGGCGTTGTATCGTCGCGGCAAAGGGCGTAGAAATATCCAAAAAATCAAACGGGATGACGTATTCCGCGTTCTGCAGGTGAGTCGGATGACTCCATACGTCAACCGTAAGGCATCAACGGAGTGGGAAACCGGCAAGATCTTCGGACTGGGTGTTTCTGGCTATCTCGGCTCAGTGATTGAGATCGAAGCTGTTTGCTTCCCGGCTGCGCAAAAAGGTAAGGGCGTTATCCGCTTTAACGATACGGCGGGCAGTATGGCGAAAGACTCGGTGTTCAATGCAGCGGCGCTGGTGCGTCAGATTACGGGTCGTGATCTAGCGAAATATGATATTCATGTCAACGTCATCGGCGGCGGTCAAATTGATGGGCCTTCAGCAGGTCTTGCGATTCTCAGCGTTTTGATCTCGGTCATCACCGGACAACCGCTGCGCCAGGACGTTGCCGTGACAGGCGAAATCTCGATCCGAGGCAAATTGAAAGCGGTGGGAGGGGTCTTTGAAAAGGCATACGGTGCTAAACAGGCAGGCGTGAGTCTCATGATTATCCCTAAGGAAAATGAAAAAGACATCCCTGCAGATCATCTGGGCTTGAAAGTTCAACCGTTGGAAAGTGTGGAAGACGCACTGAAAATGTTATTTGGGAAAGAGGTCAAAGGAGAGGGCTGTAATGCTGGATAGGGTGCCGCCGCAGAACATCGAGGCCGAACAATCCGTTCTTGGCGCATTGCTGATCGAGCAGAGCTCAATCGCCAAAATATCGGATGTGTTGCAGCCCGAGGACTTTTACAGGGAAGCCCACCGGCTGATTTATCGCGCAGCAATGTTGTTGTTCGAACGTGGTGAGGCGATTGACTTCATTACGGTAACAGACATTCTTCGCAAAGAAGGTACGCTGGAACAGGCTGGCGGTATTTCGTACATTACCTCTCTGGCCAACGGAGTTCCAACTGCGGCCAACATTACCTATCATGCCAAGATTGTGCAGGAAAAAAGCCTGTTGAGGCGTCTCATCAACGCGGCTACGGACATCGCTTCTCTGGGTTACGCCGAATCGGAGGAAGTCGAACGGATTTTGGACCAGTCCGAGCAAAAAATCCTCGAAGTGGCCACTCGCAAGAGCGGTCAGGAGTATCAACCCATCAAAGAAATTATTTTCAGCACCCTGGATAAAATTGACGAGATGCACAAGGCCAAGGGCGGCATAACAGGGATACCTACCGGATTTGCTAACCTTGACAAGCTTACGGGCGGTTTTCAACGTTCCGATCTGATCCTCATCGCTGCCCGCCCGAGTATGGGGAAAACGGCGTTTGTGCTTAACGTGGCCCAATACATGGCGACCCGCGACAAAAAGTCCGTGGCGATCTTCAGCCTGGAAATGCCGAAAGAGCAGCTTGCTATGCGTATGATGTGCGCCGAAGGCCTGATCGACAGCCAGCGATTTCGTACGGGCGCCATGAGCAACGAAGAATGGGCGAAACTCGTGGATGCAGCCGATCGCTTGTCGGGTTCTCCCATGTTTATCGATGACACAGCAAACGTTACTGCCATAGAACTCCGCAATAAGGCTCGCCGAATCAGCAAAGAGCACGGGCTAGATTGTATCATCATCGACTATCTGCAACTGATGGACGGCGGCGCGCATAGTCGCATCGACAACCGTCAACAGCAAATTTCGGACATATCCCGTTCGCTGAAAGCTCTGGCTCGTGAATTGCGTGTTCCGGTCATCGCGCTATCGCAACTTAGCCGCGGACCGGAAAGTCGAACTTCGCGACGACCCATGCTAAGCGATCTCCGTGAATCGGGATCGCTAGAGCAAGATGCCGACCTGGTCGCCTTTTTGTATCGCGATGATTACTATAACCCTGAATCAGAAAAGAAAAACATTACTGAGCTTATCATTTCCAAGAACCGTAACGGCCCAACAGAGACTGTTGAGCTATATTTCCACAAGAGTTTTACCCGGTTTACAGACTATACGCCACGCCAAGAATAGCCGAACGATTTAATGAAAATCTTCGATATTATTCGGATATTTATTGACAGGCAACGATACAACGGGTAATATTAAGAGGGACAAAACGCAGATTTTGTCTTTCTTTTTGTGAAAAACAACTGGACCTGCGAAGAATATCGGGAGTGGATACGTGTGAAAGAGTTTGACGTTATTATCATCGGCACCGGCCCCGCCGGCATCTTTGCTGCTTTGGAAATGGCGGACTCGGGCCTGAAGGTGCTTATGCTTGAAAAAGGCAGGGATATTTCAGCTCGGGCATGTCCAATTCACACAAAGGGGACAAAATGCGTCCATTGCAAGCCCTGTGGCATTCTGTGCGGTTGGGGTGGGGCGGGAGCCTACAGTGACGGAAAGTTGACTCTCACGACCGAATTCGGCGGCATGCTGGATCTTTATATGGACAAGCCCGCCCTGATGGATCTGATAGATTATGTGGACGGCATTTATCTCAAATTCGGCGCGACACAAACCGTATATGGCGACGATAACAAAGAAGCCGTTCGCAAAATTCAGAAGGATGCGGCATCGGCCGATCTTTCATTGATCCCTGCCCGCATACGTCATTTGGGAACTGATAAATGTCTGGAGATCCTCACGCTGATGCGAGACCATCTGGAGGATAAGTGCACAATCCGAACGAGTGACGGCGTTTCAAGGATCCTCGTAGAGAATGGATGTTACGTTGGCGTTGAGACTACCCGAGGTGAAAGTTTCTACAGCAAATATCTGATTGCGGCTCCTGGCCGTGAAGGTGCGGAATGGTTCACTGGTCAGGTCGGACAGATGGGGCTGGAGCTGATCACCAACCCGGTCGATATTGGAGTAAGGGTAGAAGTGCCGGCGGTTGTGATGGAGCAGATCACCGACGTTGTGTATGAATCAAAACTGGTATATTATACGAAATCTTTCGACGACCGGGTGCGAACATTCTGCATGAACCCTTATGGTGTGGTGGTCGCGGAGAACAATGCAGGTCTCATTACCGTCAACGGACATAGTAACGCAGAAAAATCCTCCGAAAACACCAATTTTGCGATCTTGGTTTCCAAGAGTTTTACGGAGCCGTTTAAGGAACCAATCACTTATGGAAAATCCATTGCGAAGCTGGCCAACTTGCTTAGCGGCGGAGTCATCGTCCAACGCCTCGGCGACCTGAAGGCCGGACGCAGGTCCACGGAAGAACGCATTGGACGTGGCATGGTGACGCCAACAATGAAAGAAGCGACGCCCGGCGACCTAAGCCTGGTGCTGCCGTACCGGCATCTGATCGCCATTATTGAGATGCTCGAAGCTCTTGACAAGGTTGCTCCGGGTGTCGGTTCGCGGCATACCCTGCTATATGGAGTTGAGGTTAAATTTTACTCTTCTCGACTGCACCTGAGCAATGTGTTGGAAACAAAGATACTCAATTTTTTCGCAGTCGGCGATGGGGCCGGAGTGACAAGGGGGTTGGCGCAAGCCTCGGTTTCCGGCGTGATTGTTGCCCGGGAAATAAAAAAACGTGAACACTGCAATGGCGGGCTGACCCATGATTGACAGTCACCAAGATGCACAAGTGCAATTCGACGACCCGACGCGCTGACGTCAAAACCAATGCAAAAAAAGATGCGGACATCGGCTTCTGCTTTGAAGCCGAATATCCGCTAAGGCATATTGATAAGATCATGGCCAGATTCGGCCTATAAGAAAGTAGGTGTAGCAATGTCATCAGTTGTCGTAATGGGAACTCAGTGGGGTGACGAAGGCAAAGGGAAAATCGTCGACCATTTGGCGGAACAGGCGCAAGTCGTCGTTCGTTACCAGGGAGGAAATAACGCCGGACACACCGTCGTAGTCAAAGGAGTGGAATCCAAACTCAACCTGTTGCCCTCCGGTGTTCTGTATCCGGGAAAAACCTGCATCATCGGCAACGGAGTTGTCGTTGATCCGGCCCACCTTCTGAAAGAAATCAACGCGATGAAAGCCAGAGGCATCAACCTGGCTGGACTTCAGATTTCCAACCGGGCTCAAGTCATTTTGCCTTACCATCGAATGATGGATGAAGCAGACGAAGAGTCGCGGGGTGACGCAAAGATCGGTACTACGAAACGGGGCATCGGGCCTTGCTATGTTGATAAGAACAGCCGCGTCGGCATTCGCATCGTTGACTTGATGGATTCAGAAGAATTCGCACTGCGTCTGAAGCATAATTTGATTCTCAAGAACCGAATTCTATCTGAAATCTACGGCAAACAGCCGCTGGACTATGAGTCGGTTTTAGCGGAATATCTGGGCTATGCTGATCAGCTTCGCCCCTATGTCGCTGATACAATCTTCACGTTGCACGAAGCGCTGAAGCGTGGCGAAAAAATCCTTTACGAAGGCGCTCAGGCCACGATGCTCGACCTAGACTACGGAACTTATCCATACGTTACCTCGTCACACCCAATCGCAGGTGGCGTATGCATCGGTGCGGGCGTAGGCCCCAGCACCCTTGACAAAGTGATTGGCGTTGTGAAGGCATATACTACGCGAGTAGGCGAAGGCCCGTTCGTTACGGAGCTGCATGAGGAAACCGGCAACCTGATCCGCGAACGCGGGCATGAGTATGGCACGACGACGGGTCGCCCTCGTCGTACCGGCTGGCTTGATACCGTGGTCGTTAAATATGCCTGTCAGCTTAGTTCGATCGATTGCCTGGCCATCACTCGTCTGGATATCTTAGATACACTGCCCAAACTGAAAATTTGCACGGGTTATCTGTACAAAGGCAAGCCCTTGAATGAATACCCGGCCAGCCTCAAGGTGCTCGGTGAAGTGGAACCGGTCTATGAGGACCTTCCCGGCTGGCAGGCCGATATTACCGGTATTCGTCGCTATGAAGACCTGCCTCTTAATGCCCGTCGCTACGTCGAACGTCTGAGCGAACTTTCGGGGGCACGGCTGGGGATCGTGTCTGTTGGACCTGACCGCGAGCAGACTATCGTGCTCGAATCCATGTTTTAATCAGGCATTGGCTTGACATCTACCCCGACTAGGGCTATAATTCAAAATTGTGATATGAGACTCACTAGCTCAATTGGTAGAGCATCTGACTCTTAATCAGAGGGTTCCGGGTTCGAGTCCCGGGTGGGTCACCAAAACAAAATCAATGGCTCCGGCGATTTTTGCCGGAGCCATTTTTATGCCCATTTCTAAAAGTCTTCTAAAAATCGTAGTTGTGTTTTGCAAGAATGTTGTTTTTTCGGGGTGTTTGACGGGGTTGAGTTGTGAAGATGCTTTCATTATGGGGCTTAGGCGATGATGTGGTTTTCGTGCTCGGAGATGATTTGTGATGTATGTTGATGAGTATCCTCAGGCGAATCTGATTGGGGCAGCTTGATTTTAGATCTTTTGGCGGCCAGCATTTTATTGCGATTTTTCTTTGCTTTACTGATTTTTGTGCGGAGAAATTTTGCGATCGGTGTCGGTTCAGCTACTACCGATTCGTCCGTTTTTTTCATGGGCGGCGTCAACAGGATCCGATCCATCGCATTGGCGGCTTCCAATTGCATTTCCGGCAAGACATGGCTGTATAAATCTTGCGTGATCAAGGTCGAGGAATGCCCCAGCCGCTCGGAAATCGTCTTTACCGGGACATGCTCGAGCAGCAGCATCGTGGCGTGAGTGTGGCGAAGATCGTGAAAGCGGATGAGCGGCAGTTTCTCGCTGCGCAGAAGTTTCAGGAAGGCGTGGCTGAGAAACGCCGGATCATGTGGCGTTCCATTGTCATACGCCCAGACATAATCGAGCTTTTGATATAACGGGCCGGCCTCCAGCTTTTCGGCGGTCTGAATCGGTTTTAACGCGGTTAACAGGGTGATGAGCGCCTCAGGGAGTCGGATCGAACGCTCAGAGCGCTGGGTTTTTACGGGTTGGGATTTCAATTGGCCGGCCACGCGGTTGAGTGAGTTGCGGACGAACATCAAGCCCCGATCCAGGGCGACATCTTGCCAGCGCAGCCCGCAGCATTCACCGCGGCGGAGACCGCAGGTAGCCGCCAGCATAATCGGCAGGTGCAAGGGGGTGTTTTGGGCGGCCAGGATCAGACTGCTCAACAATTCGGGCGTGTAGGAGGAGGAACGGAACTTTTCCGTTTTCGGCGCATCGACTGCCAAGATCGGGTTGTTCAGGATCAGGCACCATTTTACGGCGCGGTTCAAAGCGCCGCGTAACACCGCGTAGACATAATGGAGCATTGTTTTGGAGAGGGCGGGTTTTCGTTTGCGCAAGCGGCCAAGCAGATCTTGAAGATGGAGCGGACTGAGGGCTTTGAGTTCGATGCTGCCGATGTAGGGCGTGACGAAGGTCTCGACCGTCCATTTGTAGCTTTCATAGGTCGACTCGCGAACGGAAGGCTCCACATGATTGGCCAGCCAGCGAGTTAAAAACTCTTTGACTGTGATCTTCTCCGGATCCAGGAACTTGTCCCGTTCCTGTTCGACCAGCAAATGGGCCAAGGCTTCTTCGGCAAGGGCTTTGTCGGTGCCTGAACGAATCCAGCGGGTCTTCCATTTTCTCGTTTCGGGGTTTTGGCCAATACTCAAAACAAGATAATAAATATCCCCTTTCTTCTGAATGCTTCCCTTCATGTTGTGCCTCCTCTGCCGATATTTCATGACAAAAGGCCCGTCCGTCTTCACGGCGGGCCTTTCGGCACAGAACATATTTTGCTAATAGAATCGGTTTGTTGGGCGCGCCCATGCAGTTGCAGGTTAAATAGCGCTCTAGAGCGGATCTAATCTGTCCCCATGCCGCGCGGCAGGATATGGAATAGTCCCACGCACGGTCCAACAATACAAACCCGTTGACGATCACCGGCGGTATAGACTTCCGGTGGTTGCGAGGAGTCTGCAGCCTGCAAGACGAGGGTGTCGGGTTGCACTTGGACGCAATACCTGAGGCAAAGACGATTGCCGTCGATAATTACCATGCAAAAATCGCCGGGTCGTACCTTGGCGTTGACGTGAGTCAAGACCAAGCACCCCTCCCCAATTCCTGCCATCGCCATAGATGAATCGGGAGCCGGGAGCAGGACGGCCTGGACGCCGCGGGAAACCGTAGCGACCTCGGCCGGGACGGGATAGGTGCCGTGAAAACTCAAAAAGGCTAACCTCCCTTCAATAACGGCCACAGATTTATAGATCGGCACGTAGACAACGTCTCCGATCCGAACTGAATCTGCCGTCGCTGAATACCCCAGGAGGTTATCAACTGTGGTATTGAAAATTTGTGCGATTCGCGGCAGCATCTGAGATTCCGGCGTTCGTTTGCCGATCTCCCATCCGGATACTGTCACTGGTGAAACGCCCAATTTTTCCGCTACCTGTTTCTGGGTCATCTTCTGTTTGTGCCGTAAATTTTGCAACGTGGTTTGCAGCGGAAAAACATGGGCAGATTTCGAATGAGTCATGAAAATAACCACCCTTCGAAGATAGTATATGCCTCTCGTTTATAAAAATCAATACATATCCTCACACATATTCACATGAAATTCAAAGGTATTGACAGTTTTTAAACAACAGGAATAGAATAACAGCGAGCTAAAAAAATACTATCCTTAATGGATAGTATGGAATGATGGGGAAACAAGGGAGGAATTGAAATGAAAGCGAAAGCAAGCACAAAAGCAGTGAAAGGGAGTGGCGGCGCGGCCCTCAGGTTGGCCAAACCCGGGGAAGCGCCGGAGCCCTGCCGTATCCCTTTGAAACCAGGAACAACAAAGCCTAGTGCGGCAGAAATGGCGTTTACGGAAGCCGCTGTCGCAAAATCAATGCTGCATACCGAACAGATCGCGCCTGGCAACAAGCTGGCCTACAATGTCAGGGAAGCAGCGGAAGCGCTGGGGGTATCCCCCTGGTATGTGCGCGATGAGATGAATCTCGGGCGGTTGGGCTTTTCCTCCGCGCGTGGCCGCAAAATCATCCCACGCTGGGAACTGGTGCGATATCTGGAAGAATACATGCAGGGACACTCTGAAGCGGCAGGAGACGAAGAGAATACGCCACTCGTGCCAAACGACTCCGGGACCCCGTCTCTAAAGAAGGCGCTCGCAGGAAGTAAAAAAAGAATGATCTGACAGGTCAGCGGGTATGAAACAAGCTGGATCGGTCGGATTTTTTTATGGGCAACTGCGCTGGCGGCGCTTGTGGATAAGCCTGTGGATAACGCTGCGTGAAGTACAAAGATTGCCGATCAGATGGACGCAGAGTGCCAGAGAGAGTGACAATGAGCGGCTATCAGAGTGACACACATTGTCACTCTCTCATAGCCCGGGCCCAGTCAGCTGTAGGATGAGCGGCTCCCTAACATACAGAGAATACCTTACAGAAGAAATTACAACGGAACCTAAAGGGGACCAGCTCCAATAAGGATCAGAAAAAGGTCTGATAGAGACCCTCAGATAAAATCAAACCGATGAAAATGATGGAGAAGGAGTATGGAAAATATTGCAGCGATTGTTCAAAGTCTGCTGCCGGCGAAGGGCGCCGACGGATCCTGGCAAAGAGCGAATCTGCCAGTAGCGGAACCGTCCAACAGAGCACAGCTACATCCGGATAAAGTCCCGTTCATTACTTTTCCGGTATCTATCGGCTTGTTGGAAGGAAAGCACGTCGAGGCCATGGGAATCGCCGTCTGGTGCTTTTTATGGTGCATCAATAGGGTAACCTCGGATCGCACCGATCCGGACGGAGAGCGTTGGGGTCAGGTTCTCGGCGGCTGCCGGTTCAACCATCAACGGATTGCCGATGAACTCGGGATCAGCCTGCGGGCGGTCCGTTACCAGATGGATCGTCTGAGATCAGGAGGTTACCTGCGCATTACCCGTTGCCAGGACGGGCAGCAGGTGGAAGTCCGGCACAGCATCAAATGGCTGCGCAGAAAAACTCAGGGCGCGCCAAACAGCCGGCCTGAACTGCCACCACCCGTCACAAAACTACCGGACATAGATCCTCCTGTCAGCGTCCCGGAAGTGCTGGTGAACCCGGTGGTTTCGGTGGCAGAGGAGTCTATCTCGCCAGAGCCCGATGCTGAAACCGCCAAGGTGTTTTCTCTGGCGGAAGCCTTGCGCAGGAAACAATGGGAGCGGGAGCAAGGCTTGCGGGAATAAAACTCCCCTCCCGCCGAAAAAGCGGGAGGGGCTGGGGGTAGGTCCGAGACCCTAGCCGACCGAGGCGATTCCGACAGGGAAAACTTCCAGTGAGCTGCCGCCACCTGCCGACACGTCGGATAATAGCCCCACGTTATGTCAACCCGAAGGGCGCGCAGCGAAAGCGAGCGGTAGACGCGTAGCGGACTACTTTTGACATAACGTTCTATTATCGGATGGGCCGGCATGACTGGGCTGAATGATGGCACCCGTTCCCCCGTCCTCCGGCAGCTACCGTGGCCGATGGATCGGGCGCGGTGGCTGCTACCCAGGCAGCAACAGACGCTAGGCAGTAACGAGGCGTGATCCGGACCGGGGCAGTATGCGCCGGGGAGGATGACGCCGACGGGATAGGGCAGGAATCTGCGGGAGGCGATGCGGTTCCCGGCGGTCTGATGCCAAGGCGGCCCGACGAACGGCAAACGGAAGCCCGCCACGTCGGTGGCGGGCTGGAGGCCGGGCTAGGGACGCAAAGCGAGATGGGGACGTTTAAATTATTTGGCTCCATATTGCTTCAGATATTCTATCGTTTTCTTAAACTCAGGAATATTATATTTTTTGTCACATTCCAGCGCATAGTCGAGAGCACTACGGCGACCCTGGTCAAGGACATGCGGATTAGCGCCCATTTCCAGCATTCGTAGGATGATTTCGGGTGGGCCGCCCCAGGCCGCGTACATCAGAGGAGTTTTCCCATATTGATCTTGCACATTAATCGCTGCGCCTCTATCCAGCAGCAAGTTCATTTTTAACCTTCTGCCACCACCGTGCTTTGCGGCCAAAATTAGGGGAGTTCCGCCCTGATTATCCCGCGCGTTAATATCTGCGCCTGCGTCAAGCAATATCAGCATTTTCGTGTTGTTATCCATAGTCGTTGATACCATCCACATCAAAGGGGTTCTTCCTTCATCATCCCGCGCATTGACTGCAGCACCCATTTCAACAAGTAATTTTGCGATATCCGGCTTATAGGCAGCGCTAGCCTGCATTAATACCGTCGTTCCTTTGTTGTTTTTCGCATGAATATCAGCACCGTGATCAATCAACATTTTTGACAAATCGGAAGTCCCGTTTTTCGCGGTAGCATGCAGCAACGGCGTGGATCCTGTTTCGTCCCTGGCGTTGATATCTGCGCCTGCCTCCATCAGATATTGAATTTTGTTCATGCTTTCTATTTGGCTGGGCCTATGACTACTTTGATACCAACGTACTGCTTCAATAAATGCATTGTTTTTGTCCGCCGGCGAAAAACGAATCCCTTTGGACAACAAATCTTTGACTGTTTCCAAACTCCCCCGCCCGGCCGCGTAGATCAGAGCCGTTTTCCCGCTGGCATCTTCAGCCTGGATATCGGCGCCTTGGGCAAGCAATAAATCCACGGCATCCACTTTTCCCGTTTCGGCAGCACTCATAAGTGCGATTTGACCTTGGCTGGTTTTTGAATTGACATTTGCACCGTTTTCCAACAACAGTTTCATAGCTTCGAGATTTCCTCTGTTACTGGCTACCATCAGCAGCGTATTTTCTGGAAGGGAGATGGTTTCCACGCCAGCGAAAGGCTTCTGTCTATATATCTTTACCGTCTTTCCACCACCATCAAGGTTTTTCGCATTCACATCCGCGCCTTTGGCGATCAAGAGTCTGGCCAGATCCAGGTTGCCTTGCTCCAGCGCAATTCCGAGGGGGGCTTCCCACTGGTTGTTTCTTTCGTTGATGCCGATTCCGCCATAGATCAAGGGCTTGGCCAGGAATGGATATTCTTTGACGGCCAGTGCCGTTGGCGTTCGGACTCCTTGGGCACCCAGCAAGCAACTGAGGATAGCGCAAGCAAGAGTGAATCCTACGAAAATTTTCGCTCGACGTTTGGCTTTCGCATCTTCGGTTAAGGACCGGTAACGGGAGAGCATGTGGCCGCTGACAGGGCAGAGGACTATAACAATAAAAACTAAACATAACACGAACCACTCTTCCAAATTCCAAGGCTCATGTTGAGCGATAAAAGCCCAGACAAAATAAGCGATAGGTAAAAGCACAAAGAATCGAACAACGGTATACCCATCGAAAATCCGTAGATTTTTCAGCGTAGCAATCATAAAGACCAACCAGCAAACAAATACAACACTGAGAAGAGGTGCGATCTTCACTAGCAGCAGCATAGCAGCTCCTTTCCAATTGTTGCTATTTTCCGCAGGGTATTTCTGGGTTCCTGCGGACAAAAAGCTTAATTATATAGGACGATTGTCCTGTTGTGGACATTGAGTTATTAGTGCGAGGTCAGAGCGGCCCGACGAACGGCAAACGGAAGCCCGCCACGGATGTGACGGGCATTACGGATCGACGCCGGCAGCATACAGCTCGCTCATTGGCGGGCGATACGCAGGCGAACCTGTTGGTCGATTTCGCGGCGGGCTTCCGATAGCGAAAGATGGCCGGACTCCACGCGGGCGAATATGTGGCGGCTCCATTCCGGAACTGCGGCATTCTCCAGTCGCAAATCGGCGCGGGCCTGGCGCATGGCTTCCGCCACCGGCAGGGTTGTAATGATCTTTTTCATCGGCAACACGCCCTTTCTGGCAATAATGTGATATCAAAGTAGTATCAAAGTAGTATCAAAATAGTATCAAAGTGCTACTACTTTTATAGTATATCATGCCGCAGAGCTGCCATGGAGGAGGGCAGTCAGACGGCGAAAAAAGGAGGCTTTCCCATGCAAAAAAATCAATCACTCGAACGCGTATTCCACTTTCAAAACAAGCCGGTGCGAACGCTGGACTTCTTTGGCTCGCTCTGGTTCGTGGCGAAAGATGTCTGCGAAGTTCTCCGAATTCGAACGAATTCCATCCGGTGCGTCCTGGATGAAGATGAGGTGCGAGCGTTCAATCCCAATGACAATAGTATTGACATTGGGCAAGAGGAAGTCGGGCATGGCGGACGCAACATGCTGGTGGTAAGCGAACCCGGACTCTATTCTCTCGTATTGAAATCGCGCAGGCCTGAAGCGCGGCAGTTCAGGCGCTGGATTACCCACGAAGTTATTCCGGTGCTGCGGGCGGCCGGCAGCTACCAAATGCCAGCTCCTGCCGGGTCGGGTCAACTGTTGCAGTTTTCCCGGCGGGATCTGCTCAATCTGGCGGTGGAGGCGGAAACCGAATGCGAGGAGCTGCGCGGTGTCGTGGTCGACATGTTGCCCAAGGTTGAATTTTACGACCGGGTGGCGGACACGAGCGCGTCGTTTTCGCTCGGAGAAACGGCCAAGATGATGGAGATCCCCGGTTTCGGACGCAACAACTTGATCCGGTTCCTGCGGGATGGGGCCGGAGTCCTGATGGCCGACAACGTGGCCAAGCAGAAATATATCAACCGAGGCTATTTTCATATCGTACAGAGGGACTACTGCGCGCCGGACGGTACGCCGCGCGTGAAAGCGGTGACGCGGGTCTATGAAAAAGGCGTCGATTATATCCGACACCTTCTGGATGACGGTGAATACTTGGTTGCTGCAAGCGGTAGCGCAGACAGCAGCCATAGTAGATCCGCATCCGAAGGATGGAGGTAAGTGGTGGCAAGCGCCAGCGCAGACAGTGGTCATAGTAGATCCGCATCCGGAATGAAGTGAAGGACGAATGAGATCTGGACCGCGCGAACGCGGGCCGGTAGGGTGGAAACGTAAAACAGCCGCCGCAGGAGAATGCGGCGACTGTTTTGAAGAAGAGGATGATACTCAGGGGCAAGCAAAGCGACCAGACAGCGCTCGCCAGTATCTACGGGTGCATATCCGTTGATACTTCATTATCTTACACCTGATGCAAGAGGAAGGACAACTTGGATTTTCCTTGGTATCGGGCAAAAAGGGAGGCATATTTTATGAAAATCTGTATTGATCCGGGGCATAGCGGACCGGTAGAGCCGGGAGCTTGCGCTGGCGGCGCGACAGAGGCGGCGATTAATCTGCAGGTGGCAAAGATTCTGGGCAAGATGCTCGAGAATGCCGGGCACAAAGTAGTGTTGACGCGGGTTGATGACATCGAGGACATTACCTTGACGTGGCGCTGCGAGGTGGCGTGGAAGTTCCGGGCGGATCTTTTTATCTGTATCCACTGCAATGCTCATGAAGATAAGGAGGCGCACGGAACGGAGACCTGGTATTACGAGACCAGCGAGCGGGGGCACAATCTGGCGCGCTGCATCCAAGCGGCTATCGTCGCCAACTGCGGCACGACCGATCGGGGTGTGAAGTCTAAAGATGACTGGACCGTGCTGCAGGGTACCACCTGTCCGGCGGTATTGGTGGAGTTGGCATTCATCACGAATGACGAGGAGCGCGCCCGGTTGACCGATCCATTTCTGCAGCGGCAGTTCGCGGTGGGAATCAGCAACGGGATCGAACAGTTCGCCAAGGGCGGCTCGCTGTTCGGCGGCGTGGCGGAGAGGCGACAAAGCTACGATATACGGGCCTTCGCGCGGAGGCGTTGACAGTTTTTCGGCGGTGGATCTATACTTAGTTCAGACAAACGAATAGCGCACAGGGGATGGAGCGCACGCACATGGGTATCCCCGCAGGACTTGCAATCCTTGCGGCTACCATACAGTACCTCCATCCCCATTTATCGGGACACGTCGCCATGGCGTGTCCCTTTCTCATGCCCGGCGGCCCATCAAGGCCCATCTACTACGTTACGGCTGTGTTTTTCCTGCTTGCGTACGATCTGTACGCCGCGCAGTAAAAGCCTCGCCGTGCCTTGTAGCTGAACCTTGCTGAACCGTCGGGCGGAAAAAAGAAGCGGGATGCAGGCACAACCGGAAAACCGGGGCCTCGCGTCCCGTTTTTCATAAATACGCAGGGAACGCGCGAAAGCGCTGCCCCGAAAGGAGGGATCCTCATGGCTGTTACTAAAGCGCCCCAGGAATCCCGCATCGGCATCAAAGTCATCAACGGCGTCAACGCCACCGGGGGCAACGTGTTCAAGACGCTGGGCTTTTCCAATGTGAAGCCCGCCGCGCTGGACCAGGACGTCTACGATGTCGCCGCCAGCCTCGCAGGACTGCAGGCGAAATCGCTGGTCTCGATCGTGCGAACCGACACCGCCAACCTGATCGGCGAGTAACGCCGGCACTAAATTTTAAGGAAAGGAGGGGCAAATGATGACTCGAACACTCAAACTCGGATTCAAAAATGCGGACGGCAAGGATGTGAACATCCTTGTCGCCGACCCGAAAGACGGCATTACCAAAGTGGAAGCCGTCGCCGCCCAGACGCTGATCATCGCCCGGAACCTGTTCGCATCGACCGGCGGCGATCTCATCTCGGCGCTCGATCCCGTTGTGTTGACTCAGGACACCACGCTGCTGGCCTAGTCTCATGGACTGGGCGCAGCTCATCTCCCAAGTGGGATTCCCGATTGCAGTTTCTGCATGGCTTTTGATCCGCCTAGATGATCGACTCGGCGCGTTCGAAAAGACCGCCGTGGCGATCTGCCAGCGGCTCGAGGACCAAAGCAACCGCTGCAGTGAATGCAAAGAGTGGAGGCAGCGAAACGAAAAAATGAAGGCATAAGCGCTGACCACGCCATCTTTGCTGAAACAAGCTAAAAATGAGGGACACGCTGCCGAAGGAAAGGCAGCTGTCCCGCATTTTTTGTCATAAAACAACAATGAAAATAATTGAGGGAAAGAGGTTTTGAATATGTTGTTAACAGATGTGACCAAGATTTTGAAAGTACTGCTCGGAGCGTTCGGGGCTGTGGCCTCCCGCGATGATCTTACCCAGCGCCGGATCGGCCAGATCGGCGAAGTGATCGGCGCGGTGGATGATGTGGCGGCGTATGAGGAAGACAAGGACGGTGGGGGTGGGACGATGGCCCAGAGGCGCGTCGAGGAAGCGCATGATATTATCCACCGGGTGGCAGCGATATTGGCGATGGAGGATGAGGGGGAGAACGGTGGCGGAGACAATTCTGGCGATGCGGGGCAGGACAATACAGGATTGGAAGCAACTGCCGAGCAGGACGTCATCTCCAGGAAGAATGGTGACGAGCCGCTGGCTGAAGTTCCTTGGGACGGGACGATCGACGGGGAGACCATTGAGCTGAAGGAAGACGAAGAAGAATAACCAAGAAGAAAATCATTGGCTAAATGAAAATGACTGGCTGGAACAACTTCAGCTGGTCGTTTCGTTTCAGAACACCTGAGCAATGTATTCAAAGATGGCCGATTAGCGTCAGGCGGCAGAGTGATCCGGAAATTCCGGATAACTGCGTCTGACGTCAACGAGCCGCTGGCCGAGTTCCTGAGGACGGGACACTCGCGGGGGAGACCATCGAGCTAAAGGAAGCTGAAGAAGAATAGCATAACTGTGCGGGCTACAAATAAGTAGCCTGCTTTTTTTGTCTAAGTAGTATTTGATGGCAGGATTACGAAAGGTTTTCGGGAATCGATTGAACGAGTACCCGAAATTGCAAGTTGAGTATTTTTCCCACATTGGCTGATGAGAGTGACAGACGATTCCGCTTATTCTACTAATGGGTACAAAAAGTAATAAAGAATTTTATTTTTAGTATTGTAAATACTAAAAATAAAATGTATGATGTCATCAGATGGTCGATCATGGAGGAAATGGAAAATGAATGCGAAAGCATTAGAATCTTTTGTCCAATTGTTATACATACGAAACATGGTGGATCGGGAGCAGATCTTGTTGGAAGCTGTTCGAGTCGTTCGGACTTTTCAACAGCTGCACAACCGACAAGAAACCATTTCCGACACACCGGAAGATAAAGAACTCTTGTTTGCTGAAATGCAAAGTGTTTCGGAGTCTTCCGAATTGGGACACTTTCCCGGTGATCGGGAATTTTTCTACAACCTCTTTGCGGTTGCATGTGAACTCGACCTGATAGAGTTGCTGGTCAAGTCCGGCCGAAACGACCGCACAGGAATGCTGGCGCCCGCGTATCTGGTCGAATATTTGGCCGGTGGGATTACAAAAGACACCGCCCGGGTTTTCGTGGCAGAAGCTGAAAAATTTGCCGAAGGTCTGCAAAAATTAATAGCAGAGAATCCCAAAGTGGAATTTACATTAACGACGGAAAAGAAAATACATTATCTCCTCCTGGTAACGGCTTTTTCACAAAACCATAATGTCCGGATACTGAATCAATCGATTTATCGTGAACTGTTACATAAAGACAGCTATGATTTATTGCTCACCATTCCATCGTTTGGCAATCGTTATAACTCGGAGGAATCCAACAATAATTTTATCACTCGAGACTCGGAATGCATCGCCGTGGAAAACCTCCTCCGCCATCTTGGCGAGCGCGGAAAACTGGCCGCAGTGTTGCCTGCCAAAGTAACCTTCGCCAGCGGTCCGGTTCAGGAGTTTAGACAATGGATCATGGCCGACTATCACCTGGAAGCCATATACTCTCTGCCAGAAGGAATCTTCCGGCCCTATGCTGGCATCAAGACGTATTTAATGGTTTTTGACGCAAAAACGACGATAGGGGTTACAGTCGGCAAAATAATCGATGAGGACTATAGACTGCTAGTCAAACAAAAGCAATGGATTTCCGACGTAGAATTCAACGGGCACGAAGATTGGCGGACAGAAATATATCTCGCCGATGATAACGAAGCCATCCAGAAGTTTAAAACCTCCGGTCTCGAAAAAATCAAACTCAAGGATGTGGCAGAAATCTTCCGGGGCAAGTCCGTGCTCAAAGATGATCTGCAGCCAGGAAAAATAAGAGTCCTGAATATATCCAACATGGACGAAGGCGAACTCATCTTCGACGAAATGGACACCATCCACGAAGAAATTCGCAAGGTGAAACGGTATCAACTGGAATCTGGCGATATCGTGCTAACCTGTCGGGGGACATCAAACAAAGTCGCCGTCTTCCCGGAAACAGAGCATGTGGTCATTGCCTCGGCAAACATCATCGTGCTGCGTATCAAAGAAAAGATCGCGCCTCAATATCTGAAAATATTCCTGGATAGTCCGATCGGACAAATGATGATCAAGAGTTTTCAACGGGGAACCACGATGATGAACATCAACCCCAACGACATCGGCGAAATGGAGATTCCGCTGCTGCCCATGGAAAGACAACAAAGTCTCGTTCGGCAGTTTCTGGCAGAACAGGAACGATATCGGCGGGAAAAAGCGGAAATTGAACAGCGATGGGAAAAAGAACGCTCGGAACTATACAATAATTTTGTAAGGGGATGCTAAGATGGCGGAGAATGCGAATGGTGCAACACTTGGCTTTGAAGAAAAACTGTGGCAGGCTGCGGACAAAATGCGCAACAATATGGATGCGGCCGAATACAAACATGTTGTATTGGGCCTACTGTTTTTGAAATACATTTCCGACGCATTCGAAGAAAAATACGAAGAGTTGAACAAGGATGCACTGTCTGATCCAGAAGACCGAGACGAATATACGGCAGTAAATATTTTCTGGGTCGCCAAAGAAGCCCGCTGGAACTTTATCAAGGAAAGTGCAAAAAGCCCGAAAATCGGTCAGATCATCGATGAAGCCATGGTGGCCATCGAGAAAGATAATTCCAATCTCAAAGGGGTACTGCCAAAAGATTATGCCCGGTCCACGCTGGACAAAACCCGGCTGGGTGAACTGATCGATATTCTTTCCTTCAATATAGGGGATAAGGAGAGCCGGTCGCAGGATATCTTGGGCCGAGTCTACGAATACTTCCTCTCCAAATTTGCAAGCGCCGAAGGTAAAAACGGCGGTGAATTTTATACGCCGCAGTGCGTAGTAAAACTGCTGGTGGAAATGATCGAGCCGATGAAAGGGAGAATCTATGACCCCTGCTGCGGATCAGGCGGCATGTTCGTGCAAAGCGAGCGCTTCCTGAGTGCGCATAGTGGCAAGCGCGGCGATATTTCGGTATACGGGCAGGAATCCAATCCCACGACCTGGCGGCTGTGCAAGATGAATCTGGCCATTCGAGGCATCGATGGCAAGCTCGGCGACTACAATGCCGATTCCTTCCATAATGACCTGCACAAAAGTCTGAAGGCGGACTATATCCTGGCGAATCCCCCCTTCAACATCAGCGACTGGGGCGGCGCGAAACTGACCGAGGATGTCCGCTGGAGCGGCTACGGCATACCGCCGGCCGGTAACGCAAACTACGCCTGGATTCTGCACATGCTCTGGCATTTGGCTCCCAGCGGCATTGCTGGATTTGTCCTGGCCAACGGTTCCATGTCGACGTCAACGACGAGTGAAGGTGAAATCCGAAAACAGTTGGTGGAAAAGGACAACGTCGACTGCATCGTGACCCTGCCGGGGCAGCTGTTCTATTCGACGCAGATTCCGGTATGTCTGTGGTTTGTGACCAAGAATAAGGCGGCGAAGGGACACCGCAGCCGCAATGGCGAAATCCTGTTCATCGACGCGCGGAAACTGGGCACCATGGCGGACCGGACCCATAAGGAATTTTATGACGAGGATATTAAAAAGATTGCCGATACCTACCATTCCTGGCGCGGTGAAGAAGGGACCGGAGAGTATGCGGATGTCAAAGGTTTCTGCAAAGCAGCGAAGCTGGAAGAAGTCCGGGAACACGAATATATCCTGACGCCGGGGCGATATGTGGGGATCGAAGACGTGGAGGAAGACGCCGAGCCGTTCGAGGAGAAGATGACGCGCCTGACGGGGGAATTGGCCGAGATGTTTGCCAAGTCGCGGCATTTGGAAGGCGAGATTCGGCAGCGGCTGGGGGCGATCGGGTATGAGTTCTGAAAAGGAAAGATTAGTATTGGGATGTGATTATGTTGAATGAAAAAAACACGGTGTGGAAAGACACGGTGCTTGGTATATTTATTTCCATTCAACGGGGTCATGATCTGCCAGAGCAAAACCGCAATAGTGGTGAAATTCCAATAATCGGATCCTTCGGAATTACTGGCTTTCATAATAAATCCATAGCTCAAGGTCCCGGAGTAACTATTGGTCGAAGTGGCGCGTCCATGGGTGTTGTGTCTTATTCCGACAAAAATTATTGGCCGCTAAATACCGTTTTATATGTCACAGATTTCCATGATAATGATCCTAAATTCGTTTATTACCGCTTAAAAACGATTGATTTTACAATATATAATTCTGGCAGTGCGCAACCATCATTAAATCGAAATTATATATATTCGGTTCCATTATGCATTCCAAATAAAAACGAGCAACGTGCCATCGCAGCCACCCTCTCCGCCCTCGACGACAAAATCGAAATCAACAACCGCATCAACAAAACCTTGGAAGAAATGGCCCAGGCCCTCTTCAAGCGATGGTTCGTCGATTTCGAGTTTCCGGACGAAAATGGCTTGCCGTACAAGTCCTCCGGCGGGGAGATGGAAGAGAGCGGACTGGGGCCGATTCCGAAGGGGTGGAAGGTTGAATCACTCGATAGTATCGCGGATTATTTAAATGGACTTGCTATGCAAAAATATCGACCTGAAGGCGAAGAGTTTTTACCTGTTATTAAGATTCGTGAACTCAATCAAGGGAAACCTGATGGACAAAGCGATAAAGCCAGCCCCAATATTGATTCTAAGTACATTGTTAATGATGGTGATGTTTTATTTTCATGGTCGGGAAGCCTAGATGTGAAAATATGGTGCGGAGGTAAAGGCGGTTTAAACCAACATTTGTTTAAAGTGACATCTGATCGATATGAAAAATGGTTTTACTATTTGTGGACCAAGCACCATCTTGAAAAATTTCGCGGAATTGCACAGGATAAAGCAACTACCATGGGACACATACAAAGAAAACACCTTAAAGAATCTTTGGTAGATGTTCCTGCGCAAGATGTTTTGGGGAAAATTAATTCGATAATGCGGCCGATTTTTGACCTTTATATCACAAGAGAAATTGAAGCAGCGACCTTGGTGGCAATAAGAGACACCCTATTACCCAAACTTATCAGTGGCGAAATCCGTATGGATAGCTCATTTGCGGAGGACATCGGTAATGGAGAAAGTTAGAATTGAATCAATTGGTGATTTCGTGGAAATATTAAGCGGTCTCCGAACACTCTTGGCGGAAGAAGGCAACGACAAAATTGCTTTCTTCCGGGGGCAAAAAAATTCCGGCTGGGAAGAGATTTATCCGAGTGTCTTTCGCGCCCCATATTTGATGGCTGAAAATGAATTATATTACAATCTGTCGATGAAATGCCCAGAAGCAATACCAGCTAATTTTTCGATTATAGATAAACTGGTGCTTATGCAGCATTATGGATTACCCACGCGACTTCTTGATGTTACAACCAATCCTTTAGTCGCTTTATTCTTCGCTTGCCAGAAAAACACCGAACGAGTACCAGCGTCTGAGAACTGTGAAATGAGTCATGAAGGCTGCTTTCGGGAAATCGAAACAGACGGAGAAATCCTTGTTTTACGTGATTATCGTCCTCAACAAACCGGATTTGAGAGAGCAAGCGTTATTGCTGCATTGGCAGAAATTAATTATCAGTTTACCCTGGGCGAGTTAAAAATGATCATAGATCGGCGAGGGTTAGGGACGTATTCAATATCAAGTTTGTCCGATATGTTGCAGCAAAGCTTGCCAATAAACACAAGAATGAATAACGAAAGAATTAAGAGACAATCAGGAGCGTTTATTATTTGCGGAACGCATCTGAATTTTGAAGATACTAACTCTGACGATTCTGTGGCGGTGAAGAAAGCAATTAATTTGCGGACCCGATTTGAACAAGACGCTGGGGTACGCTACGTGGTTGCGTGGGATAAGAAAGAGCAAATATTGGAAGAGCTTGATTTCATAGGAATCAATGAATCCTTCCTTTATCCGGAAATAGAGTATCAGTCCAAGTATATTAGAGAGCATCAAATAAGGAATATCCAGTTTGATAGCGGGATCGATGGCGCTGAGCGAACGAAATTAGCAGAAGAGCTAGAAGAAGTGAATTTATATGTATCGCCTGAAAACCTTGAACGTTTTGCAGAAAGAGCGAAGATAGAAATACTTCTTATATTACAAGGCGTTGAGCAGAAAGAAATAATAACAGATTATATTGGCGAGATACTAAGAAACAACTTGGATGTGGATTGGATAAATAGAGAGGCCAGCAAGGCCAAAATTGCAGTAGCGATTAAGCGCGTATTCAGGGAACACACAACGCTCGATTTTGTTCGAGTGAAAAAACTTATAGATGACATTCTTTTAATTGTTGAAGATTGCTATCATAAATGCGCAGCTTCACAGGAGGTACCTGAAAATGTTTGAAAAAATTGATCAGAACAAGGCTCGCATTGACGCGCTGCGTCCGATGCAGGGCAGCTTGCTCACACAGATTCGAGACTATTACAAAATCGGCCTGACCTACTCCAGCAATGCGCTCGAAGGCAACTCCCTCACGGAAACGGAACCAAAGTTTTGTTGGAGGACGGCCTGACTGTCGGCGGCAAGCCGATCAGGGACTACTACGAGGCGACGGGTCACGCCAAGGCCTATGACTATATCTATACGCTCATGCAAGGCGAAGAACTGGGCGAAGTGCAGCTGAAAACCATCCACCGTCTGTTTTATTCCCTGATTGATGAAGCGCAGGCCGGGCAGTACCGCAAAGAAAGGGTCATTATCTCTGGGTCGAAGTATCCGGTGCCGCACCGGAGAAGGTCCAAGCACTCATGAACGGTTTTTTTCACTGGTTGTCTACGCAGGAAAAGCTGATGCATCCGGTGGAATTCGCCGCGAAGGCGCACAAGGAATTTGTCTTTATCCATCCTTTTGTGGACGGTAACGGCCGGGTGGCGCGGCTGCTGATGAATCTTTGCCTGTTGCGGCAGGGGTACACGATGGCGATCATTCCGCCGGTTCTGCGAGGCGACTACATCGCTCTGCTGGAAAAAGCGCATGAGGACGACACCGCCTTTGTGAACTTCATTGCCGAACGGGTGGAAGAAACGCAGAAGGATTTGCTGCGGCTTTAAAATAGCGGGGTCTTCTGGACAGGGTCTGATTTTGTTGGGGGGGTGCGATTCGTGACGGCGTATAATTTCAATGAATCCGAATTGGAGCAGGCGGTGCTGGAGTGCTTCCAGGAACTCTATTACGACATTCAGCAGGGACCGGAGATTTCACCGGGCGGTGCTTATCCGAACGGGACGACTACAACCTGGTGATTCTGCAAGACCGTCTCATGAATGCGCTCCGGCGAATCAATCCGAAAATGCCGACGGAAGCATTGGAGGACGCCTATCGCCAGGTCGTCATCGCCAAAAGCCCCAGCCTGATTGTGAATAATAAGGAGTTCTATCGCCTTATCACCGACGGAGTCAACGTAGAAGTCCGGCGGGCGGATGGATCCATCAAGACGGACAAGGTGTGGTTGTTCGATTTTTCGGATGAAGGAACGGACAATAACGATTGGCT
This sequence comes from Negativicutes bacterium, assembly GCA_963665275.2. Lineage (GTDB taxonomy): Bacteria > Bacillota > Negativicutes > UBA1444 > UBA1444 > UBA1444. The sequence continues at coordinate 69,085 of CAXXIN010000014.1, forward strand.
GGCCGTCAACCAATACACCGTGATTGAAAATCATAACCATCGCCGGCCTGATGTGATCGTTTTCATCAATGGGATTCCGCTGGCGGTGATTGAATTGAAGAGCACCTCCGATGAAAATGTGGGGGTTACCGAAGCCTTCCGGCAGTTTGAGACCTATAAAAACGAAATTCCCTCTCTGTTCATCTACAATTCATTTCTGGTGATCAGTGATGGCGTGAATGCAAAAGCGGGAACCCTGACCGCCAATGAAGATTGGTTCATGCCCTGGCGGACCATCGATGGCGTGGAGGTTGCCCCAACAGCGCTGCCGCAGCTGGAAGTGCTGATCAAGGGAATGTTTGATAAGCAACATTTCCTCGACATTATCAAGAACTTTATCCTGTTCCAGACCGACGGCAAGGAAATCTTCAAGATTCTGGCCGGCTACCATCAGTATCATGCGGTCAAGAAAGCAGTGACTTGCACCGAACGGGCCACCACGGAAGGCGGCGACCGGCGCATCGGTGTCATTTGGCATACCCAGGGATCAGGCAAAAGCTATTCGATGGTGTTCTATGCCGGTCAACTGATCATGACCATGAACAACCCGACCATTATTGTGGTCACCGACCGGAACGACCTCGACGAGCAGATCTACTCTACATTCAGCCGCTCCGAGGAATTTTTGCGCCAGTCTCCGGTCCAGGCCCTCAATCGGGCTGAGTTGCGGCAAATGCTCAAAGAGCGTCAGGCGGGCGGAATCATTTTTACTACCATCCAGAAATTCTCGCCGGGCGAGGATGGCGATACTGAACCGCTGCTGAATGACCGGCGCAACATTGTGGTGATCGCTGACGAAGCCCATCGCTCCCAATACGGATTTGATGCTAAAGTGTCTGCCGGCGACCAGGGGGCGGCTGTGAAATACGGCTATGCCCGCTATCTGCGCGAGGCCATTCCCAATGCCTCGTTCATCGGATTCACCGGCACACCGGTGGAACTCACGGATAAGAACACTCCCGCCGTATTTGGCGATTATATTGATATCTATGACATGACGCGGGCCGTGCAAGACGGTACTACCGTGAAAATCTTCTACGAAAGCCGCATTGCCAAGCTCGACCTGCCAGAATCAGAACGTCCGAAGATTGACTCGGAGTTTGAAGAGATCACGGAATTTCAGGAAGAATCCTACAAAGAAAAGCAAAAAAGCAAATGGTCCCGTTTGGAGGCCATTGTCGGTGCAGAAAATCGTGTGCAAAAGATTGCCGAAGATATCGTCGAACACTATGAAAAAAGGCAGGCTGCTGCCTTTGGCAAAGCCATGGTGGTATCCATGTCCAGGCGCATTGCGGTGGATCTGTACAACGCGATTGTTGCGCTGCGCCCCGAGTGGCACAGTGATAGCGATAATGAAGGCGTCATTAAAATTGTCATGACCGGTTCTGCCTCCGATCCACAGGACTGGCAGAAGCACATCGGCCACAAAGCCCGCCGTAAACTGCTGGCGAAACGTATGAAAGATGAGAAGGACCCGCTAAAAATCGTCATCGTGCGGGATATGTGGCTAACTGGCTTTGACGTGCCGTCTATGTACACCATGTATGTTGACAAGCCGATGTCCGGACATAATCTGATGCAGGCCATTGCCCGGGTCAATCGGGTGTTCAAGGATAAGCCGGGCGGCTTGGTCGTAGATTACATCGGCATCGCCGATAATCTGAAAAACGCCTTGTCGCAATACACCGTTTCCGACAGGGAGAATACCGGCGTGGATGTGGACCAGGCCGTAGACCTGATGAAAGAAAAATACTCACTGGTACGCGATTTGCTGCATGGTTTCGACTACAGCAAGTTCAAGACCGGGACCGCATCAGAACGGATGAAGGCGATCGTGGCCTGCATCGATTTTGTGTTGGGACTGGGCGAAAACGGCAAGAAAGAATTCCTGAACTATGTCACGGAGTTGGCCAGGGCGTATGCGCTTTGCTCGACAACTGATGAAGCTGAGGAGCTGAATGTGGAGACTGGTTTCTTCAAGGCCGTAAAGGTGGGGATCATCAAACTGATTCCGGCCGGAGGGCCCAAGAAGACCAAAGCGCAGATCGAAGCACAGTTGAACCAGTTGATCGGCAAGTCGATCATTTCGGAAGAGGTCGTCGACATTCTCAGCGTTGTGGGCCTTGATAAACCCAATATCGGCATTTTATCCGATGAATTCCTGGAGGAAGTCCGGGGGTTGCCGCAAAAGAATCTGGCCGTAGAACTGCTGAGGCGGCTGATCGCCGGCAAGGTGAAGTCGGTCTCGCGCAGCAACCTGATCCAGTCGAAGAAGTTCTCGGAAATGCTGGAGAATGCGCTGAAAAAGTACCAGAACCGTTCCATCGAAACGACCCAGGTCATTATGGAACTGATCGAACTGGCCAAGCAAATGAATGAGATGCAAAAACGGGGCGAGTCGGTCGGGCTGTCCTCGGATGAACTGGCTTTCTACGACGCGCTGGGGTCGAGTGATGCCGCCGTCATGATTATGGGCGATGATATTTTGAAGCAGATTGCCCGCGATCTGACCACGACCATTAAAAACAACCTGGGCGTCGACTGGGCCATTCGTGAAACTGTGCGCGCCCAAATGCGCCTGACGGTGAAGAAGCTGCTCAAGAAATACGGCTATCCGCCGGACAAGCAGGAAGCTGCGGTGAAGACGGTCATGGAGCAGGCTGAGCTGATGTGCGGGAACGAATTGGAATATGAAACGGAATACCCGGAAAAGTCCCACCATGAATTTCCGCTGGCGGCGGACGGGAAAGGCGCGTGCTAAGTATAGAGAAATTTGCAATTCAAATAAACTAATGGGAGGGATGCAATATTGGCAAGTAACGTAAACACAGCGTTTGCAGAGTTTTTGAAAAACACTGTGAATCTGGATGCAAATGAAACAAATACGGCGAGAAATAGTCGTGATTGGTTGGTTGGGAAGATACACGGTTTTGGGGGCAAGGACATGTTCCCTGTGCTTTACAATGAGAAGGATATTTTCTTTGGCTCTTTTGCTAGAAAAACAAAAATTCGCGAACTTGACGATATTGATATTATGATATGTTTGAGTGCTCTGGGGAGTACTTATAATCCCTATCAAGCTGGAAGTATTGAAATCACTGTGCCTGAATCGGCTGAAGCGCTGTATTGCCTATGCCACGATTACACTGACAAGTTGAATTCTAGAAAAGTAATAAATAAAGTAATTTCAAAGCTAAGCAGTGTGCCGCAATATAAAAAAGCAGAAATAAGCAGGAACCAAGAGGCGGCTATACTAAATTTGCAGACCTATACTTGGAGTTTTGATATTATTCCTTGTTTTTTTACCTCCCCAGATCAATATTGCCGAACCTATTACTTGATTCCAGATGGTAGCGGCAATTGGCAGAAGACTGATCCGCGAATTGATAGTGATCATGTCTCGTCATTAAACCAGAAGCACAACGGTTATGCATTGAATTTAATAAGAATCGTCAAGTATTGGAATCGAAGACCAACGATGCCATCGATGCAATCATATCTACTGGAATGTATGCTGCTGAATCATTTGGAAGGTTCGACCCAATGTTCGGATTATATTGACATTGCGTTTAGGGATGCATTGGCTTACATATATTCTGCAATTTATAATAGCGTTCAAGATCCAAAAGGTATCCAGGGGGATCTCAACAATTTGCCAACTGAGGAAAGAAAAAAAATATCCGATAGGGCGGCGATGGACTACAATAAGGCAATTGACGCAGGGACTTATGAAGGAAAAGGAGACCATAAATCGGCAATTAACAAGTGGAGGGAAATTTTTGGCGATCAATTCCCGCCATATACATAAGACTCATTTAAGAAAATATCTGCTCATAGCAACTGCTGATTTTTCAGGAGGGATATTCTTGGCGACAACAATTGCCCAATCTTTTGTGGGATTTAAATCCAACCTTGAGATTACGGGGTTACAGGCAGAAACCATTTCAACGCGACAAAATAATGTTCGAGATGCTGTCAAAAGAGACTTTGATGTTTTGGACTCGTTTTTAACTGGATCATATGCCAGAAGCACAATGATAGCGCCGTTAAATCAAGCGGATGTCGATATATTTACAGTTTTGAAAACGGAACACTATCGATCAGACGGGCAAGCATACTTGCTGGATAAGGTGAAAAATACATTAATAAAAACATATCCGAAATCACCCAAAGTCAGCAGAAATGGACAAGCTGTTACAATTACATTCACTGATTTTACAGTTGATCTTATTCCTGCATTTTATAGGAAGGGCGGCGGCTATTTGATTCCCAATACAATTACTAGCAGTTGGATTGCCACTGATCCCAAACAGCATATTTCAATCTCAAGTGAGCAAAATAAAAACCACAATGGAATGTTGATACCATTGGTGAAAATGATCAAATGCTGGAATAAGAGCATGAATTATTGGTTTGGTTCATTTCATCTAGAGGTAATGGCTCAACAAATACTCAAAAAGGTTATAATCAGTGATTATCCGTCCGGGGTTAGGTTCTTTTTCGATAAGGGCAGGGATACAGTTGGAAAGAAAACCCCTGATCCAGCTGGCTATAACGACGATGTGGGTTGCAACATTAATACAAAGGCGAAAATTGATGAAGCCGCTAGTAAATTTACGACTGCTTACACTCGGGCAAGCAAGGCGGAATCATTTGCGCGAGACGGGAATATACCAAGTGCGGTTGAAGAATGGAGAAAAATTTTCGGCAATCAATTTCCGGCATTTGGATAAGGGGGGGCTTGTATGATAGGCGATCAAAATTCACCTGAAAATTTACGACTTCTTGCGGCCCAGCGGCAGATATATATTGATGCAAAGTCATATGGAAAGTTTAGATTTTGGGGGTCGTTGGCATTTGCGGTGGTTGGGCCACTTGCTGCAGCGTATTGTGCTGGTGCTAGCATTTGGGTGCTGCTTTTGAGCAGTATTGCATGGCCCATTATGGTTGAAATATTTAAAGTAAGACAAAAAACTTTGACCTCACGAGCTGCTACCATACAGGAAGAGTTTGATGTGAATATGTTCGGGCTGCCATGGAATCATATTTTGGTTGGAAACAAAATAGCTAAGGAAATTATAATTGAAGCGGATCGTCAATTTAGAGGTGATAAGAAAGACTTACAGAACTGGTATCCTGTTAGTTCACAAGAAAAAGGGCCTTTGGATATTCTTGTGAAGCAACGTACCAATTTGCTTTGGGATAGGCGATTGCGTATTAAGTACGCGAGGTTGTTAGGACTGGTAATTGCTTCAGTTTTTGTTGTTGAAGTTTGTATCTGTATCTATCGAGAAATGAGATTATTAGACTGGCTTATTCAGTATTTTGCTCCATTGATGCCACTGATTTTACTTGGGATTGAAAATATTTTAACTCATTATGAAATTGCAGGACAGAAGAAGCAGCTGGAAGACGTTATTATGTCAATTTATGAAAAAATTAATGATGGTTTAGTTGAAATATCCTTCGATAAAGAATATCGACAAATTCAAGATGCCATATATTCAACGAGAAGACAAACTGTGTTGGTGCCGGAATTTTGGTCTAATAGGTTAAGTAATTCCTTTCAGAGCAACATGATAGAAGCCGCGCGTGAGTATCAAAATCTGAAATTAAAGTAATGTTTTCCGTACCCCTTGCCCGGCCTTCAGCCCGCCATCAGGTGGGCTTCCGTTTGCCGCTCCTCGGGCCGCTCTCGTTATCGCCCACGTCACCGTCGCGACCTTCCGAACAATCCTGCCCGCTTTCGCAGAACGCGCCAACATAGTGCTGGTTTCATCATAGCGCCGCCACCGCCTGTAGATCCGTCCTCGCCTCGATTTGAGCGCGGACTTCGCTATGGCCGCCGGCGGCGCTAAATATATTCGTAACGCTATTGCGCGAAAAAAGGAAATGGGCCGCTCAAGCAGAAACAAATATTGATCGAAGAAAAAGCATGGAGGGACAAATGGAAGTAGCCATGTTGCAAAACATGATCTCCGCCGGTGAACAGTTGTCGGTTGAGTTTAAATCAGACCGTAGCGGTTCCCGGGGTGAGCATATGCTGGGAGAAGAAACGATCTTGAGCGAAGCGGTGGCGTTGGCCAACTCCGGTGGCGGCTATTTGCTCATTGGGGTGGAAGATGATGGCAAGGTAACCGGCTTGAATTCTCAGCGCAGTGACCAGCGTCCGGAAGCCTTGCAGGCATTCATTTTTAATAAAACGCAGCCACCGATTTCGACTGAAACCGAAGTCGTTTCCCATGCGGATGGGAGTGTGATGGTGGTTCGGGTGCTTTCGATGCATGGCGTGGTTTATGCTACAATGTCTGGCAAAATGCTGCGCCGCGAAATGACTGCGCAAGGACCGGAGACTCGGATAATGTACCCTTATCAGGTGATCAGCCTGCTTTCACAACAACGGCAGATCGATTACTCGGAACAGATCCTGCATGATTTGGACTGGACGGCACTCGATCCGCTGGAACTCGAACGGGCGAAGCAAATGGTGGAACGAAATGCGGGTCGCAGCGATGCTTCGCTGGTGGGGCTGGATGCGGTTGAATTGGCCAAGGCGCTGGGGCTGGTTGTGACGGATGGCAGCGTTTTGCGTCCCACCATTGCAGGACTACTGGTTGCAGGGCGGGAGGCGGTCTTGCGCCGGTACTTGCCAATGCATCACGTGCTTTTTCAGCGGATCGATGAACGGGATGAAGTGCGGATAAACGATTCCTTCCGACAGGCGCTTCTCTCGACCCTGGACGCGGTTGAACAGCGGTTTGCCGCTCAAAATCAGGAACAAGAGGTCATGGTGGGCTTGTTTCGACTGTCAATTCCTGATTATTCACAGATGGGCTTTCGTGAGGCCTTGCTGAACGCGATAGTTCATCGTGATTATGCGGTCCGGGGCGAAGTTTTTATCCAGTGGCGACCGGATCATTTATTGATTACGAATCCGGGTGGCTTCATGCCAGGAATTACTTTGGAAAACCTTATATACCATGAGCCGTTGTCGCGCAACCCTTTGTTGGTCGATATTTTCAAGCGACTGGGACTGGTGGAACGGACGGCTCGGGGAGTGGATCGGATTTTTCAGGGTCAATTGCGGTTTGGGAGACCGGCGCCAGACTATTCGCGTTCGGATGCTTCCGGTGTGCGGGTGCTGTTGCCTGGCGGCAGGCCTTCGCTGGAGTTTGCCCGACTGGTGTATCAGGAAGAAAAAGCAATGGGAAAAACACTGCCGCTGGACCAGCTGATGGCATTAAACCACTTGTTTTTCTGCCGACGCACAGATGCAGAAACCTTGGCTAAGGCGATCCATCGAGATGTGAACGCGGCGCGGGCTTTGCTGGAGAATTTGGTGGAACAAGGCTGGGTGGAAGCTTCCGGCAATAAAAAAGGCCGCACTTATCACTTCGCAGCCAAAGTCTATGCTGCGGAGGGTAATCCGGCGGGATACGTGCGGGCGGCCGGGCTGGATCCTGAGGAACAGGAACAACGGGTACGAAAATTTGTTAAGGCGCATGGGAGAATAGAGAGGAAGAACGTGATGGATCTTTGCAAGGTGGATGCGTCGGATGCTTTCCGAATTCTTCAACGGCTTGTTAGCGCTGGCGAAATCGTCTTGGTAGGCAAAGGACGCAGTGCCTACTATCGAAAAAAATAGAGGCTCCGTTGGTTGCCTTTTTTGCGTGTTTCTGTGCGTTTATTTGTGCGTTTACCCGCTGGTAATGGCGAAATATCAAGTGTTATAGAAAATATTTATTGCGAGCATTAAACGCACAATTGAGCGTTTAATGCTCGCAATAAACGAAATTCTTATAATCCAATCTTGGCTAAAAAAGCAATTAGGTAAATAAAAAACGCAATTAGAATTTCAGCGCAGGTCACAAATTCAGTAAAATGGGCCTATCTCGTATTTACACAAAGCGATGGAATAAATTGCGTATTTCAGCGACAGGTAAATAGAAAAAGGCTTAGCCCAGCGCTGCATACTAGAGGGGAATGGAATTGCAATTAATTGTAAAATGGGGAGTTGCGCGCCACTCGCGTCCCTGCGGGCCGGGCTGCGATCCGCTGCGCGGCTCTCCGCTCCCGGTCCTCGGGCCGCTCTCGTTACTGCTCCCGCCACCGGTCCCAAGCCTCTCAATGAATCCTGCCCGCTTCCGAAGAAACGCGCCAACATAGTGCCAGCCTCGTCAGTCCGCCGCCACCGCAGCCGAAACGTCGGCCACGGTCGCGGCTTTTGCATTGCACCGCTGCGTCTTCGCCTGCGCTCTGGTTGCTCCCTTCGGGGGAAGGCGTCGTGGCTTGCGCCACCACGCCCGCGCTGCCGAAGTGCTCTGCCCGATCCGTCGGCGTAATTCGCCCCGGCACCTTCGGTCCCGGTCCGGATCACTCCTCCTTACTGCCAGCCGCCCGCTACTGCCTGGGAGAGCAGCCACCGCACCCGAAGCGTCGGGCACGGTAGCTGCCGGGGCGGCTCCCGGTCGTTATCGCCAACATCACCGCCAGGCATCCGATAACATCCCGTTATGTATAGTTGTCCGCTGCGCGGCTACCGCTCGCTTTGCTGCGCGCCCTACGGGTCTACATAACGAATGTTATCCGACGCTTCTGGCTGGTTTGGGTGGCGGCACACGAGAGGATTTGCCCTGCGGGCCGCCGCCTTTGCCGGCTGGGTCAGGTAGGCATCTGAATTGCGTCGCTGTGCGCGGGCTCCAGATCGGCTGCGCCGCTCTTCCCGCTCCGTGCTCGCGCCACCTTTGCAACTGTAATTTATTTAAAAAGAAAGACCGCCGGAAAAGGCGATCGAAAATTCACGATGCGAAACGAAAAACTGCCGCAGGGACAGGCGCGAAAGCTTGTGCCGCAGGCAGTTTGTTTTTTTGCCCTCTCATTTTAGCCGCTTTTACTATTTTGGCAAGGGCAGAGCTGCTGCGCAGCCGGTCGCTCACGCGCCCGCCCCTTGCCAACCTGATAGGAGCGGCTACGGAGTAACCAGCAAAAAAAGTTTGCCAGGGAGCGGGAGGCTGGCGACAGCTGGGCGACACACTCAAAAAGATGGGAGGCTGCACAACATGGAAAAATCGTTTAGTATTTTGGAGAACCGGCAGAAAAGTGTCGAGGACATGCTGGAGGTGCTGCTGGAGCTGGACCAGATTCTGTACAAGCCCGACGGGCTGCCGTATGTGCTGGAGCGACATGAGCAGATGCAGCGGAAAATTGCCAGTGCGCGGGAGGAGATCGCGTTTTTGACAGAAGAGATAGCGCTGGCGGAAGCAAAACGGCAGCGGCGCCAGGAACGAGTGGAGCAGGCAGCTCGTCGTTTGCAGCGGAGAAGGGAAAGAAACAGGGGGCTGAACTGATATGCGGAAATGCTACGCATTTTTGGTAATCGTGCTGTGGGTTTGTCTCTGCTTCGGTAGGCGGGGGACTAGTGGTGAGCGTTTTGAAATTTTTCCAATGGACAGGATGGCCGCCATCCTGTCCAGGGCGGGAATAGGGAAAACGGCGAAATTGTAAAAAGGTCGAGAAAAAACGTCTTCGCAGGATGCGTTTTAAAGCCTGTTAGAAAGTTTGCATGGGGTCGACCTAGTGGCCCCAGTTTCTTTTTTCGTAGCCTGCAAAAAAAATGGAGTTTGTTCGCTTTTAAGGGAGCTATTTATCGAACCTACATGCGCAAATATATGTTCGATATAGTAAGGCCAAACAGTGGGAAAATGATGCGTTGAATTCCCTTTGTGTTTGAGAAGACTTGCAGGATATTTGGATTATTATAGGAATTATTACTAAGTACGGGAGGTATATGAGTGTAAGAGATGCGAAGACTGACCGCATCGTCAAACTTTAATAGATTGTTGAATTTTACAGGGAGGAACAATGACATTATGAGGATAACAAAAATCAATATACCTGAAATCGAATTCCAAGAAGATGGGCTCGGAACTATTATCATGGATCGACTTGGTGACACGGTGCTGATCGCTGGACGGAACGGATCGGGGAAAACAAGACTATTAAATAGGATAAGATACTGTATCACCAATCGACCTGATTCCAATGAAATTATGAATTTGGAGAATAATCTCAGGTCTTGGATTAAGGCACTGGAAAATCAGCCGGACGATCCAAATGCTATGCAATGGAAAAATGCAATTGAAAATAACAAAAAGAGACTTTGTCTTATTGACTATATAACCTTTTCAGAAGAAGCAGAAAAGTATATTGTTGTTGATTTTGTACCTAAAAAACTAGAGTTGGCCGATAGCGGAGCGTTGCCTCTCAATACCTTGATTGAACGCGCGAATAATTTGTCTCAAATAGGCGTTAGTAACCTTGCAGATGGTGCATTTGCGAGAATTCAATTTGAGCAGAACGCATACTGGCAGGTAACCCATCCTGAATATACTATTGAGGAAGTCGAAAGAAATAGAATCATCGAATCGTACAAAGCTCTTTAACAATTGATAAAATCTCTTATGGGGTGTGATCTAACTCGTTCACCTGAGGGTATCGCTCAGATATTCGGTTTTCCTTTGGGAAAAGCTAATTTATCAGATGGACAAAAAGTGTTATTGCAATTATGCGTAGCTATTCATTCTCAAGGAGCGTCTTTGAACAGTTTAATATTATTGATGGATGAGCCTGAAAACCACTTGCATCCATCATTATTGATAGAAGTAATAGATAAAATACGAGAACAGGTTACAGAGGGTCAATTATGGATAGCGACACATTCTCTTACGCTATTGTCTCATCTGGATACATCTTGTATATGGTATATGGATGATAACAAAATTGGCTACTCTGGAAGACAACCTGAAAAAGTACTGCGAGGTCTACTCGGCAATGAGATTCAGATTAGTAGGTTTGCTGATTTCCTGAGCTTGCCTGCACATTTTGCAGCTAACCGCTTCGCTTATGAATCGCTATTCCAGCCAAGCGCAACGCAAACTGACATCGGAGATGCTCAAACCTCGCAAATTACAGGTGAATTAAGAAGGTATAAGCCCGGCGAAAGTATTAGAGTGATTGATTATGGTGCGGGTAAAGGTCGGCTGGCCGATGCCGTTTTTTACTCAGATAGCTTAGAGGACAAAAATTCAATTTCAAATTGGTTCGATTATATTGCGTTTGATGCCTTTGCTGAAGATAAATGCTACTGCGAAATGGCCATTCAAAGAATATATGGGACATCAGAAAATCGATATTTTAATGACGAGTATCAAGTGTTGGGGCGCTTTGGCGAAAATAGTGTTGACGTTGTTGTCATGTGTAATGTATTGCATGAAATCCCACCTACTGATTGGCTCAGACTGTTTTCAACAGAGGAATTAATCGTGAAGTGTCTAAAAAACGATGGCGTAGTGCTTCTTGTTGAAGATCTTCTGTTGCCAGTTGGTGAAAAGCCACATCGAAATGGATTTTGTGTTTTAGGGTTGTCTCAAGTAAAAGCCTTATTCCAGATTGAAGAGAACTGTGAAGGGTTTCGTTATGCAGATGCAAGGGGAGATAATAGGCTTGTAGCATATCAGATCCCTAAATCTCATTTATCGAGAATAAGTAGTAACTCCCGTAAAAATGCACTTCAGGGCATAGCAGCGCAGGCTAAATCGGAAATAAGAAGACTTAGATCTGCAGAAGCCAGTTATAAAAACGGGAAATTACTTGGATTTTGGGTACAACAGTTTGCAAATGCACAATTGTGTTTGGAGGAGATATGAGAAGACGAGGTAAAAGGATTTGAAATTTGGGGGGTTGAAAAATGCAGTGTCCGGTTTGCAAAACGCAGGATCAAGTTCAAAAAGTTTCGGCAATAGTATCCGCTGGTACCAGCACGTCAAAAACGACAGGGAGCGCTGTGACAGTGGGAGTTACGTCGGCTTTGCAGCTCGGAGCGGCGCGCACTTCGATTAAGACTAATTCAACCTCATCAAGCGTATTGGCTCAGAAAGTGGCAGTACCCATAAACAACAATACCAGATCGAAAAACGCATGTGCAGTGTTCTCTGGGGTGTTCATTATAGGGTATATACTCATGTTGGTTATTGGGATTAGTGCGAAAGGAAACATGCCGCCAATAATGTTTGTTATTGCAGTGATTGCCGCCGTAATTGCTTATCTTGCTTCAGCCCCTGAGGGTGAAGTCGCAACGCAGAAACATGAAATCGCTCTTCAAATATGGAATGACCTCAATTATTGTCATCGCTGTGATGTGGTTTTTACTTCAGCAGGTTCGCATGTTCGTTTGGATCGAATCAACGAACTATTATTTCCGCCGGCGCAGACATATAAAACGATAAGCCCGCAGGTGAACGGCATAATGGCTTTGAACGAGACGGCGGAAACAAAACTATTAATGGCTGCTAAGAGAGGGGATATACATGTTTTGCGGCACCAATTAAAAATTGGGGCAGATATTAACACTAGAGATAGAGATGGCGCAACGGCGCTGATACTGGCGACCCGCGACAACTATGGTAACATTGTTCGGGTGCTAGTAAATCGCGGGGCAAGTGTACATTTAAAAGCTCATAATGGCGATACGGCATTAGGGGTTGCGACTAAGAATGCGCTGTCGGAAATTATTCAAATACTACAAGAGGTGAGTACAAAGGGTGCGAATAGTTCGACCGATAGACTCGAATCAGTATCTCAAACACGAATGGGAAACGACAAGTTACTGTCCGGGGATGATGAATGTGAAGTCGCCAAGCAAAAGCAGTTGACGGACCCAGGTAGCCTCGCGAATGCGAAGACGAAAGATGAGATTATGGAGGCTGTTTTTGCGAATACAGCTTTGATGATTGCTGCGGAAGAGGGCAATTTGGCTGAGGTACGAAAACTTTTGAAGCAAGGTTCAGACATAAACGAAACAAATTGTCAACAAGAATCGGCTTTAATGCTTGCGGCTGGCGCTGGACATTTTGCAGTAATAAGCGAGCTCCTGCAAAATGGTGCAGGAACAAATGTGAATGATTGTGATCTGTTCTTAAACATGTCGGCCTTACACAAAGCGGCGGAGATCGGCGATGTAAAAATTATCCACGAATTGCTGAAGCATGGTGCAAACGTGAATAATGCGGGGAAAGGCCTTGGACAAACGGCCCTGACATTTGCAGTTTCCAATGGACATGAGGCTGCTGTTCGCGAGTTGTTGAATCAGGGAGCGGATGTAAACGCAAAATGGATTGAGGGAACAACAGCATTGATGCTGGCGGCTATATCTGGTGATGTAGCAATAACGAAATTACTGCTGGAAACTGGTGCAAACCCCAAAGCAAAAGGAAGTGATGGTTTAACCGCTTTTAATCTTGCGTATAAACATGATCATGGAGACGTTGTTGATATACTTAAAGTTGCAGAAGGAAGAATATGATACCGTAAAGTGACGTGACTCTGAAGCTCACTTAAGAAAGGTTGCGTGATGAATACGTGGGACAGTTTGGAAGTGCCTCTATCTTGGCGGTTGATATATGCAAACGGGATGCGCTTTCCCCGGAAGTTGCTTGGCGTATCGCCTGTGGCGAAAAGATATCTAGTATAAACAGCAGAAATAAAGGATGCCCAAGGGCCACTTTTTTGGGGATGGTTTACGCAGGTTTGATCAACGGGATTTCCACTGGTGTAGATGCTTGTTGTCAAAGTTCGAAAAATGGACAGTATGCTTTTGTTGCTGTAGGCGTTCTTCGTGAATCCCCAATGCTTGCCAAGAACAAAAATGCTCTATGGAAAACCGTAATGGGTAAATTGGGCCAAGCAAGTAATAAGGCGCAAAACAATCAAATGGATATAGTAATTTCCCTGTGGAATCAAGGATTGGTCAATACATAAACGGTAAAACAAGACCCGCTCTATGCACGTATTTAGTGGTGGTACAGATAGGGTAGTTAGGACGATAAAGTGGGCTCAAGAATCTTATAAACATGGGTTCAGCAACCATTAAAATGTATCTTTGGTTAAATCGTGAGAATGCCAATTTTTAACGGAGTATTATCAAGCGACTTCCTCCCTTGGTTTTTAAATTACATTCAAGTGATCAAATCAAAGGTGAGAGAAACACAAAGATGTTGTCTATTACCAATGGACGTTTGTTGCGTATATCCGAATTTTCTTTCTAAAAGTCTTCTAAAAATCGATTCAAAACCCGTCACTATTCATCTCTCGGAAAGTGAATTCGTGGCGCGCCAATACTGAAAAGGCATTACGCATCTCGATGACCTCGCGCATCTCTTAATCAGAGGGTTCCGGGTTCGAGTCCCGGGTGGGTCACCAGCTAATTCGACGCTTCCAGGCGCTTTGCCTGGAAGCGTTTTTCTGTTTTCGGACTAGCAGCACAGTGAAAGGGGGGGGGATAAGAGCGGATCGAACAATGGGGACGTTGCGTTGGCTGAACCAGCAAATATATTTCAATGTGTATATGATGGTACAATGTTGCCATGGGCAGACAAGGACTATACTGAATCAAGCCAAATTACATTTCCAAGTGTAATCTGGAGAAAACAACAAAATCAATATCAAGGAGGAGACCTATGTTTGAAATGCTCGTCGATATTCAAAACCGAATCATATCCGGTGGCTTTAAAATGCATTTGATGGTTTACATTGTTAGTTCGGTGATCGGGATCAGCTTAATCCAAGTAGTCTTGTCCAATCTGCTCAAAATTATTGCGAGAAAAAACAATATTTCTTATTCCATTTTGCAACAAATATTTAAAGGAATTCCAGTGTTGTGGGGCATTTACATTGGTTTATCCATTGCTTTGGATGTTTTGATAATTCCGCCGCGGGCGCTGCTGTTCCTCCAAAGACTGTCCAACTCGATTGCCATTCTATCAATGGTTCTCTTAACTGCGCGTCTGGGCTCTGGATATCTGAAGCAAAAATTCAGTAAAACAGCCGGAACCTTTTCGTCCACGTCGATTTTATCAACAGCAATCGATCTGATCGTTTACAGCATTGGTATCGTGTTTTTACTTCAATCCTTCGGAATCTCGATCACCCCATTGCTTACCGCGTTGGGTGTTGGTGGCTTGGCCATTGCTTTGGCGCTGCAGGACACTTTGTCAAATTTGTTTTCGGGCATCAATATTCTGTTGTCCAAACAAATCAAGATAGGTGACTTCGTTAAACTGTCAACCGGCGAAGAGGGGCATGTTGTAGATATGAACTGGCGCAATACCACAATAAAAAAGACCACGGAGAATATGGTGGTTGTACCCAACCAAAAAATTGCTTCATCCATACTCACCAATTATGCGCAGCCCTTTGCTGAATGCTCCATCGCCATTCCCATAGGAGTAAGCTATGAAAGTGATTTGGGCCATGTGGAAAAAATTACTGCCGCGGTTGCGAAAGAAACTCTCCAAGAAATCGAAGGCGGTGATAACCGTTTTGAACCATTCATCCGATACTTCGATTTCGCCGAGTCCAGCATTAAATTTAATGTTGTCTTACGAGTAAGGGCCGTAACGGACCAGCATCTCATTCGACACGAATTCCTCAAGCGCCTTCATGAAAGGTACCGACAAGAAAAGATAATAATTCCTTACCCAATCAGAATGGTCAAGTTTGAACCAGCAATGCCATTGGAGGAGGCACCCCAACGGTAGAATTTTCACTTTTTCAAAACGCATGATCTTAATAGAAGGTACAGGAGAAACTACCCCTGATTAATTCGACGATCCAAGATTCTTTGATACAGAGATAATATGCAAAGCCCGCCACAGCTGTGACGGGCTTGAATTCAGAGTACGCGAGTAAGTTTCGCAGCCAAAAGTTAATTCAGCATGTTCTTTTTGTGCAGAATGCTTTTGGAATGCACAAGAGCGCCATTTTCCGACATAAAAAAAAACACTTCCGGCCAGTACTGGATCTGTTTTGAACAACTTTCGCACCTGCAAGCGGCAGCTTGGCGTGTCAGGAATGATTTTGCGGATTTGGAACTCGATTTGACTGCCTGCTTTTTGGATTTGGGAGATATCTAATGAAGCGGCAGCCGCAAAGAAAAATTCCTGATCGGCAAAGGCAGAGTTTGTTTCTTGAGGGTTTGCCAAGAACTCATCCGCCTCTACTATTTCGTAAATATGGAATTGCCAAGTCTTTCTTTCGGTAGACAGGGCGACGAGGTAGGGACCTTCTCCGTTGTAATATTGGGGAGTAGAAAGTTGGTCGTATGCGTCCGCGCACGTCCGGGTAAAGGTGGTCAACATTTCTTCGGTTTTCACAGGCAAGAGACCTTTCATAGTTTGATAATAGCTCGATTTTTATTATACGCCGTTGATATCAGCTTGAAAAGGCCTGTAGCCATTCTGAGGCGAAAACGAAAACAATCGCACAATTGACACGATTCGTAAAATGTGTTGATATATAATTAAGAGATCATAGTGGGAGGGATTTTCATGAAAATGAAGAAGAATGCCAAACCGCTCTCTGAAGCAACAATTGGTGATTTAACCGACCAAAAATGCGGATTTTGCGGCTTGTATCTCGAGTTTTCCGATGTGCAGCCGGACGAAAAGCTTGCATGGCTTTCGTGCCCGGCCTTTATGGCCGAACGTGAGTTTTCCCAAAATGAGCACTCCTCTTATGCCGTATCTTTGGAAAAAACGAACTACCACGCAGGAGATGAGACAAAACTGCACCGCCCACTAAAGGAAGCTGGCGAAGAGACCGGACGTATGCACCACGACAGACCCAATCTGACTGCACCGCCGAAAGCCGTGGGAAACAGTTTTAAATTCACGAGTGCATCGGAGCGGAAAAGGAAGTAGTAGAAAGCCTTTGTTTGAGCGGAAACCGTACAAGCAAAATCCTGTTGCAGCCCCGACTGAAAAGGTCAATGAGGGGTCGATAAGGTGAAAAGCAGGTAAAATAAAGATTTTTTCACTTTTTTGTCAAAAAAAAGAGGAATATTTTATGAGTTGCCGAAATAAGGAAACAGGTCCTAAACCCAAATATAAAGGAGGTATGTAACCATATGAACAAAACGGAACTTATCGCCTCGGTAGCTGCCAAGACTAAGAGCACCAAAAAAGCCGCAGGTATTGCGATTGAAGCAGTTGTAGAAAGCGTACAGAAGGAGCTTGCCAAAGGCGGCAAGGTTCAACTCATCGGTTTTGGAACCTTCCAGGTACGGGCCCGCAAAGAGCGTAAAGGCCGCAATCCCCAGACCGGCAAACCCATCAACATTCCGGCGTCCAAACATCCTGTATTCTCCGCCGGCAAGGCGCTGAAAGACGCTGTCAACGTTACCCCGAAAAAAAAGAAATAATCTAGCGGGATACCCTATAATATAAGGACTGGACCATTAGGACCGAAGAGGCTTTGCATCGTGACAAAGCCTCTTTTTTTATTTGCGCTTTATTTGTCCTTTGAATGGGGCAAATCGCTTGACAGCAGGGGGTTAAAGACATAAGATAGTGAACGTGGTACCGATAAAAATAAAATAGTTTTTTGGGTATCGTGCAAGGAGGTTTTGGTGAATGCGCACACGGATCATGTCGGCAGCAGTGGCGGAGATGGATGAACATGGTGTTCGTTTTACGATGAGCGACCTGGCAGCCCGGTTGGCGATCAGTAAACGCACGTTGTATGAACATTTTGAGTCCAAGGAAGTTCTCATTTCGTCGATCGTGGATGCTGTCATTTCCGATCTGCGGGTGCAGCGGTGTGATATTGTCAACAATCCGGATCTGGATCTGCGTGAAAAACTCGTCAGGATGCTGACGGTAAGGTCCAAGGTGTTTTCTGAAGTGAGCGACAGGGTCAAGATGGAATTGGGCCAGCAGTATCCAGGTTTGTGGGAAAAAGCCCATAAGTCTCAGGAAGAACAGTGGAATGTTATTGACGATGTCATTAAAGAAGGCATTGAGGCAGGTTGCTTCCGCCCTATTTTTGTTCCCGTTCTGCGCAAGGTGCTGCAAGGCGCAGTAGGGGAAATAATCGATTATGAATTTTTATTGCAACATCGGACTTCTTTTCATGAAATGATCGGGCATATTACAGATATCGTCATATATGGAATCATGGCGCCGGAAAAGCAAGGATGAGGCGGTTGTACACGAAGGAGGAACTGGAATGCAAGGAATGAAATGGCTGGGAAGTTCAAGTTTCAGGGTAAAGCTGATTGGGGGAATATTGCTGCTGTCCTTGGTGGGATTGGCAGCTTTCCGGATGGGATTGCTCGGGGGAAAACCTCCCATGGGCGGGCCGCGGACGGTGGATGTCAAAGCTATGCAGATAGCCGCGAAGGATACACCAGTTGCCTATGAATTCGTTGGCGAGATAGAGGCGTTTGATTCAGCGCAGATTAGGCCCAAGGTAACAGGCAATATCGTGGAGAAATATGTGACTGGCGGTGCTGTAGTGAAGCAGGGGCAGCCGCTATTTCGTATCGAAGCACGACAATATGAGACTACGGTTTTATCCAACGACGCCGCGGTTGCCGAATCGGAATCGGCTTTAAGTCAAGTCCGACTGGATTTGGCACGCTATAAAAAATTGGCTGCTAGTGGCGCGATCGCTCAACAGGTGCTCGACAATGCACTGGCGCAGGAAAGCCAGTCAGTGGCGAAGGTAGAAGCGAACCGAGCCAAGGCGCAGCAGGCGCGTTTGGATCTGCGGGATACGCTGGTCGTGTCGCCGATCGACGGGCGCATCGACATTAAGGATGTTGGTATTGGCAACTATGCGACGGCGGGTGTGACGACATTGGCCACGGTGTCTGCTATTGACAAGGTGCGGATCAAGTTCAGCATGAGCGAGAATGAATATCTGAAACTTTTTGCTCGAACGCAGAGTATAGGAGCACTGGAGCCCGGCCAAAGAATCACTCTCAAACTCAGTGACGGACAGGAATTTCCGACGCCAGGATCCATCGAACAGGTGGATAGCGGAATGGGGACAGGAACTGGAACAATAACACTGAAAGCACTGGTGGATAATCCACAGAAAATGCTCTTGCCTGGCATGTTCGCCCGGGTCGTGGCCGCCGGCGAAGTGCGTAAGAATGCGATCGTAATTCCACAACGGGCGGTGCAGGAACTGCTCGGCAAGACCTTTGTCACGGTCATCGGTGAAGGCGAGAAAACGGAATCCCGGCCGGTGAAGATGGGACCGCGCGTCGGAACCAACTGGATTGTGGAAGAAGGACTCAAACCTGGAGACAGGGTGGTTGTGGAAGGTGCACTGAAAACACCTCCTGGAACTCCGGTGAAAGCGGCGATGATCAATGGCTAAGTTTTTTATTGATAGGCCAATTTTTGCAATTGTTGTTTCAGTTTTCATTTTACTGGGTGGCCTGATCGCCGGCATGAACCTGCCGATCGCGCAGTATCCCCAGATCACGCCGCCGACGATCAACGTGGCCGCGAACTATAGCGGTGCCAACGCTGACGTAGTGGAACAGAGCATCGCCCAGGTCATCGAACTTCAGGTCAATGGCACCGAAGGCATGGTTTCGATGGACTCGACGAGCGCCGACAACGGCGTGTATTCCCTAAACGTCAAATTTGAACTCGGCAAAGACGCGGACCTGGCCTCCGTGCAGACGCAGAACCGTGTCACTCAGGCCAATTCCCGGTTGCCGACTGAAGTGACGAGCGCCGGCATCGTGACCCAAAAAGCCACGCCTGACCGGGCCATGATCTTTGCCCTGTGGTCGCCGAACAGTACTTATGACCGCGGTTTCCTCAAAAACTACGGCAGTATCTACATTGTTGAAGAACTGAAACGTGTCAAGGGTGTTGGTACGATACAGGAGTTCGGTTCCGATTATGCAATGCGAATTTGGTTGCAGCCGGACAAGATGGCTCAGCTCGGCGTGACGACCTCGGACATTGCAGCGGCGCTGAAGGATCAGAACGTGCAGGCTCCTGTCGGCGCGGTCGGGCAACAGCCCTCGGAAGGCAAACAGGAATTCCAGTACACGGCTCGGGTCAAAGGCCGCATGGAGACTGCGGAGGAATTCAGCCAGATCATCATACGAAGCCAGAGCGACGGTTCGCTCATCCGGATTAAAGATGTGGCCCGAACCGAGATGGCGGACAAGGATTACATGTACGCAAGCTTCAGCAACGGCATGCCCTCCGTGGGTTTCTCAATCCAGTTGTCTTCCGACGCGAACGCTCTCGACACAATTCGTGAGTGTTCGGCGATCCTCGAGAGGGCTTCGAAGTCTTTCCCGGAGGATATGAAGTATGGTACGGTCGTCGATAATACCCGGTTCGTACGCGAATCGCTTGTCGAGGTGGCCAAGACATTCTTTGAAGCATTGCTGCTGGTAATGCTCATTGTGTTCATTTTCCTGCAGTCCTGGCGCGCCACGCTCATTCCGATGCTGGCGGTGCCGGTATCTTTGATCGGCACCTTCGGCGCGTTCCTGATTTTGGGATTTTCGATCAATACGCTGACGATGTTTGCGATGGTGCTGGCCATCGGTCTCGTCGTTGACGATGCCATTGTCGTAGTTGAAGCAGTGGAACACCACATGCGGTTTGAAGGACTGTCTCCGCGCGAAGCGACTTATAGGGCGATGGAGGATGTATCGGCTCCGATCGTGGCCATTGCCTTCGTGTTGGCGTCTGTGTTCATTCCGGTTGCGTTTTTCGGCGGAACCGTTGGCGTACTCTACAAACAGTTCGCCTTGACGATTGCGGTTTCCATGGGACTGTCCGCTATCGTGGCGTTGTCGTTGACTCCGGCGCTCTGCGCCCTGTTGCTCAAACCGCATGACCCCAATGCTCATTCCGGGAAAATCGGACACTTTCTGTCGCGTTTTACCGATTGGTTTGAAGGGCTACGGGAACGTTATGAACGCGGCGCAACCAAAATTCTATTCCGGGCCAAATTCAGCTTGTTGTTGATGCCCTTGTTGCTACTATTGGCTTGGGGAGTGTCGAGTTTCGTGCCTTCATCCTTTGTGCCCAGCGAAGACCAGGGTTACTTCGTGGCAACCGTTTCCCTGCCGGAAGCGGCGAGCATGAAGCGGACAGAGGAAGTTGCCAATAAAATCGCTGAAGATATCCGCACGTTGCCCGGGGTCAAACAAACGATGATCGTTGCCGGCATTGATATGTTGGCGGGCGCGAACAAGTCCAGCTCCGCGGTTATCTTCGTGGAACTGGCTCCTTGGAACGAACGGACCACCGCGAACCTGAGCGTGGACAACATTGTCCGGAGCGTCATTGGCTTGGCGAACCGCATGCCGGAAGCCAACACGATGGCCTTCAATATTCCGCCATTGCCGGGTATCGGCAGTCTCGGCGGCTTCAGCTTCATCCTGCAGGACCGCGGCGGTCATACAACGCAGGAACTGAGCGATACGACCAATGCTTTCCTGGCGGAAGCGCGCAAACGTCCTGAACTTGCGGTGATCTACTCCACCTTCCGGACTGACACTCCCGGTTACAGCTTCGACGTTGACCGGGAAAAAGCCCAGAAGATGGGTGTGCCAGTGAGCAGCGTGTTCAATACCCTGCAGGCTTTTTTGGGCGGATTGCAGGTCAATGATTTCAACCGTTTCGGTCGAACCTATAAAGTGGTTATTCAGGCAGACTCTTCGTACCGTCGGGGTGTCGAAGACCTGCGAACTCTATATGTGGAGAGCAACTCCGGAGTCATGGTGCCGCTCAGCACGCTGGTGCGTGCGGTGCCGGTGAACAATCCGACAGCTATCAAGCGCTTCAACGGCTTCCGTTCCGTATTGATCGGAGGCAGTCCGGCGGCGGGCTACAGTTCCGGCCAGGTTATCAAGGCGCTGGAGGAAGTGGCGGCGCAGTCGCTGCCGCAAGGCTACAGTTACGAGTGGGCCGACCAGAGCCGGGAAGAAAAAGTTTCCGGCGGCCGGACTCCGATTCTCTTCGGACTCGCGCTTCTCTTCGTCTTCCTCTGTCTGGCGGCGTTGTATGAAAGCTGGACAGTACCCTTTGCCGTTCTGCTGACCGTACCCACGACGATTTTCGGCGCCTTTCTATTTATGTTCCTGCGTGGCCTCGAAAACAGCGTGTACATGCAAATCGGCCTTGTCACGCTGATCGGCCTGGCGGCGAAAAATGCGATTTTGATCGTCGAATTCGCCAAAGTCCGGGTGGAAAGAGGCATGCCGATTCGCCAGGCGGCGATCGAAGCGGCTAAACTTCGGATGCGTCCGATTGTGATGACCTCGCTTGCCTTTATTGTGGGCGTTTTCCCATTGGTGCTCGCCACCGGTGCAGGCGCCGGTTCACGTAACGCGATGGGCACAACCGTTGTCGGCGGCATGGTTCTCGATACGGCCATGGGAATTTTCGTTATTCCCTGCCTGTTCGTTGTCGTCGAGGAATTTTCAGAATGGCTGAAAAAATCGCGCCAGAAGCATAAAAATAATGACCCCATTACACCTACCCCTCGGGTTGAACCAGTGCCGCCACAAGATTGAGGCGTACAGCAAAAAGTGGTCTGCTGACACAATTATGTCAGCAGACCACTTTTTGCATATATAAAGGCTATTCCTGCTTCAACCAGCGCCGGAACATCAGGGGCGTCAGCAGCATGATGAAGAACAGACGGAAAAGCTGATAGGATGCGATTGCCGACAAATCGGCCTGCAAGGCGATACCAGTGACGCTCATTTCCGCCACGCCGCCCGGAGCCATGCTCAAAAACGAAGTAACATTAGAATATCCGTAGTAGCTGGACAGAAGATACCCAATCGCGAGCGACATTGCTATGACCACGACCACGCCCATCATCGTCGAAGCCAGCAGAATTCGCCAGCGGGTGAGGCTGGCCAGTTGAATGCCGCTACCCATGTAGGCGCCGACCGCAATTTGGGCAAGAATCGTCAACCAGGGCGGCAGAGACGGACAATGGATGCCGTTCATAGAGACAAGGGCGATGCCCAGAATCGGACCGAGCAGAAACGGTGTCGGGCAGCAGCCTTTTTTGGCGATAAAAGCCGAAACGATAGCGATAGCCAGAAGTGGCAGCGTATCGGGAGTCAGGAATGTGAAGACCGGCGAACTGGCTGCACTCGTGACGATGGTCGTCGGGACACGGTTGGCTGCCTGCGTGGCCAGATATGGTACGATGAAAACAACCGACAACAGGCGGACCGTGTGCATGAAAGAGACGACAGACATATCAGCGTCCTCGATTTCTTCACTCAACAGGACCATTTGGGAGAATCCACCAGGAACGCTTCCCATCAGGCCGGAGGCTAAGCTGATTCCTGCTTGGCGGTGCGTGACGTAGCCGCATACCAGACTGACAAGCAGAATGCCGAATGTCACGGCCAGCATGACTGGCAGTTGGACGACGATTTGCTGTGCAGCCGCTGCGGTGAAGGCGCTGCCGATGACGTAACCGAGAAAAATCAGCGCCGCATTGCGCAAATTTACCGGCCAGCATACAGATTTCTTGCCGACCTGCGTCCAGAGAACGACAGTGGTCAAAGGACCCAACATCCAAGCCAACGGAATGTGCAGGGAAAAAAACAAAAAGCCGCCTGCGCCAGCCAGCATAAAAGTCTTGAGAATTGGAACAGTTTGCATGTGATGATATACTCCCCGACGTTAAAATATGAAGCATTGTTGATTCATTCTACATTTATATCGTCATTGGACGGATTTTGCAAGTCCTACTTCGTAGTTAAAAAGAAAAGTGCCAACAAATTGTGTTGCTGACGAGTGGAAAATAAAATGTGACAAAAAGTGACGTTATATAATATAGTATCGGAGTGGATAATGGTAATATATTATATTCTATAAGATAAAGGAACTCCACGCCTATTGTCGAAGGAGTAACTATTGATAAATAGGAGGGGGATAGTCAAATGAGTGTTGCTCTGAATTATAGTCCCACGTTTTATAAAATAGTTCGCAGTGATAAGGTTGTTGGCGAAAAAATTCGAGGGTTAAAACACAAAACATCCATAGAGCTGGGGATGAAGACGGATGTTCAGGTGGGCGATGTCATAGAAAATCTTGATGATCACACTAAATATGAAGCGTTTGAAATAACCATCAGAAATAATAGCCAGGGAAGACCCGACTGTTACCTGGTATATGTAAGCTCCCTGCAGTAATCCGCCCTCCAATAATAAAGAATCCGCACCGTTGATAGGCGTGGATTCTTTGCAAGAGGGAACGGTGATCGTTATTTTATTGTTGGACTAAAGAGTCAGAGTTTTGCTCTCTCCAGACATTGAGGAAAAATTGGCAACGGCATCTTCAAGATAGAAAACTTCCATAATAGTATCCTCTGCTGAATACATATTTTTAAGCATTGGCAAGATCTCAAGCGCTTTCGACTTATTTTGTTTTGTTGTGCAGAAAACAGCTTTCCCGCTGAGCCGCAACCATTGGAAACCCTTGGATGTCGCACAGATTTCAACATTCGGATTAGCCTTAAGTTGTGCATAGATGGGTTTTTGATTGCTTGTCGCAAAACAGATTTTGCCTTCGTACTCCATTACAAAACTAAATGGACGAACTTTGGGCTGATTGCCATCAACTGTGGAAATAAAGAAAATTCCGCAGTCTTGGAGAAATTTAAAAACCTCATTCATGGTATAACCTCCATTAAATATTTATTTGCTGATTATAGTATAAAACGATTCCAAACAGCGCTCAACTGGTTGGCGAAGACGGGTCGGGGGGAATTGGCGTATGTGGGATATTATTGCCACATTCATAGTTGGAATTATCGGTTTATACTTGCTCAAACAACATCTGAAATAACTGGTGGACACTGACCGCTTTCTGGTTTAATGAAGCACGCTTGAGGGCTTTTTTATTGGGCAACGAGATTCGAGGTTGTGAGAGGGAACTTTCCTAAATTGCTGGTTCGGCTTGTATAGATATTAGCGATATACAAGGGGTCAACATTTTTGGGAAGCCGCCTTATTTACGGCAAAATGTTGATTTTGCGGTGTTTGTCGTATATAATAAATTGCGTTGGGAAGTACACCTCAAGCATACATTGGGGAGTTTTGACAACATGGTTTTTTCTAATCCCTTATTTTATAAGGGTTCGGGCGGGCGTAGCTCAGTGGTAGAGTACCGGCTTCCCAAGCCGTGGGTCGCGAGTTCGAATCTCGTTGCCCGCTCCAGTAAATTAGAGCGATTTGACAATGGGTGCAACCAAGGCGATGGTCGAATGGGGGCAATGTGGGTGCGATCGCTAAAAATTAAGGCCAGTTTTCCTTTGCGGAAGACTGGCCTTTGTAATGCATATAAGGATGTTTGAAAAAATGAAGGTATTTGTTTTCATTGCAATGAAGATAAGTTCAATGTAACGAAAATTAAAGTAAATCCCTTACTTAAACGAAATATGCACTTCTTTACCCAGCCCAGCTGCCACTCGCTTAAGAAATTTCAAGCTGGGGTTATAATTTCCGGATTCCAGGCGGCTGATGTGAGCCTGATTGATTCCGGTTCGTCGGGCAAGTTCTTGTTGAGAAAGGTTCAATTCACTACGCCCGTCGATCATAGCGCGAATGATTTCATACTCCGGCTCCAGATCATCATAAGCCTTCTTGAATTCCGCATCTTGCATCAGTTGTTTTTTAAATTCATCAAAGTTCATTTCGATGACCTCCTTTCGTAGTCGGCTTTATATCGAAGCGCTTTTTCTATTTCTCTGGTCGGTGTTTTCTGCGTTTTCTTCACAAATCCATGGACTAAGATAATAGTTTCGTCAACGAAGAAGAAGTAAAAAATACGGGCCGCATCACCGGAAGTCTGTATTCGAAGCTCAAACAATCCTTCTTGAATGTGTTTTGAATAAGGCTCTCGTGGCTGATATCCGCGCTCCGCCAGAATATCAATATCGCGAACAGCTTTTGCTTTCAGGCTTTGTGGAAGATCTAGGATAAATTCGGCTACGGGTCGTTTTCCTGTCGGCGTTTCATAGAAAACAAGATTGAACATATCCCGCCTCCCATGCAAACTCATTTTATGTCATATATGATATAAAGTCAACGAGGTGTGGGCACTAAAGGACCAGTCTGCTATTCGGCAGACTGGTCCTTTTCTATTTCAAACTTATATAGTTTGGCGACTTTTTGCGCCAATTTCACATCGTTGCCTGGAATAGCGTGCCCGTAAAGATCAAGAGTTGTGGAGGCTTTACTGTGCCCCAATCGTCGGGTGACCTCCATGATGTTTTCCCCACCAGCGAGAAGATCTGTTGCATGGGTGTGGCGAAGGGCATGAAACTTCTTGTGACGGGCAATAAGGGCTTCTTTTTGTTGGGCGAGTATGTTGGTATACTCTTCGGTATCTTTCTTGCCTTTTAACGCCTTACGCTGCGTTTCCAGTGCAATCCATTCCGGGTTGCAGTTGCGCTGCAATGAAGCAAACCATCGTTCGAAATTTTTAGGCTGGATAGGAGAACCGTTGGCGGCGGTAAAGCATAGCTCTTGATCCATAGCTTTTTTGCGATAATTTTTGAGTATAATGGCCGTTTCTTTCGGAATGGGTATTCTTCGTTTGCTGGCCTTGGTTTTTGGTTGTTCAAAGATGATGCCTGTGCTTGCGTGCTGAAGTGTTTGCCGAATGTGGATGGTTTTCAATGCGAAATCCACATCTGACCACCGTAGCCCTAGGAGCTCTCCGAGTCTAGCCCCGGTATGTACGGCCAACAATAGAACTGGGTACCAACGATGAGGCTTTGCTTTTGCGAGTAGCGCCTCGATTTCAATCTTTGTAAATGTCGTTACTTCTTCTCGGACAACTTTAGGCACGGTTACAGCCTCTAGAGGATTGCTACCCAAAACACCGTCACGCATGGCTTGTCTCATCGCTGCATAGAGAAGATTATGCACTTTCTTTCTTGTTTCGCCAGAAAAATGGCCTAAATCGACATAAAGCGACTGAAAATGCGTTGGTTTCAAGTCCTGTAATTTGCATTCTGCTAAAGGCGCGACATGTTTGGCGGTGGCCAGTAATCGATCAAAACTTCGTTGGCGCAAATTTTGACGGCAGTATATGCGTAAGTACTCGGGAATCCATACACCTAGGGTAATGGCTGAAGTGGATATAAATGCTCCCTTGGCCATGTTGTGCAATTGTTCGTGAAGCCAATCGTGAGCATGCTTTTGCCCGGTTTCGGAGTCGGGGAATCTCTTTGACATACGATCACCACCGGGGGTGGTGATTTGGGCGCGGTAACCGCGTCCTTTTTCATAGTATACAGAGCCGGTATTGTTTAGGCGTTTTTTGGGCATAGGTCCTCCGCAAAGTTAATAATTTGCCAAAAACTTAATTTTTTCTTCTGATGGCCAGTTCAAGTAATTTGCAATGAAATCCTCGTGTCCGCTAGGATATTCTTTTAAGGCAATACTACCGTCATCACCCAAACACATTTTTTTGTAGCGACTCATGACCGTCCATGCGTCTTTAACGGACACAATAATATCAGTACGGTGGAGACCAGTCTCTAATTTTGATATTTCATAGCCAAGATTAAAGAATGTGTTAATTAGACTAACAAATCCCAAAAACTCGAAGCTTCCTAAGGAGGTTTGAGTTTTTTCTATCAAATCTCCTTCCGCATCATGGACAAAGAAAAAGGGTGTCCCGGGATGCATCGGAAAATAGCCAAAAGAATACCTAAACGAGCCTTCTACTACAGTGCCGTTGCTTGAGCGCAGATTGCGATATTGCATCATCCCGTCTGGCTCAGAAAAAAGGCGCGATTTGCGCCCGACAAGATAGTCTAAAGACACATTGAAAAAATTGGCAAGAGTGATAATAACATCTAACGGCGGTAATCGAATAGCGGTTTCCCAATGGCCGACTCCTTGCTTCGAGTGCGAAAGTATGTTGCCAAGTTGTTCAAGCGTTAGATTGCGCTCTAACCGAAGCTCCTTTAGACGTTTGCCGAAAATATTTTGTGACACACAAAATCCTCCCTATTGACCGTCTACCAATTGTAGACTATTATATAGGCAAGTGGTCTACAAAATGTAGACAATAATGATTCGGGGGCAATAATTATGAAGAGAATTAGACTGATTGCTGCAAGAAAAAAACAAAAAATGACCCAAAAGCAAGTTGCACTTGCAATTGGACTAAAAACACGGCAAGCCTATTCACATATTGAGCTTGGGCGAAGAGGTACTTCTGTGCAAAAATGGGATGCGGTCGAAGATCTTTTTGGGATCGATCAGCGCATTTTACGCAAATGATTAATTAGAGATTATCACATTGTGCTTAGAAAACATAGGTTTTGAGGTGATTTTGATTGGATACAACAGATGCCCATACTCCTGCTTTTGCGTTTCCAGCTAAATTTGCGAAAATAACTGGTTTGTCTGCGAAAGAAGTGCGGCGGCTGTGTTTACAAAAAGTTCTACCCAACGAAAAGACGCGAAAAGGCTTTCGAATTGATGTAGAGGCGGGCTTGATAGTTTTGCATGAACGTGCAGCAGGATTTGTCGGACATGATTGGCGATATAACCAACGAGATATCCCTTCGAGTCCACAGTATAAGAAGAAACAGAAAACAAAAGTGGCAGACGGGTTCATTACTGCACTTAATGCATTAAAAGGTGGTAATGATCATGGAAGAAATTAAATGGATCAAAATTACGACTGGTGTATTTGATAACCGAAAAATCAAACAAATTGATGCCCTTCCAGATTCAGATTCGATATTGGTCATTTGGTTTAAATTGTTGTGTCTGGCCGGTACCGTAAATGAGCGTGGATACTTACTTATGACAGATAACATAGCGTATACGGATGAAATGTTGGCTGGCGAATTTAAACGCTCCTTGAACACCGTGCGGTTTGCTCTTCTAACATTTCAAAAATTTGGGATGATTGAACTTGATGTCGCTCCCCAAGACCAAAAAGTTATTCGTGTGAAAAACTGGGAAAAGTATCAAAGTGTTGACGGGATGGAGAAAGTAAAAATGCAATCCCGAGGCCGTTCAAAAAAATATAGAGACACGCAAAAGTTATTATTGTTGGAAGCCAAAGGAAGTAATGACCGTCACGTGACGCGTGATGTGACGCATCACGATGAAATCACGTCACGTCACCCAACAGAGAGAGAGAAAGAGGAAGAGAAAGATACTACTCTCTCTATTACAGATGAAACTGTGGATAAGTTGATAGAAACATTGCGAAACAATGAAATAAAAGTTATCAATGAACGAGACCTCAAGACGATCAAGGAATGGCTGTATATTTATAAAATTGAGCAAATCGAGAATGCCATTGCCCAAAGCCGGGAAAGTGGTGCGGAGTATATCTCATCCGTTGATAAAAAATTAAAAGGGAGCGCTGTGGATGGAATCAAAAGACAAAAACAAAGACATGGAACAGCTCTTTGCAAGAATCCTAACCCGGACTACACACAATCTCTCTAATGAAGTCGCGGAAACTATAGTTTCGCAAGAAGAGAAAGAATGGTTACGAAAATTGGAAAGAGCCGGAGTGCAAAAGCGCTATCAAGGATGCACGATCGACAAACTTTTTGAAAAAAAGGTTTCAACACAAATTAATGATTCCATAGCTCCCAAAACTGGTGTGTTAATAAACAAGTGGGCAATTGCTAGCAAGCAAGAACTTGAGCGAATTGAGAGGCGGTATACTGCAGGCAGAATAGTTGAACTGCGAGCAAAGTCCATCGCCGGGAACTTCGATTTATTCCACCTGCAAAAAATACATAAGCAAATCTTTCAGGATATATATGCATGGGCAGGAAAAATCCGTAGGGTGAACATCTCCAAGGGGGACGTGTTTTGCCTGCCGGAGCATATTGAGGGAGCCTCAGGCGACATCTTTCGAAAGCTAGACCGGCAAAACCACCTGAAAGAATTAAACGAGGCGGATTTTGCTGCCAAGGCAGGTGAACTGCTTTCCGACCTGAACCACCTTCACCCCTTCCGGGAAGGCAACGGTCGATCGCAGCGAGAATTTATCAGCCAGCTGGCTGAAGAAAACGGATATCATCTTGATTGGGAGAAGATATCCAAGGAGCGAATGATCGAAGCATCCATTGAAGGCATGCGGGCCAAAGACGACAAGCTGAAGGTAATATTCCGAGAAATCATTTCTCAGGCAACGAATCAAGAATCCAGATATGTAGGGCAGCAGGTCCGGCCAACGAAAGGAAAAACAATAATGCGTGAATCAATAGCGGAATCCGTGCGGCAGGCAATAGCTAGTCTGCGCATGGAGGGATTGGATCTTGCGCCAGAAGAAATCGCCGACCTTGAGCGTGTTGCAAGAGGTGAAAATCTTATTGAGCAACATATTGCGGATCTCAATGCATGGGTTAAACTACGTCGGACCGAACACCCTGAACTGTGTACTGCGAGAAACCGGAGAAATGATGAAAAATAACCCTAACCCGTCACTTATCTTGCCCATGCCAGGAAAAAATAACCAATGCGTAAAGAAATATTTGGTACAAATGCGTAAAATCCCCGCACCACTGGTCAGCGAGGTGATCCGACAAGGCAAAGTATATGAAGATCAGCACAAACGCTGCATTTTTGTGTCACACGACCCAGACGGCAACCCGATGGGGGCTTATATACGCGGCACATACCATGTGCTCGATAAAATCGTCAACAGCGCCAAGGGTCATGATGGCACATGGGGATGGCGAATCGGCGATCTAGAATACCGCGCCAAGTTGATAGTCGTTGAGAGCCCTATCGACGCCATGAGCTACAAAGTGCTTTTTAATCCCAAAGCGATCATTTTAGCCATCGGTGGGCTAAACCTCAAATGTCTAAAGACTGTGGCTGCCTGGCTGCAGCCGGAATATATTACCGTGGCTGTGGATAATGACCCGGCTGGGGTACAATTTCGACAAACTTGTGCCAAACTGTTTCTTGACGCTGCTGTCGAACATCAGGTTCCAAAGTATAAGGACTGGAACGAGGATTTGATTATGGGCGGGCTGCTGGCTTAATTCTGTGCGAGGTTTCGTAATGGGCAAAAACCTTTGTCTTATCGTGTGCAAATAAGTAACAAAATAGTTTATTTCAAACAAATGGGGAAAGCATGAATTGGAATCAGTTATTATCGGTTTTCAAAGATGCGCAAAGGTTGAAAGATCGGTTCAGCCGACATTCTCGCTCATGGGGCGTGTTGAAGTCGTCGACGTGGATATCCTGCAGACCGCGACCGGAGAACCGGAGAATAGCGAAGCCGCATAAAAACAGCGAGGCCGCCGAAAGGCGGCCTCGCATTGTTCAAACCGGGAGTTGTTTTGGTTGAAGCACTACAGATTAGTTCGGCATACCCCACAAATTCGTCGTTTGTTTTGCTTTGTGGGGTATGTTGTATTGGCTTGCATTCATACCCCACAATGGATATAATTTGATTAACTTGTGGGGTATGAAGAGGTGAAGGATCATGTCGCAACAACAAAAGGAAAATAAGCCTGTGGTAATTCACGGAGTGCTGCGCGATGAATATGAACGAATAGGCCGCATGGTGGAAATACACCGGGCGGAAATAGCAAAAATGCCGAAAGGCGTTGTTCGAGAAAAGCGGGTACAGGGACGTGTTTATCGTTACTTGCAC
Organism: Negativicutes bacterium; assembly: GCA_963665275.2. Classification (GTDB taxonomy): domain Bacteria; phylum Bacillota; class Negativicutes; order UBA1444; family UBA1444; genus UBA1444. The sequence continues at coordinate 100,638 of CAXXIN010000014.1, forward strand.
TTTCGCGATTCGGACGGAAAAGTTAAAGATGTTTACATCAAGGGAGGCGATTCCGCAATCGCTGCAGTGAAGGATCAAGTTGCTCAGCGCAAACAGCGGGAAAGCGCTTTGAAGCAGTTTCGTCGGGAACAAAAAGAGATTGAAAGGATCTTGAAGAAAAAATGATTTCTGTTGCGCAAAAAGCTTCTTTCCACGAAATATTAACGATTCTGTCGGAGCATGGGCTGCTGGATCATCTTATATTGATTGGTAGTTGGGCCGAATTCATTTATGAGGCATCCGGAACTCTCGGTACCTTTGAAGCAAATCTGCGTACTCGTGACTATGATTTTTTTGTTCCCAATGCAGCCAGGCCATCGCCGCCGGTTAATTTGAAAGAGATTCTGAGTTCGCATGGATGGATTGCGATGGATGATCCCATGACGGGCGCTACAAAATTTCTCAAAACAACCGAAACGATGGACGTGTTTGAAGTCGAATTTTTGGTTGGAATGCGGGGGAAAGGGTGCGAATCTATTTTTCCGGTAAAATCCTTGGCAATAAAAGGGCAAAGCCTGCGGGAGCTAAATATGCTGGATGAAGAGCCGCTGGAAATTCAGTATGGGAAGCAGCTTTTGCGAGTGCCGAGCCCGGTTCAATATGTGTTGCACAAGATATTGATTAACCCGTCAAGGTTAACTGAAGAAAAGCAACTAAAAGATATCCAGGCGGTTCGGAATCTATTGGACAATATGAGAACCAATGTATGGCGGAGCTCGCTGAATAGAGCTTATGGAGTTTTAACCAAAAAACAAAAGAAGGTTATAAAAGAAGTGACGGCTTCACAGGCACTTTATCTGGGGTTTGAGCTCGATTGATTCATTTGGCAGACTGTTTTTTCTGTGCCATTCATTTAGGAAGTGGAAATTTATAATTGTGGAGGGAGATAGATGGGGGAAAAAGATTTTTCCGCATTAAATTCATCGGATACAATGGACGACATGAGTAAAATATGGAGATACATGGATATGGCAAAGTTCGTCTCCATGCTGTTAGAAGAAGCGCTATATTTTGCATGTCCCTGTGAATTTGTCGACCCGTATGAAGGTTATCTCCCTAAAAGCTATATGGAAAATTTAAAGCAAAAGAGAGAATGGGATTTAGACTTTATGCGCCACTCGGCGGCATGGGATAACGATGAAAACCTTCGGAACGAATATGCCAAACTGCAAAATGACCTTGAAGAGAATCTGAATAGAGCGCCTTTTGAGGCAGCATGTAAATTTGGAGTGAACTGTTGGCATGCAAGCGAGTATGAATCAGAAGCAATGTGGAAAATGTATTCATCGTATGGGATAGCTATAGAGTCAACAATTGGACAGTTAAGAAATTCGATACTCAACAAAGAACATTTAAGAATTGCCAATGTTAGATATGCAGATTTTGAAAAAGACCAAATTGAACAAGGGCATAGACACTATGCGCTATTTATGAAAAGAAAGTCTTTTGAACATGAAAAAGAACTGCGCGCAACGGTGCTGCTCGAAAAAGAAAAACAAGGCGTTCTTATGAAATGTGATTTAGATACTTTGATCACCAGAATTCACATATCTCCTTTCGACAAGCCATATTTTAAAAAGATCATAGAAAATCTCTGTTCCGGAAAACTAAGCAATATTCGGAAGCCCGTTATTCAATCAACATTATTCGATAAACCTTATTTATAGGCGACTGGCATGCTTACAGAGTCGGATTGCCATTTGTGGCAGTATTTCTCTTAAGCCGATGTGCATAATGTCTCTGGAAGACAGTTTATATATTTCCTTCGAAAAAGGGCACGTTTTTACATGAAGGCTCTGTTCGCAAAAGTATACTTTTGCGAACGGAGGAAAAGTGCGTTCGTAAATGCTTTATAAAATGGTTTACGAACGTTCGCGGTGAGTCATGGACATTTATGGGCGGAAGATAGTGCTCATATCATTTTCTTGCCCAAATTAATAGCTGGCTTGAATCCGTGGGGTATTTCAAGGGGGTGATGCTTGTAAGGAGGATTCTGTAGAAACAAGAGGAATAATGACTAACATAGCTGATTGATTTGGTGTGCAAGCCTTACATATAGAGACAGTCAGAAACGGATTTTAAAACTTGCATTTTGCTTTGTAACAAGTGCAATAAATATGAAGTGAGGCAATCAGGTGAAAATTGGTGCTGAATCCATAAAATGGGCATTAAATCATTTGTCAACCATTGGTGATTCCGATTTATTCCCCATACCAATAGAATTTGAAGCTATAGTAGGTCAAGGTGAGACAGCCATTAATTTTCTGTCTGACCTTGATCTTAATCAAGTTAATCCAGGATCATCTAGACGCTTTATCGTTCCTAAAGATGAATTATCATACCGAGTTGCCACGCAACTAGACCCATTAGATAGCATTTTCTTAGCTGCAATAATGCATCAATTTGGAGCTGAAATTGAGAGCAAACGGAGACCGGTGGGGGAAAACAAAGTTTTTAGCTATAGATTTGCGCCAGATTCCAGTGGAAACTTTTATGATAAGAAATTTTCATGGAATGAGTTTTGGTTAAATTGCTTTGAAAAATCCAAGTCTTTTGAATACGCACTTGTTTTGGATATTTCCGATTTCTATAACCAGATTTATCACCATACTTTAGAGAATCAGCTTGTTGAATGTGGCTTGCCAAATCCGGCAATCAAATGGATCCTTGCCTTATCGGAAAGTATAACGGCAAAAACGTCTAGAGGAATTCCGGTTGGTCCGCACTCTGCTCATTTGTTAGCTGAAATTTCCTTAAAACCAGTTGATAATAGCTTGGTCACTCGAGGAATTGAATTTTGTCGCTTTGTTGACGATATTATTGTTTTTTGCAATTCAGCAACCGAAGCGAGAATCGATATTTTGACAATAGCGGATGTTTTAGATAAGCAGCAACGCCTTATTTTGCAGCGGCAGAAAACAAAAATTCTTGATAAAAAAAGTTTTCAGAAATACTGTATAGAAATGGTTGAAGATCGACCCATTAATGATTTAGAGACCAATCTGTTAAAAATTATTCGTAAGCACTCAGGGGGCAACCCATATGGCATAGTCTATTTGAATCAGCTTTCACCGGAGGAACTTAGCTCATTTAGTGAGAACTCAATAACAAAAATATTTAACGACTATCTAGCACAAAATGAACCAGATTATACGCGCCTTCGCTGGTTTATCCGAAGACTTTCCCAAGCTGGTCATCCTGGCGCGGTAAATTATTGCGTCGATAATATTCATAAGTTAATGCCTGCTTTGAGTGACATCTGTCAATATTTTGTTTCAGTAAGTAATTTCAATACATCAGAATGGCCTATATTGGGCGAGAAAATACTAAGCTTGATTGAGGATCCAATAATTCAAGCAAATGAATATTACCAGCTTTCAATCTATTCCCTATTTAATCGAAAGCTCGAACTTAACCACTTCGGGAAAATGCTTAAGAATTATCAAGCAAACCCCTCAAACTTAAAACGAGAAACCATTATTGCAGCTTTCAAGTACGATGCAGCAGATTGGCTGAGAGAATTGAAAGAACATTATCAAGGGATGGATCGTTGGATGCAAAGAGCATTCATTGTTGCATGTTCAAAATTGCCCAAGGAGGAAAAGAGGTTTTTTTTAGGCAATGTTACTAAGAATGATCCGCTGGACGAGATACTCATCAAGTGGGCTAAGGGATAGCAAGACTTTAATCATTCGTAATAATGATTCCATACGGATAATCTCAGGAGGTTTTGTTGTTGCATCTTATAACTGAAAATCAACTGGATGAATGGGTTCGCGGGCATGCGCAAGATGCGCAAAGAGTTATTGTTGAATTAGTTTGGCGCCTTGTCGCGGCATCGAGTCCACATCCACGAGAGCGGCGGTTTCCTTTGGGAGATAGCATCGGCCAACACGGACCTGACGGGATTCTTGACGCTATTGAAGAATTTAACCCGTTCTTTTCTGAAGGAATATCATATTGGGAGATAGGCACTAACAATAACGCAGGAAAAAAAGCGACGGATGACTATACGTCAAGCACTGCGACAACTCCCCAAGAAATAAGGCACAATGCGGCATTTATTTTTGTCACACCTTTATCAGGTAGGCGTGATTGGCAATATACCTGGAAGGAAGAACAACAAGCAACTTGGCTTGAGACCAGACGCCAACGTGCCGAATGGCGAGATATTCGTGTTATCGACGGCACAAAACTGATTGATTGGTTGCATAGTTTTCCAGCAGTGGAACGTTGGTTGGCAGGAAAAATGGGTAGAATTTCAATCAATCAAGCCGAAACACCAACAGAATTGTGGGATGAGCTGAAAACTATTGGAGAGCCGCCACCATTACCTCCCGAATTATTTCTTGTTAACCGCGAGGAAGGACGTAATAGAATTGCAGACGTATTTGCAGGGACTATTGTGCAACTGCGTCTCGATACCCACTTTCCTGATCAAATTCCCGAATTTGTTGCCGCGCACATTGCAACCCTTAATAAAGAAGAAAATGCAGAAGCAGCCGGTCGATGCATTATCTTAAATAGCATAGATGCTTGGCAGGCTGTTTTATCATTACTAACGGTTCCGCATGTTTTTGTGGCGAACTTCGCATTCGAAGATACAGATGTGGCAGTGACAAGATTATTGCAAAGAACTCAGCGGATGGGACACGCTATTATATTTCGTGGGTTGCCAGGAGGAATTCCGCACCCTAATAGAGTAAAGATTGTTAACCCCAAGAGTTATGAAATTCAACAAGAGCTTGAAAAGGCCGGATACTTGCCAGAGCGGGCCCGTGTTCTTGCACAAAAGAGTGATGGCAATATTGGGTCCCTGTTAAGATGTATACAAAACCTTTCGATAATGCCGGAATGGTCGCAGGGAACGGCTGCAGCTGAACTTGCCGTCGCGGTTATGTTGGGATCATGGTCTGGAAATGCAAATGCAGACCAAAGTTTGGTTGAAAAACTGTCGGGAGAGCCTTTCGGGGAGTGGGTTGACAAATTGCGTGCAGTGACACTTCTTCCCGCCACTCCCCTAATGCAGCGGGAAGGAGCATGGAAGTTTATTTCTCGTTACGAAGGGTGGTATTCGCTGGGACCGAGAATTCACGATGACATTCTTGATCGTTTTCAAGAAATAACGATAACAGCGTTAAGTGAAAGAGACCCCCAATTTGATTTACCACCAAACGAAAGATATATGGCCAATTTTCAAGGTAAAACCCTTGCGCATTCTTCATTACTTCGGCAGGGCTTAGCGGAGAGTTTGGCATTGCTTGGCAGTCATCCCGCTGCCTTGATATCTTGTTCTGCAGGAACAGCAGAAGCCACCGCAAATATTGTTGTTCGCAAACTATTGGCATTATCAGAATGGATAGATTGGGCCAGCCTGGATAGAGTATTGCCATTATTGGCTGAAGCGGCTCCTGAACAATTTTTAAGCGCGGTAGAGAATTCATTAAAAAGTACCCCTTGTCCTTTTGATATGTTGTTTGCACAAGAGGGCGATGGATTAACAGGAGGAAATTGCACAACCGGACTACTTTGGGCGTTGGAAACACTTGCGTGGGACAATAATCATTTTATTCGGGTAATGTTAATTTTAGGTGACTTGGCGCACAGAGATCCAGGTGGTAAGTGGGTAAATCGTCCATCGAATTCGCTTACAACAATATTACTGCCATGGTTACCACAAACCTGTGCACCCATTACTAAACGTTTGCGTTGCGTTGAACTTCTTTTAACGCGTGTTCCTGAAGTTGCTTGGAAACTAATTCTAACTCTATTGCCAGATTCTCACCAGTCATCTTCAGGAACACATAAACCAACATGGCGTAGCTATATCCCTGATAATTGGACTAACACAGTCAAAAATTCAGAGTACTGGACACAAGCTAATGCCTATTTAGAAATGGCTCTTAATACAGCAAAAAATGATTGTTCAAAGCTGGTAGAGCTAATACGGCGGATCGATGACTTCCCTCCGCCTTCACGTGACGAAATGCTGGGATATTTGAAGTCGGATTCCGTGTTGGTGTTACCAGATGAACAGCGTATAAAGTTGTGGACCGAACTAGTGGCTTTGGTATCAAAGCACAGGAAATTCTCCGACGCTGAATGGGCTTTGGAAGAAGCTGTGTTGACCAGGATTGATGAGGTAATTGAATGCTTAAGACCTCATTCTCCATTTTTCCTACATCAACGTTTATTTGGGGAAAGAGAATGGGAATTGCTCGATGAAATAGGGGACTATCAAGAGCAATTTAAAGCACTCGAAGTTCGACGGCAGAGCGCCGTAAATGAATTGTTTTTGTCCGGTGGTATTAACGTTGTCTTAAAATTTGCACAGACAGTTGATTTACCATGGAGAGTTGGCTTTTCTTTTGGCGCAACAGCGCCTCAGGACGATATTTTTCCTGAAATACTGCCAATAATGCTCTTGGAGTCCGAATCCACATCTAAGGCAGTGTCGCAATTTGCCGGAGGTTTCGTGCAAGGGCGGTATACGACATTGGGATGGAAATGGGTCGACGGTATTGATATGATCCAATGGGATTCCTCGCAAATCGGGCAGTTTTTGAGCTATTTGCCATTCACCTTCGATACTTGGCACAGGGTTGATCAGCTTTTGGGAACTAGCGTACATTATTATTGGACGATGACCAATGTCAATCCATACGAACCTAAAGAGGGCTTGGAGTATGCGATCGATCTTCTAGTCCAACATGGGCGACCCAATGATGCTGTTAGGTGCCTTGAAGCAATTCTTCACGAAAAGAAAACCCTCAACATAACGCAAGCGATGCAAGTTTTAAAAGCATTACTTAAGTCTTCAACAAAAAGCCATGGAATTGACGATGATGCCGTATTGAAAATAATCAAAGCTCTTCAGAATGATGAAAAGGCTAATCCTGAAGAACTATTACAGATCGAATGGGCTTATCTGCCCCTGCTTGACCAGTATCGCAAAGCTGCGCCACGTTTTCTCGAATTAAGATTAGCTAAAGAACCAGAGTTCTTTTGTGAAATCATCAGAATTATATTTAAATCCAATAAAGCTGAACAGCCACCAGAAGAGAGCACGGAGGAAAGAAAATTTATTGCACGAAATGCATATGAGCTACTTCGAAAGTGGAAAACACCGCCCGGGATTCAACCTAGCGGATTATTTGACGGAGATATCTTTTTCTCTTGGATAGAACGGGTCAAAAAGGCTTGTGCAGAATCTGGCCATTTGGAAATAGCCCTAACTATGGTTGGCCACGTCTTGATTCATGCTCCTCGAGACCCTGATGGTTTGTGGATTCACCAGTCTGTAGCAGATGCCTTGAATGCACCCGATGCTGATGATATGAGAAATGGTTTTCGCACTGAATTGTTTAATTCCAGAGGGGTACATTCGTGGACATTAGGGAATGAGGAAAAACAACTGTCGGAGAAATACAAACAAATGGCTGAAGAGCTAGAAGAGCACGGGTATATTAACTTTTCGGTAACTCTTCGGAATCTTGCCGATTCTTATGCTCGAGACGCCGAAAGAGAAGCCGCGAGAGATCCGTTTGACGATTGGAACCATTAGTTGACCGGATGGAAAGCGGGGGTCATATTAGATGCGATCACAAATTTATTGATTCAAATAAAGTGTAGAAAAAGAACTGGGTGCAACGCGGGAGCAACGGGTAGAAAAAACAAGGTATAATTCGGTGTTTTATGGCATGGTTGAAAAAGAAGAAAAACCGCAGTAAACGCTAGAATAATAGTATTTACGCGTAAAACTGACCCAATGAAGTGTTTGATTTCCTCGGATTCCCAAGCCGTGGGTCGCGAGTTCGAATCTCGTTGCCCGCTCCAGTAATTTCGGGCCTTCCAGCCTTCGGGTTTGGAAGGCTTTTTTGCGTTTGGTTCCTAATTTGGGTCCTTTGCCAATGTTTAGATCATGATCGGCATCAAAAACTGGACGGTAGAAATGGTGATGATAGCCGCCAAGATCATGGACACGCAGGCAACGGTGCCGGTGGTCGCGCTAAATTGAAAGGCCCTGACTGTTCCAACTGCGTGGGAGCTAGTGCCGAAGAGCACGCCACGTGCAATTTCGCTTTCGATTTTGAAAAACTTGATAACGAAAGGGCCGAGTATTGAACCCAGGATTCCGGTCATGATGACGATGACGGCAGTAACGGACGGCACGCCGCCAATAAGCTGAGAAATATCCATCGCAATCGGGGTGGTCACGGAACGTGGAATGAGGCTCCCGATCAATTGTTTGTCGACACTCAGCCCTTCGGCAATCCACGCGGAAGAAAGCATCGCGATCACAGAACCGAGGATCACGCTCGGAATTATTTCCACAGCATGCTTTTTCAGGATTGCGCGATATTTGTAGAGTGGTATGGCAAAAGCGATCGTGGCAGGCTGCAACATGATATTCAGCCATTTGGCGCCGCTATTATAGGTATCATAGGAAATATGAGCGCCAAGCAGTAATACCGCCAAAAGCGTCGGGACTGTAACGAGCGGAGAAAAATAGATCCGAGGGTTTTGCTTGTAGAACCATTTGGCAAAAGAGTACAGTGCGATGGTTGCAATAAAACTTAATAACGGCAGGCTGTTCATGATTTTCTCCTCATAATGGCAATTTTTTTGGCGACCAAGCCGGAACTTGCCATAATCGTAAAGGTGCCGACGATAACCACGGTTAAAATCTGTAATCCATTGGTGAGCAGCAATGATTGATACTGGATAATTCCTACCGCCGAAGGAATGAAGAATAAAAGCAGTTCCGCTAGCAATAGATTGGCGCCAAGTTCAATCCAGTCCAATCGCAGTATGTTGAATTGAAGCAGGGAAAATAAAATCACTAGCCCAATAATACTGCCGGGCAACGGGAGGGAAAACAGGGCCGATATATAGTTTGAAATTAATGACAAGGAACACAAGAGAGCTATTTGTGCGATCCCTTTCAATACACTCTTCATCATGGCGTCACTCCCTACTGGTTTCTGATTCAAAGTATACAGGGGACAGTGTTATGTGTAAAATACATATATAGTATTGATTGCATACGTTTCATCTATGAGGAGGCGGGGCCCGTTGGAGATCCGGAATTTAGAATATTTTCTTGAAGTTGTGCGCACGAAAAGTTTTACGAAAGCTGCGCAAAATCTATTTATTACCCAGCCCACGATCAGCAGAATGATCAAAAACCTGGAAGACGAGCTGGAAGTGGTTTTGTTTGAACGGTTGGGAAAAGGCGTGGAATTAACAGATGCTGGACGGACCATTTTGTTCCAGGCGCAAAACATTGTGAGCTCGGTTCATAGTCTGTCGGATGAATTGGCTGATGTGATGCAGCTAAAAAAAGGGCAAATAAAAATTGGCTTGCCGCCGATGATCGGCGCAAACTTTTTTCCCCAGGTAATCGGACAGTTCAATAAGACCTATCCCAATATAAAAGTTCAATTATGGGAAAGCGGCGCCAAAAAGGCTGAAGATGATGTTGCGAACGGAAACCTGGAAATTGGGGTCACGCTTCTGCCGGTTCAGGAAGACGTTTTCCAATGGTTTTCATTTGTACAGGATAAATTGAGCGTGGTGGTGCATCCATCCCATCGATTGGCGGGGAAACCTTCAATATCGCTGCTCGAGCTGGCGTCAGATGGGTTTATTTTGTTTAATGAAGACTTTTTACTGCATGACCGGATTATCAATGAATGTGTGCGCGTTGGGTTTCAACCGCAGGTTGTTTATGAAAGTTCACAATGGGATTTCATTAGCGAAATGGTGGCAGCTGGTTTGGGAGTGGCATTATTGCCGGGAACCATCTGCAACCAGTTGGACAAACAGCGCTTGAGTGTTTTGCCGCTGGTTCAACCAGAGATCCCCTGGCATCTGGCGGTAATCTGGCGAAAGAACCGCTATCTATCCTTTGCCGCGCGGGAATGGCTGGAATTTACCCGCAAGCTGTTGCAGGCAAACGAGAAAGAATTCTGATGGTGAATGGATTAAAGAAGCCAGCTTTTCATTTTAAGAAAAGCTGGCTTTTACTATGGAATAATAAGAATTTTAGAAAGTTAATTGCTCGGTTCGGTCGCTTGTTTAGTGAGCGTAATACAAGGTGTTTTCCAGCAAATATTACGCGGTCTTAGGAATGGTAGGTGGAGCCGGAAGCGGATTTTTCCGCAGAGAAAAAGGTGAAAGAAATTATCCTTCCGATTTCTTTATGGTTATTGTGAAGATATTCAAAGGTTCGTTATAAAATCAAGTGCAACAGAACCCAAGGCTGTTAAGTAAACAGCCATAGTGAAAAACGGTGTATCGTTTATGATGTAATCGTCCAAACCCAATCATCCATAAAAAGTTTCGACGCCGAATTTGTTTGTCGCAAAAGCAGGCTTCATTCCTATTTTGCAGTCTTCTTCTCGACCTTCGAGCCTAACAGATCTTCGAATACGCAGATCATTGCGCCTTTGTCTTTTTCCCCCAGCCCTTTCAGCAATGCCATCTGATAAGTAGTTGTTGCCGCATGCATAACCGGCAGGGGAATACAAAGCTGAGCGCCGATTTCGGCGCCGCTGACCAAGTCTTTGTAGGCATGTTCCAGCGGGTAACCGTCACTAAAGTGCCGTCTGAGAATTCTGGGCAGAAAAAAATCAGAGGCATAACTTTTTCCTGAACTGCTGTTTATAACCGACACAATGGCTTCCGGATCCAGACCCAGTTTGACTGCCATTGGCAGGATTTCAGCAAATGCAGCGATGTTGATATCAAACAGGATATTGTTGATGGCTTTGGTCAATTGACCGCATCCATGAGTTCCCATATACATGATGTTGGTTGCGATGCATTTGAAGAAGGGAACCAGCCGATCGTAGATTTCTTTTTTGCCGCCGCACATAACGGTTAGCGTACCGTCGATGGCTCGAGCCTCCATGCCTGATACCGGCGCGTCCATGAAATCTACCTCTTTGGCCTCGAGCATTCGGGCGATTTCTGTACTGGCTGTATAATTGATTGTGCTCAGGTCAACAATCAGTTGTCCCCGTTTTAAGCTGGACAAGATTCCTCTCTCGCTCAGAACGGTTTGGACCACCTTGGTATCAGGCAACGATAAGAAAATCAGATCACATTGGGCGATGTCCTGCAGGTTGGTTGTGGTTTTTGCTCCTTTGGACTGGAGTTCGGTAAAATGCTCCGTTCGCAGGTCGGTTACCAATACTTCTTCGCCGCACGCAAGCAAATTCGTGGCCATGGGTTTTCCCATCTGTCCCAAGCCGACAAAACCGATTTTCATAGCTATTCCCCCTATTTAATATTATAAGCACTCATACGCACATAAAGAGTAGTCAGTGATATGCTCAACAGTTTGGCTGCTTCCTTTTTCCCGTTGACACTTCTACCACACTTATCCAGGGTTTCGATAATAATCTCTTTTTCGGAAGCGTGTTTTGCCGTTTTTAGACTTACAGTCCCGTTTTGTTGAGAATGAGTGATGCTCACCGGTAATGATTGCGTTCCATGTTGAAAAAAAACTTGGGGCAGATAGTCGGGTGTGATTGTTTCGCGGTCTGTAATATTGGCAATAAACCGAACGGTGTTTTCCAGTTCGCGGACATTGCCCGGCCAGGGATAATTAATCAAGGTGCGCATCGTTTCGGGCGCGATTTCCAGCTTGGCTAAATCCGGACGAACACATTGCGATAGAAAGTGTTCTGCCAAGATGGGAATATCAGAGGTGCATTCACACAAGGGCGGGATATATACTTGCGAAACATTTAACCGGTAAAATAAATCTTCGCGAAATTTACCAGCATCAATCATTGTTTCCAAATGACGATTTGTCGCCGCAATGATTCTTACATTCAGTTTTGTCTTGTTAGTATTGCCCAGGGCTTGCACTTCCCCTGTCTGCAGCACACGTAACATTTTCGCCTGCAGCTCGATATCCATATCACCGATTTCATCCAGAAACAGCGTTCCGTTATGGGCAAGAGTGATCAGGCCGACCTTGCCACTCGGTTTCGCTCCCGAAAAAGCGCCTTCGCCATAGCCAAACAATTCGCTTTCCAGCAAAGGACCGGGAATAGCGGCGCAATTAACGGTGACAAATGCCTGATCGCTTCTGCTGCTGCATAGATGAATCGCGTGCGCAAACAGCTCTTTGCCGGTGCCGCTTTGGCCTCGCAATAACACCGGCAAATCCGATTTTGCCAACTTTTCCGCCAGACGCTTGGCGGATGTCAAGGCGGCGCTGTTGCCGCGAATATCGGAGAATTGATACAATGCGGCATGACCCTTGTGGACCTGACGCAGCAAATGATTATAGCGAACCTGGTATTTGTTTAGCGAGGTCTGAAGTTGTTGGATTTCAGTTATATCGCGCGCAATGGTTACGCCGCCGATGCATTCGCCGTTAATGATAATCGGGTGCATATCGGTCATGTATTCAATTTCACCAAATTTCCGGCGTACACCCAATAGCGGCTTTCTGCTGCGCACAACTTTTCCCAACTTCGCTCCAGGTCTGGCCTCCACCAAATCTCGTCCGACAATTTCCGAGAAGACTGCACCGCTGATTCTTTCGAAAGATTTGTTGATGTAACGAATCACCTCATTATGATCAATAATCAGAACTCCATCGTGCATTGACTCAAAAACGCTGATAAACCAACGCATGACAAATGTTAGGGAAGCCGGGTCGGAATTGGCGGGTGATGAAATCAAGTGGGGATTGAGGGTTTGGGTGGACTTGAGGCTGAGATCAACGGGATAACCGGAAGCAAGGAGGGCCAGGATCTGCTCCCGGTAAATTTTGTGCTCAAGCCCAGTTTCCTCATCCCGATAATAGGCGTCCTGCGCGGGAAATTGCAGTAGTAGGCGAGACACTTCCAGGATGGACTGATCAAGAGAGACGGTTAACATATTATCTTCTCATTCCTTCGTGTAAAATCGGGCCGACAGTGAACACAGGAGCTACAATGCATTGTGGCCCCTGTTATTATTCTCCGGAAAAAAGAAAATGCCTTCTAAGCCAACACGAAATTTCCGGATTTCCGAAAAAAAATAAAGATTGCGCTACTTCGGAAATCTGAGTTATCGGAAATCCGAGGATCGCAGTCTCTGAAGTAAGGAAATACCTGCAGTTTCATTTTTTCTTGGAAAAGTGTGAGATGGTTTTTCTTATGGCACGGTTTATGCAATATTACAATTAAAATGAAAAGGTGTCACGGGGTAGGGGGGAGTATTTTCGACGCGAGACGCTAAAGTTACAGTTCCAGAATAATACCAGCGCCAAAATAAATTGTTTGAGGTGAATTTAACATGAGTGATTTGAGTAACAAAGTTATCCTTACCATCGCACCGACCGGTAATGTTCCCACCAGAAAATTGACGCCCCATGTCCCGATGACTCCCGCAGAAATAGCTGCGGATGCTTACGCTTGTTGGAAAGAAGGCGCCTCGGTCGTTCATATCCATACCCGGGACAAAGAGGGGCTACCCACATCAGATGTTGAAATTAATCGTGAGGTCATGGCGGAACTGGACAAATATCCTGACTGTGATATCATTCGCCAGGTTTCAACCGGCGGACGCGCCGGCAAAAACTATATGGAACGCGGTCAAATGATTTGTTTGTCGCCCGATATGGCAAGTTTGGCTACCGGTTCATCCAATTTTCCGGCCAAGGGAAACTATAATGACCCGGAAACCGTGTCCTTCCTTGCAGCTGAAATGATGAAATATAATGTGAAACCGGAAATCGAAGTGTTCGACACTGCTATGATTTGGAATGCCGTGCGATTGTCCGAGAAAGGTGAAATCAAAACTCCGCTCCATTTCAATCTTGTACTCGGGGTTGGCGGATCACAACCGGCAACAGTTGATGCATTAATGTATTGTTATCAACATTTGCCGAAGGATTGCACATGGGGGATTTCTGCCATCGGCAAAGATCACGTACAACTTTCGACCATTGCACTGGCTTTGGGCGGGAATGTTCGGGTCGGCCTGGAAGACAACATTTATTACACTAAAGGTGTTTTGGCGACCAACCTAACGTTGTTGAAACGTATGACAAACATCGCTAAAGCTATTGGGCGCGAGATTGCCACGCCAACTGAAGCGCGGGAAATTCTGAACCTTAAAAAATAATTGGTGACGATCGGAGGAAGTGAATTGAGTAACCTGACTAAAAAATGGCTGATTGTTATTGGCAGTGGCATGCTTGTCTATCTTATTCCTGTTCCCGCCGGAGTGAAGCCTCTTGCCTGGAATTTGCTGGCTGTCTTTGTGGGAACTATTATTGGCTGCATAGTCCAGCCGATACCCCTGGGGGCTATTTCACTGGCCAGCCTGAGCCTCATTGGGTTTCTCGGGTTAGCGCAAATCAATGAACTGCTGGCAGGATTTTCGAGTTCAACCATTTGGCTCATTGTGTCGGCGTTTTTATTGTCTCGTGGGTTCAGCAAAACGGGGCTGGGACGTCGTATATCCTACCTGTTAATTCAAAAATTTGGCGACAGAACGATGAAGCTGGGGTTTGCCATTATGTTAAGCGAGTATGTATTCAGCCCGGCAACTCCGTCAACGTCTGCCCGTGGCGGAGCTATTGTATATCCCATTGCCAGAAGTCTGGCCAGCGCCTTTAATTCCGAACCGGGGCCAACAGCCAAGAAAATTGGCGCTTATTTGATGCAGGTTGGATTTCAGTCCAATTGCATGAGCGGTAGTTTATTCATGACCGCAATGATTGCTAATCCTATGATGGCGATGTTTGCTCAACAGGCATTCGGCATTAACATTACTTGGATGGATTGGGCCATTGCCGCCTTTGTGCCTGGAACACTGGCGATGATTCTGATTCCTGTCGTACTGTTTTATATTTTGCCGCCAGAGCAAAAAATAACCCCGGAAGCGGGGAGCTTTGCCACCGCAGAATTGAGCAAAATGGGACCTATGAGTCGCGAAGAAAAAATCATGTCCGCTGTGTTTATTGGCAGCATTCTACTATGGGCAACCGCTTCCTTTACCAAACTGGATGCTACACTTATAGCACTGGGAAGTGGGTCGGTTCTGATTGTAACCAATGTTCTGACATGGAAAGATGTGCTGAATGAAAGCGGAGCATGGGACACTATGGTGTGGGTCGGAGTGCTGAGTACTATCGCAGGGTTGCTCAACAAACACGGTTTGATTGCATGGTTCAGCAAACTGACTGCGGCCTCTTTGGTAGGCATTCCCTGGATGCTTACATTGATCGCTCTATTGTTAATTTATCTATATTCGCATTATTTGTTTGCTTCCATTACTGGTCACGTTGTTGCGATGTACCCGGCATTCATTGCAGTGGCTGGAGCTGCAGGAGCGCCGCCTATGCTTGTGGCGCTGTCCATGGGCTTTTTCTCCAATTTTTTTGCTTGCCTGACCCACTATGGGAACGGAGTTGGCCCAATTTATTCCGGAGCCGGTTATATGAGCCAAGGTACCTGGTGGCGTGTCGGCTTTACCATGTCCCTGGTCTATTTGGCATGCTTTTTCGGGGTGGGGTTACCCTATTGGAAAGCCATCGGACTCTGGTGATCATGATTGCGCATGCTCGAAAATAGGTAAGCTCTGCGTTGCAGGAACGCCATTATAATAGGTAGAGTCGGTTTTTCGTAAAGGGAAGACCGGCTTTATTTTTGCGAACATTTAAGTTTAATTGTGATATGCTTTTAGCAGGATTATTTTAAATAGTGTGGAATAATTAAAATGGTAAACGTTTACCATGGAGTGGTGTGAAAGATTTGGCTGAGCAAATAAAACCAAGAGCGACGATTAAAGAAATAGCGCAACGTGCGGGAACTTCCATTGCGACAGTTTCCCGGGTTTTACGCAAAGTTGATCATCCGGTGAAGCCTGAACTGCGGGAACAGGTGCTGCGGGCCGCGCAGGAACTCAATTATTCGCCCAATTTGATTGGCCGTTTTTTGAAAAGCAGTAGCAGTAATGATATTGGAGTTATCATTCCCACAATTTCAAACCCCTTTTACCCATTGCTGATTTTAGGTATTGAGGAGGTATTTGACCGCTACGGCTACAACATGCTGCTGTGCAATTCGTTTCGTAATGAAAAGAAAGAAATGAATTATGTGAAATTGTTACGGCAAAAACAGGTGAATGGGCTGATTATCGCCTCCATCAGCAGTGATCGGGAGTATCTGCAGGCGCAGATCGATGCGGGACTCCGTGTGGTAACGCTGGATCAGTCGGTCGCAAACCTGAATTGCAGCAAGGTGGTCATTGACTATGAATTGAGCAGTAGGATGGCGATGGAACACCTGTGGGCCAATGGGCATCGCAAAATCGGCTTCATTTCGGCGCCTCTGAGCATCATCAGCCGTAAATTAATTTACAGCGGTTATGTCAAATCGCTGGAGAAATATCGGATACCGCTCAATAAGGAATGGCTCTACATTACGGAACATGAGACAGAAACAAACGGCGAATTTTACGAATTTGAAAACGGTAAAAATCTTGCCAGACGCCTGGTTAACACGGAAGACCGGCCCACGGCGCTGTTGGTCATCAATGATATGACTTCCTATGGGTTGATGCATGAATTAGCCAATCAAAACATCAGCGTTCCGGCGGATATATCGATCGTCAGTTTTGATAATATCTTTTTTTCACAGGTTACCAATCCTCCGCTGACCACCATTGGATATTCAACTTATGAAATGGGTCGGCTGGCGGCTGAATGTCTGATTAAGGACATGACGGGCGAGCAAATCGAAACAGCCGATATTGTTATCAAACCGGAATTGATCGAACGAAAAAGTGTGCAAAAACTATTTTAATAAAGAAATGGGGCGGGCTTCGTGAAGACGTTATTGTGCAATGGGACAGTCATCACTCCCTTTCGTATCATCGAAAACGGGGCCGTGTTGGTTGAAAAAGGCAAGATAGCAGAGGTTTTCGCTGAATCGCCGCAATCTGAAGATTCGGCAGTACAGCGTATCGATGTTGGAGGGCGATATATTTCTCCCGGATTTATCGACATGCATGTACATGGAGGTGGAGGCTGCGAAGTGATGGATGCTTCCGTCGAGTCGGTTCAGACCATGTGCAGGGCCCATGCCCGGTTTGGGACCACGGCTATTGTCCCCACTACCGTGGCGGCTCCATGGGAAGATATCTACGCGGCTATTGATGCAGTGCGATTGGCGCAGCCGGATAGTACCGGCGCGGAAATCTTGGGCATCCATTTGGAAGGACCTTATTTTTCACAGGCGGAAAAGGGTGCGCAAAGTGCCGATTTCATTAAAGACCCGGTGCCGGCAGAGTATCTCAAAGCCTTGGATTACTGGGACGGGATCAAAATCATGGGTGTCGCCCCGGAGCTGCCTGGAGCTCTGGAATTGGGCCGGGAATTGCGGCGCAGAAATATTTTGGCGTCGATCGCTCATTCCAATGCAGACTATGATGAAGTGGTTCTGGCCCTTGAAAATGGTTATACCAACATTACCCACTTCTATTCGGGCTGTTCGATCGTTCATCGCAAGAATGCCTATCGGTTTGCCGGTGTGGTGGAAAGCGGTTATTTAATTGACGAATTGACTGTTCAGGTAATTGCCGATGGCAAGCATTTGCCGCCCAGCTTGCTCAAGTTGATTTATAAGGTGAAGGGCGCCGACAAAATAGCGCTGATTACAGATGCCTTGAGCTATGCGGCCATGCCGTCCCTGCAGGAAAATATCGTTTATACGCAAAAGAATGGGGTTCCGGTCATATTGGAAGATGGGGTCATGAAGCTTCCTGACCGGTCCAGCTTTGCCGGCAGCGTCGCGACCACCCGCGACCTGGTGCGGAATATGGTGGAACTGGGAGAGGTGCCGCTGTGTCAGGCTGTGAAAATGGCCTCGCACACCCCGGCCAGAATTTTGAACATCGCCGACCGCAAGGGGAGTCTGTCGATTGGACTGGATGCGGACATCGTGGTTTTTGATGCCGAGTTTGCGGTCCAGCTGACGATGGTCGCCGGCAAGATCGTTTATCAGACTACATCCGATTGAACCTAATAAGCAGAGAAAAATTGGCGGCAAAGGGGGCAGTGACTAGGTTGAGTTCGCTGCAAAATTCACGAAAAAAAATAGCAGGCTTTTTGTTTGTAACACCGGCTCTGTTGTTCATTTTTTCCTTTATGCTTTATCCGCTGATCAATTCGCTGTACATGAGCGTGCACAAATACAATTTTGTCTATGACAAAGAACCGAAATTCATAGGCCTCGGCAACTACATCACCGCATTTTCCGATAAGGACTTTCTGGTCGCGCTCGGGAACACCTTTACGTTCGCATTTTTTTATGTGGTGTTTGTCATGGTCATATCGCTGGTTTTGGCGCTGCTGATTTTCCAGAAAATCCGGTTCAATTATTATTATCGGACTGCCATATTTATTCCGATTGTAGTGCCGCTGTCGCTGTCGGCACTGGCGTTCATGTGGATTTTGCAGGAAAACTACGGATTGCTGAATCATCTGCTCGGCAATGTATTGGGGTTGAAATCGTTGACCTTCCCCTGGTTGAACAATGGCACTACGGCCATGGGCAGTATTATCGGCGTAGCATTGTGGGCTACGATCGGGTTTGAGACGATCTTGTTTTTGGGCGGACTGCAAGCAATCCCGCAGGATATCCTCGAAGCGGCTGAAGTGGATGGCGCCAGTGGACTGAAAAAAGTGTATTATATTATCCTGCCCAATTTGAAGGAAACCTATATATTGACGGGGATTTGGGCGCTCCTGCACGGCATCAAGGTTTTTATCGAACCGATGGTCATGACTTCCGGCGGCCCGGGCGTCAGCACGCTGGTGTTGTATCAACATATTTACCACACGGCATTTACTTATTTCGATATGGGCTACGCCTCGGCGATGGCTTATATATTGGGCGCGATTGCACTGCTTTTTTCGGCCGCCAACTACTGGGTGAACCGGACAAAAGAAGCCTAGTTTCCCTTGGCGATTGTAACGGAATTAATGCTTTGGCGGTAAGGAGCGGAAATGGTGAAACCGATAAAAGGCCTGCATGGGTTGTCTTTTGGAAAGGTCATGATTCATTTATGTTTGGGGTCGGTGGCGCTGGTATTCCTCACCCCTTTTGTCTATGTATTTTTGAATTCGTTTAAAACAACCGAAGAAATTTACTGGGTTCCGCAAAGCTTTCTGCCCAAACAGTGGATTTTAGATAACTATCTGCAGATCGGCGAGAAGGGACATTTTGTCGACTATTTCATGAACAGCGTCATTATTACCTGCACAGCAGTTTTCCTGGTCCTGGTGATCAGCTCTCTGGCCGGATATGCTTTTGCGCGCTTGCCGTTCAAAGGCCGCCAGTTGTTGCTGGGCTTTATTCTCATGACCATTGCGATTCCGCTGGTCGTGTTTTTGATTCCAATGTTTCTCATGGAAAACGCCGCCGGATTGCTTAATACGAATCTGGGCCTGATTTTACCGAATGTGGCGGTGGTCCTGCCGTTTGCCATATTCATCATGCGGTCGTCATTTGTCGGCATTCCCAAGGAAATCGAGGAAGCGGCTGAAATGGACGGATGCGGAGTATTCATGACGTGGTGGCGGATCATGTTGCCGATGGCGAAAAATGGGTTGATAACCGTACTGATCATGTCGTTCAACGCGATCTGGGGCGAGTATGCCATTGCCAAGACGATGGCGACAGACCAAGCCTCGATGCCGCTGTCGGTGGGGTTGACGCTGATGAAGGGCGAGGTATGGGATTTTGGCACGTTGGCGGCTGTGATTGTCTTGTCGATGTTGCCACCGATCATCATTTTCATCATATTCCAGAAGCGCCTAGTCGAGAGGAATAACGCAAGGCGCAGTGAAGGGGTGATATAAGGCTGCTTACAGAGGCTTTTGAATGGCTGAAACGAATTTAAGGAAATTAAGTTAAGCGAAGGGAGATATTTGTATGCGAAACCGAAAAACGATTGCCTGTTTACTGATGTTCAGCTTCATGCTCATGCTGGTTGCGGCGGGGTGCTCCTCCAAACCGGCAGCGGCGCCAACAGCACCAGCGCCTAAAGTGCTCAAGGTGGCCGCCGAAGCGTGGATGATTGACAAGTTCCACATGAAAAAAGCCGCCGATGCCTTTAAAGCCAAAAATCCCGATATTGAAGTCATAATCCAACCGTATGCCGATCGGCAAGTACTGTCGAATTTCGCGCTGCAATGGAGTCAGAATAAATCGGATGTCGATATCGTCATTGTCGATGGCGCGTCAACTGCGGCACAATTTTTAGCTAAAGATTTGATCGTCGATTTTAACAAAACGAAATTCTTCAGCGGCCCGACGGCCAAAGAAAACTTTGTCGGCAAGACGCTGGAATTCTGCGCGGTGGATGGGGTGCAATTCGCGATCCCCATTGGTTTGGAAGCGTATGATATCAATGCCAACAAAAAGTTCTTCGCGGAAGCGGGATTGCTTGATGCGCAGGGCAATATAAAAGCCCCCAAGAGCTGGCAGGAAATCTATGAATACGCCAAAAAGATGACCAAGAAAGAGGGCGACAAAGTGGTGCGCCCGGGAATGACCATTCAATGGGGACCGAATGCCTACTTCGTTTTGATTGCCGTGGAGCAAGCGGCGAGAGGCAGTTTCTATAAAGCCGACGGCAAGACGAACACCTTTGATACGCCTGAAATGCGCGAAATATTGCAGATCTGGAAGAAGGGCGTAGAGGAAGGGGTCTTCTCCATCGACACCTTTACCAACAAAGATGCTGGCCGCAACAACTTCAACGCAGGACAGGTGCCGATGTTGCTGCAAAGCGCAGCGCATGTCGCCGAAGCGGCTCCGACCGTCGGCAAGGACAACCTGACGCTCATCTCCATTCCGGGTTCAGAGAAAAACGGCACCTATGGATTTGCCGCCGGAATCATCATCCCCAAAGCATCGCCGAACCAGGAACTGGCCGTCAAATTTATTCAGGAAGCCCTGATGTCCGATGTGCAGGCCGGTGTTGCAAATCAATGGGGCAAGTTGCCTGTTATCAAGAGCCACTTTGACAAGATCGATGCCGGTTGGAAGACACATATCTTCAATTTGGTGAAGATTTCGCCACCAGCGCCATTCTATAAAGATTTGCCCAAATTGATGGTGGAATCGCCGAAACAATTGCAGCAATATCTGATGGGGCAGCAAAGCCTGGATGATTTCATTGCGAATATGGAAAAATTGATCGGGACACTGGACAAAAACGCCAAATAAACAATAAATTGACGATAGCCCCGCGAGCAGGCTTTCGGGGCCATCGTCGCTATTTCAAGTAAAATAAGAGATATGACGGGGGAAACCGGGATATGAAAGTGAAAGTATATCAAACCTCAGACGAATTGGGCCAAGCGGCAGCAGCGGTTGCGGCGGATATTCTGAGACAGACCATAGCCCAAAAGGGTAAGGCCAGGTTATTGCTGTCGACAGGCGCTTCCCAGTTCGACACGATCAAGCATCTGGTCACCTTTGACCTTGCGTGGGACAAAGTTGAAATGTTTCATTTGGACGAATATGTGAACTTGCCGGAACAGCATCCCGCCAGTTTTCGGAAATACCTGAAGGAACGTTTCGTCAATATCGTGAAACCCAAGCAGGCCTATTTCGTCAACGGCGAGGGTGATGTTGCGCGAAATATTGCCACGTTAACAGCTGCGCTGCAGGCAGAACCAATTGATGTGGCGCTGATCGGGATTGGCGAAAATGCCCATATCGCATTCAATGACCCACCGGCGGATTTTGCCACGCAAGTTGCCTACAAGGTCGTCGATTTGGATGACAAATGCAAACAGCAGCAAGTGGGCGAAGGTTGGTTCGCCACGGTGGCGGACGTTCCCGCACAGGCTATCACGATGTCGGTTCATCAAATCATGCAAAGCAAGGTGATCCTATCTTGTGTGCCGCGCAGCGTCAAAGCCATGGCCATCAAGCAGACTTTGGAAAGCGACGTTACTCCGCTCGTGCCGGCCACGATTCTCAAAACCCATGCAAACTGGACCTTGTTCATTGATCAGGATTCGGCTGCATTGGCTGATCCGGCTGTTTTGAAATCGCTGCAAGGAGAATAAAGATGGCCATTCCCCTGAAAAGTTTAACTCAGAGTGATTTTGCCAACTATGGCCGGATATTGGATTATAATCCCGAAGAGCAGGACCTTTTTCAGGTCGTGGTGCTGGAAGGCGAAAGTCACGGCTGGCGCATAGCGATGATGAAAGTTGTGAACCAGCCGATTGCCAAAGTCGCCTGCCATCCTAATACAATGGAAGCCTTTGAACCGGTGAGCGGTGTCTGCGGAATTCTGGTGGGAAGCTATGATAAACCGGCGGAGTTGGAGGCTTTCATCCTGGATCGGGCAGTATGTATTAACAAATCAGTCTGGCATGCCGTGTTTTCCCTGTCCGGGTCGGCGCTTGTCCGAGTCACGGAGAATGCCGAGGTTCAATCTGAAACCTTCGAATTGAGCGATATACTGTGCATCGGATTGACAGGATGCAAGGGGTAAACGGAGGAGCGTCCATATGTCGTGTGTAGTGCTGAATAATGTTGTGAAATCTTTTGGGGAAACGGTAGTTGTTCACGATTTCAATCTGGAAGTTCAGGACAAGGAGTTCCTGGTGCTCGTGGGTCCGTCCGGTTGCGGCAAAACAACAACTCTGCGCATGATCGCGGGCCTGGAAACAGCCACGTCCGGCGATATTTATATCGGGGACCGGTTGGTGAATGATGTTCCGGCCAAAGACCGGGATATCGCCATGGTCTTCCAGAGCTATGCGCTGTATCCGCATATGAACGTGTATGAAAATATGGCGTTTGGTCTGGAAATGCGCAAGTTTTCCAAGACGGAAATTAACCGTCGGGTGCAGGAAGCGGCAGAAATATTGGATATCGGGCATTTGTTGGAGAGAAAGCCGAAAGCGTTGTCTGGTGGACAGCGGCAGCGGGTGGCGTTGGGGCGGGCGATCGTCCGTGAGCCAAAAGTATTCTTGATGGATGAACCATTGTCCAATCTGGATGCCAAATTGCGGGTTCAGATGCGGGCGGAGCTGACCAAGTTGCACCAGCGATTGCAAACGACTTTTATTTACGTTACGCATGATCAGACGGAAGCGATGACAATGGGCGACCGTATCGTGGTCATGAAAGACGGCTTCATACAGCAGGTGGATAATCCGCTAAACCTGTACAAGTATCCGCAAAATATCTTTGTGGCCGGATTTGTCGGGTTACCTTCCATGAACTTTTTTTCGGTGGAAGTGCTGGAGGATGCAGGCTCGCTTTGGCTAACTAATCACTGTTGTCGCATTGCCGCCTGTTCGTCTCAACGTACCCTGCTCCAGCCATATGTTGGCAAAGATATCATATTGGGCGTTCGTCCGGAAGTTTTTTCCGATGATCCGCATTTTCTGGCTTCGCATGAGGCCTGGGTTAATGAGGTGAAGGTGGACATTGTGGAGCACATGGGCGCGGAGACCAACGTTTATTTCTCTTTCGGCGGGGTAAATACCATAGCGCGACTGGATAACTCGACCTTAGCTAAGGCGCAGCAATATCACAAGATTGCTTTTGACATGGAATTGGCCTGCTTCTTTGACGCTGTCACTCAGAAGGTTATCTGCTAATGATCCCAAAGATTTGAACGAACTGATCTAGAGTTTCAAGCCTTCCGACCTTCGGGTTCGGGAGGCTTTATTTTGTAGAACCTGAAAAAATCCGGGAGATGTTGAAACAAAAAAGATATTGCTCGGTGATTCATGCTGATCTTTAGGTATGCTCTCAGTCGAAAAAATGAGAACGGCAGGAAAAATCGACCGTGAAGCGAAGAGATATGTATTCAATAATATTGAAGAGTCTGGGGAGAAGAGCTGAATCCTTGCTGTTTCTCCCAATATGCCTAATTTTAGTGAGTGAATTGCTCTCCATATGGAATAAGATGGGGCGTGGTTTTGTGGGAAAATATCGGACAGGTTGCTTGCTGATGAGTATTCTGTTGTTTTCTGCCAGTGGAGTCGCTGCGCCGATTTTTGGACCACCGCAGCAGGGCTCTGTATCACCATCGAGAGAAAACTGCCGAATTTACTTTTTCCTGTCCAATGATCCTGAGCCGCCGCTGAACATCCGCTCCTCTCCGGAAGAAAGAGAAGATAATGTCATTGCCACGATGCCGAATGGCAGGTATGGCGACATTCTGGCAGAAAAGAACGGGTGGTTCCAAATTTCCTTGCACGGGCTAAAAATCCCCCAGGGTAAAGGGTGGATTGCAGCTAACCGCACGGAGTATGATTGTAACGAATTCCGAGAGACAATTACTTCATTTCCTTATTTAATCCCAGGCAGTAGACTCGTTGGCACGGGGACGCACGCATATGAATTCGAATTAAAAAAGGGACAAGTCCTGGTGATTCGTCCTGAACCGCCTGCTAATGGCAAATTGTTGCGCGACTGGCCGACCGCTGTTGGCGGACCGGGAGTTCCGCGGCAAGCGAAGGGATTTCCCAATCCCTATGCGCAGTGGTGGCGGAAAACAGACGACACATCAACTCCCGAACCGCCGGAGTGGCGTTGGATTGTGACGCAAAGCGGCTCCTATACCATATACTTTGAGTCGAACTACAAGGGCTTCAGTTATGGGGCCAGTGTTGTCGAGCTTGAAGAAGCTGCTACTAAAGAATGATTGCTGACTGCCTGAGGCAGAGAATGCAGCGGAATTATAAGAAGCGGAATGCGCAGCAAGATGCCTCATTACTAATGAGGCATCTTGCATGAAATAGAATTGCAAACCCGATCTGGCCTTTTCAACCCCAGCTGAAGGGCACGTTGTTAATATAGCACCCGTATTGCGCGGCAACGATTGATGGACCGTTTTATAATCAGTTTTGCTCACAAGAATATAAGCCAGGGAATCTGAATTTTGGGGACCCAAGACCGAGAATCCGCTCCGGATGCCAGGCTTTCGCAAGGGTGATACGATGATCGTTCTCCTTCGCTATGTCGACGACGGTGAATGTTACGTATCGGTTGAAATGATGGAACGCCTTGCCAATGCTTTACCGTTGTGCTTTTTTCTTTTATACTAGCTTTATACCTGCACGCACACGTTCTATAGAAGTTTGGGGAGGCACAGTGTGGAAAAGAACCAATCCTTGGATCGGACGCTGGATATTCTGGAGTGTTTTTCTACTAGTCGGTCAAAAATCGGACTTTCCGACCTGGCTAGAGCCGTTTGCCTGCCAAAGGCAACAGTGTATCGAATCGCCGAAACTTTGCTGGCGCGAGGATATCTGATTAAAGATGCGGCGGACCAGTCCTATCAGCTCGGCTACAAAGTGCTGAACCTGGCCGGCGCAATGCTTGCCAATCTTGATTATCGGAAGATCGCGCTTCCCTATATGCAACAGATGCGCAATGAAACAAATGAATCGATTACCCTGTATATTGCCGCCAATGATCGGCAGCGACTGTGCGTTGAACGAGTTCAAAGTACTGCGGGTCTAAGTCGGATCGTGAATGTCGGCGATGTATTTCCAATTGATCGTGGCGCACCGGGTAAGGTGCTGCTTGCCTATCAGGACCCGGCAGCCCTGCTGAAGGATTATGCGGTTTCGTCAACAGAACTGCAAACGGTACGCAGCTGCGGCTATGCGATCAGTTATGCGGAACGCGAAACAGGAGTCACCGCTGTGGCTGCGCCGATTTTTAACCGGGAAGGCCAGATCTTGGCGGCGCTTTCCATATCCGGACCCTCATTTCGGTATGAAGGTGAGAACATGGATAGGTTCATTCTTCTAATAAAAGAAGCGGCTGCCAGCATCTCGCAAAAACTTGGTTGTACTAAATAGAACGAGGAGTTCTATTTTTTTTTGCCTTGCAGGGAAATAACGTTGCAGGCAGAATATAATAATAAAACAATAATGAACCGATGGTTCGCAATATGAACCGAAAGGAGGGAGTGATATGCTCAGGATAAAACGTTGTAGTCAATCCGGAAGTGCGGAGAAAAGCGATGTATTGGTTGTGATGGAGCCGCGGGGACCAGGAACCGGCACGAAGGTTGTGGTGAAAAGTCCGGTGTTCATGGAATTTGGTCGCCACATGATCGCGACGGTAGAGTCTGTTCTTAAAGAACAGGATATCGTAGATGTCGCCGTTCTGTTGGAAGACAAGGGCGCGCTGGAATTTACATTGCGCGCGAGATGCGAAACTGCTTTGCGGCGAGCGCTGATAGAGTGAGGTGAGAAAATGAAGCTTCGGAGAACAATGTTGTTTGTTCCGGGCAATGACCCGGGGAAGTTGTTCAATGCAGGCATTTACGGCGCGGATAGTCTGGTGTTTGATCTGGAAGATGCTGTGTCGGTCGGTGAGAAAGATGCCGCGCGCGATCTGGTAAAAAACGCGATCATGTTCAACGAATATCCTTGCGAAGTGGGCGTTCGTATCAACCACATCAGCACTCCCTTTGGTTATGACGACCTGCGGGAGATCATGAAAGCCCGTCCTGCCTTCATTCGGGTACCAAAATCTGAAGAAACGGCGGACATTGTTGCCGTTGACGACTATATCACCCAATTGGAAAAGGAATATGGCTATGAAGTCGGCGGGGTGAAAATCGTACTGACCATTGAGACGGCTTTGGGGATCATTAACTCGTACCAGCTGGCGAAATCCAGCAAGCGGATTGTGGCAATCGGACTGGGGGCAGAGGATTTCGCCGCTGATCTGGAGACGAATCGGACCGCAGATGGACGGGAAATTCTCTTTGCGCGCAGTCAGCTGCTTTTGTCAGCTCGGGCTGCAAAAGTTCAGGCTATTGATAATGTCTATGCGGATGTTACCAATGAAGCGGGATTCATGGCTGATACTTTGTTGGGCAAAGAGTTGGGGTTCAGCGGAAAATCAGTTATTCATCCAAATCAGGTCGAAATCGTGCACAGGATTTATACGCCGACGCTGAATGAAGTTTCCAAGGCTCAAAAGATTATTGGCGCATACCAAGAGGCCTTAGCGAAAAAATCGGGAGTCATTGCCCTGAATGGCAAGATGATCGATGGCCCAATCGTGGCGAGGGCCGAACGCACGTTGCGTTTCGCGCAGGCGGTCGGACTGGTAAAGGATGGTGAACTGGTGTGATTAACGCAGCAGATCGGGAAATACCGGAAGTTAGTGGGATGCATGTTTTGCCGTATCAGGGGCCATGGGCCAATGTGCAGCCAAATGCCCGGGGAACCAAGACTGTCGATGTGCCGCCATCGGCCAAAATACTGCAATCCATCGATGCAGCGATTGATGCGGCAGGTCTCAGAGATGGCATGACCATTTCGTTTCACCATCATTTCCGCAATGGCGATTATGTGATGAAGATGGTCGTCGATGCGATCGCTGCCAAGGGAATTCGTGACCTAACCTTATCAGCCAGTTCTCTGAGTGCAGTTCAGGATGCGATCGTTCCCCATATTGAAGCCGGCGTCATAACAGCCATCGATACGAGTGGCATTCGCGGCGAAATAGGGCGGCTCGTCAGTGCAGGAAAATTGAAACAGCCGGTTATGATCCGCAGCCACGGCGGCAGGGCAAGCGCCATCGAGTCAGGCAGGCTGTCGATCGACGTGGCATTCATCGGCGCCCCTACCTGTGATCGATACGGCAACATTAATGGTGTGGACGGTCCATCGGCCTGCGGCTCGTTGGGCTACGCCATGATCGATGCGGCATATGCGGCGAAAGTGGTTGCAATCACTGACAATCTGATTGCACAGCCGCTGGGGTGCATCAGTATTCCTCAAACGCAGGTTGACTTTATTGTGGCGGTCGAAAAAATCGGCGACCCTGGTGGTATCGGCACCGGTGCGCTGCGAATTAGCCGCGACCCTAAAGAATTGGTGATCTCCCGCTATGCGGCCCAAGTCATCGAATACTCCGGTTTGTTTAAGCCCGGATTCTCCATGCAACTGGGTAGTGGCGGAGCATCGCTGTCGGCGGCGAAGTTTCTGAAAGAAAAAATGCTGGCCCGCCAGATAACGGCTTCTTTTGGCGTGGGCGGCATTACCGGAATTTTCGTCGACATGATGAAGGAGGGCCTGGTGGAACGTCTATTTGATGTGCAGGACTTCGATCTGCCATCGATCCAGTCGTTGCGAGACAACCCGCGCCATATGGAAATGTCTGCTTCCTATTACGCCAGCCCGAATACACGAGGGCCCATTGTTAATCAGGTGGACGCGGTCATTCTCAGCGCCACGGAAGTCGATATAGATTTCAACGTTAATGTGCTTACAGGTTCAAGCGGAAAACTCATGGGGGCCCCAGGCGGACATCCAGATACCGCAGCCGGATCGCATTTGTCGATCGTTGTCCTGCCGCTGCTTCGTGGCAGGCTGCCGATGGTGCGCGAACGAGTCCATACAATCGTCACACCGGGAGAAACGGTAGACGTTATTGTGACAGAAAGAGGGATAGCGGTTAACCCAAGGCGTCGGGATTTAATCGACAACCTTAGTCAGTCGGGCTTGCCGCTTATGAGAATTGAAGATTTGCAACGACTCGCCTATAAAATAACCGGCACACCGGATCCGGTCCCTGCGGGCGGAGACGTGGTGGGGTTGGTTGAATATCGGGATGGAACGATCATTGATGTTATCCGACAACTAAATTAGGGGGTAAAAAAATGGGTCTGAGTGTTTGGTCCTTGATCGCATATGTTGCCGCAATCGTAATCTGGAATGCAGTCTTCAAGAGAAACATTGGTGAAGCAATGGGCATCGGCTGGATCGTGGTGCTTTTATTTGGCGGTTCGAAGATGCTGGATCTATTCTGGAAAAGTGTTGTTTTCTCAGCGGGACAAGAAACTATATTTGCAGCGCTGGCATTCGTTTTCATGGCCTATGTCATGGGGAAAACCGGTTTGATCATGCGAATGGTCAACATCCTGAACTCGGCGCTCGGCAGGGTCGCAGGCGGTGCGGGTTATATCAACACGCTAACCAGTGCGCTGTTCGGGCTGATGTCAGGGTCTGGATCCGGTTGCGCAGCATCCGTCGGTTCGGTCACGATTCCCTGGATGATCAATTCCTCCTGGCCCAAAAAAATGGCTGCCATTATGACGTCCGGTAATGCCGGACTGAGCAGTTCCCTGCCGCCCAGTTCTTCAATGTTTATTCTGCTGGGGGCCGCGGTTGTTTCAAGTCAGGTCACCACCGGCGCACTTTACCTGGCGCTGCTGACAGGCGGATTGTGGACGTTGATTTACCGGCTGCTTTTGGTGCGCTATTTTGTCTATAAATATGACGTCAAAGCATTGCCGAATGATCAGATACGGCCACTGGCAGAAACAATGCGGACTGGCTGGACTTCACTGCTGATTTTTCTGGGTATCATTATACCGCTTGGGATTACAATCGGGCCTGTCGAAAGTGCTTTATCCGCGATGAAGTCCTTTGGTCCGAGCGGGATTCGGAGTATATCGCTGATTGTTTGGATACCAATCTTCATCAGTTGGATTGCTATAATCGAAGGATGGAAATATTTGCCCAAGACGTTCGCGGGCTGGCATGATTTCGCGAAAGGTGCGGCGCCGAAGTATGCTGTTGTCGGTGCAACACTGTTTTTTGCCTTTGCGGCCGGAGAAGTTATGACCCAGCTTGGATTGGGCAAGGACTTGACTGTACTTCTGAAAAGTCTCAACGCACCGCCCCTGCTGATGATTCTCCTAGTCGGGGTCTTGATCACCTTGGTGGGAGGACCGCTGACTTCGACGGCAACGGTTGCTTCAATTGGTGCAGTTGGATTTTCCGCCCTGGTTGGTGTGGGTGTGGTTCCGGCCACAGCTGCGGCAGTCATTCTGATTTTTGCATCCACAGAAGGAGCATCGCCCCCCGGCGCCGCACCGATTTATATTTCTTGCGGCATTGCGGATGTTGATCCTGCCTCGACGTTTATACCCTTGATTCTTTACTATGTCTTGCCGATCATTGCAGTCGGAGCGCTGATTGCGCTTCGCATATTACCTACAATATAACGAGCGGAGGTTTGTGTGATGAAGTTATTCGTGCGGGGGATTTTGGACCGGATTTTTGTCGTTGGCCTTGTTGCGTTCCTGGCACTTGGAACCGTAATTGTCATTGGACAACTCTATGGAGTCATAACTGGAAATGGTGCGCTGACCATCGGGATGGCCAAGAATTTAGGGAAGACGACGTTCTACATAGCGGCAGTCGTAGGGTTGATCGGTTATGTTCAAAGCTACTTATATGGCTGGAAATCGGGAGATTAGAGGAGGCGAAGAACATGGGAGCAGGTTTTAGAGTTTATACCAAAATAAATCGGCCCGCACAGGAATTGGTCGAGGAGTTTCGCGGCCTGCCGGCGGCAAATATCGCCGATGAAATGAACCGGTTCAGTTGCATGGATGCGCGGATCAAGCCTGTGAATGCCGTGCCGCTTTTGGGAACGGCTTTTACCGTTAAGGCCCGCATTGCAGATAATCTGTTGCTGCATAAAGCCATTGATATGGCCCAACCGGGCGATGTAATCGTGGTTGACGTGCAGGGGGATATCACGAATTCGCTGATTGGCGAAATTATGCTGCGACAGGCTGTGAAACGTAATATTGCCGGCATCATCGTAGATGGAGCTATCCGCGACATTGAGGCATTGCGCGAACTTAGCATCCCGATCTATGCAGTTGGGTGCACACCAAAGGGGCCTTATAAAGACGGACCGGGTGAGATCAACACCCCGGTATCCTGCGGCGGAGTAGTCGTTCATCCAGGAGATATTATCGTCGGAGATGCAGACGGTATAGTGGTTATTAGCCCCAAAGATGCCACTGGAATAGTGAAGAAAGCCAAGGGAAAATATCTTGAAGAACAGGAAAAATTCAGGGCTATTGAACTAGGAACATTGGACCGGTCGTGGGTAGACAAGGCCTTGACCGAACGCGGCTGCGAAATTATTGATAAGGCTTGGGACGATTGAATAAGTCGTTGCATGGGACTGATAAAAGCCTTCCGGCGTAACGCCGAAAGGCTTTTATCAGGTTTTGTGCGCATACCGGCTTGAACTCCACGGCAATCGATATTATCATATGCAAGGAGAATAGTCTCGGAGGAAAGACGATTTGCAAGAACAGCAGTTATGGAATGTCCGTTATATCAGAATGTGCCTGAGTAGTTTCTTTCAGTATTTAACGCATTATACTTTGATTGCCGCTTTGCCCATATATGTAGTGCAGACATTGAGCCAGAGTGAGAACCAAGCGGGGCTTACCCTGACTTTTTTTCAAATTGGCGCCGTATTGTTCAGGCCCCTTGCCGGAAAATGGATGGATGATTATGACAAAAAACGAGTGATTTTTGCTTCACTGGCGCTGTTTTGTGTCGTATGTTTTCTCTATCTTGGGGTGCAGACCATCCTCTTTTTATTTGTCCTGCGATTTTTTCATGGAGTTGGTTTTTCTACCGGGACGACGGCGACGGCAACCATGGTGGCTGTTTTTTCGCCGGCATCCCGTATGGGAGAGGGCGTCGGTAATCTGGCAGTATTTACCAGTATCGCTATGGTTATCGGCCCTTTTATCGGTTTGAAGTTAATTGCTGAGTATTCCACTGCCCATTTGTTTGGGGCATGTGCGTTGTTTGGATTGTTGGCTTTTTTGTGCGGGAATATGAAATTAATGCCACAGCAAAACATTGTTAACCCAACGAGAACTACAGCGGCTTTTTGCTGGACAGATTTATTTGAGCAGAACGCCTTGCCAATAGCGTTCTGCGGGGGACTATTGGCTTTAGTGTATAGCAGCTTGCTTGGCTTCTTGCCGTTATATGCCCAGAGTATCGGCATGATGGGCATGGCCAGTTATTTTTTTGCCGTCTATGCGCTCGTGATTATTATTACGCGACCCTTCATTGGTAAGGTGTTTGACCGAATGGGCGCCAAGTGGGTAGTTTATGCGTCAATATTCTTTTATTTAGTGGGGATGGTTGAGTTAAGCCAGGTTAAAAACTCCACGGAACTGTTGCTGGCAGGCGCCTTAATTGGGCTGGGCTTTGGCGGTCTGAATCCGAGCTTTCAAACGCTGGCTGTTCTAGCTGCCCCAACTCATAAAAAAGGACTGGCCACATCCACCTATTTCCTGTCGTTGGATATCGGCATAGGGGTAGGGTCGTTTGTGCTCGGCATGGTGGTGAACTTCACGAATTACCGGACAATGTATCTGGTCTGTGCTGTTATTGCTGCCTTGATTGCATTGAGTTTCTACGGAATTAACTCAAAAAGGCGCCGATGAAGCGCGACCGTTCCCTGATACGAACGGTTCGGATACTGTTCGGCGGATTGCCGGCATGAGCCATCGCCGCACATGAGTAATTTTCATGAACCCCAAAATGCTGGAACTCACGTTAAATACTAAATTTGTTGTTGTTGCCGCTCTTCCCATTTAAGCCTTTCGGTTGTCAACCGGAAGGCTTTGTTTATTACGATAATTATTGATATGCGCGTCCGATAGGCTTACAATTAGATTGAAAATTAAAAAAATGGAGGTGTTGATATGGGTGTTTTTGATTTCGCATTGAAGATGGAGTTGGACGGGGAGCAGTACTATAGAGAACATGCCACACAAGCCAAGTATGCGGATTTGAAAACTGTATTGATAGGACTGGCCGAAGATGAAAAGCGTCACTTCGCGATTGTTGAGTCCCTCCAAAAGCAAAAAGGCAACGCCTACATCGAGGCAGATCCTGCTGTCAGCAAACAGCGAAATGTTTTTGAACTTGCCCACAACAAAGATTTTATCCCAAAAGACAAGGAGTCTATTGCCAAGCTTAAAGCGGAGCAGGTTGATGTTTATCGGGCGGCTCTGACCAAAGAAGAAGAAAGTATAGCGCTTTATAAAAAACTTCAGCAGACAGCCACCTCGCCCACTGAAAAAACTGTTTTGGGAAAGCTGATGCATGAAGAAGAAAAACATAAGGACGTGCTGGATAATATCATTCAGATGTTCAACCGGGTCAATGAATGGGTGGAATCACCAGAGTTTCACCACACAAAACCGTATTGAACGATCCACATAGGGGAACGTTTAATAAATAACGGTCTATAAGATATTTGCGAAGAAAGGAGGAAATGCCATGCCTGCAGTTCGTATCACACCTCAAGATCTGAAAGCCAAAATGGAGCAGGAAAAGTTCATCATCATTGACCTGCGGCAAACTGATGCCTATGACGACAGCCCAGAACAAATCAAAGACTCTATCAGACTGGACCCGAACGATGATGCAGCGATTCAGCGGATGATTGACAGCACCGATAAGAACGCGGCGATTGTCGGATACTGCACCTGACACGATGAATACACAAGCGCCCGTGTGGCGAATATTTTCAACAAAAATGGATTTCACAATGTCCGGGCACTGCTGGGTGGGATGCAAGCCTGGAAGGATGCTGGCTATCCGATGGAGCCGAAAAAAATCATGACGGCTACATCCAGGTGATGTGTCTTTGAGTTTTGACCCATTTCGTTAAAGCCTTCCGACCTAGTGACACGGGAGGCTTTTTCATGTGCGAAAGCGCACCTTGTTTTTTCGGCAACATCGATATAACATGATGATTAATGCCACATTGGCAAGTTGAGAGGGGAAATAAGGCGGGATGATAAAATGAAGGCTATCAATTGGGGGATTCTCGCGACAGGCACGATTGCCAGGAAGTTTGCCGGCACCCTTACACAATTGCCTGACTGTGGCAACGTGATTGCCGTTGCTTCACGGAACGCTGAAAATGCTGCTAAATTTGCGTCAGAATATCATATTGAACGGGCCTATGGCAGCTACAATGAATTGGCGGGTGACCCGGACGTGGATGTGGTATATGTTGCCACGCCGCATTCAGCTCATTATGAGACCGTCAAACTTTGCCTGGAGAATGGCAAGAGCGTACTGTGCGAAAAAACCTTTACGACCAACGCAGCCCAGGCCAGAGAACTTTTTGCATTGGCCGAGGCAAAGAAGCTGTTTATTATGGAGGCTTTCTGGACGAAATTTTTGCCTGCCTATGAGCAGTTGAAGCAAGTGATCGCAGATGGCGTTATCGGCGATATAACCCATTTTCGGGCGCAGTATGGTTTTGCCCCAACCGGGGCCAGGTATATCAGGAAATTTGATCCAAGTCTAGCAGGCGGGGCGCTGTTGGATATTGGCGTTTATGCCATAGGCGTCGCGACCATGCTCCTGGGATATAATCCGCTGAAAGTTCATTCCAGCTGTATTATCGGCGAATACGGAACGGATAGGCTGGATAGTATCATGCTGGAGTACGAGAAGGGCGTAACGGCGCACCTGGTGACTACAATCGGCTCGATTATGGAGCAGCACGCAATAATTTATGGAACCAAAGGACATATCATATTGCCGGAATTCTCAGCGCTGCAGTATTTTCAAGTTGAACTGAATGACGGAACCCGGTATGCCCGTCGCACTCCGTTTGAAGTCAACGGTTTCGAATACCAGATCAGGGAAGTGGAAAAGTGCCTGAAGTCCGAGCAACGTGAAAGCCGCATCATGACCCATCAGAATACTGTTGATGTTCTTGTATTGATGGATCAGATGCGTTCGGACTGGGGCCTGGTGTTTCCCTGCGGCTGATAAATTTTGGCTATCATATCATAGTAAAAATATATTATAAATTAATGAGCGAATATGGTACTCTAGAATCAGATGCTTTTTTCAGACAATTGTGATTGTCTCACTCTCTGGACGGTATATAATGGTAGAGACAGAATAATCTTATAGTGAGGTGAACCATGCTTTCATATGATGTGCTTATCGTAGGCTCAGGTGGAGCGGGACTGCGGGCAGCCGTAGAAGCGATGAAAAATTCGCAGCTTTCGGTGGGAGTCCTGAGCAAAATGATGCCGACCCGTTCGGCGACTTGCATGGCGGAGGGCGGAATCAACGCCGTTCTCGACTTTCCCGAGCAAAAAGACTCGCTGGAAAGCCATGCTTTTGACACCGTAAAAGGCAGTGACTATCTCGGCGACCAGGACGCGATCGATTTTTTTGTAGAAAAAGCGGCCGAAGCTGTCAAGGAAACGGATTATTGGGGGACTCCCTACAGCCGTCGCCCCGATGGCAAGATCGCCTGCCGCATGATGGGCGGACACAGCAATCCCCGAACTAATTATTCCGCTGACAAAACCGGGCACATCCTTTTACATTCTTGTTTCGACTATGCGATTGGCTCCGGCGTCAAATTCCTGATGGATTATCTGCTGCTTGACGTGGTGGTGGATGACGGCGTATGTACCGGGGTGATTGTTCGGAACCTCAAGACCGGCGAGATCGAACCCATCCAGGCCAAAGCGGTGATTCTGGCCACAGGCGGATACACTCGCCTGTTCTGGCTGCGCACCAGCACTCCGTATATCGCTACCGGTGACGGCGTAGCGGCTGCCATGCGGGCCGGCGTGGCGTTCAAGGACCCGGAAATGGTGCAATTTCATCCCACCGGCGTTTCCAATGGCGGCGCTTTGATTACCGAAGCGGCCCGCGGTGAAGGCGGGTATCTCGTAAATAAGGACAATGAGCGATTCATGTCCAAATATGCGCCGGCAAAAATGGAACTGGCCCCCCGGGATATCACAGCTCGCGGAATCGAGACGGAGATTTTGGAAGGCCGCGGCTTTGGCGAAGGACTGACTGCTCATGTTCATCTTGATCTGCGCCATCTGGGCAAGGAAAAAATTCTGGACCGGCTGCCGCAAATTCGCCACGTAGGACTGTTGTTCGAGAATGTTGATCTAGTTGAAGCACCGATGCCGATCCGGCCGACGGCCCACTATTCCATGGGCGGAGTTGACGTAACGGACTATCGTACCATGGGTACGTTGGTTCCCGGCTTGTTCGCCGCCGGCGAGTGTTCCTGCGTATCGATCCACGGCGCCAACCGCCTGGGCGGCAACTCGCTCGCGGACGCCATGGTAACAGGCAAGGTGGCCGGAGAGGCTGCCGCGCTTTACGCCCAAAGCGCACCGACAGTGGCTCCGAGCGCCAAACTGACACAACAGGCCAAATACTGGGAAGAAAAATTTCAGGAAGCGACTTCCCGCAAAACCGGGCCCAAGGTGCCGGAGCTGCGCGACCGTCTCGCGGCCATGCTCTGGAACAAAATGGGTATCTTCCGCACCGGCGACCAGCTCCAGGAACTGAACACCGAGTTGGCAAGCTTGGCGAAGGATTATGATCAGGCGTGGGTGGGCAACACCCAGAAGGTTTACAACAGTGCTTTCACCCACTACGTCGAGGTTGGTAATCTCATCCAGCTCGCCCGCGCGGCGGCGCTGGCGGCACTGCACCGCGAAGAGTCGCGCGGGGCCCATACCCGGAAAGATTTCACCACGCGCAATGACGAGAAGTTCCTGCAGCACAGCTTGGTGAATCTGACCAACAACCAATTCGAACTTTCATATCGCCCTGTGGTGATGGGAAAATACCAACCGGAGGTGCGAAAATACTGATGCGTATGATTCGTTTTACAATCGACCGTTATGATGGCAGCAAGAGCTATCAACAGGATTATGACCTGAGCTATATACCCGGCATGACTGTACTGGCGGCGCTGATCCGGATTCGGGAAGAGCTTGATCCGACCCTGAATTTCACAGCTGCCTGCCGTTCCGCCATCTGCGGCGCCTGCGCCGTCAGAGTCAATGGGGCTCCCTTCCTGGCCTGCGACACCAAGCTGGATGACGTGCTGGAATGCTTCGGCGCCGAATCCCTTTCCATCGGACCCATCGGCAACTATCCGATTATCTCGGATTTAGTGGTGGACTGGGATGCCAAGATGGACCGGCTGGCTTCAGTCAAACCTGGACTCATTCCCGTGGCGCAATTTTCCGCAGAAGACGGTTGTCGGCAAAAACCGGAAGATTTCCAGAAGCTTCGCAAAATGTGGGACTGCATCCTCTGCGGCTGCTGCGCTTCGGAGTGCAGTATGCTGGCACTGAATCCGAAGGATTTCAAGGAGCCGTACGTTTATACCCACTCGCACCGTTATGCGGAAGATTCCCGCGACGACGCGCCTATGGCCCATGCGGAGCCAACGTTGGAAAACGACGGCCTCTGGAAATGCGTTCATTGCCTGCAATGTGTAACCCATTGTCCCAAAAACATCGAACCGGCCGAAGATATCTCCCGGCTGCGGGATATGACAGTCAAAGCCGGGCACGACCAGGGCGTCGGTCCGCTCCACGCCAAGGCGTTTCTGACGGACATCGAGGAATCCGGCCGTCTGAATGAACCCAAGATGGCACTGCGCACGGAAGGCGTCCTGAAAACCATGGCTCGCTTCCCGTTCGCTCTGCGGATGCTGTCCCATGGCAAACTCGATCCTCTGGCGGTATTTCAAAGCAAGACCATTGAAGGACACCAAGGTCTTTGCAAAGCTCTGGATGCTGCAAGGAGGGCTGAAAAGAAATGAAAAGGCGTTATGCATTTTTCCCCGGCTGTATACTCGAAAAAGCAACCCGCGAATGCCACCAATCCACCATGGCGCTTGCCAAGGTCCTCGATTGGGAACTGGTAGAAATTCCTGGTTGGAGTTGCTGCGGCGCCAGCCATGTGCAGGATATCGACGAAAAAGCCGCCTTGGTGACCAATGCTCGGAACCTGGCTCTGGCGGAGATGATGGGATTGCCCATCCTGACCGTGTGCAGCACTTGCACTCTGATGCTGCGCAAGGCAAAAATGGCATTGGACAATGGAGCCAAGGATGAAATCAACACCTATCTGGCCGAAGGCGGCCTAGGCTATCAGGGAACCACTACCGTGACCCATTTGCTGTGGGAACTGGTAGAGCACAAAGACGAATGGATCGGCAAAGTCACCAAACCGTTGTCTGGAGTGCGTGTTGCTCCGTTTTACGGCTGCCACACCATCCGTCCGCCGGAATTGCAGACATTCGAAAATGCGTTGGCTCCGACCAGCCTCGAACAACTGATCACTGCAGTAGGGGCCGTGCCGACGCCGACTCAGGATCGGCTGAAATGTTGCGGATTCCATGCTGCGTACCCAGCCGAACCCGATGTCCTGCGCAATGCAGGAAACACCATTAAAAACGCCGCGGCTGTACAGGCGGACTGCTTGTTGACACCCTGCCCGCTCTGTCAGATGCAGCTTGATGTTTACCAACCCGATGCGAGAGCGGCTGCAGGCACGGACGCCGAAGTCCCCTGTCTACACCTGGCCCAACTGATCGGTTTGGGGTTGGGGCTGTCGGTTGAAGCACTTGGCATACAGAACCATATT
The DNA here is from genome assembly GCA_963665275.2 of Negativicutes bacterium. GTDB lineage: Bacteria > Bacillota > Negativicutes > UBA1444 > UBA1444 > UBA1444. The sequence goes on from CAXXIN010000014.1 coordinate 139,000, forward strand.
GTCCGCGGCAAGAAATTCTGATCAATAACAGGTAAAACACCGGTGCGAAACTGCGCCGGTGTTTTTTTATGTCGCGACATGCAGTCGGAGATGGCGGTTCAATAAAAAGGGTATCCCATTCGAATAACGAATTGAGATGCTATATGAACCCAATTAGGATTTGCGGGTCGGGAGGTATCGGCGTGGAAAGAAATGATCGACAAGCCAGTCTGGGCTTCTGGCTCTTTCGACATCGCGGCTATATGCCGGCGTTCTTTGCAATTCTGTTTCTGCCGGCTTCGGAACATTTCCGGTTACTAGGAATGAATCATCAGCAGCAAATTCAATGGGAACTGTTTTGTCTGGGGATTTCCTTGCTTGGACTGACGCTGCGCATCTTGACTGTTGCTTTCATTTCTGAAGCATCATCTGGCAGAGAGCGCTCCCGCCCTCAGGCAGAGCAACTGAATACAACTGGGATCTATTCCCTGATTCGCCACCCGCTCTACCTTGGGAATTCGATCATCTGGCTCGGAGTTGCTTCCACATTGCACCTTTGGTGGCTTTCCTTCTCCTTCATGCTGATTTCGCTGGTTTATCACCGCCTGATCATTTATGCGGAAGAAAACTATCTGCGCAGTCGTTTTGGAGCCGTATATATTGAATGGGCCAACAAAACACCGGCGTTCATTCCGGCGATACACAACTGGGCGGCTCCCTCTTTGCCGTTTTCCATGGCCATGGTGCTGCGGCGTGAATACTCGGGTCTGTTTCAAATCATTGCAGCTTTCGCTCTGATCAATGCCGGTTTGAATTATGTTATGCAGGGTGTTTGGAACATGGATTCAATATTTCAAAATTTGTTGTTGGGTACTACACTGATTTGCGCGGCAATCTGGTTCGTCGTAAAAAGAACGGACTGGTTGCCGGCACCTGTGCGACGAAAAAATGATAAGGATCTGCAATCCCGTGAGGATTATCCGCAGTAACATTTTCTGTCGAGTATTTACTGCTTGGGGTTTTTAACACCGTGTTGTTGTGGACCCCTTGAATGCCAGATAATAAAGCTAACGTTTTTCTGCGCATGCTAAGTTCCTTAAAATAATCGGAGGCAGTGAGCAAGCTAAATTGTCAACAAAGCTCACCTATATATAGGAATAAAAAAAGTTATAGGCTATAATAGCAATTATAAATGTGGTGTCGAAAAACTGACACATAGAAAATGTTTAACGGATACAGGTGATGAAAAGTATGAGCAATCCGGTCAATTCTGTAATGGAGCTGCTAGCTCGTTACCTGCGGGAAGGACAACTTGATAAAATACCGGCACTGTTTCAGCAGATAACTGATCTTTACCAGGTGGAGCAGGCGCGCCTGGAAGCGCTGCTTGATACAGTCAACGAAGCGGTGTGCATGATCGATGCGGCCAATAAAGTTGTTGTCTGGAATCATCGCGCCGAATTGTTGTACGGCATCAAAGCCGCCGAAATTTTGCATCAGCCGATAGGCAGATTCTTTTCCAACTTAATGTTGAGCGAAGTCATGCAAAACCACAGTCTAGTAAAAGAGCGCTATCACACTCCGTTGCCGGAGACTCATGTTTTGATCAATGCCCGGCCCATAACCAGGGACACTCAGATCATTGGCGGAGTTTCGACGGAGCGCGATATTACCGAGATGGTGCAGCTGAACCAGCAACTCACGCAGACGCACCGCGAGATGCAGTCGTTAAAGCAAACGCTGAATGAAATGCATTCGCAGCAAGATCCGTTCTCGGCAATCTATGGTCGTGGCAAAGCGATCCGTGACGCAGTCAATATGGCAAAGCGGGTGGCAACGACCAGCGTGCCGGTATTATTGCGGGGTGAGAGTGGGACCGGCAAGGAGCTTTTTGCGCGAGCGATTCATGAAGCCAGCCGGGTTGCTGGACCTTACGTGGCAATCAATTGCGGCGCCATTCCTGCTAATTTATTCGAAAGCGAGCTGTTCGGCTATCAGCCGGGTGCTTTTACCGGGGCCGACCGCAAAGGGAAGGAAGGCCTGTTGGAGAAGGCCAACTGCGGCACCGTGCTGCTCGATGAAGTGGGCGATTTGCCGCGCGAAATGCAGGTGAAATTGCTGCGAACCCTGCAGGAAAAGTGTTTATATCGAGTTGGCGGCAACACGTCGATTCCGGTCGATTTTCGGGTGATAGCCGCTACCAACCGCAATCTGGAAGAGCTGATCCGAGCCGGTGAATTCCGTGAAGATCTTTATTACCGTCTGAATGTCGTGGCGATTTCCCTGCCGCCGCTGCGGGAGCGCCTGGACGACATCCCCGAGCTGTTTCATCGGGGACTGCAGTATTACTGCGCTTTGCACAATAAGAATATCTCCCAGGTGAACGGTGCGATTATCAATATTTTGGTCCAATATCAATGGCCGGGAAATATCAGGGAGTTTCTGAATGTGCTGGAACGCCTGGTTATTCTGGCGGAAGGTGATAGCCTCGGTATTGAGGACTTGCCGGCAGAGGTATTTCCCTCCGGACAGGGCGATAGGCCTGATCAAATTGCGGCGCGTCAGGGAATCCTGCCTGAGGTAACTGCCAAATTAGAACGAGATGTGATTGTCGGAGTGCTCGCCGAGACTGGCAATAATAAAGCGTTGGCCGCCCAAAAGCTCGGAATTCCCAGGGGGACTCTTTACTATAAGATGCAGAAACTTCACATAGACCGTCAGTAAGTTGACACGCAGTGTCAGCTATTCGACGAAATATCGATGAATTATACTTCTCGAAGTCTCTACTGGACCGCGTTTTCATTTGAAAGCGCGGTTTATTTATTATCAGGCTTTGAGTTAAATAGTGATTAAATTAATCAATCTGGATAGAAACTGTGGCCGATTGAACAAAAACGCTGCGGATCTAATATGAAAATAAGTAAAAAATCTGTCTGTGGATGAAATTCGAAGGATGACCTGTGAATCTGCTGAAAAGTTGTAAATGGCTGTATTTGATTTTTGGCACGGTAATTGCAATATGAAATTGGTCAATAAAAAATTGAGGTGGTTGACTTGAGAATCGAAAATCATCCTATATTGAATTTCCCGTCAAAAGACCCCGTCGAGTTTACGTTCAACGGAGAGTCTTTTCGCGGCGTGGCCGGGGAGCCGATTGCGGCGGCGCTGCATGCGGCCGGAGTTCGGACCCTGCGGCACAGTTCGCGTTACCATCGTCCCCGGGGCCTCTTCTGTGCCATCGGCAACTGCTCATCCTGTCTTATGACGGTGGACGGAGTACCTAATGTGCGCGTCTGCGTGGAACCCCTGCAGGCAGGGATGAAAGTGGAAACGCAGGAAGGGAAGGGGACGTTGGCATGAAGGAAATCGATATCGCGATCGTCGGCGCCGGGCCAGCTGGTCTGACGGCGGCAGCCCATGCGGCGGAAATGGGGGCAAGCGTCCTTCTCATCGAACGGGGGCAGGCGCTGGGTGGGCAGCTCGTTAAACAGACCCACAAATTCTTCGGGTCGCGTCAGGAGTTCGCAGGAGAACGGGGATTCGAAATCGCCCGTAAATTGATGGACCGAGTCGAAGCTCATCCTCGGATCACGATTTGGAAAAATGCGACGACACTCGGATATTATCCGGACGGTGTGATGACGGTCAAGAAAGATGAACAATTTCATACGCTGAAACCGCGCAAAATTATCGTCGCAACCGGCGCTTCCGAGAAAACCCTCGCGTTTCCCAATAATGACCTGCCGGGAATTTACGGCGCCGGTGCGGTACAGACGCTGATGAACGTCTATGGAGTCATGCCAGCCAAACGGGTGTTGATGGTGGGAGCAGGCAATATTGGCGTCATCGTGGCCTATCAGTTGTTGCAGGCGGGAGTCGAAGTGGCGGCCATCATTGAAGCGGCGCCGAAGATCGGCGGTTACTGGGTACATGCCTCGAAAATCCAGCGCTGCGGCGTTCCCATCCTAACCGGGCACACCATTAAACAGGCGCATGGTACGGACCGACTGGAAGGGGTCACAATTTGTCAGTTAGACGAGAAATGGGCTACGGTTCCGGGAACGGATCAGTACCTTGAAGTGGACGGCCTGTGCCTGGCGGTCGGGTTGAGTCCGTTGACCGAACTGCTGTGGCAGGCGGACTGTAAGATGGAGTTTGTGCCGGAGCTGGGCGGATACGTTCCCTGGCGCAACGCCGACCTCTTGACGACCCACAACAACATTTATGTGGCGGGTGACGTCGCCGGTGTGGAAGAAGCGTCGGCAGCGATGGTGGAAGGCAAGCTGGCCGGACTGGCGGCTGCATTTTCGCTGAACTACCAGACTGACACTTTTGCGGCGGATTACCGTGAGGCGAAGAGCCAGTTGAATGCGCTCCGCGCCGGACCGGTCAGCGCCAAAGTGTGCAGCGGCCTGTGCAAAGTCATGCTGGGGGAGGCGATCTGATATGTTGACGAAAGACGGCATTCCATCCGCCGAAGATTTATGCGGAGTGACTCCGCATGCCGGACGACTGGAGCAGGGGCCGGTGGCGGTCATCGAATGTTTTCAGGAGATTCCCTGCAACCCGTGTGCAGATGCCTGCCCGCGTGGGGCTATAACCATGCCTGGAAACATCAGCGCTCGCCCAACTTTTGAAGAAAGCAAATGCAACGGATGTGCGATCTGCGTGACGCGTTGTCCGGGGCTGGCCATTTTCATCGTGGACTTTTCATACTCTGAGTCAGAGGCGATGCTCAAGATTCCTTATGAGTTTAGTCCGCTGCCTGAAGTTGAAGAAGAAGTGGAAGCGCTGGACCGAGCCGGGAAACGTGCCGGTTGCGCCCGCGTAATGCGAGTGCAGCAACAGGCGAACAAGACAACGGTGCTGTGGCTGGCCGTGCCGAAAAATATAGCGTTGGATGTGCGTAACATCCGGCGGAAGCTGGGGGCGATTTCATGAGCGACGATATTATCATCTGCCGCTGCGAAGATATAAAACTGTCGGAAATCCGAGAGCGTATCGCACAGGGAGATCGCACGACGGAAGAGATCAAGCGCGGCTGCCGCTGTGGCATGGGCCCGTGCCAGGGCAGAACATGTATGCCACTGGTGGCGCAGGAGCTGGCCAAAGCAACCGGGCAACAAGTTGGCGACATCGAACTGCCGACGTTCCGTCAACCGGTGGCGGCGATCAAGATGGGTGCGTTGGCGGGAGGTGGCGATCATGAATAGAACTGCCGACGTAGTGGTAGTCGGCGGCGGGATCGTCGGCTGCTCCACTGCCTATAACCTGGCTCGCCTTGGGGCAGGGAAAGTAGTTTTGGTTGAGCGAGGTTATTTAGCCAGCGGCTCTACCGGTCGGTGCGGCGCTGGCATGCGAATGCAGTGGGGCACTGAAACCAATTGCCTGTTGTCGCGCGAAAGCACGAAATTGCTGGAAAACTTGCCTGAAATTCTCGAAGTCGATACCGACATTGAACTGAAACAGGGCGGCTATCTGCTCTTGGCCTACACGGAGAAAATGGCGGCCCAGTTCAAAAAAAACCTGATCTTGCAAAACTCACTCGATATTCCTGCTCGCTGGGTGACTCCTGCGGAAGCGAAAGAGATTGTGCCGCATCTCAATACGAATGGCATGATCGGCGCGACTTTTTGTCCCAAGGACGGACACTGCAATCCGTTCAAGGCGACGGAAGCCTATGCTAAGGCCGCCCGCCGCCTGGGTGTGGAAATCCTGACCCACACGGAAGTGACCGGTATCGAATCGGAATGTTGCCAGATACGCACGGTGAAGACAACGGCGGGTGATATTCACACGCCGCGGATGGTAGTCGCGGCCGGTGGATACACCAAAGGCCTTGGTCGAATGGTGGGCGCCGAGATTCCAATTTACCCGGAGCGGCATGAAATATTGGTGACAGAGCCAGTAGAACCAATGCAGGAATCGATGGTAATGAGTTTTCACCATAATCTTTATTGTCAGCAGAGTCCCCACGGCAGTTTCATCATGGGAATTGGTCATCCCGATCTGCCGGAGAGTTTTGACACCCGGTCGAGCTGGCAGTTTCTGCAGGAGATGGCGACACGCCTGATCACCATATTGCCGGCGCTGGCGGGCTTAAATGTCGTTCGGCAATGGGCGGGCCTTTATGATATGTCCCCTGACCGGCAGCCGATCCTCGGACCGGCCGGTGATGTGGAAGGTTTCCATGTGGCAGCAGGGTTCAGCGGCCACGGCTTCATGATCTCGCCGATTACCGGCCAGATCGTGGCCGAGCAGCTGCTGGGGCTGCCGACCGCATTGCCGGTGGGAATGCTGGACGCCGGACGTTTTCAGCGCGGCGATTTGTTCATCGAACCCTCGGTTGTCTAAAGACACCGCCAAATATGCAAAAATAAAATTTGAGACCAGCTATGAAAAGTCAACAGGTGCGACTGAATTTAGCGTGCCAACATCGGATCATAGGCTTGACCAGATTTGAGAAGAGCAAAAATGGTATAAAGCAACTTGCGAGAAACCGCGCCCAGAGCAACACGATGGGCTTTGCCCTCTTCGCGTTTCTTATGATAAAACGCAGCAAAGACCGGATTGAATTTAGAAGCGGGGAACGCTGCTAACCAAACGGCTCTGCGCAGATACGGCGAGCCCCGTTTGGACATATGGCTTTGGCTGCCGGTGAATTCGCCGGACTGCTTTATTGAAGGATCCATCCCAGCAAAGGCAACCAATTTCTCAGGAGCGGAAAAACGATGAACATCGCCAATCTCACTGAGGATGGCTGCTGCCAAGACTTTGCCGATACCGGGAACCGTATGCAACGTGCAAGAAAAGCGGTCATAGTAGGCACTGATTTGTTCGCCAAGCTCAGCCAATTGCTCTTCCAGAAACACAATCTGAGCCACCAGCTGGCGCAATTGAAAGGCCAGGGCGTCTATCCCCAATTTGACTCCAAACGAATGCTTTGCGGCATTCTGAATCCGTTGAGCTTGATCTAGGCCGAAGCGGCCACGGCTGGTTCGTTCAAGCAAGCCAGCTAACTTCCCAGAATCCACCGCTAAAAACTCCTCCGGAGTGGAAAACTCCGCCAGCATCTGGCGGGAAGAGGCTCCGAACAGATCAGAAAATAGGGACTCATATTCCGGAAACACTTGATCCAAGAGGGCGATTACCTTGCGTTTGAGATCGGATATATTATCTACCAGTGAGAAACGATAGCGGCAAAGTTGACGCAACGCAATTAAATCGGGTTCGGCCAGGGTGGTTTGCGTAAACCGACCGAAGCGAATGACCTCAGCGATGAGAAAGGAATCGACTGCATCCGTTTTAGTCTGGCGAATGTACAGATTGCGAAGGCTGTCGGACTGAATGGGATTGATCACATGGACGACATGGCCATCCTGTATCAGCCGGGAATAAAGGGGCAGCCAGTAATGACCGGTTGCTTCCATGCCGAACACAACAGGCAGCAAAGTGGGATTGAGTTTTTGAACCTGCTTGAACAAAAGCTCAACTCCGGCGAGAGAATTGGGGAACGAAAATGGTTTTCCCAGCAAACCGCCTGATTCATTCATCAGACAGGCCTCATGACTGCGCTTGGCGATGTCGATGCCGACGATGATCATGTGCGCACCTCCCTTTGGGACAGATAACCTCCAGCAGCTGCGGCACACAACCTCGTGAGACATGCGAAGTACCAGTCGTACCGGCCAACATCCAGCTCATTCGTGATGGACCGCAGGGCCAGAGGGATCACTCTCAATTTCGAGGTTCAACCTCAAGGAGGAAGACGATCTCCTCTGTCCTCTGCTATTAGTATCTCCGATTGTTCCTCGGGAGACAAGCGGAGAGGTTCAACAGGTTTCCCTGTTTATCCCGAACATAATTATACGAGGAGGAAGCTCATCATGTTAACAGAGTATCGCAACGAACCGTTTACGAATTTCTCCATTCCCGAAAACAAGGCTGCCATGGAAGCGGCGCTGTCCTTGGTAGCGTCGCAGAAGGGCAGACATTATCCCCTGAAAATCGGTGGCGTTGCCATCGATACGGAAGCGAAGATCACTTCGGTCAATCCCTCTTATATCGAGGAAGTGGTCGGCACCGTGGCCCGCGCCAACATTGAGTTGGCGGACAAAGCTGTAAAAGCGGCCGCCGACGCCTTTAAAACGTGGAAATTCATTGAGCCGGAAACCCGCGCTCGACTGATTTTCAAAGCGGCTGCCATTCTGCGCCGCCGCAAGTTCGAGTACTCCGCCTGGTTGGTGGAGGAAGCCGGCAAGAACTGGGCCGAAGCGGACGCCGATACGGCGGAAGCCATCGACTTCATGGAATATTATGGCCGCGAAATGCTGCGTTATGCCGCAGGGATGACTGTGACATCCTACCCCGGAGAGCAGAATGAATGCGTCTATATTCCGTTGGGCGTGGGCGTGGTCATTCCGCCCTGGAACTTCCCTCTGGCAATCCTGGCAGGGATGACCGCGGCGGCTGTGGTTGCAGGCAACACCGTCATCATGAAGCCGGCCAGCAGCACACCGGTTATTGCGGCCAAACTGATGGAGCTGTTTGAAGAGGCCGGTGTTCCTGCCGGCGTTATCAACTATCTGCCTGGCAGTGGCGGCAGCATCGGCGACGCGCTGGTGTCCCATCCCCAGGTACGGTTTATCAACTTCACCGGTTCCAGGGATGTCGGCCTGCGGATCAATAAATTGGCTGCAGACGTAGTGCCGGGACAGATCTGGATCAAACGGGTGATCGCTGAAATGGGCGGCAAGGATGCGATCATCGTGGATGATGAGGCTGATCTCGAAGAAGCGGCGACCGGCATTGTAACGTCGGCCTTCGGTTTCCAGGGGCAGAAGTGCTCGGCCTGCTCGCGCGCGATTGTCGTAAAAAGCGTTTACGATGAACTGGTAGCGAAAGTTGTGGCCAAAACAAAAGCGCTGAAAGTCGGACCGGCAGCCGAATTTGGCGTAAACATGGGTCCGGTGGTGGATGAAAGCGCTTACAAGAAAGTGCTGGATTATATTGAAATCGGCAAAGGCGAAGCCCGTCTGGTCGCAGGCGGCAACAAAGCGGGCGACAAGGGCTGGTTCATCGAACCGACGGTATTCGCTGACGCGCCTGCCACTTCCCGCATCGCACAGGAAGAAATCTTCGGGCCGTTCGTAGCCATCATTCCGGCTGCTGATTTTTCCGAAGCTCTCGACATCGCCAATGGCACCGAATATGGTCTGACCGGCGCCGTATTTTCCAAGAACCGTGCCAAGTTGGAGCGGGCACGCCGCGAATTCCACGTCGGCAATCTTTATCTTAACCGCAAATGCACAGGGGCATTGGTCGGCGTGCAGCCCTTTGGCGGCTTCAACATGTCAGGCACCGACTCCAAAGCTGGTGGCGCCGACTATATGCTGCTTTTCATGCAGGCCAAATCGGTTGCGGAAAAACTCTAAGATTGCATTTGAATTACCTGTCTTGGATGACGATAATAAAGAAGGGGCTGTCTCAATAAGAATTTGATATGCTCCCTTCAAGGTAGACAGATGAAATAAAAAAACATTGGTATGCCACCCATTAAGTAGACAAGGGAAATAGTTAAATTGAACAGTAATGCATTTCAAACTGCCTTGGGGACTTGTATCCCAAGGCAGAATGTCTTCTCTGCCTATTGTAGAATATTTCTATATACTCAAACACTGCCTTCTTGGCGATTTCTCGATTAGCGAACATTCCCATCCCTCGCATTAACTCGGTTTTTAATGTCTTATGGAAAGCCTCAGCAACAGCATTATCATAAGGATTTCCGGGCCTGCTCATGCTGGCGATTAAGCCATGTTTGCTGAGCAAGTCCTTATATTTTTTGCCCATGAATTGCGATCCCCGATCCGTATGGACCACCAGGCCAGGCATTGGACTTTCTGCCCAGACTGCCGCTTGAATTGCGGTGAGTGCCAATTGTTCTCTCATTTGTTTATCCATGGACCATCCTATAACTTTTCGGGTGTAAACATCCAAATACACCATCAGGTAAAGAAATCCTTCTCTAGTTTTTATATATGTAATATCTCCAACCCAAATTTTATTCTTATCCTCTGCCCTAAAGTATTGCCCAAGGATGTTTTCACTAGCAAGGGCCCCTGTGCTTTTCCGGTAAACCCCATGCTTCTTTCTCGGATATTCTGCAGTGAAGCCCAATTCTCTCATACGTAGAACAATCCGTTTATGATTTACCTTCCGTCCGCGCGATTCTAGCTCCGCCTTAATCCTTCGATAACCATAACGTTTCTTGTACTGAAAATAGATTTCCGTGATTTCCTCGTTGAGTACTTCGTTCTCTATGGCGCGCCGACTTTTCCTTGCATGAATGAATTTGTAGTAGCCAGCGCGAGAGACTTTCAGCACGCTGCACATGAGTTTTGTGCTAAAGTGCTTTGAGTGTTGCTTAATGAACTCGAATTTCTTGTGTTTGAATGTGTTTATGCCTTGAGGAAGGCTTGAAACTTTTTTAGGATATCGCGTTCCTGCTCCAATTGTTCAATTCTTTTTTGAAGTGTGCGAATTTCGAACTCTGGATCTCTGATAGGATTGCCAGAGCCAGTGAAGGCCTGTTCGCCAGACGTTTCGTATTCCTTGACCCAACGAGCAACCATGTTTCGTGATAGTTCTAGAGCGCTTGCAACTGACGCAGAACTTTTGCCTTCCTCAAGTACTTGTTTTACAACTTGAACTTTAAATTCCCGGTTAAATTTCTTTCGAGACATAAAATCCCCCCCTTGTTAATCAGTTGTACGTTTTCACCATACTTCCTGTCTACCAAGAGGGGGTCATACCAAATTTTTCTTATTTCATTCGTCTACTTGACGGGGGGCAGTTCAATTGAGGCAGTCCCTTCTTTCGTCTAAAAATACGGGCAGCAGGTTCCGAAGAACCTGACTCTCGGTGTAAAATTAGACTACATGAAAAACTCTACACGACTAAATTTTCGCCAAAAATAACTTCATATCAATTGGTGTTGTCGCTCAACATAGAAATGTTCATCCCTGAAAATAATTCAGTCCGGCTGCTAAGCGAAATCATGGATCAACTCGACTAACCCTCTACAAAGCCTACTCGCGCAAAGGAAAAAAACCGCCGGAGTGCGCACTGCGGCTAAAAGCCGCCCCAGAGGCGTGGCAGGTATTGTTGCTTTGAATTCGGGGTCCAAGTTGTCCAGCGGAAAATCTGCCGCTGGGTTTAATTTTTCCATGGGCAGGAAATAAGAAATGATTGCGAGAAACAAGAGAAAGACCATCGCAAAAGCGGAGGAGCCGATAAGAAACGGAGTGTGTTGAATTGCTGCAAGTCATGTGCGAAAGTTGAGTATATAATCAAAGTTACAGGAGTATTTAAAGAAGGAGTACCGATCAGTTGTCAGAAATCAATGTTTTAATTGTTGATGATGAAGTTGAAATTTGTGATCTGCTCACGATGTATTTAAACCGAGAGGGATATCGGACTTGCTCTGTGTATGATGGAATTCGTGCGGTTGAGGAGGCTGTCCGCATTCAACCTAATATTATTTTGCTTGATGTTTTATTGTTGGGGATGGATGGAATAGAAGTTTGTGCACAACTACGCCGCCATACGGAAGTGCCTATTCTTTTTATTAGCTGCAAAGGTGAAGATGACGATAAAATTGTCGCATTGGGGGTAGGTGGTGACGATTATATTGTGAAACCATTTAGCCCGCGGGAAGTAGTAGCGAGAGTTAAAGCCCATCTGCGCCGTTATTGCAAAAGTTCCCGTATCGATGAAATAAAATTTGACACTTTGAGAATCAATGAATTGAATCGCACTGTGCATATAGATAATGCTTTTATCAATCTCTCCAACACCGAGTTTGATATTTTGCTTTTGCTGGCGCAAAATCCAGGTGTAGTGTATAGTGCGGAAGAAATTTACCGGCGTTTATGGGTAATGGACGATATGGAAGATACGCGTACTGTATTAGTGCATATCAGCAACCTGCGCAAAAAAATTGATGTTGATTTGACGCAATCAAGATACATTCTAACTATTTGGGGTAAGGGATATAAATTTAATGATCGCTGGCTCAATGGTGAAAACATGCCAGATGCCGGAATGGACAGTCGGTTGAGAATGAAAAAATGAAAAAACATTCTCCGGCGCTTCTAGGGATAGTATTCTGTATTCTATTGGGATATTTAATTTATATGTTAAATATCATGGACACCCAGTCCGGCTTTTTCATCAGGGATGGCTGGCAATACCGCTGGGGGGATTCGCCGGTGGCCGCCGACGGCAAACCGACATGGGCAGTCGAAAAAAATGAGAATGGCGAATGGCGCGATTTTTCATTCCCCAGCCAGCCGCCGGGATGGGATGGCGCCAGCGTACTCTGGCTGCGTGGCAGACTTCCCGACACGAGGTATGAGCACCCGGTCTTGTTCATGGTTTTTGTTCGCCAGCATCTGGAGTGCTGGGTGGATGGCAGGTCGGTTTATCATTATGGAGAAATTCCAGTTCCAGCAGGCGATCGATATAACCCTTGGTTTCCCTGGCATATGGTGTTGTTACCTGAGGATTCGGCAGGCAAGGAAGTCTATCTGCGTGTTCATTCAATTGGACCGACTATCGGGATTGCGCATTTTCCGCGGTTGAGTTCTCTCAACGATTTACTGACAACACGTATAAAAATGGATTTTACCAAGAACGCTGTGACGGCGCTTTGCTTTTTTATCGGCGTGGTTGCGTTGGCCGTTGCCATGTACAGGCGGAATTTACAAAGTTATTACGCTCTTGCCGGCTGCGCATTTTGCAATGGAATCGTGGTGTTGAGCACTACGTTCGCGTTGAGTCGGCTATTTGAATCAGACCAGTTTGTGCTGCTTCTGGTGATGGTCGGATCGTCGTTTGGACAAGGTTTTTGGCTCTGGTTCCTGGAGTCAGGCGTTGAAACGAATTGCTGCCGGATTGTGCGCAAAGCACGCTATATTGCTTTTGGAATCGCCGCCGCAGGACTGCTCCTGGTGTTGCAGGATTCCAGCCAGGTGACGAGGATCCTCAATGTTCTTTTCTTGCTGCTTCTGATTAACCTAAGCCTCATGATGTATGTATTTCGCGGTCAGCTTGTTGTGAACAGGGATGCGCAAATTTATGCATTCGGCAGCATCGTCTGGGCGATTGCCATGGGGATCGACGCACTAAGGTCAGCAGGAGTTGTCATGCTGACAACTCCCATCAGTGCTTTTGGCCAATTTATTGACATTGCCTGTCTGATAGCCATTGTCAGTCGTCGGGTGGCGGCCTTGTACTTCCAGCGCGAACAGGATGCAAAACTAATCAGGGAAAACAATGAGCGCCTAAACCAGATGAATACGATGGTCAACCAGATGAACAATCAATTGGAAAAAACGGTTGCTGCACGGACGCAAGAACTGACCGAAACAACAATCCTGCTGCAAGAAAAAGTTCAAAAACTGGATATGATGGAGAATGCTAGAAAACATTTGTTGAGCAATATCGCCCACGATTTGCGTACACCCATCACCATGATTGGCGGTCATGTGGAAGCCATTATAGATGGTGTGGCAAAAGAACCGGAACAGCAGCAAAAATCGCTGCGCATCGTTCACGCAAAAATTCTGCAGCTCAATCGGCGAATCGAAGATGTCTTTACCCTATCCAGACTGGAGTCGCGTTCCTTGATACTCAAGAAACAGAAAGTCAGGAGCGGGGATCTGCTGCAGGAGATTGCATCCTGCTATGAAGCGGATATCCTGGGAGCAGGCATTCATTTAGTGCATGCCGCCGGGGCAAATAGTCAAGATTGTATCATTGATATTGATCCCGGGCGCATGGATCAGGTTTTTGCCAATTTAATCTATAATGCACTCCGTTATACACCGCGCGGCGGAAAAATTATTTTGTCGGCGATGTACCGGAATGGGATGGATGAAGTCATCTTATCGGTTCGGGATAACGGCTCCGGTATTGCCGCCGCTGAACTGGAACGAATCTTCCAGCGTTTTTATGTCGGAGACGATGTGCCGTATGAAACCGGTAGCGGTACTGGCTTGGGCCTGGCCATCGCCAGGGAGATTGTTGAAATGCACGGGGGACGAATTTGGGCTGAAAGTGTTATCGATCAGGGGAGTGTATTTCATATCGCGCTTCCCGCGAGGCAGGGGAACTTGGCCGTGATGTCAGTAAGCGGCTAAAATACCGGTGGCAGAAGCAAACAAAAGGCAGGTTTGATTGGTCAAAGTGGCAATTAAATCTGTCTTTTGTTTGCTAGGCAGTATTTTCTAAAGAATTCTTTAGAAAATACTGCTGTTTTTTTTGATACACTGAGAAAAACATGGGTATTTTTAGATTCTGCGAAAAGAAAGAGGGAACGTCTTGAGGCCCAATTCAGAGTTCATTAATGATTTTGTGGAAGAGGCTCTCTTGCATATTGCTACTGTTGAAGATGCACTACTGAAAGTAGAAACGGGCAATTATGCCGAAGAAACGGTCAATGAGATATTTCGGGCGGTTCACAGTATTAAGGGGGCTGCGGGGCTTTTTAATTTTGTTCGTATTGCCGAACTGGCGCATGCGGCTGAAACTCTTTTTGGGGCTATCAGAGATAAAACTGTCTCGCTGAACAGTCCGATTGTTGATGCTGTTCTTGCGGTAGCCGACTTGCTGAAGGAAATGATTGGTTGCCTCGAAACGAGCGATACATACGATATTAACGCGCAGGTGCAGCGCCTGAAAACTTTCTTGCCTGCCCCCCAAGGGTCTGTGGAGGAAAACAAAAACCTATGGGGTTTAGGGGACACGATTGCCAGTGATAAAAAGCCGGCGGAAATTTGCAATGAAACAAAAGATAACCCTGATCGAGAAAACAACCGGGCGAAAGTGGAAAAAGAAAAAAGTATTCGGGTGGGGGTCGGCGTATTTGATGATTTGCTGGTTCTCGCCGGTGAAATGGTATTGCGGCGAAACCAGTTGATGTGTCTCGTGGGGATGGGGGTTACCCGAACGGAAGAACTGCAGATGGTGGCAAAAGACATTGATTTGGTAACGACCGCATTGCAGGAAAAAGTTCTGAAAGCCAGGATGCAGCCAGTCGCCAATCTGTTTAACAAGTTTCACCGAATTGTCCGCGACCTATCGCGGAAACTGGGCAAAGAAATAGAATTAAGAATCGAAGGCGACCAGGTTGAACTGGATAAATCTACTATTGAGGCGCTTGGTGATCCGTTGATCCATATCGTCAGAAACGCGATTGACCACGGGATCGAACCGACGAATATCCGTGAAGAACGGAAGAAACCCTACATTGCACATGTGACCATCAGGGCTTACCATGAGGCTGGCAAGGTCACCATTGACGTGGAGGATGACGGCGTCGGGATCGATCCCGGCAAGATAGCGGCCAAAGCGCTGGAAAGAGGGCTTGTGACCGAACAGCAGTTGACTGCCATGAATGAAAGCGAAATTATTTATTTAATAATGCGCCCCGGGTTTTCTACTGTCGACGAAGTCACCGCATTGTCGGGGCGGGGCGTCGGCATGGATATTGTAAAGAACAATATCGAGAAACTTGGCGGCAAGGTCGAACTCCTGTCCAGCGTCGGATACGGCTCCATCGTCCGGTTGGTCCTGCCTCTCACCCTGGCAATTATTCCTGCCGTGATCGTGCAGAGTGCCGACTTTACAGCCGCAATCCCGCAGGCGAACTTGCAGGAATTGGTATTGCTTCAACCGGATGATGAAAAGCGCTCCATCGAACTGGTCATGGGGTATCCGGTCCTGCGTCTCAGGGAGCGCTTATTCCCGCTGTTACGGCTTACGGATATCATCGGGGATACCCGGCTGGGAATTGACACCGGGAGTGCTGAATACTTCTGTGATCCGGAAAAAATCTTTCAAATCGTTGTGCTAAATTTTGGAAATCGAATTTTTGCGCTGGAAGTTGATAAGGTATATGATCACGAAGAAATTCTGGTAAAACCACTGCCGCCAACTCTGATAAAATCCAATTATTATATGGGATTTGCCGTTTTGGGCGATGGTCGTATCGCATTCATTCTGAATCCCGAGGAAATCAGAAACCATGTCGGCTTGCGGCCGTTAGCGACTGAAGCGGCTGTAGACAGCATCAGGGGTAGCCAGTTGCCGGAAGAGGAACAGAGTTTGTTGCTGTTCTCTACCGCCGGTGGAGAAACCATCGGTATCGACATCACCCTGGTGAGCCGGGTTGAAACCCATGAGGCAGCGGCGATTCAGCGGATTCGGTCAAAAGAGTACGTCATATCACGTGGCAAGCCGCTGAGAATCATCAGGCCCGAATACTATTTGCCTGTTGCATCCCCGAAAGACGGGTCGGACTCCATTCATCTCATTATTCCTAAATTAGTAAAGCAATCGGTGGGGATCGTCGCAAGGGGAATCGGCGAGATTGTCAAGACTGCAGTGGCATTGAATGAGGAAGGGCCTGGCGGTTGCGGACTAATCGGGTCAACGCTGATTAACGACCGTATTGTCCTATTGCTGAATATCTATGAGTTGTTGGAACAGGCCCTGCCTGAAACCTGTAAAGTAAGCACCTCCGTTATACGGAAACAGGAAAAAAGCCCGCTTGCACCGACTGCTGCACGTGTGTTACTGGTGGAAGATCGGGCTTTTTTTTCCAAGGTGACAAAGGGCTATCTGGAGAGTGCCGGGATGGAAGTCAAATTGGCCGCTGATGGTCGGGAAGCTCTCGATATATTGGAGCAGGATGAAGTCGATTTGGTGATCAGCGATATCGAAATGCCGGTGATGAACGGCTACGAACTCATCAGGGCCATTCGGGCCAATGAACGGTTGCGCAAGTTGCCGGCGATAGCCCTGACCTCGCTTCTTGGAGAGGCAAACAAGGAAAAAGGGCTGCGGTCCGGATTCGACGCCTATGAGTATAAACTGGACCGGGATCGGTTGCTTAAAACTGCGCAGCGGTTTTTGGGCCGCTCCGAATAGAGAGGCTTCAAAGCCGGCGAAGCAGCTGAACGGGGGTAGTATGGAAACGGGACTGGGGGGAGGAGCAATGGAAAGGGTACTTGTTGTTGACGATTCTCTCGTTTTTCGCAAAGTGATCAAAGCAACGCTGGAAACTGCTGGCTACGAAGTTCTGACTGCTGAAAACGGTGGAAAAGCTATGCAGCTATTGCAGGAAGAGGGTTCGCCGGACATTATTCTGCTGGACAGGGTAATGCCCGATATGGATGGCGTCGAAGTTTGCAAATGGGCGAGGAATCATTTCTGCAATTTGTACGGAACCTCGTATAAATATTTTATCATCCTTACATCAAAAAATACCCAGGACGATGTTCTTGAAGGCTTTGGTATCGGGGCGGACGATTATGTGATAAAGCCGTTTTGCAATCAAGAGCTCCTTGCCAGACTGACAGTGGCATGCCGAGTGTTGAAAATGCAGCGCGAGCTTTTGAATGCCGCGATCAGGGACGCGCTTACCGGACTTTATAACAGGAGGTCCCTGTACGATTTGCTCGGGTTGGAGCTGTTGCGGGCCCGGAGGGAGCAGAGTAACGTTGCTGTCGCGCTGGTCGACGTAGACCGTTTTAAACAGATAAACGATACCTACGGGCATGCCATTGGCGATGAAATGTTGATAATGCTTGCGGCAAAACTTCGCATGACCATGCGTGATTTTGATATTGTGGGGCGTTTAGGGGGCGAAGAGTTCGTTTTGGCATTTGGCTGCATGAGTGTCGGCGACGCTCTCGTTATTTGCGAACGCGTACGCCGGGGTGTGGCGGAAATATCAATAAATTGCGAGGAGACCGTATTGAGCATGACTATAAGTATTGGTGTTGCCATCGCTATAGGGGAAACAGAGCCAGCTAAGGTAATCCGTTATGCCGACAAAGCGATGTATCAGGCCAAAGAGAACGGCAGAAACTGTGTGGTTGCTTATGAATATACCAAGGATGGATAAGCTAAAGGCGATAGTGGGCCTAATTAATGAAAGGAAGTGTTGCATTGAATTCGAAAAGCATTCAATTCAAACTGGTCGGAGTAATATTGTTGGTAATCGCTGTGGCGATTACCGGGTTGGCAGGCTCCACTTATCTATCCACCAGGGAGGTTGTCGTATCCAATATCGACCAGCAACTGCGCAAAGATGCCAACGGACTGGCGGATGATATAACCCTGTGGTTAAACATGAAAAAAGGGGAAGTAGCGGCTATTGCTGCGTCGCCTGTTCTGATGACGGGCGATAAAGCAGAAATATTGCGTTATATAACAGCGGAAGTCAAACGGCTTGATGACTATGAGCTGATTTTGGTGGGGGATGCAAAAGGAGATTATTACACAAGCAACAATCAAGCCGCCAATAATGCCGACCGCGAATACTTCAAAAGTGTGATGTCATCCGGCGAAAATTATGTATCCGATCCGCTGAGCGCCCGCACTACCCGAAATAAAGTGGTCATCGTGGCCGCCCCGATAGTTCTGGAGGGGAAAGTGATCGGCGTAGTTGGAGGCTCGGTCAAGATTGAGAGTATCGAAAAAAAAATGCAGGCCGTCAAATTGGGCAAGACCGGTTATGCCTATTTAGTTCAGGCAAACGGCCTGTTAATTGCCCATCCTGACCAGACATTGGCGATGAAAAAAAACTTATTGGATGACTCGGCCACGGATAATCGATTGAAAGCTACCCTGCAGGGAGCTGTCAAAGGGCAGGTCAGCGTAGGACGTTATCGCAGCGCCAATACCGACAAAGAACAATTTGTTGGAGCTGCCGCTGTTGCCGGTACCAACAACTGGGTTGTCGGCATGACTGTACCGGTAGATGAAATATGGGAGCCAATTGATCGGCTTAATTGGATTTTCTGTCTTGCAACATTGATAATCCTTCTTATCACTGGCGCACTTACCCAGTGGTTTTTGTCCACTACAGTAATACGGCCGCTAGTGCAACTTGAAACGATGATCGAAAGCGTGGCCCAGGGCGATCTGACCGCCAGGGGGAAGGCCGTCGCGGATGATGAGCTGGGCCGGCTTACGTTATCCTTTAACCAGACGTTGGATACTATTTGCGAGATGATAGGAAAGATTCATGAAGCCAACTGTGAGTTGAAACCCGCATCGATGCGGCTCCAGGAAATCGCCAGGATGGGTGCCGACAACAGCCTGACGATGAACAACCGAGCCTGTGTCGCCGAAAATGCCGTGCGGGAAATCCTAACGAGAATTGATGGCACCAACCATGCCACAGAGGAGACGGGGGGGAACATAACCAACATTGCCGCAGCTGTCCAGGAGATGGCGGCCACGACATCCACGGTGGCCATGGTGGCTGAGGGTGTTTCGACAACAGTTAACAACGTACGCTTGGCGTTTGAAGGGATATCCGGCAATACCGACCGAGTGTCTCAAAATTCCGGCGATATGTCGAACTCAGTCGAGCAGGTGGTGAATTCGGTTCAGGACATTAATCGATCCATAGGCAACGTTAAGCTTAAGTGTGAACGGTCGGTGCAAATAACGCTTGAGGCCAACGATTTTGCACAAGAGACATCACGGGTTATTTCCCAGCTCAGCGATTCTACCAAGAAGATCAACAAGATTGTCAGTATCATTAATAATATCGCCAGTCAGACCAATATGTTGGCCCTTAACGCCGCGATCGAAGCCGCCAGCGCCGGAGAAGCCGGAAAAGGGTTTGCAGTGGTGGCGGGAGAGGTCAAGGAATTGGCCCAACGTACCGCCAGGGCCACTGATGAAATCGGACAACAACTGGAAGAGATGCAGAATAATATGAGTCGGGCTGTTGAATCAGTCGGGAAGATTACTCAGGTTATCGTTGAGATTACGGACATCACGGGAACCATAGGGAATGCCATCAATGAACAGTCGGCGACGCTCACTCAAATTACAGGCAACTCGGTGGCCGCTGGCGAGAGGGTCAAATCCATCGCCGAAGAAATCATTACCGTCAATGCCAACTGCAAGAAGGCTTCCAAGGACGCTGCTGATGCTTCGCGTGGAGTTGCTGAAATTGCGCAGTCGATTACTGAACTATCGGACGTTACTACCTCGATAGCCAGAAACGTTGAATCTGTATCCTCCATGATGGCGTCTATCGTTGAAGCCGGGCAGGAAATACTGACCCGATCAAATGAAATTTCAACTAGTACAGGGCAGGTGACGGAGATTTCCGAGAATACATCCGCACTAGCGGCCGATACCATGAAAGCCGCCGATGGGTTGGCTGAAACGGCGACTAAATTGGACACGTCGGTTAAGGTGTTCAAAGTTTAATGATGTTTTCCGGCAAAGTATAACTCGGCAATGGTCAAGTCCAAATTTGTGTGTAAAAACCCGGTAGGGATCTCTGGTTTTACATGAGCCTGATTAGCTTGCTGGTAGGCGCTCCAGCGACCGCGCGCCACAGCTACTTGGTGGGAGAAATAACGTCGCACATGGCGAATACATCAACGTTGATGAAAAGGAATTTTTTGCTTTATACAAAGAAATTACCCAAATTATGTATGAGATAAAAAATAACGTAAGCAATGCTGCAAGCCAAGGACAATACAAGAAGTAAGTGGTTAATGTTATTCAAATGAACGTTACAATAATGAGGCTTCATCATGCTGGGTAATGTACTATAATGTGCTGATGTTCGTTCTACCTGGATTCGGTATACCTTTACAACCTGAGTTCCCGCTTACTCATAACGAGGTTTTCTCGAAAATCCAATAAAATCAGCTTATTGAGCGATTGTTCTACGAAAAATACATAGTTATGTGTTGGATGGGTTACCCTAAACTGGACAGAAAAGATACGGTCATGTAGCATAACACCATAATAAAGAAAAGTTTTCACCGAAGAATTCAAAATTGAATTGGTCCAGCTTTATAACAACGGTAAGCGTCGAGTGGATATTTTGCGTGAATATGACTTGACGGCAACGGCATTCGACATCTGGGTCAAACGAATTAACGCAACAGGTTCAGCCAAAGAAGCCAATAATCGGACTCCCCAGGAGCAGGAACTGCTCCAACTGCGCAAAAAAAACAAGCAACTCCGAATGGAAAATGATATTTTAAAGCAAGCGGCGCTGATACTCGGACAAAAATAATTGTCATCCGGCAAAATAGTGACAAACATTCTGTATCAGCGATGTGTCGATGTTTGGAACTACCCAGAAGCACCTTCTACTATGAAGCGCAAGAGAAGAAATCTGAAAACTCTCTGCAGAAAACCATCGTAGAAATCTTCCGCGCTAACCGCGATGCCTATGGAATCCGGAAAATCAAAGATGCACTAAGCAAAACCGAGCTACAAGTGTCGCGCCGACGAATCCGTCGCATTATGCAGGAAAGGGGGATTGTTTCCAAGTATACAGGGGCTCAATTTAAAGTCCATAAACAAACTTGCAACGAAGACAAAATCGGCAATAAACTGAACCGCCAGTTTTATAATCAGGAACCCTACGCCGTTGTCATCAGTGATTTAACCTTCGTTCGCGTGAAAAACAAATGGAATTACATCTGTTTGCTGGTGGATTTGTAGAACGCGCACAGGCTTTGCGTTCTGCAAGCTGCTGGACGCCGGGCTAAGGCCTGCGGGCGGCACCGACGTCACCGGCATCTATCTGGACAATATCAACCCGTTCCTGCACATCTACGCCGCGGTTACGCGCGAATCCGACAAGGGGATCTTCATGCCGGAAGAAGTGTTGACTGTGACGGAGGCGCTCAGCATGTGGACGATCTGGGCGGCGGAGTCCATGGGCGAAGCTGCGCTGAAAGGCTCCCTCGAGCCTGGCAAGTTCGCCGACATGACCGTGTTTTCCGGGGATATCTTCACGATTCCGAAGAAAAACATCAAGGATATCAAAACGGTGATGACGATTGTCGGCGGCAGGATCGTCTATCAGGCCAAGTAAAGTCAAATAGACAAGAGGAGTAACGGCGATGAAACAAAGGGTTATATTTCCCATCCTGCTGGTATGCTGCCTCGTTTTGGGGCAACATAGCGTTCAAGCGACGGAGGGGGGATCGAGTGATTACTTCCCCGGCACCTTTGCCACTTTCGGCGTCGCTTTGCCGCCGGAGCCCGGGTTCATGGCCGTCAACCAGCTGCTGTATTACAACGGCAAAGCCGATAAGGCTGTGCTAAACGGCAGGGTCAATCTGGATATGAGTGCCAATGCCGTTTACAATTACATGGGTGGTTTCTATACCTACAAGGAGCCGGTGCTTGGCGGTCGGCTGCAGATCGGAGCGGTGGCACCGGTCGCATGGGTGAATACCGCGTACAGCATCGACACCTCTTTGGGTTCGCGAAGCAGCTCGGATGCCTCCAGTGGCGTTGGGGACTCCCTTGCACAGGCGGCCCTGTTTTGGAAGAAAGGCGATTTGCATTATAAACTGGTGCAGTCGGTCTTTGTCCCGACCGGCGTTTACAACGCCGCCAATTTAGCGAACCCCGGCATGAACCACTGGGCCTTCGATACCTCGCTGGCCATCACATGGATGAATAAGAGGGGTACGGAAATCTCCCTCGTGCCAGGCATCATGTTCAACACGATGAACAACGCCACCCAATATCAGTCGGGGAACGAGTTCCACCTGGATTTCGTGGTGAACCAGTTCCTTGCGAAAAATTTCGCTGTGGGCGTTCAAGGATACTACTACAGTCAGTTGAAGGGAGATAGCGGCAGCGGCGCCTTGCTCGGCAACTTCCAGGGGCAAGCGTTCGGAGTCGGACCGGCCGTTCTCTGGTTGCCTGAAGCCGGCAAGGGCAGACTGTCCGTGGTTGCCAAACTGATCAAGGACGTTTCGTATACGAACCGCATGCACGGGGATTATGGCCAGTTCACCGTGACCTATAAATTTTGACTTAATGGCGAGGAATAATAATTTAAGGGAGTGTAAGACTATGTTGAGAAAGACCATGTTAATAAAAGTGTTTGTTCTACTGCTGGTATGTGTGATGTTCATCGGCACTACTGCGGAGGCGTGCACCAGCATCCGCTTGATAACGACGGATGGTAAGGTGTTTTACGCCCGTACTATGGAGTTTTATCCCTCGGAAGGAGACCCGGCACATCCTGACTCGTTATCGGTCGTTCCGGCCGGAACAATGTTTTTCGGCGTACTGCCGGACGGGACGCAAAAAGGGCTGGTCTGGACGGCGAAATATGGTTTTGTAGGCATGAATTCCTCCGGCCGTCCGGTTGTGGCCGACGGCATGAATGAAAAGGGGCTGGTGGTCGGAGAGTTGGAATTTCCCGGGTACGCGGGATATCAGGAATATAAGGTCGAGTATGCGGATCGAACCCTCAGTCAGTATGAAGTGGCTACCTGGATATTGGGGAATTTCGCCAACATTCAGGAGGTACGGCAGGGCATTGAAAAAATCCGCGTTTCCAGTGCCAATAATATAAGATCAGGCAGTGTTGATCTCAATTTGAGTTTTCACTACGCGGTGCATGACAAGGACGGAGACAGCCTGGTGATCGAGTATGTCAACGGCGAGCTGAAGCTGTACGACAATCCTCTCGGCGTGTTGACCAATGCCCCGACGTTTGACTGGATGCAGACCAATTTAAAAAACTACATAAACATCAAGGCCTTTAATGCCCCCGCCGTCAAGATCGCCGACGTGACCGCCTCCGGCTTCGGGCAGGGAACCGGCATGCTGGGGCTGCCGGGCGACTTTACCCCGCCGAGCCGTTTTGTACGGATGATGGCGCTGACGCAGTCGGCCTTGCCTGTGACAGGCAGCGCTGCCGGGCTGAATCTGGCGATGACCATCATCAACAATGTGGACATTCCGGTCGGTGCCGTGCGCGACAACAGCAGTGGGAAGACGGCCTATGACCGGACTTTGTGGACGGTGGCGGCGGATTTGCAGCATCAGCGCTATTATTTCCGCAACTATGACAACAATGACTGGCGCTATGTCGACGTGGCACAGGCGCTCTCAGGCGCGACCCAGGTGATGACCATCCCAGTGTTTACGGCGCCGGAGTACAAAAACATCACCAACACCCGGGTCAATTTCACCAATTATGATCCTGCGCTCTATAAATACCAGGACCGGTGATGGAGGCGACAACAGCCAGTTGAGCCGCAAATTGACTGGCAGGCGGGCCCTCCTGAGAGAAATCGACCGCGTTCTTCGGTAGCATGGCATATCCTGTACAAGGCCGGAGAAAAATTGTTTGTCGATGGGGCCAGCGATACCATGATCGTTATTGACTCCTCCACCGGCGAAATCATTCCTGCCTACCTTTTCGTTTGCGCCTTGGGCCGTAGTTGTTACCCCTATGCGGAAGCCTTTCCGACCAAGGCAAATGAACACTGGATTGCGGCACACCGCGCTTTCGAGTATTATGGCGGCCTGCCTTTGATCCTGGTGCCGGACAACGACAAAAGCGCCGTAACCCTGGCGGATCAATACGACCCCGAGATCAATAAGACGTACCTAAGATGGCGAAACACTATGATGTTGCCATAATCCCTGCCCGTGTCCGCAAGCCCAAAGATTATTCCGACGTTTAACATATGCCGTAATCTTGATCTAGATCATTTCAAACAGCCTCCAATAAAGGTTTCATATGTAAAAACTTCGGAATAATCCAATGGCCTTCTTCCTCCGTTGAGTGCGTTGCGACGATAGAGCGCCGATAGTATTGAAATATATGGGTTCGTGAGATCGGGGATAATTTCATAATGGGCTTTATGTTCGCTTGGACTTCGGTTCAGGCGTTTTTTACGAACCCCGGAGGTCGAACCTTACAGGGTAATCTCCGTCAAACGCCTCAATGAACTGTACAGTGTGAAGGCAGAGACTCGTCCCCGATAAAGCCAAGCCTCAGCAAGAGGTAGTGTCAGGATTTTTGCGCACATTTGTGGATGGGCTCCCGCGTAGGTCTCAAATCGCTTCGGATACGCCCTCGGCCTGATTCTCCTGGAGTAGCCCCATATTCAAGTATCGCTTCGTTCCCCAACTGGTTGTCGTAATATGCCGGAGTCGGGCTCCTACTAACATCAAAGCTGCTTTCCCGTCGGGAAAACTTCCGACCACTCTGGTTCTGCGACGGATTTCTCGCATGATTCGCTCCAATCCATTATTGGTCCGAATCTTAACCCAGTGTTCCCTGGGGAAATTCATGTAGGCAATAGTGTCTTCAATGCCTTTTTCAATTCGGCTGGCTCAAACAGGTTTAAAAACCTATTTTGAGCCAGCCCCTTCGCGCTCAGAATTCCAGGCTGAATTTGCAGAACTACGCTCAGCGTTACAGCAGTTGCAGATAATGCTGCATGGCGAGTGAAACGAGCGCGACGGCCAGCCAGCAGGAAAATCCGAGCAGGATCGGTTTGAATCCGTTGGCGATCAGCTGACGCAAATGGGTATTCAGGCCGATGGCGGTCATGGCCAGAATGATGCAAAATTTGCCGGCCGAGCCGAGCAACTTGCAGGTAGCCGGCGTCAGCCAACCGAGAGTGCTGATGATGGAAGCGGCCAGGAACCCGAGAATGAACCAGGGAAAAATTTTCGCGAGGTTGAATGCGTTGCCTGCCGCCGCATTTTGGCGGGATACGAAAATTGCCAGAACCAGAGTGATGGGAACGATCATCAGCGTGCGGGTCAGTTTCACGATGGTGGCATAGTTGCCGGCGGCGTCGCTGAAGGAATAGCTGGCGGCGACGACGGAAGAGGTGTCGTTGATGGCTGTTCCTGCCCAGATGCCGAAGCCGATATCGCTCATCTCCAGCAGATGCCCGAAGAATGGGAAAATAAATACCGCGCAAATATTGAATAGAAATATCGTCGAGATGGAATACGCTACATCTTTGTCACTGGCGGAAATCACCGGTGCGGTGGCGGCGATAGCCGATCCGCCGCAAATGGAGGTGCCAACGCCGATCAGAATGCTGGTCTTTCCGGCCAGGTTCAGATAGCGACCGACCGCCCAGGCGGTGATGAATGCGGCGCTGAGAGTGAAGAGCATGATTGACAGCGACTGGCTGCCGACGGCAAAAACCTGAAAGAGGTTCATTTCAAAGCCGAGCAGGATGATGGAGCCCTGCAGGATTTTTTTGGCGGTGAACTTGATTCCGGGCTCGACGGCAGACGGGCGGGGCCAGAAGGCCAGCAGCATGCCGAACAATATGCCAAAGACCGGTCCGCCCACCAGCGGAAGTTTATAACCTGCAAACCAGGCCGGAACGGCGATGGCTGCGACCAGCAGCAGGCCGGGCAGGAGGGCGATCGTGGGATGGGTCGGCGCATTCGTTTTTATCAATATACCATGTGCCTCTTTTCCTCTATTTTTTTGCATGGGATCATTTTATCTCAATTATCCGCTTTCAGCAAAGCGGTTGTGAAAATATCGGGCAGGAAACTGGCCATTGTAGGTAGAATTAATATTTTAGAATCAAGAAATAAACCGGGAGGGAACAACGTGTTTGCACTCAATTTTCAATGGGCCCAGAATGAAGAATTGCTGATTGCACGTAAGAAGGATTGTACGGTTCATCTGGGTGACATCCGGGACTCTTACCCCGAAAATTCGGTCGTCTGGATTACCGTTGGTCCCAAATACGGCACCAAGCGCAAACTCTACAGCGCGATGATCGACACTGTGTACACCAAGGAATTCCATGCGCTGACCATGAACGATCTGCGCCATCAAAGTCCTGACATCAAAACGGTGGAAGATTTGCGCGAATACTTTCAAAAAAAATATCAAAAACATATTCTGCCTGATGATATCGTTACAGTGATCTATTTTTCTGAAATCATCGAGTAATAAGCTGACCGATAAAATGGAGGCGAAAGCATGATCAAAAAGGCGGACACTTTGCAGCCGGTAATGTTTCAAAACCGTTTCGGCGGCCAGGGCGAAGTAACGATGAAGCATCTGCTGACAGGTGAAGAGTTCTGCGGCAAAGGCCGGCTTTTTTCCCACAACGTGATTTTTCCCGGCTCATCCATCGGTTTTCATCAACATCATGGCGATTTTGAGACTTACTATATTCTAAAAGGCGAAGGCATAGCCGACGACAACGGCGTCAAGACTCCGGTCAAGGCTGGGGACGTCATTTATACGAAGGACGGGGAGAGTCATTCTATTGAAAATACTGGAACAGAAAACCTGGAAATAATCGCCCTGGTTTTGTTCGCTTAGAACTGGAGGAGTTTAATGAACAGGAAAATTTGGATTCAGGTGACCGCGTTACTCGCGGCCATTGTATTGCTTTTTGCGCTCTGGGGTTGTGGCAGCAGTGTTCCGGCAACGCATTCGGATAAAGCCTCTTCCGCTTCGCCAAAAATGTCGCAAGCCAAGGCGGCGACAACGCCCATGCCGCCCGGAATCAAGAAACCAAATACTGTGGAGGCCGTCGGCACCATCGAAGTTGCCTTCAGTCCAAATGGCGGAGGAGCTGCGCTGGTTGTCAAAGCAATCGGTGAGGCAAAGAAAACGATCAAGGTTCAGGCTTACAGTTTCACTAACACAGATATCGCCAAGGCGCTCGTCGATGCAGCAAAACGCGGCGTAACAGTGAGGGTCGTGCTGGACAAGAGCCAGGAAACCGAAAAATATACTTCGGCCACATTCCTGGCTAACGCAGGGGTGCCTGTCCGTATTGATGATGAGTTTGCCATTGCTCACAGCAAAATCATGATCCTGGATGATGAGAATATCGTCACTGGCAGTTTCAACTTCACGAAGGCGGCGGAAGAACGCAATGCCGAAAACGTGCTTGTGATCCGCGGCAACAAGGAACTGGCAAAACTCTATATGCGGAATTGGCAGTGGCGCTGGGATGCTTCCGAAGCCTACAAACGGAAAGAATAGGATGGAGCTTTAGACTGAAAATGAAAAGCGGCAGCTCTTTTGGAGTTGCCGCTTTTCATTTTTCCAGATCGTTCACGCCAAACTGTGGCACCCGGTCAGAACAGTTTGGGCAGTGAGGGAACTTTCGGCAGCGATGGAAGTTGCGGTGGGGTTGGAACACCGGGAAGCGTGCCGGGTAACATGCCTGGCAGCGCGAGGTTCAGAAAAGGAATCTTGAGTGCTTCGAGACTGTCGGCGTCGCCGATATAGATCGTTATTCCCGCTATCGTAACCCTGATATTATAGTAACGCGTGTAGCTTCCCCGCTTGGAGAAATTACCCGTCAGAGCTTCGAAGGCAACGCCCGAAATGGAGCCTGATCCCATCTGAAAAGCGCCGTCGGCGCTAATGCCGGGTTGGGCGCCTTGCCCTTGCGCTTCGGCCTGGAAGTTGATCCGTCCATGGATATCCTTATCAGAGAGGTGGGCGCTGTCGATATTCTGTCCGGAGACTTTTTGCACATAACGCAGCGTATCCAGATAGATCGGACCGCTGGTGGTCAGGGAGCCCCCGAGGGAGTTCATCCTGGTATTGGAAAGTGAGAGAGTACTGCCTGAAAGTGAAAAATCACCTGCGGCATCTGTGAAGGCGATAGCTCCCGCACTGCCCGACGGATTCTGAAAAGTACCTGTAGCTGTGGGTTTGTCAGTGGTGCCTGACAACACGAAATTGGTGGTCAGTGCGCCTGTCAACGGGATATTGGGCGAGTAGGACGCAGGTTCGACCCGGTCGATGCCCACCTGGATATTCCCGCCGCCGCTGAAATTCCACAGTCCTTTGGCGGTGATGCCGGCAGAGCCGGACTTGGCTTTCAGGTCCAGGGAAAGGTCCGGGTGTTTGGCGAAATCGACAGTGCCATCCACATTTTTGAATTCATAGCGGTTTTCCACCATTAATACAGTGACTGTAGTATTGGTGGAAACCAGCATTCCCCGGAAGATGGCGAGAGGAGCGGCGCTGGCTTTGGGCAGCGCTTCGGTGACATTCCAACGGTTCTCCTTGTCGCGGCTGAGATTGAGGATCAAGCCGTCGAAGCTGACTTTGCGGATGCGGCTGATATCGAAGCTTCGGCTCAGCAGGTCGGACACATCCAGGTCAAGCGTCAAGGCTTTGGCAGCAGCGATCAGGGCGCCAGATTTATCTTTGAGTTCGACTTGCCTGACGACCAGGGCGCCCGGCAGGGAAAACTCGACATCGCCGACTGAAAGTGTTCCGTTGATTGAACTGGAGGCTGTCTGCAGCAGGAACTGCTTTGCTGCTCCAGTTGCGGAGGCGCCGAACATCTTCCAGGCCGCCGTGATGGCCAATAAACCGACGATCAAGCCGAGTACCAGATATTTTGCTTTCAGGTTCATACGAACACCTTCTTTCGGGCTGCGCATATTGGGTAGCTATATTTTCATTATGACATATTTGGAGGACCTTATCCTATAGGTCCGCAGTCTTGCCACAAAAATATTTTCTGAATTGAGCAAAAAAACTTATGGGAGGAGATTGGCTGCTAGCTAGCGAAATTAAGAACCAAAATTCGGTACAAATTTTCGGCGAAAACGGTCAATTATTCAGGTATGGAGGGAAGCGAAAATTATGAATGGGTTGGATTGGGTCGCGGAATTTCCGGGTGCAGTCACGGTCAGCAATACGCAGGGCGTCATCGTGTATATGAATCAAAAAGCGGAGAAGGGTTATGGCGGCAGTCTCGTCGGGCAAAATATGCTGGAGTGTCACCCTGAACCTGCCCGGACCAAGTTGATGAAGCTGATGGAAACGCAGGCAATCAACACATATACGATCGAAAAAAACGGCATTAAGAAACTGATTCATCAGGCGCCGTGGTTTACTGACGCTCAATACGCCGGGTTTGTCGAACTATCGATTGAAATCCCCTTTGAGATGCAGCACTTTGTCCGGGCGCCGCAACCGGCGAAATAAAATTTTACGCATCAAAAAAACAAGGAGGAGTGCATCGTCAATATTCTTGCATGAAACCCGGCAATACAAAGGGGCGCCAATTGCATGGCGCCCCTTTAAAATATTTGCAGTTAAATGGGAGTTGAGGGGGCGTGCCTTTTTTTCGCCGCCTCCAGCATATCCGGCAATGAAACCTCCGGGTTATGGTAACGTTCTTTACCTGCCGTTTTTTTGGCAAACTGGATCGCTTCCTGCGGGCACCATTGTAGGCAGGCCAGGCACTGTTCGCAGTGGTGGAGCCAGAGGGGGCGTCCCGATTCCAAACGGATATTGGCGGCCGGGCAAACCTGAGAGCAGATGCCGCAGCTGTTGCATTTTTCATTGGCCCAGAAGTCCTTGTCCATTGCCGCGACCCGCGGCGCGGCCAGGGCGTTGATAGCCGAAAGAACAGCGTTTTGCCACCAGGGTCCTTTTTCGATCGATCCCGCTTTTTTATAAGATACAATAGTGGCGATTCGGTCCAGTTTCTGCGCGGCATCTGTGAATAATTTCTGTTGCTTTTCGGTTGGTTGGGCGCCATTCCAAATGATATAGTTTGATGGCGTCAGCATTCCGAAGCCGGCGGAGAGAAAAATTCCCCGTTCGGATAAACGCGCCCGAAGCTGCAGCAGCGTAGCTGCAACTTGCCCGGCATTCACCGCCAATGCGAAAAAGTAGCAATTCGGTCGGGTTTTCAGCTGTCGGACAAACTCTTTGACGCGTTGCGGTAAGCCCCACATGTGAACGGGAAAGATGAGGCCGATCCGGTCGCAATCGTCGCCTGGAAGCTCATAGTCGGCACCCAGGGAATAAAGTTCGACGGGCTCATCGAGCCGTGCTGCCAACTGGCGGGCCACCCAGAGCGAGTTGCCGGTCCCGGTATAGTAATATAAGCGGGTTGACATAGCGATAACCTCCCTGATGCATTGCATGGCGCAATCATTGGTTTACTGTTTTTGATCAAGACCCTCATACCGTCATTATTCGCCAATGTTCCGTGTTTTCCTTGCCGCGTGAGATTCGTCCTGCCCCAAAGCAGTTTGCAGTAGGCTGATTTTTCTCGGGACGATCCAATTCGTGGCAGGATTGTCCGGTTTCAAAACGAATAAAGTAGGGATAACATAGTCTCGATCCTAATCACTTGAACAATAGAAAGATGCATGAACCATCAAAAATTGACAGGAGGGTTTCGTTTATGCAACCACTTCAAGGAAAGATCGCTTTTATCAGCGGCGCAAGCAGTGGTATCGGTAAAGCCAGCGCCGAGGCCTTCGCCAAGGCCGGTGCCAAATTGATCCTGTGCGCCAGAAGCATCGACAAAATCAAGGCGCTGTCTGCCGCTCTGAAAGAGCAATATCAGACCGAGAGCATTCCTGTCGAACTCGATGTGCGCAACCGAGCCAGCGTGACTGAAGCGATTGAGTCGTTGCCGGAGCCCTGGAAACACATCGACATTTTGGTGAATAACGCCGGCGGCGCATTGGGCATGGACAAGCTGCAAGAAGGGAATCCAGATGACTGGGACACGATGATCGATACGAATATCAAGGGCTTGCTGTACCTGACGCGTCAGGTCGTGCCGCTCATGCTGAAATATCAGCTCAACGGCCATGTGGTGAATATTGGTTCGACCGCCGGGATGCACGCTTATCCCAACGGTGCGGTCTATTGCGCGACAAAAGCCGCCGTGCAGTTCATCAGCGATGGGCTGCGGATGGATGTCGTGGATACGCCGATCCGGGTCACCAACATCCAGCCGGGAATGACACAAACTAACTTCAGCAATGTACGGTTCCACGGCGACGAGCAAAAAGCGGCCAACGTCTATGAAGGAATTACCCCGTTGTCGCCTGAGGATATCGCGGATATCATCGTTTACGCCACCAGCGCGCCGGCGCACGTGCAGATCTGCGAAGTGACAGTTACACCGACTCATCAGGCCACCGGCCGCGTCATGTATAAAACAAAGTAACAATTGACAAAACGCAGCAGCTCCCGGAGCTTGAAACGCGGAGTGCTGTAAAAGTGAAAAGGAAAGAAGTTTAGCGGATGGAAAAAATAAAAGCGCTGCTCATCGGGTTCACAGGAGGCATTGTTGGGGGCTTGCTGGGTATCGGCGGCGCCATCGTTCTCGTTCCCCTCATGGTCAATTGTCTGGGTGTGAGTCAGCATATGGCGCACGCCACCAGTCTGGCGGTGATCATCCCGGGAGCCGCCATCAGCGCGCTCGTTTATCAGGGATTCGGGCAGCTTGACCTCGGGCTTGCCGGCATGTTTGCAGTCGGTGGAATCGGCGGCGCCTATATTGGCGCATCCCTTATGCCCTATGTCAAACCTTATATTCTCAAACGGATTTTTGCGGTTGTCGCTCTTGCGCTCGCCATCCGGATGGGGGTGAGCTAACGATGCTGATCATCGCAATTCTAACAGGCATGGTCACAGGCGTGCTCAGTGGACTGCTCGGAATCGGCGGCGGTGCAATTCTGGTGGTTTCCGCCGTGGTGTTCATGGGTGTCGGGCAACATGCGGCGCAGGCCGCCGCACTGGTCGCGATGATACCGACCGCATTGGTCGGCGTGGCCAAGCATCACCGCAACAAGATGATCAACTATCAGGTGGCTCCTTATCTGGCGCTGGGTCTCGTCCTCGGGGGCATGATCGGGGCTTATGCCGCCAACAATATCTCAGACACGCTTCTTCGCAAAATTTTCAGCGTGTTCTTCAGCCTAATGAGCGTGCAAATGTTCTGGACCTCCTATAAACAGGAGAAACTGGCGAAAGCGGCAGAGCGGCAGAGCGGCAGGCAGCGGCTGAAAAAGGGACAAAATGAAAATTGAACGGTCAATCATGAACCCGAACTTGCTTGAAGTAGTGGACGAAAACACACAGAATAAATTTTACGGCTGCAATCAGGAATGGTATACGACCGAGTGGCAAAGGCGCGCCGGCTGCGGTCCTTCGGTCGCCTGCAACATCATACGTTATCTGAGCAGCGCGCCTGAAGCAACCAACAGCAAAGCAGATTGGCTGTCCCTGATGGAGGAATCTTGGGAACATGTGACGCCAACGACCAGAGGGATGCCCACGACCCAGTTGTTCTATGACTCGGTGCTTGCATATGCCCGGGCCAAGGGGCTGAATATCGAATGCCACTGCTGCGACATCCCGGAAGATGCGGCCTGCCGACCTGATTTGCCGACTATACTGCACTTTGTTGAAAGCGGCCTGCTGAACGATGCTCCCATCGCTTTTTTGAACCTATGCAATGGCGAGGAGAAAAATTTGTACCGCTGGCATTGGGTGACGATCATTTCTCTGGATTATGTTGCAGGTGGCAACCAGGCTTTGGTGAAGATTCTCGATGAAGGATTGGTGAAAGAAATCGATCTCGCGTTGTGGCATGAAACGACAACGCTGGGCGGTGGGTTCGTATATTTTACCGAAAATGAAGGGAAGTAGATGAGCATGGCGAAACGAAAAATGAAAACAATGGACGGGAATACAGCGGCCGCATATGTTTCTTATGCGTTTACCGAGGTCGCCGCTATCTATCCGATCACGCCGTCGTCCCAAATGGCGGAGCTGGCTGATGAATGGTCGGCATTGGGAAAGAAAAACATTTTTGGACAGCCGGTCCGCGTCGTGCAGATGCAGTCGGAAGGCGGCGCGGCGGGAGCATTGCACGGCTCTCTGCAGGCCGGGGCCTTGTCGACTACCTACACGGCTTCACAAGGTCTGTTGCTCATGATCCCCAATATGTACAAAATCGCCGGCGAGTTGCTGCCCGCTGTTTTCCATGTCAGCGCCCGGGCTCTGGCGGCCAATGCGCTCAGTATATTCGGCGACCATCAGGATGTCATGGCCACTAGGCAAACGGGGTTTGCCCTACTGGCCTCGAGCAGTGTTCAGGAAGCCATGGACCTGGCGGCAGTCGCTCATTTGTCAGCTATCCGGGGACGCTTGCCCTTTCTTCATTTCTTTGATGGATTCCGCACGAGCCATGAGGTCCAGAAAATTGAAGTGCTGGAATATGACGAACTGGCGGCGCTGCTTGATACCGAAGCGGTCAGGGAATTCCGCGACCGGTCGCTCAGCCCCAATCATCCGGTGACTCGAGGTACGACGCAAAACCCTGATATTTATTTTCAGACGCGTGAGGCCGTCAATAAGTTTTACGCGGCTCTGCCTGGCATCGTCGAAGAAAGCATGCGACAGATCAACGAACTGACCGGCCGAAACTACCAGCTGTTCAATTACTATGGCGCACCTGATGCCGAGCGGGTCGTTGTCGCCATGGGGTCGGCCTGTGATGCGATCAGGGAAACCATCGATTATTTGAGCGCCAAAGGCGACAAGGTCGGCTTGCTGGAAGTTCATCTGTACCGGCCTTTTGCCATCGAACGTTTTCTGGCTGCGATTCCGCCTGGCGTCCGCAAGATCGCCGTTCTGGACCGGACCAAAGAGCCGGGCGCGGCAGGAGATCCGCTGTACCTGGACGTCCGCAACGCCTATTGCGGAAAAGACGGCGCGCCTCTTATCGTGGGCGGCCGCTACGGCCTGGGTTCCAAGGACTTCACGCCGGCGGACATTGCCGCAGTTTATGAAAACCTGAAACTGGAAAACCCGAAAAACGGGTTTACAGTGAGCATTGTGGATGACGTGACTTTTGCTTCGCTGCCGGAATACGGACAGGACATTGATACCACCCCCGCAGGAACCACCTGCTGCAAATTCTGGGGTCTGGGGTCGGACGGAACGGTCAGCGCCAACAAGAGCGCCATCAAGATCATCGGCGATCATACCGACATGTACGCACAGGCTTATTTTGCCTACGATGCGAAAAAATCCGGCGGCATCACCGTGTCGCACCTGCGGTTCGGAAAATCACCCATCCGATCATCCTACCTCATTAACAAGGCCGACTTCGTGGCCTGCCACAATCAGTCCTATGTCAACAAATACAATGTTCTCGCCGGACTGAAACCGGGCGGCAAGTTCCTGCTTAATTGCGAATGGAGTGAACAGGAACTGGAGGCCACCCTGCCAGGATTCATGAAGCGTTTCATCGCCCGTAACGGCATCCAGTTCTACACCATCGACGCCCTGAAACTCGCGGCGGAGATCGGGCTGGGCGGACGGATCAACATGATCATGCAGTCGGCATTCTTCAAACTGGCCGAAATCATCCCGATGGCTGATGCCGTCAGCTATCTGAAGGAAGCGCTGGCCGAAGATTACGGCAAACAGGGGCAGAAGGTCATCGACATGAACTATGCGGCCGTGGAACAGGGCATGAATGCGGTCGTGAAGATCGCCGTGCCGGAAGCCTGGAACAACGCAGTCGACAAAGAATCCGACATTCAGC
This sequence comes from Negativicutes bacterium, assembly GCA_963665275.2. Classification (GTDB taxonomy): domain Bacteria; phylum Bacillota; class Negativicutes; order UBA1444; family UBA1444; genus UBA1444. The sequence continues at coordinate 174,195 of CAXXIN010000014.1, forward strand.
ACGTCGCGTGCGCCTGCTCGAGTGATATCGCGCTCAGCGGGATGCCTGCCTTTGTCAATGAAATGCTGGTTCCGATGAACCGCCAGGAAGGCGACCAGCTGCCTGTCAGCATGTTCAACGGCCGCGAGGACGGGACTTTCCCCTCCGGCACAACCGCCTATGAAAAACGAGGTGTCGCAGTAGAAGTGCCGGAATGGCAGTCTGACAAGTGTATTCAGTGCAATCAGTGCGCGTTCGTATGTCCGCATGCCGTCATCCGCCCGCTGCTGATCGACAGCGGGGAAATGGCTGCCGCGCCTGCAGGGTTTGCGGTCAGGCCCGCCACCGGCTATCCGGGACAACATTTCCATCTCGCCATTTCCGCACTGGATTGCACCGGTTGCGGCAGTTGCGTCGAGGTCTGTCCGGTCAAAGGGAAAGCGCTCGAGATGAAGTCGCTGGCCAGCCAGCTTCCCCGGGGCGAAGAATGGTGGGCTTTTGCCGGCAGCATTGCGGTCAAGCCGATTGACGCGAAACAGAAACTGACAGTCAAAGGCAGTCAGTTCGCCCAGCCTTTGCAGGAATTCTCCGGCGCCTGTGCTGGCTGCGGCGAAACGCCGTATGCGAAACTCATTACCCAACTGGTGGGCGACCGGATGATGATTTCCAACGCCGCGGGCTGCTCCACCGTGTGGGGGGCCAGCGCCCCGTCCATGTCCTATTGCAAAAACGCAGACGGATGCGGCCCGGCTTGGGCCTTCTCGCTGTTCGAAGACAATGCCGAATACGGCTTCGGCATGCATGTGGGGGTAGCGCAGCTGCGCCGGACCTTGCAGGGAAAACTGGAGGAAGCTCTGACGCACAATCCGCCTTCCCAGCTGCGGGACGCCATCACCGACTGGATGGCGCACATGGCGGAAGGAAATGGCACCCGCGAACGGGCCGGCCGCCTGATCGCAGCGCTGGAGTCCGCCAAGGGCAACGATGCGTTGCTGAACGAAATCTATGACCAACGCGATTATCTGGTGAAACGTTCCCAATGGATTTTCGGCGGCGACGGCTGGGCTTACGACATCGGCTACGGCGGCCTCGACCATGTGATGGCCTCCGGCGAAGACGTCAATGTACTGGTCTTTGACACCGAAGTTTATTCCAACACCGGCGGGCAGTCGTCCAAGGCTACGCCGACGGCGGCAGTCGCCCAGTTCGCGTCCAGCGGCAAGAAAACACGCAAAAAAGATCTGGGAGTCATGGCGATGTCCTATGGTTATGTGTATGTGGCCCAAATTGCCATGGGAGCTGACAGGAACCAGACCTTGAAAGCCATTACCGAGGCGGAAGCATATCCCGGCCCCTCGCTCGTCATCGCTTACGCTCCCTGCGTCAGCCACGGTATTCAGGGCGGGATGCGCTACAGTCAGGAACAGGCGAAAAAAGCAGTGGAATCGGGTTACTGGCATCTGTATCGGTACAATCCGGAATTAAAAGAGCAAGGGGCCAATCCCTTTATGCTGGATTCGAAAGAACCAACCGCCAGTTTCCAGGAATTCCTGAAAACCGAAGTCCGGTATTCGGGGCTGATGCGACAATTCCCGGCAACGGCGCAGGCCCTCTTCGACAAAGCGGAACGGGATGCCCGGGATCGCCTGGACACTTACAAACGGCTGGCCTCACACTAAAAGAACCAGAACCCCGGTTTGCGCCGGGGTTTTTTCATGGGGAGGACACGGGTCTTAATGTGTCGAAGAATTAAAATACGGGAAGGGGTAGTATATAGACTAAAAAAGTTATCAGACTCCACGATCCTGAATAACTCAAGGGCAGGAGCAAACAAATGAAATTGATTGATTTACATTGCGATACAATTATGCAGTTCATGGAAGCTACCGAAGAAACGGGTCTCTGGGAAAATAAATTCAGTGTTGACATACAGAAGCTGCGCCGTGGCAATGTGGCGGCCCAGTTTTTCGCGTTGTATGTTGATTTGGGTAAAACGGATACTCCGATGGAAACCTGCCTGGCAATGCTGGACCGGTTTTATCTGGAAATGGAAAAAAACAAGGAACACATCCGTCTGGCCACTTGTGCCAGCGACCTGATGGGTAATGCCGCGGCAGGAAAAATTTCGGCGTTTCTGACAATCGAAGAAGGGGCGGCGTTGCAAGGTAAGCTGGCGAATCTGCGCAATTTCTATCGTTTGGGGGTGCGGCTGATCACGCTCAGTTGGAACTACCCCAACGAAATTGGTTTCCCCAACGCTCTGGAAGAATGTCGCGACAAAGGGCTGACCGAGTTCGGCCGCGAAGTCGTGAGCGAGATGAACCGGCTAGGTATGGTGATTGATGTATCCCATCTTTCTGATGCTGGTTTTTATGATGTAGCGAGATTTTCGCAACATCCGTTTGTGGCATCTCACTCCAACGCCCGCGCCGTAACCGGCCATTCACGAAATTTGACCGATGACATGATTCGTGTTCTGGCCGAAAAAGGAGGCGTAACCGGGATAAATTTCGCCCAGGATTTTTTGGGCGACGACCCTGAGCTTAGCCATATCGCCGATATGGTGCGGCATATCATCCACATCAAGAAAATTGGCGGCATTGACGTTATCGCTATCGGTACTGACTTTGATGGCATAGATCCCCGGCAGGAAATTGCCGACAGCGGGGAGATGGGCAAGTTGGCGGATGCTTTGGCTACGGCTGGGTTCGCGGAAACAGAAATCGAAAAAATCTTTTATCAAAATTCGTTTCGCGTCATTCAGGACGTGCTCGGTTAGTTTTGCGTCGATCAATTCCAAAATACTTCTGGGAGGATGAAGTATATGCAAAAACGGCCTAACGTCTATGTCACCCGAATGATACCGGAGGCGCCCATCATACTTCTGAAATCGCCTGGGCTTTGTTATTTGCAGTAGCCCGGCGGGTGGCCGATGATGTTTCTCGGTCAGGAGATTATGGGCAAGACGCTAGGTGTTATCGGAACAGGCCGCATCGGCAGTTAAATGGCCCGCGGGGCGCAAGGGTTCGGCATGAGGGTGCTGTGCTGCGATGAATTCAAGAAATCCGAACTGGAAAAAGACCTGGGAACTACTTACTGAAAAATAATCGGACATCGCATGGGTGAAAACTGGATCGACGTCCAATAATTGAATTCGTTCCTGAGAAAACAGCAGCAGAGATTTTGTAACAATGTTATAAAATCTCTGCTGCTGTTTTCGATAAAGTTCGTTTCGTTGTTCTAATGTGCTAAAAGCGAATTAAGCATAGACTTAGAAATAGGCTGGTGGGTTTGCATGGACTTCACCAGGCAAAAACCTGAGAGGGGGAAGTGGCAGAATGAAAAATATGAGGCATGCTTTCACCCATTTCGTTTTCGCGGTTCTCTTGCTGGTTTTCCTGCCGGCTGCCGCTGGCCCTGCGGAAGATTACAAGGAAGCCCGCTTGCTATATCTGAGTGCTGCGGCTAGTTTGGCAGCTTATCCCGGTATGGATGGCGATATTGTCATGGGCGCGGTCGGGCGCGATGGCTGGGAGATAGTACCGTATATCCAAAAAGACACAGCTGCCAAGGCAAAGTTTTTCTTTGCCAGCAAGGAAGTGCCGTCTAAGCCTACGGAATATTTGTTGGCGATTGCCGGAACTTCTACCCGCACAGATCTCAAGTTGGATTTGCAAATTGGCAAAGTGTTTTTTGCCGGCAAAACCTTTGATGAGTTTCAGGCTAATGCAACAATTAAACCGGCATTTCCTGAACAGGTGCCCATGGTTCATGAAGGCTTCAATCGACATGTTCAAACCGCTTTTTCGGCGGAGACACAGTCGGATGGCAGTAAGCCGGGACGTAAAATAGTGGAGTTAATGTTGGAGCATCCAGACAGCGTTGTGTATTTGGCAGGACATAGTGCCGGGGGCAGTGCGGCCACGCTGCTCGGAGCCCGTCTCGTCAGCATGGGAGTAAAGCCCGGGCAAATAAAAATTATCACGTTCGGTGCTCCGGCCGTTGGTAATAAAGTGTTTGCTGAGAAGTATGAGCAAGATTTGGAGCAGATTCGCGTAGTGGTTGCAGGCGATCCGATCCCCGATCTGCTGAAAGTGTTTACCCGCGGATATCAGCACTTTGGTCGGGAAATCCGCTGGACTACCTCAGGGTATACATTCGACGAAAAGCACTATCCAAATATTTATTTGGATTGCGCTATCAAAAATTACTATGACAAGCGTTTAGCGGCAGCTGCAGCAGGGGACTCCGATGCCGTATTGCCTAATGAAACACCTGCCGTCGAAGGTGCACGTCTATATATTGCAGAGATCAACAACAGTTTGACTAAATCGCTGGGCGAGGAATTCGAGTACATGCGTGAAGTATTGTTGGATCAATATCGGATAGCGATACCGGCCTATGTCATTGGAACTCCCGTTGAAAATGACTCGTCACATTTCGAAGCGCTGCGAGCCAAAGCGGCAGAGGCGTCCTGCGATCGAATGGTGATTGTGAACATTTGGGGGAGTACGCAGAATGATCCGGCCGTCTATGATAAAGGCCTGATGTCCAAACCGGACGAGCCCTACGACCTGATTGTGCTTGAACAAACTGTATTTCGTGTTTCAGACGGAGCTCTGTTAGGCGGAAGAACTTATCAAAAAGGATCAAAATATTTTACACCGCTGGGTGCGTTAGCATCAGCAGCAGTTGCCATGGGCAGCGACAGTGCCGCTTGGAGCGGACAATAAATGATTGTGGAAGGAGTAATGAAAAAAATGAAAGGTGACACGAAACTGATTGAAACGTTGAATGGATTGCTGTCGGGAGAACTTACGGCCGTCAACCAATACATTGTTCACGCAGAGATGTGCGCTAACTGGGGTTATGGTAAGCTACACGATCATTTCGAGACGAGGGCAATTGATGAAATGAAACACGTTGGCCTGCTCATTTCCCGGATTCTATTCCTGGAAGGCATACCCATCGTTAGTGAACTCAATAAAATTCATATTGGCGAAGACGTGGCTAATATGTTCCAAAATGACCACAGGCATGAAAAAAAGACCATTGAAGACTACAACGAGGCGATCGAAGTAGCCGGCAAGGCCAAAGATTTTGCAACGCGTGAAATATTGGAAGGCATCCTCAGCGATGAGGATGGACACATTAACGCCATCGAAGAGAATCAGGTGCAAATTGTTCAAATAACGTTAGAAATGTATCTGTCGACAAAGGTTGGATAATTTACCGCTGAAAAATAAATTATGGGAGAGTGTAATGATGAACGAAGATATTCTGGAAGGGAAATGGCATGAACTGAAAGGCGGAGTCAAAGCGAAGTGGGGAAAACTAACCGAAGACGATCTCACCTTGGTGAACGGAGAATCCGAAAAACTCATGGGAGTTCTCCAAACACGATATGGGTATACCCGGGACAAAGCCAAAGAGGAATATGATCAATTTATCAACAACCAAAAATAAGCCTTTATCAGGGTAAAGGCATTTGTTAGAGGAGAAAAAAATATGTCATTTATGGATTTGTTGCCAAAAAGCAATGTGGAACGCAAGCGCAATGCGCGTGAACAAGCTGCAGTTGGAGCCGCGATTGGCGTGACAGTCGGCGCCGTTGCCGGGATATTGCTGGCGCCAAAAGCTGGCAGAGAAACCAGGGCGGAACTTGTAACAAACATTCAGGAATTGCCGGAAAAAGTCCGGGAGTTGTCTGAAAAAACCAAAGAACTGGCTGGTGAAGCGAGGGGAAAAATCGCCGCAAAAATTAAAAAAGATCTATGTGGTTGCCCAGAAGCAGAGCCAGTTGAAAAAGAAGACTTTTCAACTGAATGATTAAAGAAGGGGGGCAGTTATTGTGCTTAATAAAGCGAAAAATTTAGCAGGTTATACTTTGCTCGCGCGCGACGGAGAAGTGGGTAAGGTCAAAGAATTCTATTTCGATGATCATCACTGGACCGTTCGCTATCTGGTCGTCGATACAGGAAACTGGATTTCTGGTCGACAAGTTTTAATTTCGCCGTATGTGATCACAGCGGTGAATACACTCGAGAAAAACTTCGAGGTCGCCCTGACGAAAAAACAAATTGAGAACAGTCCGTCATTAGAAACGGACAAGCCCGTTTCACGGCAATTTGAGGAAGTGTACAACGGGTACTATGAATTGCCGATGTATTGGAATGGTCCATTTGTATGGGGAGAACATCCTTTCATTGATCGCAACCATCAAAAATCGCAGCCCATAAACCCGGGTGGAAAAACTTGGGACCCGAATCTGCGCAGTACAGCCGCCGTAACCGGCTACAACATTGAAGCGGCAGATGGCGATATAGGGAATGTCGACGATTTTATCATTGATGATGAGACGTGGAGCATTCGTTATATGGTTGTCGACACTGTGAACTGGTGGCCGGGGAAAAAGGTTCTGGTTTCGCCACTCTGGATTGAACGCGTGAGTTGGGCCCAGTCGAAAGTATTCGTTACTCTTTCCCGCGATGCCATTAAGAAGTCGCCAGAATACACTGAGAAGTTGCTGTTGAATCGCGAATATGAGACAGCACTGCATAAACATTACCGTCGTACGGGATACTGGGATGATGAGCAGGCTTTCAGAGAGCATACTACCTTATAGATAAATCCGTCAGTCTGGATAAATGACAAGCCGTGTTCCGATGAAGTTCGGAACACGGCTTGTCATGAGTACGTCGGGTTTCGGTTAAGGCTTGACTATATCTGAAGTGATATCATCAATGGTCATGTATACCTGATACGGTTTGTTTTCTCCAGGCCAGAACTGCGGAATTGCGTTGACGCGAATCCAGATGAGGTTTTTTTTAAGCGGGGGCCGTAATCCCATGACGACCTCGTGAACTTTTTGACCGGTTGTCAGGGCCGTGATGGCGGGTTGCTCTTCTCTTGGGAAGTCGGTCCCGTCTTTGCGCAAGGTTTTGCCCAGGGGATTAAAGGGATCGCGTTTCTTCATCTTGTCGACCGTTAGTCCCAGTATTCTTTCTGCCGCAGAATTGGCATCAAGAATCTGGCCTTTATCATTCAGAAAAATTACTCCCTGCGGCATCGTTTCAAATAAGATACGGTATTTGGACTCGGTTTCACGCAGTGCCGACTGGGTTCGTTTCATCTGGGAAATATTGAAGAAAGAAATGACGCCGCCTTCAATTACGTTTTCCAGGGTGCGATAGGGCGATATATGAAGCAAAAACCACTCTCCCAGCTTGCTTTGAACTTCCACCTCGAGAGGAATGAGCGTTTCCAATACGGACTGCAAGTCTTCAACAAGGGAATTATAAGCGACCAGATTGGACGCGATATGTTCCACGGGCCTGCCAATATCTGACTGGATCAGGTTAATGACCTGGGTGGCCGCCGGGGTGAAACGCCGGATGCGAAGTTGGTGGTCAACAAAAACAGTTCCAACACCGGTGCCGGCCAACAAATTGTTCATATCGTTATTGACCCAGGTGAGATCCGTTACTTTGGCCTGAAGTTCGGCGTTGACGGTGTATAGTTCCTCGTTGACGGATTGCAGTTCCTCCTTGGATGTTTCCATTTCTTCGTTCGTCGACTGCAACTCCTCATTGACGGCCTGCATTTCGTCATTGGAAGTTTCCCTGGCTTCGTTGGCTCGTTGTAGATATTCTTCCTTGAGTTTCAATTCTCGTTTCAATTCTTCGATAAAAGGGGAAGTGCTTTCATTTTCAGCAAATTCTTTTGAGTTCGCAAGGGCGGGGATGCTTTGACAAGGGTGATTTATATCTTGTGCGCGCTCCAGGATGACGAGGAACAGGGTCGTTCCTGTGCCTGACGAGGAGTCAATCCCGACAGGTTTGACTGTCAGGTCAATGACGGATAGGGTCTCTTTCATTTTGACCGTTAGACCTTTACGGACGATCTTCTCATTCTGCTTCACCGCTTTTTGCAGCGCGCGGGTAATCTCTTTTTGCAGGACTCCGTGCGCCATTTTCAGGAGACTATTCAGCCGCTGTTCGCCTTGCGCAGGTTCCAGGTATTGACCGGCATACCCCTCGAGATAGAGCAGGTCGCCATGTTCGTTGACCAGAGCGCCGACCGCAGCATAATGTTCAAGCAGGGCCTGTTCGGTTAATTCGCGCAAGGAGATTCTCGGTTTATCGAAATTTCTGCCGGAATTTTGGAACGTAGCCGGAGAATCAGGCCGCGGTGACGGATACTTCATGCGAGTAGGACGGGCAGACCCCAAAAGATCTTCTTTGCGTTGATAAAGTTTTGCCTGTGGGTCGATGGTGGTGAATACATCAGCATATTCGCCGACAGTCTCCGACGTTCCCAAAAATAGTATTCCGCAGGAGTTCAAAGCAAAGTGGAACAAGCGGAGGATTCTTTTTTGCAAATCAGGCTCCAGATAAATCAGCAAATTGCGGCAACTGATCAGATTGAGCTTCGAAAAAGGCGGATCTTTTATCAAGTCATGTTCAGAAAATATCAGGAGGTCTCGAATTGTTTTGTGTACCCGATAACTGCCGTCAGTACTCGGAACAAAAAAGCGCGCCAACCGTTCCGGGGTCAAATCTGCTGCAACCGTTTCGGGATAGAGGGCGGATCGCCCCCGCGCAATGGCTTTGCTGTCGATGTCGGTTGCAAACACCTGTAGTTTGAAGTGCTGTTTCAGCGCATCCATCCGTTCTTGCAGCAAAATGGCGATTGAATAGGCTTCTTCACCGGTTGAACAGGCAGGCACCCAGACCCGGATCGCCGAACCGGGCATTTTGCCCTCGAATAAGGAGGGGATCACTTGGGACTCGAGAACAGCAAAGGCTTCTTTGTCGCGAAAAAAACTGGTGACACCGATCAACAGATCTTTGAATAGAAGATCCAGCTCTGCTGGCGTCTGCTGCAAATAACGGAGGTATTCTTCCGGACCCGACAGCTTGTGAACAGCCATTCGCCTTGCTACCCGACGACTGATGGTATTGGGCTTGTATAGGGAAAAATCATGTCCGGTGTGGGCAAGCAGCAGGGTGAATATTTTTTTCATCGTATCGTCAGGGCGTGCGGAGGGCGGTGGCGCGTGGGTGACAAAATCAATTAGTGCCGCCGGCATTTCAGCGGGTGGCAGGACATAATCCACCACCCCGGCAGCGATGACGCTGCGCGGCATGCCGTCATATTCCGCGGATTCAGTGTTTTGCGACATTACCATGCCGCCTTCGTCTTTGATCGCAATCGCTCCCAAAGTACCATCATTGCCAGTTCCTGAAAGTATGACGCCGATGGCGAGTTCGTGTTGGGCAGCTGCAAGTGAAAGAAAGAACATGTCGATTGGTAGTCGTTGCCCCCTGGGCGAGGACGGTTTCGATAATTGCAAAGACCCATTTACCAGCGTCATGTCCCGGTTGGGGGGGATGACATAAACATGATTGGTCTGGATGATTGTCCCATCTTCGACTTCCGTGACTGGCATGCTGGTATGTTTTTGAATCAGTTCACAGAGAAGGCTTTTGTGGTCGGGAGCTAAATGTTGAATCAAAACAAAGGCCATGCCGGTATCGAGGGCAGCAGGCATGGCCGAAAAGAAAGCGTCAAACGCTGCAAGACCACCAGCGGAGGCGCCGATGGCTACGATGGGAACCGGCGTAAGTACGCCAGACGGTTTTTTTGAAGGAATCCGTTTTTTATTCATTGTCATGGCAGCCTCCAGTATATATGCGTTGTAGTAAGGGCTACCCCTTTGATCGGTGCGTAATACATCATTATATCACTTTTAAAAGAAAAATGATGAATAATTATAAATTTTCAGACTAATATGGCGGTGATGATAGGAACACTGATAATATCTGTGTTATATTATAATTGACAGATGAATATTGAGAGTGGACTTTCGGACTCAAGGAGCGCCGGGTCTATATTGAAATATCAGGGAGGACTAAGGGGATGCCAAAGAAAAAAAACGCGCTAGAGGCAATCAATGACGCGGTAGAAGTCGCCGGTGAGGAACGTCGGCGACTGGCGGAGACTATAGTTCGGGAAACTATGGAGCAGGCGCCGGACGAGCCGGGAGAGCTCACCGTAGATACGGCGAGTCGGTTGCTTCATGAACTGCGAGTGCATCAAATCGAGCTGGAAATGCAGAACAATGAGCTGCGTCGGTCCCAACAGGGACTGGAAAAGTCCCGCACGCTATTTTTCGAGTTATATAATCTGGCGCCAGTAGGTTATGTTACGCTAAACGAAAAAGGCATGATCGTGGGGGCGAATTTTACATTTGCCGCGATGGTGGATGCAACGATGAGTACGATTCTGGCAAAGCCGTTTTCTCAATTTGTCTGTCATGACGACCAAGATATTTACTATTGCTGGGAAAAGAAACTCAGGAAAAAGAATGCTTCGCACACGTGTGAGTTGCGGTTGGAAAAGAAAGATGGCACGCAATTTTGGATACATCTGGTGGCCAACCTAACACAGGATGCTGATGGGAAAAGAGTCATTCGCGTCGTGGTGAGCGATATTTCTGAATTGAAAAAAACGGAGCACGAACTGGCTGCAGCCAATCGTACCATCGAGGAAACGTCCAAGGCGAAGTCGATTTTCCTGGCCAACATGTCCCATGAATTACGGACTCCGCTCAACACGATCATCGGATTTTCTGAAGTGATGCAGGATGAATTGTTTGGGCCTCTGAATGCGAAGCAGATGACATTTGTGGAGAACATCCTGAACAGCGGACGACACCTGCTCAGTCTCATCAACGATATTCTCGATATCAGCAAAGTGGAAGCGCAAAAAATGACTCTGGAGCTGGACCGTATAAACCTGGCGGATATATGCAAAGGAACTGTGGCTGCATTCAGCGAAAAAGCACGCAAAAAAGAGGTCACATTGGCCTATTCGTTTGATCCAAACCTAGTCGACGTGCCGATAGTTGCTGACGGGCGTAAAATCAAACAAATCCTCTATAACCTTGTCGATAACGGCATTAAATTCAATCACTCACAGGGGTCTGTAAGCATATCGGTTCAAAAAGACAGTGACCTCGCGATCCCTGCAGGGATAAAAATTATCGTGGAAGACACTGGAATCGGAATAGCAGACGAGGATCAAGAGAAGCTGTTCCTGCCGTTCAGCCAGCTGGCGCAGTCGTATTACGATCGACAAACGGAGGGGACCGGATTGGGACTGGCCCTGACCAAGCATCTGGTTGAACTGCACGGTGGCAAGATCTTTCTTCAGAGTGACCCAGGGCAAGGGTCTCGGTTCACTATTGTATTACCGTTGAATCGGCATGAATCCGGCAACGTCTAAGGAGAGAACACATGGCCAAAACAATTCTGGTTGTAGAAGATAATGAAATGAATCGACTATTAATGGTCGAAGTATTGAGACATTACGGGTATGAGGTTCTGGAAGCCAGCAATGGCGCCCAGGCTTTGCTATTGACCCGTGAGCAGCCAATCGACCTGATCATAATGGACATGCAAATGCCGATTATGAATGGGTATGAAACGATCAAAGTTCTTCGGTCCGATGCAAGAACCGCCGGGATCAAGATTATTGCGGTCACCTCCTTTGCACTCGACGAGGAAAAGAACCGCATCCTCGCGACGGGTATCGATGTATTTGTGCCTAAACCGATTGATACCCGTACATTCTCCAAACTGGTAAAACAAATTCTTGATCAGAGCAATAACGCGCCGTTTAAAGGCGGGAGGGAACAATGAAACGTCAGGTCACAGTCATGGTAGTGGATGATAACCCATTAAACCTCAGCTTAATGGAAGCAATGCTCACGCCAGAAGGTTACTTTGTGATTATGCACGAGTCAGGGGAAGCTTGCCTGGCGGCCGTTCGGCAAAAGGCGCCAGATGTTATCCTGCTTGATGCCATGATGCCTAATCTGGATGGGTTTCAAGTTCTCAGGCAATTGAAAGCGGATGAAGCAACCCGGATGATTCCCGTGGTCATGGTGACGTCGCTCTCAGGCATGAAAGACCGGGTTGAAGCTTTGGATGCGGGTGCAGACGACTTCCTGACCAAACCGGTGACGCGCATAGAGCTGCTGGCCAGAGTGCGGTCGCTTCTCAAAATAAAATCATACAATGATCAACTTATCGAAAGTGAGCAACGTTATCGTGAGTTGGTGCATGATGCCAATGTCATCATCTTCGTTACAGACAGCCAAGGCAAGATCACATTTATGAATGAATACGGCCTGTCGTTTTTTGGCTATGCTGCAGAGGAAGTGATTGGCAAGACGGAAATCGATACCATCTTGCCTGAGTATGAATCAACGGGGCGGAATCTGAAAAAAAACGCTGAGGAGGTCAAAACCAATATTGCGCTGTATCAGCGATACAGGCATGAAAACATCACCAAGGCCCACCGGCGGGTTTGGGTGGACTGGACGAACCGATGCGTGATGGATAAAGAAACTGGCAAAATGGGACTGTTATGCGTGGGCGCCGATGTTACCGCCGCTAAATGGGCGGAGCAGGAAAAGCTGCGGCAACATGCCCGGTATAAGAGACGGGACATTTTGAATGATGGGATGAATCGGCGAATTTCTCAAACCGAGTTGCTCGATCAACTCAGACAGTTGGGGTTGGCAGTCGAGGCGCCTTTTGTTGTGACTGTGCTGAAGATTCCTGCGCAATATACTCCAGAGGCCGCCGGCGACGCCGAAGGGATGGAGCGACAGCATCATATCGATCGGCTGATTGATTTTCTGCATGACTCAGATGTCGGCGTTGTCTGGCAAACGCCTGCAGGTATCGCTGTTGCCCAGTCTTTTCCTATTTCCCGCAACTGCGCTGCATCTATCGATGGTTCGAAGGCGGCGGCCGCCGAGCTGATAAAAACAGTATCGCGCTATTGGCTGGGCGAGGAGATCAGCGCCGGAGTTGCCCATTCCACGGATGAACCCCAAGATTTGGCGGAGCTGTTTGAAGAGGCACGTGCGGCATTGCAGTATGCGTCGATACTGGAGGCAGACAAGACTGTGCATCATTGGAACGATCTGGGATGTCTTCAGTTTGTCGTCAAAGATCTCAGATCTTCGCAGGTACGACGATTTATCCAGGAACATTTGGGACCGGTGCTCAACAAAAAAAATGCGGGGAATTCCGCAGAAACACTGGCCACACTGAATGCGATTGTATCGGGTGACTCGCTCCAGGTGATTGCAGATCGACTTTACGTGCATAAACAGACCATTGTATTTCGCAAAAGAAAGCTCGAGGAAACCTTGGGTGTGGATCTGGATGTGCTCGAAACACGGATGAATCTGGCAGTTGCGATGAAGCTTTTAACCTTGTTGTCTTAGAATCAGATTGATCATTTTCATCAATTAGGAAGCAGGCAAGAGGGGGCTTATGCTATGGCATAAGCCCCCTCTTGCCTGCTTCCTTTGAGGATTGAACGGGAATATGACAGCGGCAAAATTTTGTAACAACGTAATAAATCAGCCCAGATTTATTGCCTAAATTTCATTTCGTCGTTCTAATGTACTCCGTGTGACTTTAGCGTAATCTATAACTATAGAAAGACTCGTGTCTGAATAACGCTGCGGATTAACTGAACGGTTTGGCGGAGCACCGGAGAAGTTTACGGGTTGAAGCTATTTGTTTAAAAATGGAGGGAGTGCATTCTGATGAAAATGAAATCGATCGTCAAAACTTTTGCCGTCCTATTGGTGTTTGTGTTCAGCATTTCGGTGGCCAGTGCCGCCAGCTTGACCGAGCAACGTCAACACATCCGGGATATTTCACGTACAACGCTATTGAAGCTCTACGACTTGCAGCCAGCTGCGCGAGGCTACGTTGAAAATGCCGCCGGGTATGGCGTGTTCGGAAATTGGGGCGTGAAGCTCCTGTTCATCGGTGGCGGAACCGGCAAGGGAATGGCTGTGAACAATAGCAACAATCATGAAACCTTCATGGATATGGTTGCCGGCACAGTCGGGTTTGGACTCGGTGCAAAAACTTACAACGTCGTATTCATCTTTGAAACCGAACAGGCATTGGAAGACTTTACGAACAATGGCTGGCAGTTTGGCGGGCAAGTTTCGGCGGTGGCTACAGATAGCGTGGCGGGCGGCGGCTATCAGGGAGCTTTCTCCGTATCGCCTGGCGTGTGGATGTATGAAATGACTGACACGGGGCTAGCGTTGGAAGTTACGCTCAAAGGCACCAAATTTTCGAAGAATGACTTGAACTGAACAAAGATAAGGTGCTCGTCAGATTGCCAAATAAAATCCCCAATAAAGTAAGGAGTGAGGTTAGATGTCTAAATGGGTTATTCGATTGGGTGTTTGCCTATTGATGATGGCTTTGCAGGAGGGGTTGTGTTTCACGGCGTCGGCGGCGCCGATATATGATGATCGCCAACAGACGGTACAACCGGCATTGACGGTGCAGGAACAGGAATTGCTTGAACGAAAACAGCAGGAGATCCGTCGACATGAACAAGCGATGCTGCAGCGAGGCGATGAGAGTGTATCAGACTGGGAGTGGCGACAATATCAGGAACGTGAACAACATATCCTGAATATGCAGCAAATTCAAGATGATGGAATGAAGGTTGTCGGTACGCCTGTTAACTGGTGAATTACAGGAGGCTGTAAACGATGAAAGGAGTTGCATTAGATGATACTCAAGCAGATGACTGCTGTCATATTCGTCCTGGTGTTGACTTCACTGCTTCCTTTCTTCAGACCCTTCTATGAACCGGTTAAAATCATATATCGCTACATCTATCCGTTTTAGACAAGAGGATGCAGCCCTCGACAAAAGTATGACAATAGCCAGTTTCGTAGGATTTGAAGCTGGGGATCAAAAAATAAAATATGAAATGAGGGAAAACAGTATGCGAAATAAGGTTTTGTCCATGATGATGACGTTTATCTTTCTGGCAGCGATGGGATCTTCCGCACTAGCGGCCACAATATATCAGAATAGGCCGACGGGATCCGATCCGGCTGCTTCCGCCAGCTACTATATTTGGCAGGACGGCGATCGCTGGCATGTACAGACAGTCAATACCGGAGCGCGCCATTTGTTTACAGGAACGGTTGAGACGGACGGAGCGTTTTCCGATGTGTCAGCCATGGCATCGGAGAATTCCGAACGAATTGCGATGAAAGTGCGTAACCAGAAAATAGAATTCAGCTTCAATTCTCTGGCGAGAACCGATGGGTTTTCTTTCACCGTTTCAGGCAGTCAGAACGCGACGTTCACACTCTACATCGATGACCGGCCCGTCGATCCGGCCAATATCTATCTCGGTCGACAGAATCGGCATCCAAACAGTTATTCCTTTCCTCTCAACAATTCAACCAATTATTCCTATAATAATGATCCCGTCAACCTGTTGCGCTTCCAAGGGCAGCCGACGGCCCTGAATACGGGTAATATTCTCGGCTACTTCATTTGGCAGGAAGGTGACCGTTGGTTTCTGAAAACGACGACCCAAGGAGCACAGCGCCAATTCGCTGGGACTATCAGAACGGGCGGTACTTTTGTCAATGTGACCCGGAACAGCCTGGAGGACAATGATATCGTCAAACTCAACGAAGCTAGCAACGAGATTGGCTTTACCCTGAGGACGGAAAACGATCAGGATGGGATATCTTTTCAACTAAACAACACAATGGATGCAACTTTCATGCTTTTCCTCGACGGCCAGGCCATCAATCCGTTGAATGTTTATCTGGGATCACAAAATCTCCATCCAAGTGTTAATCCTTTCAGCATGAATACTCGCGACGACCAATACAATCAATACAACATGAACGATAGCCAGGTTCTTCCCTCTGCTTCGTATGACCAGACATTTCCAGAACCGACGACCTATCAGACGATTGTCTCTTCCTATGCGCAGGGACAACCTGATGAACTAAACCCCGGTGAAGTGTTTGGCTACTTTATCTGGCAGGATGATCAAAACCGTTGGACGTTGCAAACTACGACAAAAGGTGCGCAGCGGAACTTTACCGGTACGATTGAAACGGGCGGGACGTTTTCCGATGTGAGGATACTGCAGTCAATGCGGCCGTCGGGAACCTGGGTGGACACAACCGTAAGCAACCGAATCAACTTTTCTTTCAAGCCCGGTGATTCTGATCAAACCGACAAGATGGGCGGGTTATCGTTCCTGGTGACCGATGGATCGGACATCCGATTCAAGCTGTCTGTCGATGGCAGGCCTATCGATCCGACTAAAATATATCTCGGCAAAGCAGGCTATCACCCGACAAACAGCGCAGTGAAAATTTACTCCAGCAATTAATGTGAAGACAGTCTTAGCAGGCGAATAATGAATCAAAGAAGGTGATAATTATGTTAGAAACGATTGTTGTTATTCTCGTGGTGCTGTGGCTTCTTGGCATGGTTAGCGCTTACACGATGGGCGGATTGATCCACCTACTGCTCGTAATTGCGATAGTTGTAGTTCTGTTGCGAGTAATCAGAGGCAGACGGGTACTGTAGTCGACGTTCGATATAGGTACAGGCTCACCTGGGCGCAGGTGAGCCTGGGGTGAAAATGAATTTTGGTTGGAGATGTATAAAATGGAAGAAATGATCAAACAAAGGGAAACTCTCAATACGAGTCAACAAGGGGACACTGTTCAACGCATTGTTGGTATCGTCTTTGGCGCGATCGAAATTACTCTGGCATTTCGATTGGTGTTTAAACTATTGGGGGCAAACCCGGAAAATGGATTTGTCCAGGGAATCTATGCTTTTACGCATTATTTCGTGGTAGCATTTGTCGGTATTTTTTCACGCAGCACCACACAGGGGTCACAGACCCTGGCGGTCTTTGAACCGGCAACCGTAATCGCGATGGTGGTCGTCGCCTTGATTGCCTGGGCTGTACTTAAGATGAGCAAACCACATACCGGCAACCATGTTGAAAGAACTGAATACACAAACATGCCCAGTAGCAAATAAAGAACAAGAGCCTCAGCGAGGCGGGAGGAAACATGAAACAGCAAACCACAATCATGGTGGTAGATGACAATTCGTTAAACCTCAGCCTAATGGAGGCCATGCTTACGTCCGCAGGATACGGAGTGACCCTGTGCGAGTCAGGGGACGCTTGTCTGGAAGCGGTCCGGGAAAATGCGCCTGATATTATTTTGGTTGATGCGATGTTGCCAGACTTAAAGGGGTTTCAAGTCCTCCGGCAGCTGAAGGCGAATGAAACAACACTGATGATTCCCGTGATTATGGTGACTTCCCAGTTGGACCTGAATGACCGGATTGAAGCGATAAACGCTGGAGCGGACGATTTCCTGACCAAACCGATAACTCGAATTGAACTTCTGGCTCGAGTACGAGCAATACTTAAAGTCAAAGCGTGCAATGATCAAGTCATCGAAAGCGAGCAACGCTACCGTGAACTGGTACAGAGCGCCAACGTCATCATCTTCGCTACAGACAGCGAAGGCAAGATCAGCTTCATGAATGAATATGGACTGGATTTTTTCGGCTACGAACCCGGAGAAATTATTGGCAAGACGGAGCTTGAAACCATCCTGCCTGAGTATGAATCAACGGGGCGGAATTTAAACATAAATGCCGAAGCGGTCAAAAATAATATTAATCTGTATCAACGATACAATCATGAAAATATCACCAAGTCGGGCCGAAGGGTATGGGTGGATTGGACAAACCGCTGTGTCGCCGATAAGAACACCGGGAAAATGGGTCTGCTATCCGTTGGGGTCGATTTTACCGCTGCAAGAGGAATGCAACAAAAAAGTGAAGTAAAGGATGCGTGAAGTGTACTGTGGAAAAGCGAAACGAATTCATCAAAAAATTTGAAGAAAATCTCAATGATTATAATGCAAAAGTAGCTGAACTAAAAGCCAGAGCTGTCGAAGATAAAGCCGAGTTGAAGGCGGAATATCTTTCCCAGATCGAAAAAATAGATCATAAACGAGATGAGTTTGTAATGAAGTTCGGGAAACTCAAAAATGCCAACGGACAAGCATGGACAGATCTTCAAGGCGGAACTGAAAAAGCTTGGCATGAGCTTGAACATTCTTATGAAATGGCAGCTTCCCGTTTCAAATAGGATCAGTTCTTTTGCGACAGTCCGATGAACCGGAGAGGCAATCCTTGCCGGCGCATCGGACTTATTTTTTTAAAGGAGGCCTGTGAGGATGCAAAAGATCATGCTGCAAGTTATCCAAAAAAAATGGTGGCTGCTTGGAGCGGCTGTTTTGATTGCTGCGGCCATTTATGGATATCAGACATATCAGACCGCCAACACGCCTGCACCCACAGGGCGGCCATACAAAGTGGAACGCGGCGACGTAGTTGCAGTCGTATCGGCGACAGGAACCCTATCGCCAGTCAATAGTGTTGATGTCAGCTCACGCATCACAGGCCGGATTACCGAGGTGCGCGTCAATGAAAATGATATGGTCAAGGCGGCCCAAATTATCATTGTGCTGGATGACCGGCAATTGAAGGCACAAGTAGCCCAGGCTGGGGCCAAGCTGGAAAACGCACTGGTCACCTACCAGCGATCACAACGACTGGCAGATGTTGGTGCGATTGCGTTGCAGCAGCTGGATGCTGACCGGACCAACTATTCAGTGACTAAAGCCGCTTATGATGATATTGCGTCCAGCCTCGATGATACGATCATCCGTGCGCCGATCGATGGAATGGTCATCGGCAAACCGATTCCCGCCGGTCAGACCGTGGCTCCCGGTATCTCTAATCCAATGGTTCTGTTGACGGTGGCCGATATGGCTCAGATGCAGATCCAGGCGCTTGTTGACGAATCGGATATCGGTCAAATCAAGCTGGGGCAAAAAGTTAGATTTACTGTGGACTCCTACCCCTCCAAAATTTTCAGCGGCAGTGTGCAAGTCATCTCCAACAAGGCTAACATCACGCAAAACGTGGTGTATTATACCGTTTATATTGATGTAGAATCGCCAGAGGGTCTACTCAAACCTACAATGACGGCACGGGTATCCTTCAACGTCGGAGAACGCAATAATGTCTTGGTGATTCCTCTTCTGGCAGTCAAAGACAACAAGGGACAACGGGTAGTCCAGTTGGTGGGGGCGGATGGAAAGCCCCAATCGAAGAACATCACCACCGGATTGGCCAGTGAGGATCAGATCGAAGTTGTGAGCGGATTGGCAGATGGTGATGTGCTGATGTTGCCGCAGACCAAAGGAACGACAGGAACCGGCGCTGCGGCAGGCGGCATGAATATTTTCCGGCAGACACCGGGCCGATAGGAGTGATGGCGTAATGCAGGATACTATTGTTTTGAAGGACATTGTAAAAACTTACCTGATGGGAGATACTACGGTTCGGGCTCTTGCCGGAATAGATTTGACGATTGGAGCTGGCGAATTTACCGCTATCATGGGGCCTTCCGGTTCCGGTAAGTCGACATTGATGAATATTCTCGGCTGTCTGGACCGACCGACCAGCGGATCCTATCAACTGGACGGCAGAGAAGTGGCGCAGCTGGGTGATGATGAACTCGCCGTGACCCGCAACAAGAAAATCGGTTTCGTATTTCAGAACTTCAACCTGCTGGCCCGGATGTCTTCACTGCAGAATGTGGCGCTGCCGATGACCTATGCGGGGGTAAACAAGCAACAGCGACTGGAAAGCGCCAGCAATGCATTGGAACAAGTGGGTTTGAAAGACCGAATGAACCATCTCCCGACTGAATTGTCCGGTGGTCAGCGCCAACGGGTGGCGATCGCACGGGCGCTGGTCAATAAACCGGCGATTTTGCTGGCGGACGAACCGACAGGCAACCTTGACACCAAAGCCGGCGACGAAATTATGGCCATTTTTTGCGATCTCAACAAGCAGGGACGAACGGTTGTCATCGTGACTCATGAACCGGATATTGCCGAATATACCCGGAGGGTCATCCGTTTCCGCGACGGCCTCATGGTCAGCGATGAGAGGAGGGAAAGCAAATGTTTTGGGAAAGTGTCTCCATAGCTTTTGAAGGGCTGCGGGCCAATAAAATGCGTTCTCTCCTCACCATGCTTGGCATTATCATCGGCGTGGGCGCGGTCATCGCCATGGTTTCTATCGGCATGGGCGTTCGGGATAAGGTGCAGAAATCCATTGCCAGCCTGGGCAGCAACCTGCTTATCGTCATGCCTGGCTCCACAGCACCGTCTGGGGTGCGGGTGGCGGCAGGCGGGACGACGACTCTTACCTACGACGATTCACAGGCGATTGCCCGGGAAATCAGCGGAGTAACTTTTGTTGCGCCGCAGGTTCAGCGGCAATACCAATCAGTATTCGGCGGCAATAACTGGATTACATCCATGCAGGGTGTAACGCCGGATTTTATGACCGTCCGCAATTTTGAGGTTAGTGATGGAGCGTTCATTACACAACAACAACTGGAGGGGCGTGAGCGGGTTGCTGTTTTGGGCAAGACAGTGGTGGATAATTTGTTCGGTGGCATCAGCCCGGTCGGTCAGGTCATCCGAATTAACAAATCCACTTTTCGGGTGATCGGTGTGCTGGCTACGAAAGGTCAGTCTGCTGGCGGACAGGATCAGGACGATATGATTCTGGTCCCTCTGAAGACGGCGCAGGAACGGATGATGGGGATTAACTATGTGCAGTCAATCAGCGTTCAGGCGGAGAATGCCGAGGTAGTCGATCAAGTATTGCGCGATATCACAACGCTGCTAAAGTCCAGGCATCGACTTCAACCGGGAGAGGCCGACGATTTCAGTGTCCGTAACCTGACGGCACTAATGGCGACAGCTACTGAAACGACAGATACAATCACGCTGCTGCTGGGCAACACAGCAGCCATTTCGCTACTGGTCGGTGGGATAGGGATCATGAACATCATGCTGGTATCGGTTACCGAACGGACGCGAGAAATCGGTGTCCGTAAAGCGTTGGGAGCAACTTTTGCCAACATTCTTCTGCAGTTTCTCATCGAATCGATTGTTATCGGCGTAACTGGCGGCCTGATCGGCATCTTGCTCGGTACGGGAGCTTCTTACGCGATCTCCAGCATATTTGGCTGGTCCACGGTTATGTCGGGTTTTACGATTGCGCTGGCTTTTGGGTTCTCAGTCCTTATCGGGGTCATCTTTGGTCTGTATCCTGCCCGCAAAGCGGCCAAACTTGATCCAATCGACGCGCTGCGCTACGAGTGATGCAAACCAAAGAGGTTGGCGAAAGATTGGCGCAGCAAATGAACGTTGTAATTCCTGGGCGATATTATAACAACGTTCTAATATCGTCGGTGTTTTAGGGTATAAACTTCAATTCATCATACTAATGTGCTTTATGTGACTTTGGCGTATTCTATAGATAGACGCGAACAACGCATTCGTTGGGCCAAATAAACAATACATACGCTGACTCGTGATGAGCGAACTGAAAATCAGCGCCCGCACCCCATAAGATGGACCTGACTAAAGGGGGAAAGAACGCAATGCTATACACAATTTTGGCTGTTATTCTTGCAGTAGTGATCATGCAATATTTCGGCATCATGTAAAGGAACCTTGACGGAACAGGAAACTTCGAAACGTGAAGGGATAAAAAGATGAACATTCATCATCTATCGTTGGCATTCATAGTTGCGCTTCTCTTGAGTTTTGGTTCGGTTGAAGCCCGGGAGTACAAAATAATAGCCTATACTGTGGATGCTGACGACACGATGGATAGTATTACGCGAACCTACCTTCCTTCAGATCGAGGGGATTCGATCGAGGCTTTTGCCGAGTTTAAAGAAGGGATTTTCGAGTACAATTACGATCGGGTTTTCAGCGCCCGCATTCCGTATGAGGTGCGGGCAGGAGACTGCCTATATATAACCTTTTGGGAATGAAGTTGCTGGCATAGCACAAGATTATCTGGATAAGTGAATCGGTTTTTTTGTAATAAAGTTATGAAAAAAGCCAGACTCACTTGTCCAGAATTCGTTTTGCTGCTCGGTTGCGCTATTGCGCTATAAATGTTTTTAACGTAATCTATTCTCAAATAGGGTAACCTTGAAGGCTTGAGGCAGTTTGGTGTGACGGAAAAACGACCTTTCCCGGCAGAACCTTCTGCTAAGGAACTGACACGGAAAAAGTTTGTGCGAAAAGGAGTGAAGACCTTGCAGAATAATACTTTTACGATCGTTGTATCGGGAGATATCTGTATCAATTCTCTCTATTGGATAACAGAACCGCAGATTAAAAAAGAATTAAACTGGCAAAACAACACCAATGTGCATAGTTTTTTGTTCCCGGGCGAAGCCTTGTTGCTGGCCAAATTTTTAACTCTGGCGATCGGACCTGGCATCATCTCTCCGAGAATGCCAGAGCTCACAGTAGTCAAATTAAATGAGTTTATCAGCGCAACTGCGGAAGTTGAACTTTTTTCGGTTTTTGGCAATGGAAAAAATGCGGATAAAGTATATAGGGTGAAGCGTTTTCTGGGATTCTCGGGACCGGCGATGGAGACCCCCAAGTTGCTGCCCATTGCCAATGATGATGCGGATGCCAAGATGGTGATTATCGACGATGAAAATAACGGGTTTCATTCCAATGAAGAGTTTTGGCCGCTAGCTTTAAAAACACCCGGAAAAAAACCTATCGTTCTATATAAAATGGGCAATCCGGATAACTTGAATATTCTATGGGACCGCTTGGGCAAACACCATATTGATCAAACCGTGGTCATTATCAATAGTGATGATTTGCGTTCAAAAGGTGCCAATATCAGTAAAAGTCTTTCCTGGGAAAGAACGGCACAAGATTTTGAGTGGCAGATCAATAACAATCCCAACCTTTCGTTTCTTTCCCAATGTCATCATTTGATCGTTCTTTTTGGTATGGAAGGCGCCATCTACTATAAAAATGACGAGGCTCTCGAATCAAGGTTGTACTTTTTGCCTTATGAGTTCGAAGGCGGTTCTGTCGCAGATAATCAGGGGAAAATGGCGGGTATTACTTCTTGTTTTGTGGCGGGTATTGCTCGCAGTATTGTTTTGGGCAATGATAACAGTGAAGACTTTGCAGCCTCTATTGGTGACGGGATTCGGGAAGGAATCGTTGCGACCCAGCGATACTTTATTGCCGGGTTTGGCAAAAACATTGGCGAAGAATCCTTCCCCGGCTCTGGAATATTCTCCGAAGGGCAAAATGATTTTATCTACAAAGAGTACGTGCAGGATGTAGCAATCCCACGCTACGAGGATGCCGGTCTTAAATCATATTGGTATATTCTTCGCGATATGAGCTCGAATAATTTAGCAGATATCGCCTACAACATCGTCAAAAGCGGTGTGCAACATGCTTTGAAATTCATACCCATAGCACAGTTTGGCAATCTAAAAACGGTAGACCGCGGTGAAATTGAAAGCTATAGAAGCATTAAAAAACTGATGGGTGAGTATATTTCCACCACCAATACTGTCCGGCCGCTTTGTATTGCCGCTTTTGGGACGCCGGGGTCTGGAAAATCCTTTGGGATAACCGAGATTGCTGCCAGCATCGCCCCTATGCTAATCCAGAAATTGAATTTTAATTTATCTCAACTGCACACAACATCGGAATTGATTACTGCCTTTCATAAAGTCAGGGATATTTGCCTCGAAGGAAAACTGCCTCTCGTATTCTTTGATGAATTTGACGCTGGGTTTGAAGGCGAATTGGGATGGCTGAAATACTTTTTAGCACCCATGCAGGACGGAGTTTTTCGGGAAGGTGATTCCCTGCATTCTGTGGGAAAAGCCATTTTTGTGTTTGCTGGCGGAACCAGCAGTACTTTGAAAGAATTTTGCGGCGAAAATATTGAGGCTGAGGAAGACTATAATAAGTTTTTAGTGGGATTCAAAAAAGCTAAAGGTCCGGATTTTTTAAGCCGGCTACGCGGCTATGTGAATATTTTGGGTCCCAATCAGACAAGTATAGAGAAGGATCAGCTGTTTATTGTGCGTCGGGCCATGCTGCTGCGGGCATTGTTGGAGAAAAAAGCCCCACATCTGATAAACGATAGGGGAGAGGCGCAAATCGATAACGGAGTTTTGCGCGCATTACTCAAAATCCCGCGGTATAAACATGAATCCAGATCCATGGAAGCCATCTTGGACATGAGTTTGTTGGCTGATGCAAAAAAATGGGAACAATCTTATCTACCATCCAAAGAACAACTTAAATTACATGTGGATGAGGAAGCTTTTTTGCGCCATTTAATGCACGATACATTCTTTAGTGAAAAGATTGAAAGTCTGGCCATCGCTATTCATGAAAAAGACAGGGAACTAAATGCGCATGATATCAATGTCGATCCAGAATTGCTGAAAAAGTGGGAAGAACTTGCGGAGGATTTCAAAGAATGCGTGCGTGATCAGGCTCGGAGAATTCCCGATTCCTTGCGTACCATAAACTATGATGTCGTTTCTGTAAAAGAGCGGCCAAATTTTATCGAGTTTACCGAGAATGAGTTAAACGTACTGGCTGCCTATGAACATGCCAACTGGTGTCGTTATCAAAAAAAAGCCGGTTGGAAAAAGGGCGCCGCGAAGGATAAACGGGCAAAATTTGATCCTGCGCTTGTTACTTGGAATGGATTGCCCCAGGGCAATAAATATCGAGTGTATCAGATCGTTGCCATTTGGCCGGAAATATTGGCAAATGCGAATTTCAAAATAGAGCGGTCGAAGTTTTCGTGCGACAATGAAAATATCTGTTGATTGCTTAGGGCAAGGCTTAAATACGCCAAACTAATAACTTGATATCCGACCCAGCCTTTGCAGTGCTTTTTGTTTACAGTCTGAATTGAGCCTTCCGATCTTCAGGATCGGGAGGCTTTGCTGTATATTTTTTGCTTATTATTGTATTATGGGAAGGGCATCAGCAAAACCAAAAATCAGAGCCCAACATAGCCGGGGGAGGAACACAATTCAGTTGAACACAATAAAGAGTTGGAAAGTTGCCGGTGACTCGCCGGACTATCGGAATCCAAGTGCGGTGATTGTCTTATTTGGCATGCTGTTGCTTTGCTTTATCTGGATCAGCCTTTTCTATAAAATTCAGGCTGAACGGCAATTGGAACTTAACGGAGCATTGAAAGACACAGCAAGATTCACCCGTGCATTTGAAGAACATACGGTGCGAACGATTAAAGGGGCGGATCAGGCATTATTATCCCTGAAATATCAATATGAGAAAGAAGGCCGAGCAATTGACATTCCCCGATATGTAAGCGAGCAGAGGCTTCTTAGCCAGCCGGTGCTGCAACTGACTCTCGTTGACGAAAACGGCGAATCGGTTGCCAGCAGTTACGTTCCGTTTGTGCCAGCCAATATTCAAGATCGTGAACATTTTTTGGTGCATAAAGGCTTTGACGAAGGAAAACTCTTTGTTAGCCAGCCGGTTTTAGGTAGGGCTTCCGGCAGATGGTCCCTTCAGATGACCCGTCGCGTCAATAAGCCGGATGGCTCCTTCGCGGGAGTTGCGGTTGTTTCTGTGGACCCGTTTTATTTCAGCGATTTCTACAAGCAAGTCGATCTCGGCGAGAATTCATCCATCGCATTAATTGGCCGCGATGGCATCGTACGGGTGCGGCAGGATGGCAAAGTGGCCAATTTTGGGCAAGATTTCACCAATAGCGTGGTAATGAAAAAACTATCATCCAACGATACCGGATATTTCATTACCCAAAGTATGGTGGATGGAATCAAGCGGATATATGCTTATCGTGCGCTGACCGACTACCCGCTCGTGGTGGTGGTGGGAGTTGACGAAGAGATGGTCTACCAGGACTTGAACAACCGTATCATCGGTTACTATTGGGCAGCTGGAACGAGCACCTTCGTGATCGTAATTTTTATTGTGATGCTTCTCTCCATTACGGTACGGCAAAAAAATACCGCACAAGCATTGAAGCAAGCCCGGGATGGACTATCTGCGCAGGTAGAGCAGAGGACTCGGGAACTGTATGCTGCCAATGAGAAACTCACGGCTATGAACGAAGAATCCAGCACAATGAACAGCGAATTGCGGTTCGCCAATCTGGAACTTGAGAACGAAATTGCCGAACGCAACCGAATGGAAAGCAGATTGATTTTATCGGAAGAAGAACTGAGGCGGAAGAATACACAACTTGCGAAAGCTTTACAGGATATCAGGCGGGTGCAGGCCAGCCTGATTCAGCAGGAAAAGCTGGCGGGCATCGGGCAACTGGCGGCGGGAGTGGCGCACGAAATCAATAACCCCCTGGGGTTTATTACAGGCAATATTGAGGCATTGGAACAGTATTTCAATGCCCTGAGTCTTGTTTTTGCGCAATATCGCGAGTTGCGGGCGGAAATTGCTGCTGGAGCTACTATGCAGAGTATAATTGCAAGGGTTGATCAGATTGGCCGGCTGGAAACAAAACAGGATCTGGACTATGTTTTTGCCGATATTCCGGATGTTTTCCGCGACACAAGCGGCGGCCTTTCCCGCATGAGCAAGATCGTTAAGGGGATGCGACTGTTTTCCCGAGTCGATCAGCAGCAGATTTTTGAACGGTATGACCTGAATCTGGGACTGGAAAATACCTTATTGGTTGCTCACAATGAGATTAAACATAGTGCGATCGTAGAGAGGAACTACGGTCAGATTCCATTGATTGAGGCGATCGGTGGCGAAATCAACCAGGTGTTGCTGAACCTGGTTTTCAATGCGGTGTATGCCATTCGGGAAAAGCATCGCGGTCAGAATGGCTTAATGAAACTGTCTACGTGGCATGACGAAGAATTTGTTTACTGTGCCATTGAAGATAATGGCGTCGGAATCTCCACTGAAAATATTAATCATATCTTCAACCCTTTCTTCACGACCAAACCGGTCGGGCAGGGAACGGGGATGGGGCTTAGCATTTCCTATGAAATTATCGTGAATCACCACCACGGGGAGATCAAGATGGAAAGCCACTTGGGCGAAGGAACCACATTCATCGTCAAATTGCCGATAAAACACGATTTGCTCGAAACACTCAAACAAGCTGCGGGATAGACGTTTCAAAGGGGGGCTACTATGGGAAACAGGATTCTGCTTGTTGATGATGAACTGCCGGTTCTCAAGTCCTTGCAACGACTGTTGCGGCAGGATTTTGACATTAGCATTGCCGAAAGCGGACAGGCGGCCTTGGAAATTCTGGCGGACCAAGAGATCGACATCATCATTTCCGATATGCGAATGCCTTATATGGATGGGCATCAGCTTCTTCGCAAGGTGAAAGAACTTTACCCTGCGACAACCCGGTTGATTCTCAGCGGCTATGCCGATGAAAAAGAGATTACCCAAACGATGCTCGATGGGTCAAGCAGGATGTATTTGATGAAGCCCTGGGATAGTCTGCTGTTGGTTAAAACGATCCAGCAACTGCTGGATGTCAGGGAGAAACTCCGCAACTATGATTTGCTTGAAATTATCAGTAAAATTGAAGGCCTGAGTGCGTTGCCCCGTATTTATCATAAGTTGGTGGAATTGATCAACGAGGATGCTGACGTCGCGCGTATTGCTTCCGTGGTCGAAGAAGATCCGGCGATAGTGTCTCAATTGCTGCGTGTCGCCAACTCTGCATTTTATGGCATCAAGACAGGATCTGTCAGTCAGGCCGTTACCTACCTAGGGCTAACCGCCGTCAAAAGCATTGTGCTGTCGACCAATCTGTGTGGAGTAAAGCGGGAGATAGGTATGACGGCGATTAATCGGGACTTGCTTTGGCTCCATGCAAGCAGGACCAACCATTTGGTCGGTGAATTGCACCGAACTTTGATGGGCAAGCCTATCCCGGCGACAGCTGCTTCAGTGGGCCTGTTGCATAATATCGGGATAATGGCCATGCTGGGGCAGTTTCCTGACAAATACGATCAAATGGACCAGGTGTTGAAAATGCAACCGGAGGCGTCGCTGTCTGAAATGGAGCAAGAGTTAATCGGCGTGACCCACCAGGAGGTAGGCGGCTATCTGCTGGAATGGTGGGATTTGCCACATCAGATCGTTGAAAGCGCCATGTTCCACCATGATCCGTTCAATGAAAGCGTAAATGATCGTCAACTGGTGTCGATCGTTCATGTAGCCAGCCATTACGCTGCGCAGGAAGTGTTTGATGGCATGAATGGATTTCTGGATGAACGCGTATTCAGTTTGCTGCATACAACCAGGGAAGAATGTGAACGGATAATTCACGCCAAGTGAGTCGTCAACAGCAGGATATGAGATAAAAAACCGCGTGAGGACGCGGTTTTTTCATTTCTATATTGAGTTTTTCGTTAAGGTAATGCTGTCTATATGGAAGGGCGGGAATGATTACTGGCGGAGATGCTTGATCAGACCTAGCTCTATTCCTTTGGCAACAACTTTAGCGCGGCTGTTGACATCCATTTTCCCAAAAAGGTTGTTCAAATGGCATTTTACCGTGCCTACAGTGATATTCAGATCGCTGGAAATTTCATCATTGGAAAATCCTTTGGCCAGTAAAGCGAGGACTTCCAGCTCTTTTAGGGTTAAGGGTGCAAATAACTCAGAAGCACGTAGCATTTCCTGGGACTGGATGGCAGCGATCGAGGGCTCGTGCTCCTGGGCGGGACTGTCCAAGCTTTGGTTATAAGCCTGGATAGCATCAAGGACAACCGCACGAATCGAGGCAGCCGGCGTAGGTTTGGTCAAAAACGCGGTAATCTTGCCATGGTTAACGGCATCAATCGCCATTTGGAGATCTGCATGACCGGTAAGCATTATCCTTTGGGCAAACTTATCGATAGTCACTATCCGGGAAAAAAGCTGAATGCCATTCATAAAAGGCATTTGAAAATCCGAAATAACAACCGCAAAAGGCCCTTGAAGCTCGAAAATCTTTAATGCCTGTACCGGATCATTAGTTGTTACAATTTCAAAATGACCCCGAAATGTGCGGCGCATTGAAGCTAGGAAACTTTCATCATCATCAACGACCAATATGCGAGAGGAGCTTTTGTTTTTATCCATTTTTCACACCTTATCATCCAGCAACTATTAGACAGTTAGAATAATTACTTTGATTAGACATTCAAACGAACTTTTCCTCTATCTTTAGGTATGTTTTGCGAATTGAAATAAATAATGGCGATGAACCCCGAATTTAGGCGGTTTTCAAGCAAAAATAATAGTTTTTGCCTATATATCTTTTAGGCGATGTTCGAAACGTATTTTTTCTCTAAACTAACGATAAGAATACAAGTGAGTTCATCAAGAATAGAACCTGTAAGGAGGGCTGCATCTATGGATACAGTTGCGAGTCGCGGTGAGTGATAAAGAATTGTTGCGATTCCGGTGGGGAAAAAGCGAGTATGGAGTTGCGATAGAAGATGTCGTTGGAATGATTGGGGCCCCACAGCTAAATGATCCGGCCAATAAAAAAGGCAATTCGCTTGCCATATTGGGATTGCAGACGGGTTGCGAAATTGGTGGCAATCAGCAGGCAATAATCCTGAACACTGACGGGATTGGGCTTGTATTGATCGTAGATGAGGTTATCAAAATAGGCAGCCTAAGCCGTGACCCAGCACAGGGAGGAAAACAGGCTTCGTTAACAATCTGGAAGTTTGATGATGCGCACGCTTGTATTGAAACTATTATAGACATAAAGCCTTAATCGACTACTTGAGACTAGATCAATGATAAATAGAGGGGGAGAGTTTTTATGAAGGTTGGAGTTAAAATAGCACTTGGGTTTTGTCTGGTGATTGTGGTTTTACTGTCTATGGGCGGGTCATCTTATTATTCCGCCGGCAATGTGGAAACGCAAATGACGGCGATTCAGCGGAGTAGTCAACGGGTGGAACTGGTGAGTGCAGTAGACCAGGCATATACGGAAGGCGTTCTTGCGACGCGTGGCTACATGGTTTACGGCAAAGACAATTTTGCAAAACAGGCTATTGAAAAATACGATGCGGCCGAAAAAAATGCCGCAGATTTGCTGCAGGTGGCGCGCCCGGAAAAAAAGGCGCAAGTTGAAAAATTAATTGTCGATATCAAACATTATAAAGATAGCATTAAAGACACGTTGTTTCCAGTTGTGCAACAATACCACAGGGAAAAGAATGCCGCTACAGTAAACGCAACGGCTCTAAAATCTTTGGAAGACAAGTTTGTTGAAATCGGCACTGGCTTGGTCAAGGTTACGGAAGATATCAATAAAACAACCCATGCACAAGTTGTGGACAATCGAAAAGCAATCAGCGATCAGATGGCAGCTTCCGCCGCAACAGTAAGCGCAGTGAAGATCACGACTCTCTCCCTCAGTTTGGTTGCACTGCTTATCGTGATCGTTGTCAGCTTCTTCCTGACGCGCATGATCACCAAACCACTGGTAACTGTAAGCGCCAGACTAGACGACATGGCCCAGGGGCATTTTGACAAGGACATTGATGCGGGGTATATGAGTCGGCGTGACGAATTCGGTGATATGGGCAGATCCTTCGACCGGATGTTGCGCAGTATGAGGCAGCTGATCGGTCAGGTATCGCAGAGCTCGCAGCAACTGGCGGCAGCCTCGGAAGAACTGACAGCCAACGCAGAACAGTCTGCAGAGGCGTCCTCCAGCATCGCAGCCTCGATTACCCAGGTAGCTCACGGCAGCGAAAAACAGGTTGCTGCAGTCAATGATACCTCAGCCATCGTCGAGGAAATATCCGCGACCATGCAAGAAGTTTCCGCTACTGCGGCGGAAATGGCGACAATGTCCGAGCAGACTGCCAAGGCAGCACTGACAGGAAAAACATCGGTTGACCAGGCAGTGACCCAGATGGGGGCTGTCAGCGCAGGTGCAAAACAGGCGCAAACTGCAGCGGTAGAACTCAAGGCCAGTTCCGCACAAATTGGTGAAATTGTGAGTCTGATCTCGACCATTGCCGGACAGACGAACCTACTGGCGCTGAATGCAGCCATTGAAGCGGCGCGAGCCGGAGAGCAGGGACGAGGCTTTGCCGTTGTAGCTGAAGAAGTCCGCAAACTGGCCGAGCAGTCGGAAACAGCGGCGCATCAGATTAAAAAACTTGTCGAACAAAATCATAACAGTATCGGTAATGTGGTTGGGGCGATCGACA
Source organism: Negativicutes bacterium (assembly GCA_963665275.2). GTDB lineage: Bacteria > Bacillota > Negativicutes > UBA1444 > UBA1444 > UBA1444. The sequence goes on from CAXXIN010000014.1 coordinate 205,257, forward strand.
TCGCCATCCGCGATATAACGCAGGGAGTGGAGTTGGTCAACGTAGCAGGCGCCAATTTCGGTGCGATCAATGGACAGGTTCGTCAGGTCACTGACCAAGTCAACCTTATCGCCACAGCGATCAATGAAGCTGCTGTCGGCAGTCAGCGTATCGTCAGCTCCATCAAGGAAGTGGAGAGTGTCAGCCGCGATTCGGCCGCTGAAGCGCAGACTGTTTCGGCAGCAACCGAAGAGCAGGCTGCATCCATGGAAGAAATCGCATCCGCCAGTCAAGCATTGGCGCAATTGGCAACTGAACTGCAGAGCGCGTTGTCCAAGTTCAGGATTTAGGAGGGAGTGAATATGGCATCCGATATACAACTGGTAATTTTTAAGCTGGCTAATGAAGACTATGGACTTCCCATCAGCAAAGTGCAGGAAATCAATCGGATGGTGGCGGTGACAAAGTTGCCCAACTCCCCGGAATTCATGGAAGGAATCATCAATCTGCGCGGCAGAATTATCCCGGTACTGGACCTTCGCAAGCGATTCGGGTTCAATACCCGGGAACATCAGGAAGATACCCGTATCATTGTAGTGGATGTATCAGGACAGACGGTGGGGCTCATCGTGGACGCCGTCCACGAGGTGGCAAAGATAGCAGGCGACTGCGTAGAGCCGCCACCGCCATCGTTTGTAATGGATGCCCAGTTCGTCCAGGGAATCGGCAAGCTCGCTGACGCGTTGGTGGTTATATTGGATATCGACCACATCATTACCTTACAGGAACGAGTTGTTCTGAATAATATTGTGACTTAATATTTCGGTGGGTGTTTTGCCAAAATCATGAGAAAATTACTTTATGAAAGGAGATTAAGCGTGATGGTTGCCTGGTTCAGGGGAAAAGTTGCCGCTATTTGGTTTGACTTGAATTTGCGAAAAAAGTTCAGTCTGCTTTTCCTGCTTACAGCCGTCATGCCTCTTCTCTTTACAACTTTTGTCGCCGGTGTACTTGGCGAACAAAACGAAGTAAAGGCCGTGTTTGAGCAAAACCAGGTTTTGGCAAATAACATCGCCAAAGATGTTGACCAGATGTTCAGTGAAAAAATTAACATGCTTGAGATTATTGCCAATACGGATGAAATAAATTCGATGCATCCGGATGCACAGTCGCGGCTTCTCAAGGTCTTGGCTGACAGGGATGAGGATATACATATTGTGCTTGTCGCCGATCTTGACGGCAACCTGATAACCCGATCCGATGGACTGTCGGCGGATGCACTGATCAATTATGCGGACCGGGAATATTTCCAGACCGCCCAAAGCACAAAAAAGACTGCCATATCCGATACTCTAATCTCGCGTAGTACTGGCAAACTAGGCATTGTAATAGCTGCGCCAATAAAAAATGATGCCCAGGCAGTCGTTGGGTTTCTTATTGCCAATATAGGTATGGACAGGATTGTCGCACACATCAGTCAAATCAGCATCGGGAAAACCGGCTATGCGTTTCTTGTCAATGCCAAGGGACTGGTACTGCTTCATCCCCAGCTTCAGATTGGTCAAGACATTTCTGATTTTCCGCCAGTGAAGGCGGCGATGTCAAAACAAACCGGGTGGGTTGAGTATGAATTCGAGCAACAGAAACAACTGGCAGGGTTCAGTCATATCGGGCATACCGGTTGGGGCTTGGTTGTACAACAGCCTTTTGATGAAGCCATGACAGGTATTTGGCAAGTCAGACGGGTAGGGTTGCTTCTTGTGCTATTGACAGCGGTTCTTGCAGGCTTCATCGGAATAATGAAGGCTAGGGCGTTGGCCAGACCGATTACAGCCATGTCGGTAATGGCGGAAAATTTGGCGGCAGGCAAAATGAACGCCAGCATCTGGCCCGATACCGGCGATGAACTGGGCCAGTTGGCCTTCTCTTTTAACAATATGGCCCTCCAGCTGCAAAAACGCGAGTCGGAACTGCGTCAAGCTTATGAAGTGTTGGAAGTCAGAGTACAGGAACGAACCTATGAGCTGGAATTGCTGAATGAAAAATTGGAAAGACTCTCCTTGTCTGATGGACTAACCGGCATTGCCAATCGCCGCTATTTCGACGATTTTTTGGCGAGGGAATGGGGGCGGGCCAAACGGGATCAGACGCCCATTTCACTGCTTATGCTGGATGTCGATAATTTCAAATTATATAACGATACCTACGGCCATATCGCCGGCGATGAATGTCTGAAGAAAATCGCGACTATCTTGGGCGGCGTGACCAAACGATCCACGGATCTCGCGGCCCGTTACGGGGGCGAGGAATTCGCCCTGATATTGCCAAACACCACGCAGGAGAATTCCTTACTCATCGGAAACAAGATCCTCGCCAGTATTGAAGAATTGAGGCTGGAGCACAGCGCTTCTTCAGTCAGCCGGTTTGTTACGGTTAGCATCGGCAGCGCCAGTTTTGTTCCGACCAGAGGTTCATCGCCTGAAATTATCCTCCTGGCTGCGGATCAGGTTCTTTATCAAGCCAAACAGACCGGGCGCAACCAGTTAAAATGGAATTTCAATTTGCCAACAGACTTATGATTTTTAGATCGAGCTATTAAAAGTTTTGATCATGACAAAGGAGAGTTTCTCGTGACGGTGCATTACAGAGCGGCAAAAAATAAAAAAGCAGACTCCCTTTCTCTGTGGACAGAAGATTTGCTGAGCTCGAGAAGATTTTGCAGTGCTACCACCACTACAATGGACAGACTGCTGAAAGCACAGGACACCAACACGGAGCAACATTCTTTCCGCTCTCAGGAGATTGCCGTCCAGTTGGCGTTCAATATTGGGTTGCCGGAGAGCTGTGTGGATAGTATAAGGTTGTTGGGGCGGTTCCATGATATAGGCAAAATTGGCATTCCTGACAGTCTGCTTTTGAAGGCAGAGCCATTAACAACAGAGGAATTTCAATTCATAACCAAGCATAGCGAAATAGGATACCATATTGCCTTATCATTACCTGAAATTACGCATATTGCCGAATTAATTCTCAAACATCATGAGCGATGGGACGGGGCGGGCTATCCACTGAAGCATAAAGAGGAACAGATCCCAATCGAGTGCCGCATCATGGCGATTGTGGATGCCTATGACTCCATGACCAATGATCGACCTTACCGAAAAGCCATTAGCCACGATGAAGCAATTGAAGAGCTTCAAAGATGCGCTGGCAGTCAATTCGATCCCGTACTATCCCAAAAATTTGTTGAGCTGACTATGCTCAAATAGCGTTCATTCGAATTAAAGTTCAAAGTACTGACATTGGCCTAAAACAAAAACGTCGGCGAAATAATACCAATAAGGCATCTGACAATTTTGTCAGATGCCTTATTGGTATTAAGTGCAGTTGATGTCGAAGAACTACAGAGAGAATTAAGGCGATTTGGCAGGTTCAACATTGCCGGATATAGACTCTGATAGGTGAAAAACTAATATTCCATTTGCAGTTTTTGCATTCTCCGCCGCAAAGTCATGCGGTGGATGCCTAATATTTGGGCGGCCGCAGAATAATTTCCCTTGGTCTCTTTTAATGCTGCCGCAATTTCTCGTATCTGCCGATCCTCTCGATGAGATAACACCGGTGTGCTTGCCCTTTTCAATTTAAACATTCCCATTAATATAGCACTGTTAATGGCATCAATTTTAGAGGTTGCAGCAATTCGTTGCATCAAATTTCTAAGCTCACGAACATTGCCCGGCCAGGGATATTCCTCTAAAAATTGAATGGCGTCGTGACTTAACTTGAAACTCCGACCGGATCCAGAAGACAATTCATTCAGGAACTCTTCTATATATAATCGAATATCTGGCTGGCGTTCTCTGAGCGGAGGAAGCTCCAAACTGAGTACATTCAAACGGTAATACAAATCCTCCCGAAATTTATTTTCGCGAATTAATGACTCCAAGTCCTTATTGGTAGCCGCAATCACTCTGACATCAATCGGCAATACCTTGTAACTGCCCAACCTTACTACCGTTCTTTCCTGTAGCACACGCAACAATCTGCCTTGGTTGATATAGTCCATTTCCCCTATTTCATCCAAAAAAATCGTCCCGCCATGGGCAACTTCAAACAGCCCCGCTTTCCCGTCCTTGCTGGCGCCGGTGAACGCGCCGCCAACATAGCCGAACAACTCGCTTTCCAAAATATGCGCTGGTAACGCCGCACAGTTTATCGCCACAAAGGGCCCTTGGGAACGGATGCTCGCATTGTGGATGCTTTGAGAAAAAATCTCCTTACCCGTCCCTGTTTCACCCAAGATCAAGATGTTATAACTCGTTGCTGCAAAGTCCTTGGCTGTTTCAATCGCATTTTTAATTTCGGTGCTTTCGCCAATCACATCTGAAAAGTTGAACTTTGCAATATGTCCGCGAGCGTAAATTTCCTGACGAATTATGGCTTCCATTTGCTGTATTTTGCTGATTTCCTGAAAGGTCGCGACGGCTCCAAACGATTTGTCGTTGACAATGATCGGTATTTTATTGCACATAACTCTCACACCATTAAGACTAATGATGCTATGGATGTCATCCTGCTTGCTGTTGGAAATTTTATCTAGATGAAGTTGGGGGATTATTTTTGCAATCGGTTGCCCCATTACTTTTGCTTTACTGATTTTTATAATGTTTTGCGCGGCCGGATTAAAGGCGGTGATGTTGTGATCCTTGTCAATCGTGACGATTCCGTCATAAGAGTAATCTAAAATTGTGCTGAAAAATCCGCGTTTGGCTGTTTCGATTTCGATAGCCTG